>NZ_JARVKV010000043.1 GCF_029813835.1 Streptomyces sp. DH37
GGACCGCTGACGCGGTCCCGCCCCCGGCTCGTTCGGGTCGCGTCCGGATCACAGGGTCCGGGCGGCCTTCACCACGTCGCACCGCAGGGTCCCGGCGCCGTCTGGCGGACCGGTGTACGCGCCGCCCCCGGCCTCGGTGGTCAGGACCTCCCCGGCGGGCACCTCGAAGTCCTCCAGGACGGCGGTGCCCCGCGGGCTGCCCGCCGCGTCCTTGAACGCGACGGTGGCGCTGTAGTCCATGTCCATCCGGCCGGTGTTCCTGATCCGCAGCCGCGCCGTCGTCTTCCCGGCCTCGTCCACACCGCAGTCCACGACGGTGATCTCGCGCATGACCTTCTGCTGCTTGCCGCCGCCCGAACCGCTCGAACCGCCGGTGAGCCCGCTGCCGCCGGAGCCGCCGGAGTCACCACCGCTCCCGCCCGACGAGGACGACGACGAGGAGCCGCCGCTGCCGCTGTCGTCGTCGCCGGAGCAGCCGCCTCCGTCCGACTTCCTGGCACCCGTCAGAGCCACCAGTACGACGGCGGTGACGGCCACCGCCCGTACATGACGAAGCCTCACGCTTCATTCCCCCCGTAAGAGCCCGTGAGAGGGCGCGCCGGAGCGCGCCGAGTCCATGTCGTGCCCATGCCATTCCGAGAGGAGGGCCGGGCACCCGCTGAGAACACGCACCCGGCCCCGTCGTGGTTCCCGCCGCTCCCGGACCGGTTCAACCGTCCACGAGGACACGGCAGTCGTCCGCGGCGTCCACCATGCGCGGGTCCCGCGGCTTCACCTCGACGCGCTTGGTCTGGTTCCTCCGCACGCTGACGCGCTGGGAGGAGGTGTCGACGACGTCCCCGAAGTCGTCCACCAGGTGCACGCGGACGGTGTAGGTGCCGGCGTCGCCGTCGGAGAGTTCGACCACCGTCCCCCTGGTCGGCCCGGCGCACGAGATGATCTCGGCGTCCGGCTCGTCCTTGCGCGAGGAGGAGCCGGAGGAACCGCTGCCGGCCGTCGTGCCCCGGTAGCCGCTGTAGCTCGACCGGCTGCCGGAGCTGTCCTTGCCGCAGCCGCCGCCTCCGCTCTTGCTGCTGCTCCCCCGGCCGCCGCCGCCCTTGCCGCCGCCGCTTCGGGCCTGACTGAAACCGGACAGGGCCAGTGTCACGACGGTGACGACGGCTATCAGCCTGAGATGGCGCTTCACGGAGCGCTTCATATCCGTTCTCCCCCGGTGGACGCTCGGCACGCGTACGCACCCGCTGTTGACTGCCGGACTTTCTACCAGGGTTCACGCGGCGAACGGCCCACGGGGTTCCCGCGCGGAGCGGTTCACCGGGAAATCGGGTCAGGCGCGGGCCTGGCCCGTTCCCTTGGCCGCGTCCAGCGCGTACACGCAGCGGTCCCGGCTGCACGCGAAGACCACGCCGCCCGCCACCACCGGCGAACCGGTGATCTCGCCCTCCGTGGCCAGCTTCCAGCGGAGCTGTCCCCCGACGGCGTCCAGCGTGTACAGGCAGTGGTCCGCCGAGCCGAAGTGGACCCGGCCGTCCGCCACCACCGGGGAGCCGGTGATCTCGCCGCCCGTGGCGAAGCGCCAGCGCGGGGTGCCGCTGACCGCGTCCAGCGTGTAGAGCGCGCCGCCGCTGCCCAGGTGGACCAGGCCGTCGGCCACCACCAGCGGCTCGGCGGACTGGCGGGACTCCGTCGCGATCCGCCAGCGGTCGTGGCCGTTGGCCGCGTCCAGCGCGTACACCGTGCCCAGGTAGTCCGCCAGGTAGACGCCGCCGCCCGCGATCGCCGCGCCCGGCGCGAAGGCGGGCGGGCACAGGAACGCGGCGGGGGCGTCGAAGCGCCACCGCTCCGCGCCGGTGGCCGCGTCCAGCGCGAAGACGCGCGAGCCGGCGCTCACGTACACCACGCCGTCGTCGGCGGGCAGCAGCCGCACCGGGACGCCGCCGGTCACCGAGGTGTCGCCGACCGGGTACGACCACTGCTCGGCGCCCGTGCGCGCCTCCAGCGCGTACAGCCGCCCGTCGCCCCAGGCGTAGACCGAGCCGCCCCGGATCACCGGGCCGGCCTCGGGGGTCTCGAAGTCGGTCTGCGCGCCGGACAGCTCCCACAGCCGCTCGCCGGTCGCCGCGTCCCACGCCTGGACGCCGCCGCCCCGGGTGCCCGTGACGACCGTGCCGCGGTCGGCCCGGAGGGCGTAGACCCAGCCGTCCGTCGCCAGCCGCCAGATCTCGGAGCCGTCGCGGGCGTTCAGGGCGTACAGGCTCGGGCCGTCGGAGGCGTGGACCCGGCCATTGCCCACGGCCATCGACCACGCCACCTCGCGGGTCTTGAACTGCCGCCGCCCGGTGGCCACGTCCAGCGCGTGGACCTCGAAGGAGGTGACGTACAGCAGGCCGTCGGCGACGGCCGGCGTGCCCCACACGTCGTTCGACATCCGGAAGCGCCACGGCCGCCAGCGCGGCGGCGCGGCGGTCTCGTCCGGGGACGGGGTGTGGGCCGCGGTGGCGCCGAGGGCGCCGGTGCCGCCCGTGCCCGTACCGCCGCCGGTGCCGCTCCGGCCGTCCGGCGAGCGCAGCACCCACGACGTCGGGGCGCCGACCTCGGGGGTGCGGGCCGGGGGCCGCCGCGGCCCGGGGCCGATCGGCACCTGGGCGCCCGGCAGCCGTACGGGTCCGTCACCGGGGGAGTGCGCGGGAGGGTGCGGGGGCGGCGGGACCGGGGGCGCGCTCCGGGGCGGCGCGGCCACGGACGCGGCGGGCGCTCCCCCGCCGCGCGGATCGGCGGCCGGGGGCCGCCAGTCGGCGCCGGGCCCGGCCGGAGCCGGGGCGGGAGCGTGCTCCGGAGCCCGGTGCCGGGGCCTGTGCGCGGGCTGCGCGGGCGGGCGGACCGGCCGGGACCGGCCGCCCCGGTGCCGCTCGATCAGCGCCACCGCGCCGCTCGGCAGCCACGCCGACGCCGTACCGCTGTCGTCGCCGCCGGAGGAGAACAGGTGCGGGGCGAGCTGCGCCTGGAGGTCGGCCGGGGTGGGCCGCTGGTCGGGCTCCGTCCGCATGCAGGACTCGACGAGCGGCCGCAGCTCGTCGGGCAGGCCCTCCAGGTCCGGGCCCTCGCGCAGCAGCATGAAGACGGTCTCGACGGGGTTGGCGCCGTGGTAGGGCGGGTGCCCGGTGGCGGCGAAGACCAGGGTGGAGCCGAGGGAGAAGACATCGCTGGCGCCCGTGACGCTGCGCGAGTCCCGCGCCTGCTCGGGCGACATGTACGAGGGGGTGCCGACGGCGACGTTGGTCATCGTCAGCCGCGTGTTGGACACCCCGGAGGCGATGCCGAAGTCGATCACCCGCGGACCGTCCTCCACCACCAGCACGTTGGACGGCTTCAGATCGCGGTGGACCAGGCCCGCCCCGTGGATGGACTGGAGCGCCTCGGCGACGCCGGCGGCCAGCCAGCGCACGGCCTGCACCGGGAGCGGCCCGCACTCGTTGACTATCTCCTCCAGGGACGGCGCGGGCACGTACGCGGTCGCCAGCCACGGCACCGCGGCGCGCGGGTCGGCGTCCACGACGGCGGCCGTGTAGAAGCCGCTGACCGCCCGGGCCGCCTCCACCTCGCGGGTGAAGCGGACGCGGAACAGCTGGTCCTCGGCGAGCTCGGTGCGCACCGTCTTGATCGCCACGCGCCGTCCGGAGGCCGACCGGGCCAGGTAGACCAGCCCCATGCCCCCGGCACCGAGCCGGCCGAGCACCTCGAACGGGCCGATCCGCCGCGGATCGTGCTGCGTCAGCTGCTCCACCACTTGCCTGCCACCTCCCCGTCGGGGTCGACGATCGCCGCCCCGCGCAGCTTCCCACCGCCGTACGGTCCCGCGGTCCGACAGCGATTCTTCCTGGCGAAGCCCCCGGTTGCGAACCCGGGGGCGGTGAGTCGCCCATTCCGGGGCCCGGTGTCCCGGTGCGGGGCCGCCCCGTGCCCCGCACCGCGCCCTCACGGCCTCTCCCGGCCTCCCCCGCCTCTCCTCCGCCCCTTCTCCGCCTCTCCTCCGCTTCTTCTCCCCGTCCCTCAGCGAGCCGTGGACGTGTCCAGGACGCCGAAGCGCGCGCCCTGGTTGTCGACGAGGACCGCGTAGCGGCCGAAGGGGGTGTCCCTGGGCGCCTCGACCGCGCGGCCACCCAGGCGCGCGGCCGTGCGGACGGCGGCGTCGCAGTCGGCGACCGCGAAGTAGACGAGGAAGTGGGCGGGCATCTCCACCGGGTACGTGTCGTCGATCATCGTACGGCTGCCGACGGCGTGCTCGTCGTCGGCGGGCTCGCCGGGCGGGGTCCAGACCATGATGTCGGCGGTGTCTCCGGCATCCCCGGCGTCTCCGATGTCCCCGGCACCCCCGGGCGCGGTCCGGTGGACCCTCCCGACCTCCTCCAGGCGCTCGGCCTCGGCCGCCTCGGCGGTCTCCTCGGCGGTCTCCTCCGCGGCCTCCTCGGCGGTCCCCTCCGCGTCCGCGGCCCCACCGCTCCCCCCGGCACGCGCGGAGGCCGGGTGCATGCCGTAGCCGAAGACCTCCGCGTAGAAGGCGTCCACCGCCTCCCTCTCGCGCGTGCAGACCTCGGTCCACACGTACGAGCCGGGCCTGCGCACCGTCCCGAAGCCGGTCAGCGTCCCCGGCTGCCACAGCCCGAAGGCCGCGCCGCCCGGGTCGACGGCCGTGGCCATGACCCCGGCGACCCCGGCGATCCCGGCGACCCCGGCGCCGCCGACCGCCACGGGCTCCGTGACGAGCTGGCCGCCCGCCGCGCGGATGCGCCGGGCGGTCGCCGCGGCGTCGGGCGTCGCGAAGTAGATCGTCCACGCCGTGGGCAGCCGGCCGTCCGGTTTGTGCGCGAGCGCCGCGACCCGCTCGCCGTCGAGCAGCGCGATCGTGTAGGACCCCCGTTCGGGCGGCGCCGGGTCACCAAAGGTCCAGCCGAACAGCTCGCCGTAGAAGCGCTTGCCCGCCTCCAGGTCGGGGAGCATCGCGTCGGTCCAGCAGGGTGTGCCCTCGGCGGAGGCGCCTCCGGCAGCGGCCATCTCCGGTTCCTTCCGTACGGTCCTGTCCCGATACGGGAACGCTATCCGTGGATCACCCCGCGTGCAGCGGATCACCCCATTTGGGTTCGGCCGAATCGCGAGCCGATCATCCCTCGGTAAGCTGACGACATGACAGGACAAGTACGAACTGTTGACGGTCGGGTGGCCGGACGCCGGGGCCAGGCGACGCGGCAGAAGCTGCTCACCTGCCTCGGCGAGATGCTCAGCTCGTCGCCGTACCGCGACGTCCGGGTGATCGACGTCGCACGGCGCGCGGGGACCTCCCCGGCGACCTTCTACCAGTACTTTCCGGACGTGGAGGGCGCCGTCCTGGAGCTGGCCGAGGAGATGGCCAGGGACGGCGCCTCCCTCGCCGAGCTGGCCACCGACCGCTCCTGGACCGGCAAGGCCGGCTGGCGGACGGCGGAGGAGCTGGTGGACGGCTTCCTCTCCTTCTGGCAGCGGAACGACGCGATCCTGCGGGTGGTGGACCTGGGCGCGGCGGAGGGGGATAAACGATTCTCCAAGATCCGCACGAAGGTCCTGAGCGGGATCACCGGCCCCCTGTCCGACTCCATCGGGCAGCTCCAGTCCAAGGGCAAGGCGGATGCGGGAACCAGCCCGGCGGCCGTCGCGGGATGCCTGGTGTCGATGCTCGCCTCGGTGGCCGGCCAGCAGAAGGCCGCCCAGAGCTGGGGCGCCAAGAAGGCCGACCTGAAGCCGAGCCTCGCCTACCTGCTCTACCTCGGCGTCACGGGCCGCAAGCCCACCCGGTAGGCCCCGGCCGCGAGCCGCGGGCCGCCCGCCCGGCTCCCGTCCCGTCCCCTGCTCCTGTCCGCCCCCGTTCCCGTCCGCTCCTGTCCGTCCACCGCCCGGCTCCCCGGGCGGCCGGCTCCTGTCACCGGCCGCCCGGGGAGCCCACGCCGTCAGAAGCGGCTGTACAGCAGCCGGTTCGGCGAGCCCTCCCCCGGCCCCGTCACCCGGCCGGCGCTCGCCGCCGCCAGCAGCACCCGGTTCACCGCCGCGGGCGTGGCGGCCGGGTTCCTCGAGACGTGGAGCGCCGCGGCGCCCGTCACGTGCGGCGCCGACATCGAGGTGCCGCTCATCGTCTTCACCGCCGTGTCCGAGTCGATCCCGGCCGACGGGATGGACGAGCCCGGCGCGAAGACGTCGACGCAGGCGCCGTGGTTGGACCAGCTCGGCTTCGAGTCGTCCCGCGCCGTCGAGGCCACGGTGATCACGGACGGCTCGCGGGCGGGCGACTGGGTGCACGCGTCGGTGGCCTTGTTGCCGGCCGAGACCACGACGGTGATCCCCGCGGCGACCATCCTCCGCACCGCCGCGTCCTTGGCCTCGCTCGCGGCGCCGCCGATGCTGACGTTGGCGACGGCGGGCTTGACGGCGTTCTTCACGACCCAGTCGTAGCCGGCCAGCACGCCCTCGGTGGTGCCCGAGTTCTCGCAGTTGAGCACCCGCACCGCGACCAGCTTCACGCCCTTGGCGACGCCGTGCGCCGCGCCCCCCACGATGCCCGCCACGTGCGTGCCGTGCCCGTGGCAGTCGGCGGCCGTCCTGTCGCCGTCGACGAAGTCGTAGCCGTAGGAGGCGCGCCCGCCGAACTCCCGGTGGGCGATGTTGACGCCGGAGTCCACGACGTACGCGGTGACGTTCGACGCCGTGGTGTCGTAGCCGTAGCTCGCGTCGAGCGGCAGGTCGCGCTGGTCGATGCGGTCCAGGCCCCAGGCCGGACCGGCCTGGACGCCCGGTACGGCCGGCAGGGCGTCGCCGCGCTCGACGCGGTTGGCCTCGACGTACGCCACCGAGGGGTCGGCGGCCAGGCGCCGGGCCTGCTTCTCGGTGGCCCGGAGCGAGAAGCCCTTGAGCGCCGAGGCGTAGGTGCGGTCCGCCTCTCCGCCGAAGGCGCCGGTCAGCTCCTCCGCCCTGTCCCGTACGCCTCCCGCCGTCCTCAGCCCGCCGGCCCGGTCGCCGGAGTCCTTCAGCACCACGATGTACTCGCCGTCCAGCGCGTTCGGCGCGTCGGCGCCCCGGACCGTCCCCAGGGGGGCGGGCTCGGGGCCGGGGGCGGCGGCTGACGCCGTCGTGGCGGTGGTGCCCGTCAGGACGAGTGCCGCCAGGGCGGCGCCGACGGCTATGCGGGGTCTTCTGGCCTTCTTCACCGTGTGATCTCTCTTCGATGGGAGTGCGTTGGAGAGTGCTCACGGTTGTAGCCGATGGGGTGTCACCCGGGGGCACCGGGGTGCCACGGCACGGCTGCGCCCCGGTGCACTTCCGTGCCACCCCCGCCGCACGACACCGCGCACCGCCGCACGACACCGCGCACCGCCGTGCACCGCCGCATGACGTGGTCGGCGCCTCGCGCCCGGCGCCTCACAGCCAGCCCCGCCGCTGCGCCTGGAGGGCGAGCTGGAAGCGGGTTCCCGCGCCGGCCTGCGCCATCAGCAGTTCCATGCGGCGGAAGAACGTGCGGCGGCTGACGCCCAGTTCGCGGATGATCTGGCTGTCGGGCGCCCCGGCGACCAGCATGGCCAGGATGCGGCGCTCGGCCGGTCCGGGCCGCGCCCCGCCCGGCGCGGCGGCCCCGCTCTCGGGGTGGATGGGCAGGGCCCGGTCCCAGTACGCCTCGAACAGCGCCCGCAGCACGGCCAGTAACGCGCCCGGCCGCACCACGAGCATGCTGCGGCTGACGTCCACGTCGGCGATGGACATCGAGACGAAGCCGACGCGGTCGTCCACCACCATGAGCTTCACCGGCAGCCGGGGCGCCACCCGGGCCTCCTCGCCCGCGTCCACGCACGGCTGGACGTTCCCGGTGAGGTAGCCGGGGTGGGCGAGCGACGTCCGGGTGTACACCACCCGGTACCGCACCCCGCGGCGCAGCTGCCCGACCTCCTCCTTGGCGCCGCGCTCGGTGTCCCAGAAGTACGGCGGCGAGTCGAACCGCAGCACCTCCTGCCGCGCCCCGCCCATCGCCTCCCCCAGCACCCGCTCGATGTCGTCCCCGGTCACCTCCTCGGCGACCGAGCCGCCCACGGCCGACGGCGTACGGCGGCGGTAGCGCTCGTAGGCGCGCGCGACCGCCGAGCGGGCCTCCTCCAGCCGCAGCATCTCGCGCCGGGAGAGCAGTTCCAGCGCGGACGCGGGCGGTACGGGCACCAGTCCGCCGGCGGGGCCCCCGTCGTCGGGCACCTCGGCCGCCAGGCCGAGGTCGAGCAGCGCGCGCCGCGCGCCGGCGGGGCCCGGGGACGCCGGGCCGCCCGTCAGCAGCGCCACGTACAGGGCGACGGCCCCGCCGTCCACGCCGAGCGCGGACAGGTGGGCCGCCAGGGCGTCGGGGCGCGGTGCCTCCGCCGACGTCTCGCCTCCGTCACGCCTCACGGTGCGGCACCTTAGTGCCGCTGTCCCCGAGGTGTCACCGGTCGTCCGCGCGCCGGTGTACAACGTCTGCGTGCGCCGCTCGCCGGCCGGACCGCGGTCCCGGTCGCCGGGCGGGGCGCCGCCCGCTCCGTGGCGACGACCACGGCCCGGCGCCCGGGTGGTCCCCCCGGGCGCCGCGCGGGACACGGAGGCGGGGCGGTGAGGCTCCCGGGTGTCCGGCCCCAGGACGCAGGTCCCGCGTCCGGGCCGCCGGGCACACGGGAGGGGAACCGGTGAGGAACCGGGGTGCAGTGCGATCGGCGATGCCTCCCCGCATCGCGGCGGGGCCGCCGGGACGGCGCGTCCCGGCGGCCCCGCCCACCACGGCCCACCGCGGCCCGGCACGGTTCCGTCCGGTGCCGTGCGGTGCCGCCCGGCTCCCCGCCGGGGATCCGCACAGACATCCCCCGCCGTTCTCTGTCGGGTCGCACGGATTAGCGGACGCGGTGCCGGAGCAGGCTGAGGGAGTGACGACGACAAGCACGGAGACGTACGGGGACCGGCTTCCGGCGGTGCGGCTGCCCGGGTTCACCGGGGCCGACCTGGAGGAGATCTGCGGCGGCTCCGACGACCCCTTCGAGGTCGTCGGGCTGTCCATGGCCTGGCGGCCCAAGGAGGAGCACTTCGGCGTCCGGCTCGACGGCCGTCTGGTGGCGCACGCGGGCCTGGTGACCGTACCGGTGTCGTTCGCGGGCTCGCGCGTCGAGGCGGTGGGCCTGGGCGGGGTGATCGTCGCGCCCGGCCTGCGCGGGCGGGGCCTGGCGCGGACGGTCGTCACGGCCGCGATGGAGCACGCGCGCGGCATGGGCCCCGAGGTCGGCCTGCTCTTCTGCTGGCCGGAGCACATGCCGGTGTACGAGGCCCTGGGATGGCGGGAGTTGGAGGAGCACGTCCGCGTCGAGCAGCCCGACGGCCTGGTGACCATGCCGATGCGCACCATGTGGACGCCGCTGCGCGAGGGCGCCGACTGGCCGCCCGGACCGGTGTGCCTGCTGTCGCTGCCCATGTGAGGCGCCGGGCCCGCGCCCCCGGCCCCGCGCACCGGGACCGCCGCCACGATCGCCCGGCGTTCCCGGGCGACTTCGGGGTACCGGGAGGAGGACGTCCGGCCGGCCCGCCGTCCGACCGCCCCCGCGCGGCGGGCCGTCGCGGCGGCCGGAGACCGGGCGCGCGGGGGAGGAAGCGGGGCATAGACTCATGGGCATGCACATGTCCGACGACAGCAGACCCGTGCACATCATCGGAGGCGGGCCGGGCGGGCTGGCCACCGCGGCGGCCCTCCGGCGGCGCGGCATCCGGTCCGTGGTGCTGGAGAGGTCCGACTCTGTCGGGGCCTCCTGGCGCGGCCACTACGACCGGCTGCGCCTGCACACCACGCGCCGCCGGTCCGCGCTGCCCGGGCTGCCGATCCCGCGCTCGTACGGGCGCTGGGTGCGCCGGGACGACCTGGTGCGCTACCTGGAGGAGTACGCGCTCCACCACCGGCTGGAGATCGCCGCGGGCGTGGAGGTCAACCGCATCGACCGCGCCGACGACGGCAGCTGGGTGCTGCGGGCGAACGGCGGCCGGGAGCTGGTCGCGCCGGTGGTCGTGGTGGCCACCGGGCACAACCACACCCCGCGCGTGCCCGACTGGCCCGGCCGCGACTCCTTCGAGGGCGAGCTGCTGCACGCCCGCTCCTACCGCGACGCACGGCCGTACGAGGGCAGGGACGTGCTGGTCGTCGGCAGCGGCAACACCGGTGCCGAGATAGCCCTGGACCTCGCCGAGGGCGGCGCGGCCCGGGTGCGGCTCGCGGTGCGCACCCCGCCCCACATCGTCCGCCGCTCCACGCTGGGCTGGCCCGCGCAGGCCACCGGCATCGCGGTGCGGCGGCTGCCGGTGCGCGTGGTGGACGGGATGGCCCGCGGGCTGGCGAAGGTCTCCCTGCCGGACCTGTCGCGCCACGGCCTGCCGCGTCCGGAGGCCGGCCTGTACACACGGGTGCGGCAGGGCGCGATCCCCGTCCAGGACACGGGCTTCGTCAAGGCCGTGCGGCAGGGGCGGATAGAGCCGGTGGCGGCGGTGGAGTCCTTCGACGGGCCCAAGGTCGCCCTCGCCGACGGCGGCACGATCGCCCCCGACGCCGTCATAGCGGCCACCGGCTACCGGCGCGGGCTGGAGGAGATGGTCGGCCACCTCGGCGTGCTGGACGAGCGCGGGCTGCCCCGCGTGTGCGGCCGCCGTACGCTGCCCACCGCCGCGGGCCTGTACTTCACCGGCTACACCAACCCCATCAGCGGCATGCTCCGCGAACTGGCCATCGACGCGCGGAGGATAGCCCGCGCCGTCGCCCGCACGACGACCGGATGACGGGCCCGGCGGCGGCCCGGCGGCATCGAGCCCGGCGGGACGCCGCTGGATGCGGCGCGGCGCGAACCGGCCGAGGGGACCGGGCCGGACCCGGCAGCGGTCCCCGACCGGCCGGTGCCCGTCGACCGCGGCGTGCGGTGGGGGGCCGGCGGTACACCGGCACGGCCCCCCTCTTCCCGGCCCGCTTCGGCGGGGAGCGGCCGCCGGTGTCACGGGTCGGCCCGCACGCGTACGCCCGGGTGCCGTGGCCGGAGCCGGGCGGCCCCTGGCGGAGCCGGGAACGAGGCCGAGAACGGAGCCGGAGCCGAGAACGGAGCCGGGGCCGGTTCACGCCGTGACGGCCACCTCCGGACGCCGGCGGATCACCAGGGCCATCAGGGCCGCCGCCGCGCACAGCGCGCCCGAGGCGGTCCACACCGGGTCGTAGGAGCCGAAGGCGTCGCGGGCCATGCCGCCGAGGAAGGCGACGAGCCCGGCGCCGATCTGGTGGGAGGCGAGCACCCAGCCGAAGACGATCGCGCCGTCCGCGCCGTAGTGCTCGCGGCACAGGGCGATGGTGGGCGGGACGGTGGCCACCCAGTCCAGGCCGTAGAAGACGATGAAGAAGATCATCGGCGGACGGACGTCCGGAGCCAGCAGCAGCGGCAGGAAGAGCAGCGAGACGCCGCGCAGCGCGTAGTAGACGGCCAGCAGGCGGCGGGAGTCGAAGCGGTCGGTGAGCCAGCCGGAGAAGACCGTGCCCACGATGTCGAAGACGCCGATCACGGCGAGCAGCGAGGCGGCGGCCGTGATCGGCATGCCGTGGTCGTGGGCGGCGGGCACGAAGTGGGTCTTGACCAGGCCGTTGGTGGAGGCGCCGCAGATGGCGAAGGTGCCGGCGAGCAGCCAGAACGGCCCGGTCCGCGCGGCGTCGCGCAGGGCGCGCACCGCCCGGACGGCGGCGCCCGGCGCGGGCGCGGGCTTCGGCACGAACTCCGTCGCGCCGTAGGGCGGCAGACCCACGTCGGCGGGGTGGTCGCGCAGCAGCAGCCAGACGAACGGCACGACCGCGAGCGCCGCCAGGGCGACGGTCACCGCGGCGGGCCGCCAGTCGTGGCGCGCGACGATCCAGGACAGCAGCGGCAGGAAGACGAGCTGGCCGGAGGCCCCGGCCGCGGTGAGGAGGCCGGTGACCAGACCGCGGCGGGCGGCGAACCACCGGTTGGCGACGGTCGCGGAGAACGCCAGCGCCATCGAGCCGCTGCCCAGACCGACGATCACGCCCCAGGAGAGCACGAGCTGCCAGGGCTCGGTCATGAACACCGCCGAGCCCGCCCCGGCCGCGATGAGGGTCAGCGCGCAGGCCACGACGCGGCGGATGCCGAAGCGGTCCATGAGGGAGGCGGCGAAGGGCGCGGTCAGCCCGTAGAGGGCGAGGTTGACGGAGACGGCGAAGCCGATCGTGCCGCGCGACCAGCCGAACTCCGTGTGCAGCGGGTCGATCAGCAGGCCGGGCAGGGAGGCGAAGGCCGCCGCGCCGACGATGGTCACGAACGCGACGGCGGCCACGTACCAGGCGGGGTGCACGCGCGGGGCGCGGCGGCGGGCCGGGGGCGCGGGAGCGGCGCTCCGGGCGTCCTCCACGCCCGGCGCGCCCTCCGCGCCGTCGGCGGGCAGGGTCCGGGATGTCTGGGTCACGCCCCCACCCTGGCCGCCGGAACAGGACGGAACGAGTGGCCGGAAGGCCACGATATGAAAGGATCGGGCCATGAGCCCCGCCGTCTTCCGCCGCCCCGGACGCCACCGGGTCGCCGTCCTCGTGCGCCACGGCCTGCTCCCCATCGAACTCGGCATCCCGCACCGGATCATGGGCAAGGCGCTCTCGGCCGCCGGCGAGCCGCTGTACGAGGTCGTCACCTGCGCGCTGGAGCCGGGACCGGTGCGCACCGACGCCGACTTCACCGTCACCGTCGAGCACGGTCCCGAGGCGCTGGCCGAGGCCGACACCGTGATCGTCCCGGCCGCCCACGAGGACGACCCGACGTACACCGAGGGCCGTCTGACCCCCGCGCAGGCCGACGCCCTCGCCCGCGTCCGGCCCGGCGCCCGCATCGCGTCGATCTGCACCGGCGCCTTCGTGCTGGCCGCGGCCGGGCTGCTCGACGGACGCCGCGCGACGACGCACTGGGCGTCGTGCGACCGCCTCCAGCGGCTGTACCCGGCCGTGAAGGTCGATCCGGACGTGCTGTACGTGGACGACGGCTCCGTGCTGACCTCGGCCGGCGTCGCCTCCGGCATCGACCTGTGCCTGCACATGGTGCGCGGCGACCACGGCGCCGCGGTGGCCAACGACGTGGCCCGCCGCACCGTCGTGCCGCCGCACCGCGACGGCGGCCAGGCGCAGTACGTGCGGCGGCCCGTACCGGAGCCGCAGCTCCGCACCACCGGGGCGGCCCGCGCGTGGGCGCTGCGGCACCTGGAACGGCCGGTCACCCTGCGGGAGTTGGCCGAGAAGGAGTCGATGAGCGTGCGGACCTTCACCCGCCGCTTCCGCGAGGAGGCCGGGACGAGCCCGCTCCAGTGGCTCACCCGGCAGCGGATCGAGCGCGCCCGGCACCTGCTGGAGAGCAGCGACCTGCCCGTGGAGCGGGTGGCGGCGGAGTCGGGCTTCGGCACGGCCGCCTCGCTGCGGCAGCACTTCCAGGCGGCGCTGGGCGTCCCACCGGCCGCGTACCGCCGCACCTTCCGTACGGCCGCGGGTCGTTGAGCGCCGGCCGCCGGGAGCGGCGAGGCGGGTGGCGGCGCGCCCCTGCGCACACCGAGCACGGCACGGCGGGCCGCCACCCGGCTCCGGCGTTCAGGCCCTGCCCCTCCTACCGGAGCGGCTGACGCCGGATCGCGACCCGTACTCGCCGAGGCACCGCGGCGCCTCGACGTCCCCTCGCGACGGGGTCGCTGCCACAAGGGTGATCAAACCGGCATGTTTCGTCAATACCCTCCCGGAGCAACGGATCTGTCCGGGCGTCAGGTCCGGGCCGGCTGGACACGCCATCCACCGTACGCGCCCTCCGGGAGCGACTCGGCGGCCGCGGCCCTTCCGGCGTCCCGGACGTCCGCGCCCGCCGCCCCCGCGCCGCTCCCCCGGTCCAGCTCGCACCAGATGCGCTTGCCGGCGCCCTCCTGGAGCCAGCCCCAGCGGTCGGCGAGCCCGCCCACCAGTTCCAGGCCGCGGCCGCCGGTGTCGTCGCCCTCGGCCCGGCGCCGCCTCGGCGGGCTGCCGCTGGCGTCGGCGACCTCGACCCGCACGGTCCCCTCCCCCGCCGCGGGGCACCCGGAGAACAGCAGGCGCAGCACCGCGGGACGCCCGGTGTGCACGACGGCGTTGGTGACCAGTTCGGACACCAGCAGCACCAGCGTCTCCGCCAGCGACTCCTCCGGCTCCACACCGAACCCGGCCAGTCTCGACCGGGTCCATCTTCGGGCCCTGCCCACCTCCCTGGGGTCGGTTCCGACCTCCAGTTGCACCTGAAGCATCTGCACCCTTCACACCGTCCATGCCCGGGGCCGTACGGTCCCGCGCCGACGCGAGACCACTGTCCGTTCCCCCGGTGGTGCACAGAGTGCTGGACCCGTCACCGCGGCAACAAGCGCTTCGGGCATATTCCGGCGCAAAGGAGTAGCGACACCGCATACTGTGCGACGCCCTGACCGGGGAGTCGAACATCCGAGCCCGGCGGACGGAACACGCCCCGGCGCACGGCCCGGCGCCGCCGCGTGCGACCGGGTGCGCCCGGACCCGCCAACAGCCGCTCCCGCCGGGGGCTTTCGCTTTCGCGACCGGTTCGGGGCAGAGAGGCGGTGGCGGCGGTCGTCGCCGTCCTCGGCGCCCTGCCGGGTTCGGCCGTCGCCTGCGGCTTCCGGCGCCGGGCCACCGCGTACGGCGAGGAGCCGGCGCGCCGGTGGTTCGCCGGGCACGGGAGGCCGGGCGAGGGGGACGAGCCGTCCCGGCCGCGGCGCCCTACGCGGGCGGACGCCCGGAGGCGGGCGGCGGCAGGAGGGGGGTCAGGCGCTGAGCGGGCTGGCGGCGTCGTCCGTGGCGGCGCCGAGGTCCGGGTAGCAGTCGAAGAGCCGGCGGACGCCGAGGGCGGCGAGGACCCGGTTGACGTGGGAGCCGTCCACCGCGCCCTGGGCGGGGAGGATCAACCGGAGGCGGCCCGCGCACGAGCGCATCAGCCGGCGCGAGGCTATGAGGACGCCGACGCCGCTGGAGTCGCAGAACAGCACCTGTGACAGGTCGAGCACGAGGCTGCGGCGTCCCTCCGCCACGGCGTCGTGCACATGCTGGCGGACCACGGGAGAGGTGACGAGATCCAGCTCACCCGACACCCGCAGCACGGCCCACTCCCCGCGGTCCTCCCCGATCACCTTCAACGACACGTGCCCGTAGTCCCTTCATCCGCCGACACCGACCGGAACGTTCCCTTTCCGCCCTTCCGTTCGCCGACCGCCCCTGCCGACCATCGTCACGACAACTGCAGAGCACGACCCTATGCCGAATCAGGTCTCCACCTCTCCACCCTTCCGGTCACACCCCCGTAACGCACCACCAGATCCGGACAGGAGCGAAACGGACCGACCACCGGGAAGGGGTCCGAAGTGACTCCGGAGTGACGGAACCACGACCATGCGCAACCGCGCGGAGGCGCAGATTGCCGTAAAGGGAGGCATCTTGTCAGCTCCTGCCATTACATTCGAGATGAGCGGCAGGCTGGGGGGTGGAGGATGCCGAACGAGACGCCCGACGGGACACCCGGCACGACACGTCCTCACCGGGACCACGGGATGCGGCAGCGACTGGCACGGGGCGAGGAGTCGGCGCTGGCCGAACTGTACGACGGGCACGCCCCGTTGGTGCGCGGCCTCGCCCATCGCTTCCTGGACGACGAGGACGCCGCGGACCGCGTCGTGGCCGAGGTCTTCGCCGAGGTCTGGGCGGACCCCACGGCGTACGAGCCCGAACGCGGCTCGCTGCGCTCGTGGCTGACCGAGCTCACCCGGCGGCGTGCGCTGCGGCACCTGGACGAGCGCGCCCCGGACCCGGAGTCCCGCGCCCGGCTGGAGGAGCGGATCCGCGCCGCGTCGGCGGCCGCCCGCGCGGACCACATGGTCACCGCCATGCCGGGCTCGCTGCGGACCGTGCTGGAGCTGGCGTACGTCCGGCGCCGGGACTACCGCGAGGCCGCCGCCGAGCTGGGCGTGAGCGAGGACGAGGCGCGGCGGCGGGTGCGGCTGGGGCTGCAACTGCTCTCCACCGCCGCGGCGCGCACGGCCGCGGAGGCCGGCCCGGGCTCGGAGAGGGCGTCGTGAGCCTCACCGGGAACCGGGAGAACCGGAAGGGCGGTAGGAACCGGGGGAACGAGAAGAACGGGGAGAACGGAGAGAACCGGGAGAACGCGGAGGCCGGCCGGGACGGCACGCCCCCGGAGGAGCACTTCGTCCTGAAGTCGCTGTTGGGCGTGTGGGCCCTGGCGGTCTGCTCGCCCGAGGAGACCGCGGCCGTCGAGGCGCACCTTCCCGGGTGCCCGGCCTGCGCCGAGGAGGCGCGGCAGCTGCGCGACGCCGTGGGGCTGATGCGCCGCGAGGAGACCCTGGACCCCGACCCGCTGCTGCGCTCGCGGGTGCTGGACGAGTGCCTGCGCAACCGCCCGGCCGACCTGCCCCTGCCGCGCTGGGCGGCGCCGTACGACGCGGAGACCGCGCGGCTCGACGCCCTGCTGCGCGACATGGGGGACGCGGAGTGGAACACTCCGGTGCGGCTGCGCTGGGCGACCGGCGAGCGCACGCTGACGCTGTGCGGGGTGCTCGCCCACCTCGGCTCGGTGGACGGGCTGGTGGCCACCGCGCTCGGCCTGGACGATCCGCTCGGCCCCGGCGCCCCGCGCACCATGGGCGACCGCACGGAGGCGGCGGTCGAGCGGTGCCGCGCGCACGGACCGCCGTTCGTGCGGAACAAGTGGCGCACCCAGACCCGGAACATCGTGCGCACCGCGGCCCTGCGCGCGTCCGACGACGGCCTGTGGGTGGACTTCACCGAGTTCCGGCGGTCGTTGGCCGACGCGCTGGTCGGCCGGGCGTTCGCGTGCTGGATCCACGCGGAGGACATCGCCACGGCGGTCGACTACCCGTACGAGCCGCCCGCGCCCGAGCACCTGGCCCGCATGGTGGACCTCACCGCCCGGCGGCTCCCGGAGGCCATCGCCGCCCGGCGCCGCGCCGGGCTGGCCGCACCGCCCCGCCGCCTGACGGCGGCGGGCGCGCCGGGCCGCACCCTCCACCTGGAGGTCGAGGGCCGGGGCGGCGGCGACTGGTACATCCCCCTGGACTCCCCGGCCGCCCTCGCCGGCCCGGAGCACACGGTGGCCCATCTGGCGCTGGAGGACACGGAGTTCTGCCGGCTGGCGGCGGGCCACGTACCGCCGCGGGAGGCCGCCGCGGGCCACGAGGGCGACCGCGAGGCGATCCGCGACACCCTGGAGGCCGTCGCCGCCCTCTCCCGCATGTAGCGCCTGCGCGCGGGGCCGCCCCGGACCCCGCGGCCCCGGCGTCCCGTCAGGCGAAGACCACCGTGCGGTGGCCGTTGAGCAGGACGCGGTGCTCGCTGTGCCACTTCACCGCGCGGGCCAGCGCCTGGCACTCCACGTCGCGGCCGACCGCCACGAGCTGCTCGGGCGTGACCTCGTGCCCGACGCGCTCCACCTCCTGCTCGATGATCGGGCCCTCGTCCAGCTCGGCGGTGACGTAGTGCGCCGTGGCGCCGATCAGCTTCACGCCGCGCGCGTGGGCCTGGTGGTACGGCTTGGCGCCCTTGAAGCTCGGGAGGAAGGAGTGGTGGATGTTGATGATCCGGCCCGAGAGCACCTTGCACAGCTCGTCCGAGATCACCTGCATGTAGCGGGCCAGCACCACCAGCTCCACGCCCTCGTTGCGGACGAGCTCCAGCAGCCGCGCCTCCGCCTCCGCCTTGGTGTCGCGGGTGACGGGGATGTGGTGGAAGGGGATGCCGTAGGAGGAGACCAGCTCCTCGAAGTCGGTGTGGTTGGAGACCACGGCCACGATCTCGACCGGCAGCGCGCCGATGCGCGTGCGGAACAGCAGGTCGTTCAGGCAGTGCCCGAACCTGCTGACCATCAGGATCACGCGCATCCTCTCGTTCGCGCGGTGGATCTGCCAGTCCATGTGGAAGGAGTCGCCCACCGCCGCGAAGCTCGCCCGCAGCTTCTCCACCGTCACCGGCGCGCCGGCGCTGAAGTGCACCCGCATGAAGAACAGCCCGGTGTCGTGGTCCCCGAACTGCTGGCTGTCCTCGATGTTGCAGCCGGTCATGAAGAGGTAGCTGGAGACGGCGTGCACGATGCCCTGTTTGTCCGGACACGACAACGTCAGGACGTACTGCTCGGGCTGCTCGGGGGTTGCGGTGGACTGCGGCTGGCTCATGTGCACAAGCGTGGCACATCCGGCCGGGTGCCGTGACAGGTCCCCGGCGGGGCCCGGCGGGGGCGGGCGGGGGCGGGCGGGCCTCCGCGGGGCGGGGCCGGGCGGGTACGGGCAGGTCTCAGGCGGCCCTCAGCATGACGGCCAGCACGTCGAGCGAGCGGGGCGGCTCGTCCGGGTCCTCGCCGTCGTTGGCCGCCAGCAGGACGTGGGCGTCGCGCGCCGCGCGCACGGCCTCCGGCCAGCCCTGGTGCTCCAGGTACGCCGCCACCGGGGCGTCCGCCCCGACCTGGTGCATGATCCGCAGGACGCGCAGCACCGCGACGTCGACGAGCGCGGCCTCCTGCGCGTCGCGGAAGATCGTGCCGATGTACTTGTCGGCGGACCAGTTGTCCAGCCAGGTGTCCTCGACCAAGCGGTAGACGGCGTCCGTGACGTCGCCGTACCCCGGGCGGCCGGTCAGCCAGCACTCACGCTGGAACACGGGGTCGGAGAGCATGTGCAGCGCCGAGCGCACGTTGCTGCGCCAGCGCCACCAGGGCATGTCTTTGCACGGCATGCCGTCCATGGTGCTCGAACGGACGCCGCGGCGGGAAGACCTCTCCGGACCCTGGTGACTCTGCTGTGCCTGCACGGTCATCGATCGTACGTTCCGCGCGGCGGCGATGCGCGCACCCCCCGCTGTTCACCTCTCCGACGCACCTCGTTGGCTGTTCATCACTCGCCCGTTACAGCCGTGGCGGGATCGTTCAGGACCATGACCGCATGGCGTAGCAAACGTTCCGCTAGGACCATGGCCGCTCTCGCCGCCGCTACGGGGATCTGCACTTCACTACTCACCGGCTGCGGCGTGCTGCCGGGTGACGCGAGGGCCGACGACTCCACCGTGACCGTGATGACATGGGCCCCGGAGGGTACCGGGGCCACCAACATGCCCGGTATGCCAGCTATGGCACAGGCATATGCGCGCTGGGTGAACGCCACGGGGGGCATCAACGGACGCAAGCTCCGTGTTCTCACCTGCAACGACCACAACAGCTCCGTGGGCGCCGCCCGCTGCGCCGGCCGCGCCCGCAACGAGGGGGTCGTCGCGGTCGTCGGCTCGTACAGCCAGCACGGCCGTACGTTCATGACGGCCCTGGAGTCGGCCGGCATCCCCTACCTCGGCGGCTACGGCGTGACGGACGAGGAGTTCACCAGCCCGCTGTCGTACCCGGTCAACGGGGGCCAGGCCACCCTGCTCGCCGGGAACGGCCACCAGCTCGCCGACCACTGCGAGCGGGTCTCGCTCGTCCGCCCCGACACCGTCTCGGGCGACCAGCTCCCCCGGCTGCTCAACGCCGGTCTGGCGGCCGCGGGCGACCACGGCCCGGCCACCGACATCCGCGCGCCGGAGGACGCCTCCGCCTACACCCGGCACGCCAGGCTCGCCCTGGCCGGCGTCGGCCTGGAGGACGGGAGCGGGGGCGGCGCCCAGGCGGCCGGGGGCACCGGCACCGGCGCCGAGGGCTCCGGCAGCATGGACAAGGCGTGCGTCACGGCCGTGCTCGGCGGCCGCACGGACACCTTCTTCGACTCCTTCCGGCGGCTGCGCGAGGACGGCCCGGGGGTGCGGATCGCCTCGGTGCTCGGCAGCGTGAAGCAGTCGCTGGTGGACCGGACGGGCGGCCCGGACAGCCAGTGGGAGGGCGCGTACGCCACCGGCTGGTACCCGGTCTCCTCCGACCCGCGCTGGGCGGCCATGAGGAACGTCATCCGCGAGCACGCCTTCGGCGACAACCGGATCGAGGCGGCCGACCCCGGCGTCCAGACGACCTGGGTCGCGTACACCGTGCTGCGGGCGGCGCTGGAGCACGTCGAGGGAGCCGTCACGGCCGGGACCGTCCAGCGCGCCCTGGAGACCATGCCCCCGGTGGACACCGGAGGGCTGACGCCACAGCTGAGCTGGCGCTACGACGACATGCTGGCCGTGCGCGACCACCCGCGCCTGGTCAACGCGATGGTGACCTTCCAGCAGGTCAGGAACGGCACGCTGGCGCCGGCCCGCGAGGGGTTCGTCGACGTGCGCGACACCCTGGAGGCCGTGCCGGGCGTCGGCTGACGCGCCGCACGGCCTCCGCCCGGCGCCCCGGCTCCGGGCGGAGGCCCTCAGAGCTGGCTGTACTGGCGCTCGGGCAGGCCGAACTCACGGGCGGTCGGATTCCACAGTCCGGCCGCCTTCTTCTTGGCCGCCGTGGCCACGCCGCTGGCCTTGTTGCCCTCGGCGGTCCGGTCCGTGACCCGGGCCCTGCCCTTCCTGCAGCCGTTCTTGCCCGCGACCTGGTCGGCCCACGCCGCGTAGTGCTTGTCCGCCAGGGCCGACGCCTGCCACGCCCTGGTGAGGGCGTCGGTCAGCTCCTGGTGGTTCGGCAGCCTGTCGGTCTCGAGCCCGCCCAGCCTGGTGACCAGGTCGTTGCGCTGGTCGGCGGCGTCGCGCAGGTCGGCGGCGGCCTTGTCGAGGCTCTTGCACCGCTTGATGTTCTCGACCGACCGGATGACCGCGTTGCGGCTGTTGTTGCTGTCCGCGAGCAGCTCGTCCAGCGCCTTCGCCTGGGCCTCGGCCGGATCGACGGTGGGGGACGGCGACTGCTCGGGCTGCTCGGCGGGGACCGACGCCTTCGCCTGCGGCTGCTCGGCGGGCTTGTCCCCGCCGTCGCCGCTCAGCGCCGCGCCCGCGGCCAGTCCGGCGACCGCGCAGCCCGCGACGACGATCCCGACGACCGCCACGCGCGGCAGACCGCGCCGCCCTGCGGTGTCGCGGCCGGGCGAGGAGTGGCCGCGGGGCTCGTAACCCCCGCCGTGACCGCCGCCGTAACCGCCGTGACCGCCGGTCCCGCCGCGCCCTCCGCCGTACGACGGCTGCGCGGGGGGCGGGGCGGCCGCCGGGTCGATGGGCGGAAGCTGCTGGGTGGCGTCGGCGGGCTGGGCGCCCGGCTGGGCGCCGCTCCGGAACAGGCCGTCGAAGTCCGCGGGCGGGGGACGGTCGCCGGGGGTGCCCGGACGTATCCCGTACGGGGCTCCGGCGGGCGGCGGCGGAGCGGAGCGCGGGGCGGCGGGCGCGCCCTCGGCCGGCAGCGGCCTGCGCAGCACGGTGGTGCTCTCGGTGTCCCGCTCCGGGGGCGGGCCGCCGGCGACCGGCCGGATGATCCGGGTGTCGTCGTCGACGGCGCCCGCCCGGCCCCCCTGGGCGCCCGGGGACGCCGGACCGGCCGAGGTCATCGGCGGCAGGAGCTGCGTCTCGTCGGCGGCCCCGGGGACCGCGCCGGGCGGCGCGGCCGGAGGCTGCGGCGGAAGCCCCGGAGGCGGGGACGGCTGCGGGTACCGCGGCGGCTGGACCGGCTGCCGGTGCTGAACCGGCTGCTGGTGCTGGGGAGGCTGCGGGTACTGCGGCGGCTGGGCCGGCTGCTGGTGCTGGGGAGGCTGCGGGTACTGCGGCGGCTGGGCCGGCTGCTGGTGAGGAGGCGGCTGGGGCGTCCGGGCGGGGACGGCCTGTCCGGGCTGCGCGGGCGGCTGCTGCCCCGCCGACGACTCCGGCCCCCACGGCTGCCCCCAGGGCTGCCCCGCCGGGGGGCTCCCCTGGGGGTCGCCGTGGCCGGGGGTCCACGGATCACCATTCGACGGCAGGACAACACCCTCACGCGCCTCGTCGCCCTGTCGGCTGTGCGTCGTCACCGGGACTCCTCGTTCACCTGACTGCCCAACATGACTGCGAAATCGTCGGCTCACGCTACCCGGTCGCTCACACGGTCGACCACGCCCCCGGAAGGGCTGCACATTCTCCCCACCACCAGCCGGGGCGAAACCTCGCACCATCGCCCTCGCCCCTCACCCCCTCCCCCGCGCCCCTCCTCCCGCGCCCCTGCTAGGCCGCCACCGGCTCCAGCCGCTGCGCGAAGTCCCTGACCACGGGCTCCTCCCGGTAGGGCGCCAGCCGTCCCCGGAAGTCGTCCAGGTACTCCGAACCCCGGTCCGAGCGCAGCCCGTTGAGCAGTTCCACCGCCTGCGCGCCGGTGTGGCAGGCGTGTTCCAGTTCACGTTGCTGCACCCGCGCGGTGGCGAGCAGCAGCAGATCGATCGCCCGCCGCCGCGTACGCCGCTCCGGATGGCCCGCCAGGGCCTCCTCGGCGCGGCGCTGGGCGGGGGTGGGCTGGTTCAGGTCCCGGTGGCAGTGGGCGAGTTCGTCGGCCAGGTAGGCGGCGTCGAAGTGACCGATCCACTCCGGGTCGTCGCCCGCGTCCGTCGCCGACTCGGCGCGGTCGAACGCCGCGAGCGCCCGCCCGGCGGCGAGCTGGCAGGTGCGGGCGTCGCCCAGCAGCGCGTGGCCGCGCGCCTCCGCCGCGTGGAACATCGCCTGCACCCTCGGGGTCACCCGCCCCCGCGTGCCCTCCTGGGCGGCTCTCGCGAGCTGGGCTATCTCCCGCGGGGTGCCCAGCGAGGCCGCGAGGTGGCTCATGCCCGCGGCCAGCACGTAGCCGCCGTACGCCCGGTCGTCCGCGGCCTGGGCCAGCCGCAGCGCCTGGATGTAGTACCGCTGCGCCAGGCCGGGCTGCCCGGTGTCCACCGCCATGTAGCCCGCGAGTTCGGTCAGCCGGGCGACCGCGGCGAACAGGTCGCGCCCCACCGCCTCCGTGTAGGAGCCCGTCAGCAGCCCGGAGACCACGCTGTTGAGGTAGTGGACGACGACCGGCCGCACGTGGCCGCTGCCGTAGCGGTGGTCCAGCTCCGACAGGGCCGCGGTGGTGTCGCGCACGGCCGCGACGTCCGAGGCCCCCACCCTCGGGCCGGTGCCGCGGGCCACCTGGGGGTCCGGCCCGGTGATGAGCCAGTCGCGGCTGGGTTCGACCAGCGCGGAGAACGCCCCCGACCGGGCGGCGAGCAGATCGCGCCGCCCCACGTCGCTGCGCCACAGCTCGCACGCCTGCTCGACGGCGCCGGAGACGGTGGGCGCGAACTGGAGGCCGACCCCGGCGGCCATGTTCCTGCCGCCGGCCATGCCGATCTCCTCGACCGTCACCGTCCGGCCGAGCTTGCGCCCCAGCGCCTCGGCGATGACCGCCGGCGCCCGGCCGCGCGGCTGCTGGCCGCGCAGCCAGCGGGCGACGGAGGTCTTGTCGTAGCGCAGGTCGAGCCCCTGCTCGGCGCCGCACATGTTGACGCGGCGGGCCAGTCCGGCGTTGGAGCAGCCGGCCTCCTGGATGAGCGCCTGCAACCGTTCGTTCGGCTGCCGTGCGACCAACGGCCTCGCGGCCATACGGTCCCCTCCCTCTGCATGCTGTCCGTCCTGACTGCCCTGACTGCCCCGATTGCGCCGGCTGCCCTGGCTGCGCCGATTTCGCCGCCGGATGCATATGCCAAGATTTCCGGCACCGCGCCGCACAGGGAACTACCCATCCGAGGCCGTCCGTTCATGCACGCGCCCCCGCCCGTGCACCTGTGCGCCCCGCGTGCCGGAATGATGCCCCTCCGTCAATCGATCCCCAGGCCGTAACCCTTCGTCACGGGATAAGTTGTGATCGTCGTGGAGGAGGCCATGAACATCACAACAGCGACAACCACAGTCACGACCGGCACCGAGCTTCCCCGGCAGCACGGCGATCCGCCGTCCGGCCCGGTGGGCTCCATGGTCGAACACGCCGTGCGGTACGCGGGGGAGCGGCACTGGGACGTGTTCCCCGGCGCGTGGCTCGAGATCGAGGGGGGCGTGCCGCGCTGCTCCTGCGGCGCGGCGAACTGCGAAGCGCCCGGCGCACACCCCACACGCCCCGACTGGGCGGCACAGGCCACCGGCAGCGCCACGGCCGTACGCCGCATGTGGGCCGACCGGCCGCACGCGTCGGTGCTGCTGCCGACCGGACGGACCTTCGACGCCATCGAGGTGTCGGAGACCACCGGCTGCCTGGCCCTGGCACGGATGGAACGCATGGAGCTGACGCTCGGCCCGATCACCGGCACGCCGGACGGGCGGATGTTCTTCTTCGTGCTGCCGGGCGGAGCGGCCAAGGTGGCCGATCTGGTGCGGGGGCTGGGCTGGTCGCCGAGCGGCGTCGACATGACCGCGCGGGGCGACGGCGACTGGGTGGCGGCCCCGCCGACCCGGGCGGGCACCCGCGGCTCGGTGCTGTGGGTCCGGCAGCCGACGGCCGCCAACCGCTGGCTCCCCGACGCCGAGGAGATCATCCAGCCGCTGGCGTACGCCTGCGGTCGCGACGCCGCCGCGGCGCGCGGGCACTGACCGGAACCGGAACCGGGCGGGAACAGGACCGGACGGGGAACAGCGGAGGGGGGACCACAGTCGGCGGCCGGTCGGGGACCGGCCGTCGTCCCGCCCCGCTCAGGCCGGGAGCGCGCCCTGGAGGAAGGGCTCGACGACCTGCCGCCACTGCTCCGGCTGGTCGTAGTGGACGAGGTGGCCCGCGTCGGCGACCTCGGCGTAGACGCCCCGGGGCAGGACGCGGACCATCTCCTGGGCCTCGGCGCGCCCCAGCTCGCCGTCGATGCCGCGGACCACCAGGGCCGGGCAGCGCACCAGGGCCAGCTCCTCCCAGTGCGCGTCGTGGACCCACGTCTCGCGGATCATCAGCATCTGGCGGCGGGAGAACACCGGCCGCCAGCCGTCCATCCGCTCGGCCATCACCTCGGTGAAGAACTCGCCCCGCGAGGGGTTCGGGCGCTCCAGGGCGGGATCCTCCTCGCCGAACCACCTGCGGACGTCCGCGAGCGTGGCGAAGGGCACCGGCCAGGTCGCGAGCCACTGCTCCCACTCGCGCTGGGAGCGCTTGCCCAGCGCCGAGGCCCGCATGTCGCAGATCACCACGGCGTGGACCAGGTCGGGGCGCTTGGCGGCGAGCTGCCAGGCCGTCAGCGCGCCCATCGCGTGGCCGACGAGCGCCACGGGGGCCAGACCGAGCTGCTCGATGACGGCCTCGGCGTCGGCGACGTACGCCTCGCGGTCGAACGGGCCGTCGGTCGGCTTGTCGCTGCGGCCGTGCCCGCGCTGGTCCAGGCAGACGGCGCGGTAACGCCCGGAGAGCCAGCGGGCGGTGGTCGCCCAGTGCGAGCCGCGGCCCATCAGGCCGTGCAGCAGCAGCACACCCGGGGCCTGCCGGTCGCCTCCCGACTGCGCGCCCTTGGGCGGGTCGGCGAACTCCCAGGCCGCGAGCCGCAGACCGCCCGCTCCCCTGACGTTGATGCGTCGAACCATGCGTCCTGGCACCCCCATTCCTCCTGTCCGCGTCGTCCGCCTGTCTCGCCGTCCGTCTCGCTGTCTGCCGGCGCCACGCTATCGAACTTTTATTCGAACAAGCCCACCTGACGTGCAACACCCCACTTTTGAGTGACACTCAGCGAGTGTCGTACGGCCGGGCCGAGGGGAGACAGCTACCGGGAGGCGGGCCGCTCGGGGACAGGGGTCCGCGGGGAGCGACCCTGGGAGTTCGGGGCTCAGGGTCGCACAGGGGGGCAGCGGGAAGGGGGGACACGGGGAGGCGGGGTCCCGGCGGCCGACGACGGCGCCGGGGCCCCGGTGGTCCGACAGGCCCATGGACGGCTCCCCTTCCGTCTCCGCGTACGCGTCACCGAAAGCGTGTCACGACACGGCCGCCGCCGCTCGTGTTCCGCGCAACTCCGGCGGTGGGGGGAGACCGCCCGGTGCCGCTCCTCGTGTTCCTCTCGTACTCCTCGCGCTCCTCGTACTTCCCGTGTACCCGCCGCGGCCCGCCTCAGCGCTTGGCGACGAAGACGTGCGTGGCGACGTCGGAGCTCAGCTCCGCCGCCTCGCCGCCGCTGCCGACCTGCACGCCGCCGCCCGCGCCCGACGTGACGCTGACCACCGCGCCCGGCTGCACGCCGGCTCGCCGCAGCGTGTACATCAGCTGGGCGTCCGTCTGGATCGGCTCGCCGATCCGGCGCACCACGACCGTCTTGCCGTCCGAGCCCGTGTCCAGGTCCGACAGGCTCACCATGTCGTCGCTCAGGAACGGCCCGGCCTCCGACGGCTCGCCCAGCTCCTCCAGGCCCGGGATCGGGTTGCCGTACGGGGACTCGGTGGGGTGCCGCAGCAGCTCGAGCACGCGGCGCTCGACCGCCTCGCTCATCACGTGCTCCCAGCGGCACGCCTCCGCGTGCACCTGCTCCCACTCCAGGCCGATCACGTCGACGAGGAGGCACTCGGCGAGCCGGTGCTTGCGCATCACGCGCGTCGCCAGCCGCCGCCCCTCCTCGGTCAGCTCCAGGTGCCGGTCGCCGGCCACCGTGACGAGCCCGTCGCGTTCCATGCGGGCCACTGTCTGGCTCACCGTCGGGCCGCTCTGGTCGAGCCGCTCGGCGATGCGGGCACGCATGGGGACCACGCCTTCCTCCTCCAGCTCCAGAATGGTGCGGAGATACATCTCCGTGGTGTCGATGAGTCCGGACATCGTGCCCCTCGTCAGCTCGTGCGGTGGCCCTGGGAACCAATTCTGACGCATCGGGCCGACAACCGTTCCCGGTCTGCCGAACGCCACCCGCGGGTGCGGACGTCTTGACAGCGCAATGGTCCAGACCTCACCGTGATCACGGCGTCACGGGCGGTTCCGGGGCGCTCACCGGAACGTGCGGCCGACGCGCGCCGGGGCCGTACGACGACGGGAGGCCGCAGGGCCATGGGCGGAAACGAGCTGGCCGAGCGGTTCATCGACGCGGCCATCGGCCTGCTGGAGCGGGTCCGGAAGGAGGAGGCCGGCAGCATCGCGGCGGCCGGGGCGCTGATCGCCGACGCCTTCGCCGGCGGCGGCCGGGTCTTCGCCTTCGGGGCGGGCCACTCCTCCCTGCCGGCCCAGGACGTGGTCTACCGGGCGGGCGGCCTCGCCGTCGTGAACCTCCTGCCCGTGCCCGGCGCGGTCGGCGTCGACGTGGTGCCCGCGACGCTGGGCAGCGCGCTGGAGCGGGTGGAGGGGCTGGCCTCGGCCGTCCTGGAGACCGGCCCGGCGCGGGCCGGGGACGTCCTGGTGGTCATCTCCCTGTCGGGCCGCAACGTGCTGCCCGTGGAGATGGCCGCCCGCGCCCGGGAGCTCGGCCTGAAGGTGATCGGCGTGACGTCGGTGGCGTACGCGGAGAGCACCTCGCCGCGCAACCCGTCGGGCACCTTCCTGAGGGACCACTGCGACGTCGTCGTCGACAGCAAGATCGCGGTCGGCGACGCGGAGCTGACCGCGGACGGCGCCGGCGCCCCCTTCGCCCCCGCCTCGACGGTGGTGACCAGCGCCGTCATGCAGGCCGTCGTCGCCACGGCGGCGGGCGAGCTGGCCGCCCGCGGCATCACGCCGCCCCTGCTGCGCTCGGGGAACGTGGACGGCGGCCACGAGTGGAACGCCCGGGTGATGGCCGAGCACGCCGACCGGATCTTCTACCTGCGCTGAGCGGGTCGGAACGGGCCGGACCGGAACCGGAACGGGCCGGACCGGAACCGGAACGGGCCGGAACGGCCCGCGGCGGGCTCAGTCCCGGGAGAGGGCGCGGGCGAGGTCGACCGCGGCGGCGACGCGGTCCGCGACGTCCTCCGCGTAGACGGCGTCCGAGCGGTCGAACGCGCGGCGGCTCGCGCCCCGCAGGAAGGTGAGCACGCCCAGGGTGCGTCCGCGGCTGCGCAGGACCACGCACAGGCCGTGCACCGTGCCCTCGGGCCACTTCCGGGCCCGTGCCCATCTCCCCGCCGCCGCGCCGCTCGCGCCGGTGCGGACCGGGCCGCAGCGCTCGTACGCCTGGAAGGCCGGGTGGTCCGGCGGGTAGGGCACCGGGACGCCCGTCGCCGTCGTGCCCGGGGCCGGGGCCTCGGCGGTGCGCACCAGCCGGACCGGGGACCCCTGCGCCAGGTCCAGCAGCGCGTGGTCGGCGAAGCCCGCCAGCGCGAAGTCCAGGTGGACCGTCGCTGCCTCCATCGGGTCCTCGCACTCGGCCGCGGCCCGCGCCGCCCGGTGGAGCTGGTTGCCCCGGAAGCGGAACCGGGCGGCGTCCTGCTCGATCCGCTTGGTGTCGGTGACGTCCCGGAAGAACCACGCCACGCCCAGCGGCACCGGCGTCCCCTCGGCCATCGGCGAGACCAGCCGCAGGAAGCCGCTGCGCCAGCAGCGCCGCGCGTCCCCGGCGCCCGCCGCGCCCCGGTCGGACGCGCCCGTTCCGCCGTCCGGCCGGGCGCCCTGCCCGCCGGTGTCCGCGCGCAGCGTCACCCACAGCTCCGCCGGGACGGTCGGCGGGCCGTCCGCCAGCACGTGCTGGAGGGCGCTCTCCAGTTCCTCCACGCCCTCCCCCACCAGCTCGCCCAGCGGCCGCCCGAGCATCGCCGTACGGCCGACGCGCAGCGCGCGGGCGGCGTGGAGGTTGGCGACGGCCGGGCGCAGATCGGCGTCCACGAGGACCACGCCCCACGACGCGCCCTCGAACAGCGCCTCGCTCAGGGCGATCGACCGCTCCAGGTCGATCTGCGTGTGCACCTCGCTGAACGCGCAGTACACGCCGGTCGGCCGGCCGTCCGCGCCGCGCACCCCGGAGCACTGGACCCGCACCAGCACCCGTCCGCCGTCCTTGCGCAGCAGCGCGAACTCGTGGACCTGGCGGCCGGGCGCCGTCATCACGCCCATCAGCCGCGCCTGGACGTCCTCGGCGTCCGCCGCGCGGACCGCCCACCCCGCCAGCCCGTGGCGGCCGACGGCCTCGCCCTGGGTCCAGCCCAGGATCCGCTCGGCCTCGCGGTTCCAGTGGGTCACGACGCCGTCGGCGTCGAAGGCGCACAGGGCCGCGTCCATGCCGTCCAGGAGGGCGGCGAGCAGCAGCTCGCCCTCCGAACCGGCGAGCCGCGCCGGAACGGGCTCCCCCGCGGGGCCGACGTGGGTGTCGCCCCCGTCACCGGCACCGTGTTCGAAGTGGGTATCGGACCGAGCCGTCACCTGGCACCCCCAGCTGGACGCTGCGCGCAACTGCACTCCCGATCATTGAACTCGAACGTGACGCAGCGCACATGTGATTCAGAAAAATCGTTGCACCCTCGAAATTCGCTTGTCCGTGCCCATGTCGCCGCCTACCGTTTCAGGTACACGAGAAGGGAGGTGGTTCGGCAGATGAGTTGCAACCGGACGCGTGAGGTGGCTGCGGCCTAGGAGGCCGACGTCACAGCGTGATGCCGGCGCCGCCGGCCAATCCCAAGCAGTCACCCGACCCGCGGGCTGTCGGTACGTCCGACCGACCCCCCTCGCGCCGCACGGCGCGACCGGGGCCAGGCCCGCGGGTCGTCTGCGTCTCCGGCGCCTCCCGTCCCCCGGCGCCTGCGGACGCCGCCGGGAGCGCGAGCCCGCCCGCCGGGGGCGCGCGTCAGGGGCTGAGGCGCTCGACCGTCCAGGCCGTGTCCGCGCCGGCGTCCCGCCGGACGTAGCGCAGGCGGTCGTGGAGGCGGTTCTCGCGGCCCTGCCAGAACTCCACCGTCTCCGCCACGACCCGGTAGCCGCCCCAGTGCGGCGGGACCGGGACCCTCTCCGTCTCCGGGTAGCGGGCCGCCAGCTCGGCGTACGTGCGGTCCAGCTCCTCGCGGGAGGCCACCACCGAGGACTGCTCGCTGGCCCACGCCCCGAGCTGCGAGCCGTGCGGGCGGGTGCGGAAGTAGGCGGCCGTCTCGTCGCGGCCGGTGCGCTCCGCCCGGCCGCCGACGACCACCTGGCGGGCGACGGCGTGCCAGGGGAAGAGCAGCGAGACGTACGGGTTGGCGTCGATCTCGCGGCCCTTGCGCGAGTTGTAGTTGGTGTAGAAGACGAAGCCGCGCTCGTCGAACTGCTTGAGCAGCACCGTGCGCGAGCTGGGCCGCCCCCGCTCGTCGGCGGTCGAGACGACCATCGCGTTCGGCTCGTGGAGCCCGCCGGCCACCGCCTCCTCGAACCAGATCAGGAACTGCCCGTACGGGTCGGCCGGGAGGTCCTCCTCCCGGAGGCCTTCCGCGCGGTAGTGGGCCCGCATCGCGGCGGGGTCCAGGTGCGGGCGGTGGGCGAGGGCTTCGCGGGCTGCGTCGTCGGCTTGAGGCACGCGTTCATAGTGCAGCATGCCCGTCGCACGGCCTCAGGTGGTGGCGGGCGAGTTTGCCCGTTCTCCGCCGGGTGTACACCTGGTGAGCGGGAAACCGCGAGTGTGCCGCATCTCACCCTTCCCCGCATGTGCTGAACCGGACAGAATCGCTGGCTGGACAGCTGTGGCCTTCGCACACCGCGGGCTATCGTGTCCGACCAGTCGCTGCCCGGTCACCACCGGCAGCACACCAGCAGCAGGACGAGACCGGGTACCGGCCCGGACCGCCAGCCCCGCACGGCGGCGGAACCGCACCGGTACGCCCATCGTGAGCCGACCGGCCCCCTGGGTGCCCGCCGTCGCCCTCCCGCCGAACCACATACGAGGAGCCGCCAGATGTCCGACTTCGTGCCCGGGCTCGAAGGAGTCGTCGCGTTCGAGACGGAGATCGCCGAACCCGACAAGGAGGGCGGCGCCCTCCGCTACCGGGGTGTGGACATCGAGGACCTGGTGGGCCACGTCTCCTTCGGGAACGTGTGGGGCCTGCTGGTCGACGGCAGCTTCAACCCCGGCCTGCCCCCGGCCGAGCCCTTCCCCATCCCGGTGCACTCGGGTGACATCCGGGTGGACGTGCAGTCCGCGCTGGCGATGCTCGCGCCCGTGTGGGGCCTGAGGCCGCTGCTGGACATCGACGAGAAGCAGGCCCGCGACGACCTGGCGCGGGCCGCGGTGATGGCGCTGTCGTACGTCGCCCAGTCGGCGCGCGGCCAGGGCCTGCCGATGGTGCCGCAGCGGGAGATCGACAAGGCCGAGACCGTCGTGGAGCGCTTCATGCGCCGCTGGCGGGGCGAGCCCGACCCCAAGCACGTCGCGGCCGTGGACGCCTACTGGACGTCGGCCGCCGAGCACGGCATGAACGCCTCCACCTTCACCGCCCGCGTCATCGCCTCCACCGGCGCGGACGTGGCGGCGGCGCTGTCGGGCGCGGTCGGCGCGATGTCCGGCCCGCTGCACGGCGGCGCGCCCTCGCGCGTGCTGGGGATGATCGAGGAGATCGAGCGGACCGGCGACGCCGAGGCGTACGTGCGCAACGCCCTGGACCGCGGCGAGCGCCTGATGGGCTTCGGCCACCGCGTCTACCGCGCGGAGGACCCGCGCGCCCGCGTGCTGCGCCGTACCGCCAAGGAGCTGGGCGCGCCGCGCTTCGAGGTCGCCGAGGCCCTGGAGAAGGCGGCGCTGGACGAGCTGCACAGCCGGCGCCCGGACCGGGTGCTGGCCACCAACGTGGAGTTCTGGGCGGCGATCGTGCTGGACTTCGCCGAGGTCCCGGCGCACATGTTCACCTCGATGTTCTCCTGCGCCCGCACCGCCGGCTGGTCGGCGCACATCCTGGAGCAGAAGCGCACCGGGCGCCTGGTGCGTCCCTCCGCGCGCTACGTGGGCCCCGGCGCGCGCAGCCCGCGGGAGATCGAGGGCTACGAGGACATCGCCCGCTGAGTCCCGGACCCGGGTCCGGGACCCGGGTCCGTACGGACGTCCCGGCCCCGGCGCGACGGCCGCCCCGTCGCGCCGGGGCCGGCGCACGCCGTGTGCGGGTGCTGGTGCGGGTGCGGGCCCGGAGGGCGTGCCGGGCGGGCGCTTCGACACGGTGCTCACGGGCCGGAGGTCCTGCGGACCCGCCCTCTTCCGGGGGCGTCACCGGCCCGTACCCCCCTCCGCGGCGGTACGTCCTCCCCCGCTCCCCCGCCGGGCGGCGTCCCGGTCCTCTCCGGCGGCTTCGTCCCGGCGCGGGCGTCCGTCCCCGTGCCGCGGGGTGTGCCGGCGGTCAGGCGGCCGGGGTGGCGGCGGCGCGCATGTCCAGGAAGTTGGCCCGGTAGGCGTCGTGGGCCGCGGCGCCCTCCAGGCGCAGCATGGCCTCGTCGTTCTCCCGCAGGGAGGAGTGGTCCAGGTTGTGCGAGCCGGTGAAGGTCCACTTGGTGTCGGGACGCCCGGCGTAGTTGCCCTCGACCGTGAGGTACTTCGAGTGCACGAGGTATCCGTCGGAGGTGTTGAGGCGGTAGAGCTTCAGCCTCGGGTGCCCCTGCATGATCCCGACGTCGTTGCTCTCGGCGTAGACCACCTCCACCCAGCAGTCCTGGTCCGCCAGCGCCCGGAGCTTCCGCGCCACCGCGTCCCGGTGCAGGGCGAAGGCGCCGACGCGGATCACCGTCTTGTGCGACGCCGAGCCCACCGTGGTGTTGCCCGTGCAGGTCACGTTGTCGAGGACGTCCACCACCACGTCGCCGGTGGCCTGCGGGAAGAAGTAGTACTTCTCCGTCCCCACCTTGCCCTGGCGGAAGTAGTCGCCGTCCTTGACCATGGCGGCCAGGTCGTTGAAGTACGACACGTACGCCGTGTACAGGTCGGTGTTGCCGACGACGGTGTAGGCGTTGTTCCAGTACTTCTCCACGTTGAGGGAGGTCTGGTTGGCGGAGGTCTGGATCACCACGTCCTCCGCCTCCCCCGCGCTCCCGATCCGGGAGAAGGTGAAGAACTTGTTGTGGTTGATCGGGTTCACGTCCGCGGGGGCGTCGGCGATGCAGGCCCGTCCGGCGGTGCACACCCGCACCCACGAGCCGCCCGAGGTGTCGCCGCCGAGCGCGGTGCGCACGCTCTGCGCGGCGGGCCGGTCCGCGTACGTGGCGTCCAGCACCACCCTGACCTGGACCCCCCGGTCGTGCGCCGCGATCAGGGCGTCCGCGTAGTCCCGGTCGTTCAGCGCGTACAGGGCGGCGCGGACGGTCCGACCGCTCTGCGTGGCGTTGATCGCGCCGATGATGTGGTCCTTGACGGCGTTCTTCTCCGCCGTGGTGCCCCGCGGGTCGTTGAAGACCGCTCCGGTGGTGACGGGGGCGGCGGCCTCTCCGGCCGCGGTCGCCGTGCCGGCCGGCGCCAGCAGGGCGCCGAGCAGCAGGGCCGTCGTGACGATGCGTCTGATCATGGGAGTCGTCCTTCCCTGGTCCGGTGGTCCGACAGCGGGGGTCAGAAGTCCGCCATCACGTTCTGGATCCAGGTGAGGCTGGTGGGCGTGCTCGCGAACCGGAAGCCGGAGTCGTCGGGGCATCCCGCGTTGCCCCCGGAGACGACCCCCACCTGGTAGCGCTGTCCGTCCACGAGCTTGAACAGCGGCCCGCCCGAGTCCCCGTAGCAGGTGCGCCCGTTGAGCCCCGACGTGCGGATGGCCCGGCCGCCGAACACGTCGTCGGCGTCGATGCTCTCGACCCGCATGGTGGCGCGCTTCAGCACGGTGCTGGGGGCGCAGGTCGCGCAGGTCCGGCCCCAGCCGAACACATAGGTGGTGGCACCGACCTCGGGGTTGGCGGTGGCGAGGCGGACCGGCTCGGCGTTCGCGGAGCGGTCGAGCTTCAGCATCGCGATGTCGTGTTCGGTCCTGACCTTGGAGTCGGAGACCGCCACGACGCCTCCGCCGCTGGTGCGGTCCAGGCTCTTGACCCGGACCGTGAGCTGGGAGTCGGGGATCCTCTCGCCGTCGGGGTACAGGCAGTGCCGGGCGGTCAGCACCCACCGGTTGTCGACGATCGACCCGGAGCACAGGAAGTTCCCGTTGCGGTGGAGGGCCGCCATGCCCCTGGACGAGTCGGCGGTCTCGCCGCCGATGATGCCCTCGGGGCCGCCCTTCCCCACCGCCTCGGTCTTCCCGGCGACGGGCGCGCCGGCGGGCGGCGCGGAGTCCGCGGCGGCCGGGCCGGCGGCCCCCAGTCCCAGGGAGATCACGGAGACGAGAGAAAGGACGATTTTCCCGAGCGTCTTCGAACGCACCTGTTTCCACCTCACAGAGAAAGGAGTCTCCGGGACAGTACCTTCGAGCGCGTGCCCGAACAATCGGTTTCACGCCACACCGAACACGCCGACGGCGTTTTGCCGAAACCGCAGGAAACCCGCCAGGAGTCGACATACAGTGCCACCGAGAGGCCCGTGAGCAGGGGCTTCGCCCCTTTGGGAAAGAAGTGAGGAAACCGGGGAACTCGACGCCCCTCCCTCGGCCGGGTTTCTCGGAATACTCGGATCCGGAAATCCGGAATCGCGAACCGCCCATTCCGGAAAGCGGCCCGCCGGGCCGGCGGCACCGGGGCGCCCCGCCGCGGAACGCGGACGGCCGCACCCCGCCGGGAGCGGCGGGGTGCGGCCGGTGGACGCGGAGCGGCCCGGTGGGACGTCAGTCGCGCACGGGGACCTCGGCGTACGAGGGGTCGTCGGCGGGCGAGGAGAAGACGAGCCTCGCGCCGGACGGGTTGTGCTCGGTGTAGAGCGGGTCGACGGTGTCGACCACCACGGCGAGCCGGTGTCCGGCCGGGACGTCGTACGCCGCCGAGTACAGCTCCAGATCCACGCCGAACGCCTCGCCCGGCGTCCTGTCGTGGAAGGTGAACGGCGCGTGGGTGATCAGCTTGCCCACGCCCAGCGGCCCCACGTCGTAGAGGTGGGCGACGAAGGTGCCGCTGGACCTGTTGCCGGTCACCGTCGTGTGCAGCTTCACGGTGCCGCGGATCCGCCGCTCGGCCGTGTACCGCTCCGACTGCCAGACGGCGGCGCGCCAGTCGGGCAGCAGCGGTACGGACACCGTCGGCGGGAGACCGGTGAGCCGGTCGAAGATGCTGGAGAGGAAGACCGTTCCGCCGCTCGCGCCCGAGTCGGTGTTCGCCAGGACCCGGTCGGTGCCGTTCAGTTCGATCCGCTCGGCGCCCGAGGGCACCGCCTTCCAGCTCGGGTAGCCCTCACGGGCGCCGCCGCGGGCGGTGAGCTGGACGGGCTGCTCGGCGTCGATGCCGTTGTCCTCGCCCTTGAGGTGGTGGTCGAGCCAGCGTTCGGCGTTGTTCCACACGTCGTTGGGCAGCCCCAGCAGACCGGGCATCTCGGGGGTGGCGTGGTCGCCGGGGCGGAACTCCAGGCGCTTGGGGACGGTCAGCTTCTCGTAGAAGTCGGCGTACTGGTTGGGCGGGAAGATCGAGTCGCCCCAGGCGTTGCCCAGCATGATCGCGGCGCCGCCCGCGTTGATGCGGTCGACGTAGGTGGCCGCGGAGCGCTTCCCGCCCCAGGCGATCATGTCGGCCTCCTTCTCCAGGTCGGAGGAGAGGAAGCCGGTGATGACCTCCTGGAACTCCTCGCCGGGGCGGCCGGTGAGGTAGCCGGCGCCGGTGAGGAAGGCGGCCGCCTGCCTGTGCTGGGTGCGGCCGCTGTAGATGGAGCCGACGAGGTCCGCCCAGCCGCTCATCGCGACCACGGCCCTGATCCGCTCGTCGAACGCGGAGGCCAGCAGGCTGATGCCGGCGCCGTAGGAGATGCCGGCCATCCCGACGCGCTCGGGGTCGGCGGGGGTGTTGGCCAGCGCCCAGTCGATGACCCTCGAGGCGTCGGCGACGTCGGGCGGACCGGCGACCTCGATCTCGCCGCCGGACTGCCAGAAGCCGCGCGAGTTGTAGCTGAGCACGACGTAGCCGGAGTCGGCGAGCTTCCGCGCCTGGGCGAGGTACTCCACCTGCGGCATGGACCAGCTGGTGGGGAGGACGACGAGGGGGTGGCGGCGCTCGCCGTCCCGGTCCCCGGGGATGACGACGTTGGCGGCGAGCGGCGTGCCGCCGTCGCCGGGTATCTCGACGAAGCGGACGGACGGCGCGGCGGTCCCGGCGTGGGCGGGCGCCGCCGGACCGGTGACGGTCCCGGCCAGCACCGCGGCCGAGGCGGCGGCGACGGCGGTGGACGTGCGCAGGCGCCTGTGAGGGTGTCGCATGGGCCCTCTCCTGGTTCGGTCTCCGGCGTGGGGAGCCGGTGGCTGGGTGGGGAGACGACCTGAGACTAGGCGCAGCCCTTACCGCTGGTAACCCCCTGGTGAGTCACGCATCCGCAACGTTCCCCGCCCCGGCCCGGCCCCCTGGCCTCAAGGGCGTGGGCGCTCCCGGGGCCGCGGTGCCGCCCCTCCGGGGCGCCGCGCCCACCCCTTCGAGGGGGCACACGGCCGTTGCGCGGTGGCGGGCGCCGCGGGGGACGCCGGCCGGCCGGCGAACCGCCGGAGGCCGGCGCGCGGGTGCGCGCCCCGGCCCGCCCCTACTCCCGCCGCCCCGGGCTCTCCTGCCGCTCCTGCCGCTCCTGTTGCTCCAGTGCCTCCGCCAGCACCTCCGCCAGGTGGCGGGCGCGCCGGCCGCCGAGCTGGGCGAGCTGGGTGCGGCAGGAGTAGCCGTCGGCCAGCAGCACCGTGCCGGGGGCGGCGGCGCGCACCGACGGCAGCAGCTTCTCCTCGGCACAGGCGGCGGAGACCTCGAAGTGCCCCTTCTCGAAGCCGAAGTTGCCCGCCAGCCCGCAGCACCCGTCGCTCAGCTCGCCGGTCAGCCCGGCCCGCTCCCGCAGCCGCCGCTCCGCCGCGTCGCCCAGGACGGCGTGCTGGTGGCAGTGGGTCTGGCCGGCCACCGGGCGGTCGAGGCGCGGCGGGGTCCAGTCGGGGGCGTACTCCTCCAGCGCCTGCGCGAAGGTGCGCACGGAGGCGGCGAGCCGCTTCGCCCGCGGGTCGTCCGGCAGCAGCTCGGGGGCGTCGGTGCGCAGCGCCGCCGCGCACGGCGGCTCCAGGACGACCACCGGAAGTCCCGCCTCCAGTACGGGTTCCAGCCGGTCCAGGGTGCGGCGCAGCACCCGGCGCGCGCCGTCGAGCTGGCCGGTGGAGACCCACGTCAGACCGCAGCAGACCCGGCCCGCGCCCGGCGGCGGTACGACGTCCAGCCCGGCCGCCTCCAGCACCCGTACCGCCGCCTCGCCCGCCTCCGGGGAGAGGTGGTCGGTGAAGGTGTCGGGCCACAGCACGACGCGCGGTCCGCCGCCGCCGGGGTTCCCGCGCCGGTGCCTGCGCCACCGGCGCAGGAACGGGGCGCGCGGCAGCGGCGGGATCTCCCGCTCCGGCGCGATGCCGCCCAGCCGCTTGGCCGGCGCCGCCAGCGGGGTGCGGGCCAGGGCGTTGAGCAGCGGTGCGGTGCGGGTGGCGGCCACCGCGCGCAGCCACAGCGGCAGCCGGCCCATCGTGTAGTGGGACATCGGACGGCGGCGGCCCGCGTAGTGGTGGTGCAGGAACTCCGCCTTGTAGGTGGCCATGTCCACCCCCACCGGGCAGTCGCGGCGGCACCCCTTGCACGACAGGCACAGGTCCAGCGCCTCGTGCACCTCCTCCGAGCGCCAGCCGCCGGTGACCACCTCGCCCGCCAGCATCTCGTGCAGCAGCCGGGCCCGGCCGCGCGTGGAGTGCCTCTCCTCGCCCGTCGCCCGGTAGGAGGGGCACATCACGCCCGGACCCCCGGCGGGGTTGCGGCACTTGGCCACCCCCACGCAGCGCCGTACCGCCGCCGTGAAGTCGCCGCCGTCGTCCGGGTAGCCGTAGACCACCGGGAGGGGATCGCGCGGCAGCGGCGCGAAGCGCAGGTTCTCGTCCAGGCGGTGGGGGCGCACCAGCATGCCGGGGTTGAGGCCGCCGTCGGGGTCCCACAGGTCCTTGAAGCGGCCGAACAGCTCCACCGTCTCCGGCCCGTACATCCGCGGCAGCAGTTCGGCGCGCGCCTGCCCGTCGCCGTGCTCGCCCGACAGCGAACCCCCGTGCGCCACCACCAGGTCGGCCAGGTCGGCGGAGAAGCGGCGGAAGCGGGCGATGCCCGCCTCGCCGATCAGGTCGAAGTCGATGCGCACGTGGATGCAGCCGTCGCCGAAGTGCCCGTACGGCAGCCCGCGCAGCCCGTGGTCGGCCAGCAGGGCGCGGAAGTCCCGCAGGTACGCGCCCAGCCGGGCGGGCGGGACCGCGCAGTCCTCCCAGCCGGGCCACGCCTCGCTGCCGTCGGGCATGCGGGTGGCGGTGCCGGAGGCGTCCTCGCGCACCCGCCACAGGGCGCGCTGCCCGGCCGGGTCGGTGACCAGGGCGTGGCCGGCGGCGTCCCCGGCCGCGGCCCGGCACAGCCGTTCGGCGGCGGCGCGCGCCCCGGCCGCGTCCGTACCGCCGACCTCGACGAACAGCCACGCCCCGCCCCGGGGGAGCGCCGTCCGCTCGGCTTCGGGGACGAGGTCGCCCGCCATGCCCTCCACGGTCAGCGGCCCGTACGGGAGGAGCGTGACGGCCGCCTCGGCCGCCGCGCTCTCGTCCGGGTAGCCGAGCACCGCCAGCACCCGCGCGCCGGGCCGCTCCACCAGCCCCACCGTCGCGGCCGTGACCACCCCGAGCGTGCCCTCGCTGCCGGTGAAGGCCCGCGCCCAGTCCTCCCCGCGCTCGGGCAGCAGCGCGTCCAGCGCGTACCCGGAGATACGGCGCGGCAGTTCGGGGAAGCCGGTGCGCAGCCGGGCGAGTTCCCCGCGCACCAGCTCCCGCACCCCGGCGCGCAGCCGCTCGGGCACGCCGTCCCCGCCGCGCGTGAGCCGGGCCCGCTCACCGCCGTAGGTGAGCACGTCCAGGGCCCGGACGTTGTCGGCGGTCGTGCCCCAGGCCACCGAGTGGGAGCCGCAGGAGTTGTTGCCGATCATCCCGCCGAGCGTGCAGCGGCTGTGGGTGGAGGGGTCGGGGCCGAAGGTCAGCCCGTGGGCGCCGGCCGCCCGGCACAGGTCGTCCAGGACCACGCCCGGCTGGACGACGGCGGTGCGGGCCCCGGGATCGACCGACAGGACCGCGTCCATGTGGCGGGTGAGGTCCAGCACCACCCCGGTGCCCGTCGCCTGCCCGGCGATGGACGTCCCCCCGCCGCGCGGCACCACCGGCGTCCCGTGCTCCCGGCACACCGCGAGCGCCGCCGCCACGTCGTCGGCGTCGCGCGGCGCGACGACGGCCAGCGGCACCCGCCGGTAGTTGGAGGCGTCCATCGTCACCAGCGCGCGGGCGCCGGCGTCGTCGGCGACCTCGCCCCGTACGGCGGCCCGCAGCGCCCGCGCCACCTCCCGCGCCCTCCCGCGCTCCTCCGTCCGCGCCGTCCGCGCCGTCCGCGCCGTCCGCGCCCGCTCCCGTGCTGCCCTCGCCGCGTCACCCATGGCACCAGCGTGCACTCCGGCCCGGCGTCACCGGTACCGGGCGTCCCACGGCGCGTCTCGCGGGATGGACGCCTCACGGAACGCGCGGCGAGTACGGACTACGCTTCGGAGCGTGGCCGATCTCCAGATTCCCGCAGACATCAAGCCCGCCGACGGACGATTCGGTTCGGGCCCGTCCAAGGTGCGGACGGAGGCGCTGAGCGCCCTGGCCGCCACCGGTACGTCCCTGCTGGGCACCTCACACCGCCAGGCTCCGGTCAAGAACCTGGTCGGCAGGGTGCGCGAGGGAGTGAAGGAACTCTTCGGGCTGCCGGAGGGCTACGAGGTCGTCCTGGGCAACGGCGGCTCCACCGCCTTCTGGGACATCGCGACCCACGGCCTGATCGAGTCGAAGTCCCAGCACCTGTCCTTCGGCGAGTTCTCCTCGAAGTTCGCCAAGGCCGCCAAGCTCGCCCCCTGGCTGGCCGAGCCGACCGTCATCTCCTCCGACCCCGGCTCCCACCCGCAGCCGGAGGCCGAGGCGGGCGTGGACGTGTACGCCCTCACCCACAACGAGACCTCCACCGGCGTCGCCATGCCGATCACCCGCGTCCCGGGCGCGGACGAGGGCGCCCTGGTGCTGGTGGACGCCACCTCCGGCGCGGGCGGCCTGCCGGTGGACATCGCCCAGACCGACGTCTACTACTTCGCCCCGCAGAAGTCCTTCGCCGCCGACGGCGGCCTGTGGCTGGGCGTGTTCTCCCCGGCCGCGCTGGAGCGGGCCGAGCGGATCGCCGCGGGCGACCGCCACATCCCGGCGTTCTTCGACCTGCCGACCGCGATCGACAACTCCCGCAAGAACCAGACGTACAACACCCCGGCCGTCGCCACCCTCTTCCTGCTGGCCGACCAGCTGGAGTGGATCAACGGCCAGGGCGGTCTGGACTGGGCCGTCTCCCGCACCGCCGACTCCTCCTCGCGGCTGTACGGCTGGGCGGAGAAGTCCGCGTACGCCACGCCGTTCGTGGCCGACCCGGCCCGGCGCTCGCAGGTCGTCGGCACCATCGACTTCGCCGAGGGCGTCGACGCCGCCGCGATCGCCAAGGTGCTGCGCGCCAACGGCATCGTGGACACCGAGCCGTACCGCAAGCTGGGCCGCAACCAGCTGCGCGTCGCGATGTTCCCGGCCGTCGAGCCGGCGGACGTCGAGGCGCTGACGGCCTGCGTGGACTACGTCGCCGAGCGGCTCTGATCCCGAGACCCCGAGGGGCCCCGCGGATCCCGGGGGACCCCGGAGGACCTCCGAGGGCCCGGCCGCCGGTGCGGCCGGGCCCTCGCCCGTTTCCGCCGGGTCCCGGCGAGGTACCCGGCGGCGCATGACCACTCCCGGCACCGGACTCAGCCTCTTCGCCGACGAGCCGCGCGTCTGGCTGGCCACGTACGACCGCGAGGGCGTCCCCGTGGGGACGGCCACCGCGATCGCCGTGGAGGGGGACCGCGCCTACGTGCGCGCGCACGGCCGGTCGGGCACCGCCGAGCGGCTGCGCCGCCGCCCCGAGGCGGAGATCTCCCCCGCCACCCTCGGCGGCACCCCGGCGGGCGCCCCGGTGAAGGTGGACGTGCGGCGGCTGGCGGGCCGCGAGGCCCGGCACGCGGCCCGGCACCTGTCCCGGAAGCGCCCCGTACGGGGTGTGCTGGTGCCGCTGGGCCACCGGCTGATGCTCGACCGGTCGCTGCTGTACGAGCTGCGGCCGGTGGGCGAGCGGTGAGGGACCGGCGGCGAACGGCGCGGCCCCCGCCGCCCCCTCAGTTCGACAGCCGCTGGTAGCGCCGTACCGCCAGGGGCAGGAAGACCGCCGTGATCACCAGCGGCCAGACCACCGCCATCAGCGCCGCGTGCTGCTCGATCCAGCTCCCGCCGCCCGGCACCGGGTTGCCGAAGAGGTCGCGCACGGCGTTCGCCGTGGAGGAGACCGGGTTCCACATCGCGATCGCGCCCAGCCAGTCCGGCATCATCGAGGGCGGGGTGAAGACGCTGGAGATCATCCCGAAGGGGAAGGCGAGCGCGAACAGGTTCCCCGCGGCCTCCTGGTTGGGCACGAGCAGCCCGATGAGGACCCCGACCCAGATCAGCGCGAAGCGCAGCAGGAGCAGCAGCGCGAAGGCGTACAGGGTGGCGAGCGGGCCGCCGTCCGAGCGCCAGCCGACCACCAGGGCGATCACCGCCAGCACCAGCAGGTCCAGCGCGGCGTGCAGCACGTCGGAGACGCCGCGGCCGGTGACCACCGCCGAGGGCGACATGGGCATGGAACGGAACCGGTCGGTGATCCCCCGCTCCTTGTCGACGGCGACGGCCATCGCGGTGTTCATGAAGCCGAAGGCCATCGTCATGGTGAACATGCCGGGCAGCGCGTACGACGCGTAGTCCGCCGTGCCCACGTCCATGGCGCTGCCGAAGACGTAGACGAACAGCAGCACCGAGACGATCGGGAAGCCGAGCTGCCAGGCGATGATGGACGGCTGGCGGGCGAGGTGGGTCAGATCGCGGCGGACGATCGTCCAGCAGTCGGCGAGGGCCCAGTACAGGCGGTTCTCCGGGCCGGCCGGGGCCGTGGTGTCCAGGTCGCTCACGCCGCGTTCTCCCTCTGCTCGGTGCCGGTGACTGCGCCGGTGCCGGTGACTGCGCCGGTATCGGTGCCGGCGGCGGTACCGGTGCCGGTGCGGTGGCCGGTCAGGCGCAGGAAGACCTCGTCCAGGGTGGGGCGGCGCAGGCCGACGTCCTCCACCCCGATGCCCTCGTCCCGCAGGCTCCGCGCCACCTCGATGAGCGCGGCCACCCGGTCGGTGACCGGCGCGTGCACCCGGCGCTCCACGGGGTCGGCGTACGGCCGGGCGCCCCCGTCCGCGACGCGGGCGAGGATCCCGGCGGCGGCGGGCACGTCGGCCGCGTCGCGCAGCACCACCTCCACCCGGTCGCCGCCGACGGCGCTCTTGAGGGCGGCCGGAGTGTCGTCGGCGATGCGCACACCGCGGTCGATCACGGTGACGCGGTCGGCGAGCCGGTCGGCCTCCTCCAGGTACTGCGTGGTGAGCAGCACCGTCGTACCGCCGGCGACCAGCGAGCGCACCGCCTCCCACACCTCGTTGCGGCTGCGCGGGTCGAGTCCGGTGGTGGGCTCGTCGAGGAAGAGCACCTCGGGGGCGAGGATCATCCCGGCGGCCAGGTCCAGACGGCGCCGCATGCCGCCGCTGTACGTCCTGAGCGGCCTGTCGGCCGCCTCGGTCAGCTCGAAGCGCTCCAGCAGCTCCCCGGCCCGCCGCCGCGCGCGGCGGGTGCCGAGGTGGAACAGGCGGCCGAACATCTCCAGGTTCTGACGGCCGGTGAGGATCTCGTCGACCGCGGCGTACTGCCCGGTCAGCCCGATCCGGCGGCGTACGCGGGCCGGCTCGCGGGCCACGTCGTGCCCCGCCACGGCGGCCCGGCCGCCGTCGGGCCGGACGAGCGTGGCCAGGACGCGGACGGCGGTGGTCTTGCCCGCGCCGTTGGGGCCGAGCAGTCCGTGCACGGTGCCGCGCCGTACCGCCAGGTCGAGCCCGTCGAGGGCGTTCCTGCCCCCGCACCGCTTCACCAGCCCCTCCGCCAGCACGGCGTACGGGGATGCGGGTGTGGTCATGGTGTCTCCCTCCAAACCGAGTACAGCGTACCCGATTGTGCGTACACCGTACTCGGTTTTTTCGCGCACCCGTAGGATGGGGGCACGATGACGAGCGAGAACAGCGACCGCGGCTACCTCAAGCGCAGCCTCGACCTCCTGTGGGGCCAGGGGGAGCGGCCCTCCCGGGGCCCCAAGCCGGGCCTGACCCCGGAACGCATCGCCGCCGCGGGCACCGCGGTCGCCGACGCCGAGGGGATCGACGCGCTCTCCATGCGCCGCGTCGCGGCCGAACTGGGCGTCGGCACGATGTCGCTCTACCGCTACGTGCCGGGCAAGGCCGAACTGCTGGAGCTGATGATCGACCGGGCCTACCGGACGATGCCCGGCGACGACGCCCCCCGGGACGCCGACTGGCGCACGGTCCTGCGGTACGTCGCCCACGGCAACTGGCGGATGTACCTGGCGCACCCCTGGCTGCTCCAGACCAGTCTGGCCCGGCCCGTCCTCGGCCCCGGCGCCATGGCCGGCTTCGACTACGCCCTCTCCGGGCTGGCCGGTCTCGCCGTCACCGACCAGGAGCGGCTGGGGTTCATCGCCGCCCTCGACGGCTACGTCGCCGGCTGCGCCCGCACCCACGTCCACGCGGCCCTCGCCGCGCGGCAGACGGGCATCAGCGACGAGGAGTTCTGGACCGCGCACCGGCCCCTGCTGGAGAAGGCCATGCTCAGCGGCGCGTACCCGCACGCGGCGGCCCTCTCGGAGGACACCTTCGCCGTCCCCGGGGAGCGGCTCTTCGAGTTCGGCCTGGAGCGGCTGCTCGACGGTCTGGAGGCGTTCCTCGCCGCCGCGGGCGGGGGGACCGCCGAGCGGCTGGGCGGCGAGCCGGACCGCTGACCGCCGCGGGGGCGACGCCGGGGAGGCACCGGGGATGTGCCGGGGAGGCCCTGACGGGAGCACGGCCGGGCGGACGGGCCGTACGAACGTCAGGGCGGGGGCCGGGACGTGTCAGGGCGTGTCAGGGCATGGGGTCAGGACATGCCGCGCCCGTACAGGACCAGGGCCCAGGCCGCGCAGCCGAACGAGGCGGTGGCCGCCACCGCGCGGACGGTGTTCCAGGCGACCCACGCGGACTCGAAGCGCTCCCGCACGGCTGCGAGGTCGCCGACGGCGTCCGGCTCGCCGGCGGCGTCGAGCCGCTCGTTGAGCGGGACATTGGCGGCCGCGGTGACCGCGAACACCACCAGGTACAGCGCCAGCGCGGCGGCGGTGAACGGCAGGCCCGCGCGCTCGCCGCCGGTCCACTGCAGGACGGCGGCGGCGGCGAGCGCGACGAGCGCCCCCAGGAAGCAGCTCATGAACCAGCCGTTGAGGATCGCCCTGTTGATCTGCCGCATCGCGGCGACGAACGTGCGGTCGTCGCCGCGGCGCAGTCCGGGCATGACGGCGTAGGCGAAGCCCGCGAACAGCCCGGCCATCAGGCCCGCGGTCACCGTGCCCGCCAGCAGGGAGAGGGTCGTGAGCGTCCTCATGCCGCCGCCTCCCGGGTGCGGGCGGCGGCACGGTGGGTGGGCTTGCGCATGTGGATCTCCTTCGCTGGGGGAACGCGGTGGTCGATGGGCCGGGCCCGGGCAGGGGCCGGCCCCGGGTCAGGAGCCGCCGCTCCCGCGCCGCTTCGAGCGGCGCAGGGCGAGGATCAGGACGGCGCCCGCGGCGAGGGCGAGGCCGAAGCCGACGGTGCCGCCCTCCTCCCCGCCGTCCTCCCCGCCGCCGTCGCCGCCGTCGCCGCCGCCGTTCGGCGCGTCCGCGCCGCCCGCGTCCCGCTTCCCGTCCCCGGCCCGGTCCGGCTCCTCCTGCCGCGCCTCCTCCGGGAGCTGATCGCCGGTCAGCGGCATCGGCTGCACGGCGCTGCGCTCGCCCTCCGTGCCGTACAGCAGGGTCCGGCCGTCCGGGGTGAAGGTCATCGACTCGCCCTGGCGCTGCACCGGCACCGTCAGCCGCCCCAGCTCCCGGGGCGCGCCGTCCTCCCAGGCGTACACGGTCCCGCCGAAGTAGCCGCGCACCGCCAGCCGGGTGCCGTCCGGGGAGAAGGCGGCGTCGGTCGCCCACAGGCCGATGTCCGCGACGCGCGTGAAGGTGTTCACGCCGGACGCCGAGAGCTTACCGGGACCGGCGTAGAGGGCGCCGCCGTCCTCGCGCTTGCTGACGATGTACACCCGCCCGGTGACGGGATGGACGGCCAGCGACTCGGCGTCGCGCGGGCCGTCGGCGTAGCGCACGGTGTGGCGGGTGACCGGGACGGCCTGGTCGGCCAGCCTCTCGGGCTCGGCGAAGCGGTAGATCCACACCTCGGGCCACCGGCCGCCGAAGTTGTCGCCGATGTCGCCGACGTACACGCCGCCGTCCGGGCCGACCGAGACGGCCTCGACGTCGCGCGGTTCGACGCCGGTCAGGGTGATCGTGGCGACGGTCCTCCCCGTCCGGCCGTCGACCGCGTAGACGTACGGCCCGTCGTCGCTGTCGTTGTGCGTCCAGTACACGCCGGGGTGGGCGCGGCTGGCGGCCAGGCCGCTGGACTCGGTGATCCGCTCGTCCTCGATCGTGAAGCCGTCGGCGGCGGGGTCCGCCGCCGACGCCGTCCCGGCCGTGCCCGCCCCCGCCACCCCGATCACCGTCGCCGCGCCCAGGGCGCGCAGAAGCCTCCGCATGGGCCAAGCCTGCCATCCGCGCGCGGGTGCCCCGGACCGCCGGGTGAGGGGCGTCACGTCGCACGCCGCGGCCGCCGTCCGGGAGGATGTGCGGATGCGCGTGCTCCTCGTCGGCGACTCCATGACCATCGGCAGCGCCGGCGAGCACACCTGGCGCCACCGCATGTGGCGGCACCTGGAGCGCACCTGCGGCTCCCGCGGCGAGGCGTACGAGATCGTCGGCCCGCGCGACGCGCTGTACGACAAGGCCGCCGGCGCCCCGGTGTCCCAGGACTACGCCGACCCGGACTTCCCCGTGCCCGCGCGCCGCCACCTCGCCGGCTGGGGCGAGGGCTGGCTGCACATGGCGCCCCTGATAGCCGGCGCGGTGCGCGAACACCGCGCCGACACCCTGCTGGTCTTCCTCGGCCTGATCGACCTCGGCTTCTACACCGGCTCCGACGCCACGGCCGGCAACGTCCACCGCTTCCTCGCCGGGGCCCGTTCCGCCGAGCCGGGCGTACGGGCCGTGCTGCTGCCGGTGATCCCCAACGTGCGGGCGCGGGACGACGCCTTCTTCGCCGCCGAGTGCGAGCGCTTCAACGAGCTGCTGGCCAAGTCCGTGGCCGAACTGTCCACCCCCGCCTCGCCGCTGCTGCTGGCCTCGCCGCCGCACGACTGGGACCTGGCCCGCGACACCTACGACGGCACCCATCCCACCGCCCGCGGCGAGCACCGCATCGCCGCGGCCTTCGCCGACGCGATGCACCAGGCGTGGGGGATCGGCGGTCCGTACGCGCCGCCTTCCGGGGAGTGACGGCGCGTCCCGGCATCCGGGAATCCGGAGCCCCGTGTTCCAGGCCGTGCGGGTCGCCCTTGCCTTGAGTCCGCTCCAACGCGTTGGCTGGTGCCCATGAAGTACACGCAGCTCGGACGCACCGGTCTCAAGGTCAGCCGCCTGGTCCTCGGCACGATGAACTTCGGTCCGCAGACCGACGAGGCCGACAGCCACGCCATCATGGACGCCGCGCTCGACGCGGGCGTCAACTTCTTCGACACCGCCAACGTCTACGGCTGGGGCGAGAACAAGGGCCGCACCGAGGAGATCATCGGCAACTGGTTCGCCGGCGGCGGCGACCGCCGCGACAAGGTCGTCCTGGCCACCAAGGTGTACGGCAACATGGGCGCCGACGGCGACGTGTGGCCCAACCACGACAAGCTCTCCGCGGTGAACATCCGCCGTGCCGTCGAGGCCAGCCTCAGGCGGCTCCAGACGGACCACATCGACCTGTACCAGTTCCACCACGTCGACCGGAACACGCCGTGGGAGGAGATCTGGCAGGCGATGGACGTCCTGGTCCAGCAGGGCAAGATCCTCTACGCCGGGTCGTCCAACTTCGCGGGCTGGCACATCGCGCAGGCCAACGAGGCCGCCGCCCGCCGCGGCAGCCTCGGGCTGGTCAGCGAGCAGTGCCTGTACAACCTGGCCGAGCGCCGCGCCGAGATGGAGGTCGTCCCGGCCGCGCAGGGCTACGGCCTGGGGGTCATCCCGTGGTCGCCGCTGCACGGCGGTCTGCTGGGCGGCGCCATCCGCAAGGAGAGGGAGGGCGGCGGCGCGCGCACCACCTCCGGCCGCTCGGGCGACGCCCTGGCCAACACCAAGGTCCGCGAGCAGATCCAGGCGTACGAGGACCTGCTGGACGGGCACGGCCTGGAGCCCGGCGAGGTGGCCCTGGCCTGGCTGCTCACCCGCCCGGGGGTGACCGGCCCGATCGTCGGCCCGCGCACGCGCGAGCAGCTCGACTCGGCGCTGCGCGCGGTGGAGCTGGAGCTGGGCGAGGAGCTGCTGGCGTCGCTGGAGGAGATCTTCCCCGGTCCGGGCCCGTCCCCGGAGGCGTTCGCCTGGTGATCCCGGCGGCGGGCGCCGCGCCGGGCGCCGCGCGGTGACGCGTACGGCCGTCCGTCCCGCCGAGCGGGCCGGGCGGCCGTCCCCGTCGTCGGCGGGCCGTCCGCCCGGCGGGATCGGGGCGGGTCGGGCGGGTCAGCTGAGGAGAGCCGCCAGCGCCACCACGACGAGCATCAGCACCAGGGCACCGCTCACGATGCGGGTACGGGTCTTCGGATCCACGCCCCCACGGTAGCCCGCCCGGTCAGCGGCCCAGCGGCCAGGCCGCCAGCGTCTCGTAGCGGGGGTGCTCCCCGGGGATCCCGGACCGGGGCAGGCGGCTGCGGACGAGGGCCAGCTCCTCCGCCCGCCACGTACGTCCCGCGAAGTCCTCCAGGGCCGCCGCCAGGGGGCGCAGGTCCGGGCCCGGGCCGCGGTGGGCGGCGCGGGCGACGGTCAGGTGCGGCCGGTAGGGGCGGTCCTCGGTCGGCACCCCGGCGCGGTTGACGCCGGCGGTGACGGAGGCGGCCAGCCGGCGCAGCGGCTCGCGGCCGTCGCCCACCCCGGCCCACAGCACCCGGTCGCCGAACCGGCCGCCCCCCGCCAGCCGCAGGTCGAAGGGGTGGTGGCGGTGGGCGGCGCGCTCCAGGCGCTCGCGCAGCCCGGGCAGGAGGCCGTCGTCCACCTCCCCCAGGAAGGCGAGCGTGAAGTGCCAGCCCTCGGGGAGGACCCAGCGCAGCCGGTCGGCGCCGGGCAGCGCCTTCAGCCGGTCCACCTCCTCCGCCAGTTCCGCGACGGCGGCGGGGGGAGGCAGCACGGCGGTGAAGAGTCTCATGGGAGGAGTCTCACGCGAGGCGGCGCCTCACGCGAGCACCTCCCTGCGGTGGTCCCGCTCCCCGTCCGGCGCGGAGGCCGGGGCGCTGGGCGGCGCGGCGGCGGGGGCGGAGGCGGGGACGGTCCGGTTCGGGGAGGCCGGGGTCCGGTCCGGGGCGGGACCGGTGCCCGTTATGCTCTCCTGCCCCTCCCCCCGCGCCACCGGGACGAACGCCAGGACGCGACGGCCGCGGCGGAGGTCCACCCTCAGCCGCAGCCCGCCGATCCGGGCCAGCACCAGGCCGGTCGCGACGGCGGCCAGGGCCGAGACCAGTCCGCCGGCCAGGAAGCCGACGCGGGGGCCGTGGACGTCGGTGATCCAGCCCATGAGCGGCCCGCCGATCGGGGTGCCGCCCATGAACACCATCATGTACAGGCTCATCACCCGGCCGCGCATCGCGGGGTCGGAGGCGAGCTGGACGGTGGCGTTGGCGGTGACGTTGAAGGTCAGGCCCACGGCGCCGATGGGCGCCATCAGCAGGGCGAAGAGCCAGAACGACGGGGAGACGGCGGCCGTCACCTCCAGCACGCCGAAGATCAGCGCCGCGCCGACCATCACCCGCATCCGGCTCACACCGCGCCGGGCGGCCAGCAGCGCGCCGACGACCGAGCCGACGGCCATCAGGCTGTTGAGCAGGCCGTAGGTGCCCGCGCCCTCGTCGAAGACCTTGTCGGTGAAGGCGGTGAGCCAGATCGGGAAGTTGTAGGCGAAGGTGCCGACGAAGCCGACGAGCGTGATCGGCCAGATCAGGTCCGGCCGGCTCGCGACGTACCGCAGTCCCTCGCGCAGCTGGCCCTTGGCGCGCGGGGCGCGCTCGACGGGGTGCAGCTCGGCGGTGCGCATCATCAGCAGGCCGGTGATCGGCGCGATGAACGACAGCCCGTTGAGCAGGAACGCCCAGCCGCTGCCCACGGCCGTGATCAGCACGCCGGCGACGGCCGGGCCGACCAGGCGGGCGGACTGGAAGTTGGCGCCGTTGAGGGAGACGGCGTTGGCGAGCTGGTCGGGGCCGACCATCTCCGAGACGAAGGTCTGCCGGGCGGGGTTGTCGACGACCGTCGCCAGGCCCAGGACGAAGGCGAGCGCGTAGACGTGCCAGACGTGGACGTGGCCGCTGAGGGTCAGCGCGGCGAGCGCGAGCCCGGTGAGGCCCATCGCGGTCTGGGTGATCAGCAGCAGCCTGCGCTTGGGGTAGCGGTCGGCGATGACACCGCCGTACAGCCCGAGGAGCATCATGGGGAGGAACTGCAGCGCGGTGGTGATGCCGACGGCCGTCGCGGATCCGGTGAGGCTGAGGACCAGCCAGTCCTGGGCGATGCGCTGCATCCAGGTGCCGGTGTTGGAGACGAGCTGTCCCATGGCGAACAGCCGGTAGTTGCGGATGCGCAGCGAACTGAACGTCGAGGGTTTCGCGGCGGCCCCGGCGGCGGTGGTGGTCTTCCTGTTTCCGTCAGGTGCGGGTGCGGAGTGTGCTCCGGGTCCCGAACTCAATCGGCTTCGCCTCCTCGTGGTGCGACTCCTTACTTACAGGTGCGCGAGCTTCTCCAGGACGGGCGCGGCGGCGCGCAGGCGTGCCCACTCGTCCTCGTCGAGCTGCCCGGCGAGCTCGGCGAGCCAGGCGTTCCGCTTGGCGCGGCTCGCGGCGAGCATCGCCTCGGCCTGCTCGGTGCGGTTGACCACCTTCTGGCGGCGGTCGTCCGGATGCGGCTCCAGCCGGACGAGGCCCTTCGCCTCCAGCATCGCCACGATGCGGGTCATCGACGGCGGCTGTACGTGCTCCTTGCGCGCCAGCTCGCCGGGGGTGGCGGAGCCGCAGCGCGCGAGGGTGCCGAGGACCGACATCTCGGCCGGGCTCAGCGACTCGTCGACGCGCTGGTGCTTGATGCGGCGCGCCAGGCGCATCGTGGCGGAGCGGAGGGCGTTGACGGCTTCGGCGTCCTCGCCCCGGGACAGATCCGGCATATTCATTAGCCTAACTCATTACCTCGCCTAAGGACTAATCCGGAGAGGGTGCGGACGGGGTGGCTTTCATCACCCCTGCGAGCGAGTCCGCGGGGAGAACCGACGCACGTCCCCCGCCTACCCCGAGACCGCGTCCCCATGGAGTCCACGGATGGGAAGGTGCTCAGCCTACGGACGGGCGGCGCGCCCCTCGAAGGGTTCCGCCGCCGTGCCGCACAACGCGGAACGAGCGCCCGGACCGTGCGGTCCGGACGCTCGTCCGTGGCGGTTCCGCCTGATGCGCCGCCGGGCGGCTCGGCCGGTCCCCGGCTCAGCCGATCCCCAGCGCCTGCTGGATCGGGTCCAGCAGGAAGTAGACGAGGAAGCAGGCGCCCACGGCGTTCAGCAGCCACGGGATCTCGCGGAAGCGCCCGGTGGCGGTGCGCAGCAGGATGTAGGAGAGCACGCCGATGCCGATGCCGTTGGTGATGCTGTAGGTGAACGGCATGGAGATCAGCGTCAGGAACGCCGGGACCGCGACGGTCTGGTCGCTCCAGTCGATCTCCCGCACGTTCGAGGCCATGATCAGGAAGCCGACCACGACCAGCGCCGGGGTCGCGGCGTGCGACGGCACCACGGTGGCCAGCGGCGTGAAGACCAGGGCCAGCAGGAACAGCGCGCCGGTCATGATGTTGGCCAGGCCGGTGCGGGCGCCCTCGCCGACACCGGCGGTGGACTCCACGAAGCAGGTGTTGGCCGAGCAGGAGCCGAAGCCGCCGCCCGCGACGGCGACGCCGTCGGTCATCAGGATGCGGCCCATGCCCGGCAGCCGGCCCTCGTCGTCGGTCAGCTTCGCCTCGTGGCCGACGCCGATGATGGTGCCCATCGCGTCGAAGAAGCCCGACAGCAGCACGGTGAAGACGAACAGCGAGCCGGTCAGCACGCCGACCTCCGCGAAGCCGCCGAAGAGGCTGACCTCGCCGATCAGGCCGAAGTCCGGGGTGCTCACGATGCTCTCGGGCACGTTGGGCACGGCCAGGCCCCACGCGGCGTCCGGGATCTCGGCGACCGCGTTGACCGCCACGGCCACCACGGTCATCACGACGATGCTGATCAGGATCGCGCCCTTGGCCTTCCGGACGACCAGGACGAAGGTCAGGGCCACGCCGAGGACGAAGACGAGCACCGGCCAGCCCGTGAGGTGCCCGCCCTGCCCGAGGCCGAGCGGCACGGTGGTGTGGGCCGCGTCGGGGTTGCGGGTGACGAAGCCGGAGTCCACCAGGCCGATGAGGGTGATGAACAGGCCGATGCCGATCGCGATGGCCCGGCGCAGCCCGCCGGGTATGGCGTCCATGACGCGCTCGCGCAGCCCGGAGGCGACCAGCAGCATCAGCACCAGGCCGGCCAGGACCACCATGCCCATGGCGTCGGGCCAGCTCATCTGGGGCGCGAGCTGGAGGGAGACCACGGCGTTGATGCCGAGCCCGGCGGCCAGCGCGATGGGCACGTTGCCGATGACGCCCATCAGGACGGTGGTCAGACCGGCCATCAGCGCGGTGGCGGTGACGAGCTGGGCGTTGTCGAGCTGCTGGCCGAACTTGTCCGTGCCCGCGCCGAGGATGATCGGGTTCAGCACGACGATGTAGGCCATCGCGAAGAAGGTGGCGAGTCCGCCACGCAGTTCGCGGCCCACGGTCGAGCCCCGCTCGGAGATCCTGAAGAAGCGGTCGATGCCGTTCCTGGGCGGCTGGGGTCCGGATTCGTTGCCGGAGGTGCCAGGGGTGTCTGGCGTGGCCGGGGTGGCGGTGGCCGGAGCGGACATGCGTGACCTTCGCTGGGCGGTTCGGGGGTGTTCTTGGAGGTTCCTCCAACGGGAACCGGTGAATCCAAGGTGCTTTCAGTATGAACGCACTACTTCCGAAAAGGCCACGCGCGGGGGGAGGGATTCCCGGGATCCGCCGTGACGCTCCCCACACCCGTCCTCCACCCGGACGCCACTCCCGGGTCGGCCGCGGCCCCGCCCCTCGTTACGCTGGTCCGGAACGCCGCGGCACGGACGGGCGACGGGGTGACGGGAAGCGAGAGGGCCGGACGATGGGCTTGAGCAGGTGGACGAGCGGGGAGCGCGAGGCACCCGAGCCCCTGGAGGGCAACGTCGTCGCCACCGTCGTGGGCGGCACGGTCATCTGGTTCACGCTCTTCCTGGTCCAGCTCCCCTTCTACGGCTGGTTCGCCGACCACGGCCGCACCTGGTGGCTGTGGACCTGCCTGGCGGGCGGCGTCCTGGGCCTCTACGGCATCTGGTTCGTCCGCCGCCGCGAGGCGGGGCTGCGCCGCGAGCGCCTCGCGCGGGAGAGCGGCACGGACACGGCCCCGGACGGACCCGCGGCCTCCGGCTGACCCGGCAGGGCCTCCGGGAAGCCGGACAGTCTTCCCCGGTCTCCGTCCCGGGACACCTCCACGTGGGCAACAACACGCGCGCGGAAGCGCCTCCGCCTCGTACTGTCTGGGTCATGACGGAACGGGCTGAGACAGTACGAGGCGGACGGGGCGCCGCCGAGCCGCACGACGGCACGGCGCTCGCCGTGCCGGGCCTCCGCGCGGACGGGGACACCGCACCCGCGGACACCGGTACGGACACCGCCACAGGCACCGCCACCGCCACAGGCACGGACGCGGCCACCAGAGCCGCCGCCGGGGCGGCCGTGGACGCGGCCGTGGAGGCGGTCGCCGCGGCAGCGGCTCCGGCGGCCGCGGGACAGGCCGGGCCTCCCGCCACCCGGGCCGCCGGCCTCACCTCCGCCGAGGTCGCCGAGCGCGTGGCCCGCGGCGAGGTCAACGACGTCCCCGTGCGGTCCTCCCGCTCCACGGCCGACATCGTCCGCGCCAACGTCTTCACCCGCTTCAACGCCATCATCGGCGTCCTCTTCGCGATCATCCTGGTCGTCGGGCCCATCCAGGACGGCCTGTTCGGCTTCGTCATCCTCGCCAACACCCTCATCGGCATCGTCCAGGAGCTGCGCGCCAAGCGGACGCTGGACAACCTGGCCGTCATCGGCGAGGCCAAGCCGACCGTCCGCCGCGACGGCGTCAGCGCCGAGGTCCACACCAACGAGATCGTCCTGGGCGACCTGGTGGAGCTGGGCCCCGGCGACAAGGTCGTCGTGGACGGCACCGTCACCGAGTCCGACGGCCTGGAGGTGGACGAGTCCCTCCTGACCGGCGAGGCCGACCCCGTCCACAAGCGGCCCGGCGACACGGTGATGTCCGGCAGCTTCGTCGTCGCCGGCGGCGGCTCCTTCACCACCACCAGGGTCGGGCGCGAGGCGTACGCGGCCCAACTGGCCGAGGAGGCCTCCCGCTTCACGCTCGTCCACTCCGAACTGCGCAGCGGCATCAGCCAGATCCTCAAGTACATCACCTGGATGATCGTCCCGGCCGCGGCCGGCCTGGTCCTCAGCCAGCTCCTGGTGGAGGACCACAGCGTCGACGAGGCGATCCGCCGCATGGTCGGCGGCATCGTGCCGATGGTGCCCGAGGGCCTGGTGCTGCTGACCTCCATCGCCTTCGCCATCGGCGTCATCCGGCTCGGCCGCCAGCAGTGCCTGGTGCAGGAGCTGCCCGCCATCGAGGGCCTGGCCCGGATCGACACCGTCTGCCTGGACAAGACCGGCACCCTCACCGAGGGCGGCATGGACGTGGCCGAGGTGCGCCCGCTGGGCGGCGCCGACCCCGCGTACGTGCGGCAGGTCCTCGCCGCGCTCGGCGGCAGCGACCCGCGCCCCAACGCCAGCCTGAAGGCCATCGTCGACGCCCACCCCGCCGACGGCGCGGTCGGCTGGACGTGCACCGGCGCCCTCCCCTTCTCCTCCGCCCGCAAGTACAGCGGCGCGGCCTTCACCGAGCCCGGCGGCGAGGACTGCACCTGGCTGCTGGGCGCCCCCGACGTCCTGCTCGCCGCCGGCTCCCCCGCCCTCGCCGAGGCCGACCGCCTCAACGAGCGGGGTCTGCGCGTGCTGCTGCTGGCCCGCTCCTCCCTCGCCCTGGACGACCCCGCCCTCCTCGCCGGCCCCGCCGGCACCCGGCGCGCGGTCGAGTCCGCCGTCGAGCCCACGGCCCTGGTCGTCCTGGAGCAGCGGCTGCGCCCCGAGGCCGCCGACACCCTGCGGTACTTCGCCGACCAGAACGTCTCGGCGAAGGTCATCTCCGGCGACAACGCCGTCTCCGTCGGCGCCGTCGCCGCCAAGCTCGGCCTGCCCGGCGCGGAGTCCACCGTCGACGCCCGCACCCTCCCCGGCGACCGCGAGGAGCTGGCGGCGGTCCTGGAGGACGGCACGGTCTTCGGCCGCGTCACCCCGCAGCAGAAGCGCGACATGGTCGGCGCCCTCCAGTCGCGCGGCCACACCGTCGCCATGACCGGCGACGGCGTCAACGACGTCCTGGCCCTGAAGGACGCCGACATCGGCGTCTCGATGGGCTCGGGCTCGGAGGCCACCAAGGCCGTCGCCCAGATCGTGCTGCTCAACAACTCCTTCGCCACCCTGCCGTCGGTCGTCGCCGAGGGGCGGCGGGTCATCGGCAACATCGAGCGCGTCGCCAACCTCTTCCTCACCAAGACCGTCTACTCGGTGCTGCTGGCCCTGCTGGTCATCTGCTCCCAGGTGCCCTACCCGTTCCTGCCCCGCCACCTGACCCTGCTGGGCGGCCTGACCATCGGCATCCCCGCCTTCTTCCTGGCCTTGGCCCCCAACAGCGAGCGCGCCCGCCCGCACTTCGTGCGGCGCGTGATGCGGTACGCGGTCCCCTCCGGCCTCATCGCGGCGACCGCCACCTTCACCGTCTACCTGCTGGCCCGCCACCACTACACCGGCCCCGACGCGCTGGCGGCCGAGACCAGCGCGGCGACGCTGACGCTGTTCCTGGTGGCGCTGTGGGTGCTGGCGATCATCGCCCGCCCCTACACCTGGTGGCGGATCGGCCTGGTGCTCACCATGGCGTCGGCCTTCGTGGTCGTCCTGGTCACCCCGTTCCTCCAGGACTTCTTCGCCGTCCGCCTGGTCGGCACGGCGATGCCGTGGACGGCGGTCGGCGTCGCGGTGGCGTCGGCGGCCGTCCTGGAGGCCGTCTGGCGCTGGATCGGCCGCCGCTTCCCGGACTGACCCGGTCCGGCCCGGATGCGGCCCGGACGGGCCCCGCACGTGCGACCGCCCCGGACCCCGCCGGTGTCCGGGGC
>NZ_JARVKV010000044.1 GCF_029813835.1 Streptomyces sp. DH37
GAGGGGGCCCCGCGGCCGGGGGACGGCGCGGACCCCTCGTCCACGTCTGTGACACCGACCCGCCATGCTCGCCTCGCGGCAAGTGGTCGCTCGAAGCGACGAAGGTTGGGCCCGGGGGCTTGGATCGGGCCGGTGCCACAGCCAGGCTAACAAACGATCGGGGAAGGTGATTCCGGCCGACCGCAAAGCCCGGGAAAACTCCGCGGATCCCCGGCGGGCCCCGGTCCCGGCCTCACTCCCGCAGCAGGTCGGGGACCCCCTCCGCGTCCGGCAGGTCCTTCTCCCGCGACAGGACCGTCAGCCGCTGCGTGGCCCGGGTCAGCGCCACGTACAGCACCCGCAGCCCGGCCGGGGACTCGTCGGCGATCTCCGCGGGCGAGACGACGAGCGTCGCGTCGTACTCCAGGCCCTTGGCCTCCAGGCTGCCCAGCGGCACCACCCGGTCGCCGAGTCCCTCCAGCCAGGCACGAGCCTGCTCGCGGCGGCCCATCGCCACCACGACGCCGACCGTGCCCTCCACCTCCGCCAGCAGCCGCTCGGCCTCCGCCCGCACCGCCCGGCCCACGCCGCCGCCCGGCGCCGTCGCGAAGCGCGGCACCAGGCCGGTGGCGCGGACCGCGCGGGGCGGGCGCACGCCCGGCATGGCCAGGGCCAGCACCCGGGCGGACAGCTCGGCGATCTCGGCCGGGTTGCGGTAGTTCACCGTCAGCTCGAAGCGGCGGCGCGGACGGGTGCCCAGCGCCTCGTCGCGGGCGGCGGCGGCCTCCTCCGGATCGGACCAGGAGCTCTGCGCCGGGTCGCCGACGACCGTCCACGTGGCGTGGCGGCCGCGGCGGCCGACCATCCGCCACTGCATGGGGGTGAGGTCCTGCGCCTCGTCGACGATGACGTGCGCGTAGTCGGTGCGCTCCTCGTCGGGCCGCTCGGCGCGGGCGGCGGAGCGGCCGGCGGTACGGTCCGCGTAGGTCCTCAGCTCCTCCAGGCCGGTGAGCTGGTCCAGCGGGTCCACCTCCCTCCTGCGGGGGCGGGCGGGGGCGCCGAGCAGGACCCGCAGCTCGTCCAGGAGCGCCACGTCGTGCGCGGAGAGCGGACCGGAGCCGTCGGCGTCCAGCCGGGACAGCGAGCGCGCCAGCCTGCGCACCTCGCGCGGCTGGAGGACGCGGCGTGCCCAGCGGGCCAGCCGCCTCTCGTCGCCCATGGCGGCCAGCACGCGGCGCGGGGTCAGCTCGGGCCACCAGGCGTCGAGGAAGCCGGTGAAGTCGACCTCGGTGGAGACGTCCTCGTCGAAGCCCTGGCGCGCCTCGGCGGCCAGTTCGGGATCGGTGTGCCGCCGCCCGGCGCCGGAGCGCTCCCACAGCGCGTCCAGCAGCAGCCGCCGGGCGCGCGGGCGCAGCAGGTTGACCGGCGCGGTGCCGGCGAGGGCCTGCTCGCGGACGCGGCGCAGGTCGTCGGCGTCCAGCTCCAGGCGCGCGCCGAGGGCGACCACCCGCAGCCGTTCGGGGGCCTCCCCCAGCTCCAGCGCGCCGCGCGCCGCCCTGCGCAGCACCCTCACCATGCGGGAGGAGCCCTTGACGCGGGCGACGGCCTGCTCGTCGTAGGCGTCGGCCTCCGCACCCTCCACCAGCGAGCCCAGCGCGCGGATCGCGACCTGGCCCTCCTCGCCCAGGGACGGCAGCACGCCCTCGGTGTACGACACCAGCAGCGGGGTGGGGCTCACGATGAGGATGCCGCCCGCGTAGCGCCGCCGGTCCTGGTAGAGGAGGTACGCGGCGCGGTGCAGCGCGACGGCCGTCTTGCCCGTGCCGGGCCCGCCCTCGACCTCGGTGACGGAGGCGGCGGGGGCCCGGATCACCTCGTCCTGCTCGGCCTGGATGGAGGCGACGATGTCGCGCATGGAGTGGCTCCGGGCCCGGCCCAGCGCCGCCATCAGGGCGCCGTCGCCGACCACCGCGAGCTCCCGCCCGTCCAGGTGGGCGGTCAGCTCCGGGCGCAGCAGGTCGTCCTCCACGCCCAGCACCTTCCGGCCCCGGCTGCGGATCACCCGGCGCCGCACCACCCGGCCCGGCGCCACGGGGGTGGCCCGGTAGAAGGGCGCGGCGGCCGGGGCGCGCCAGTCGATGACCAGCGGGGTGTAGTCGGCGTCGAGCACGCCGAGCCGCCCGATGTGCAGGGTCTCGGCGATGTCCGCGACGGCGCCGCCGGCGCCGTCGGGGCGCACCGCGTCGTCGGCGGGCTCGACGGAGGTGTACGCGCCGTCCGGCCCGCGCTCGCCGTCCTTGCCCAGCAGCAGGTCGACGCGGCCGAAGAGGAAGTCCTCGAACTCGCTGTTGAGCCGGTTGAGGTGCACGCCGGCGCGGAAGACCTGCGCGTCCCGCTCGGCGAGCGCCCCCGGCGTGCCGACCTGGGCGCGCTTGGCGGCGTCCGCCATGAGGAACTCCGCCTCGTGGATCTTCTCCTCGAGGCGCCGGTAGACCGTGTCGAGGTGCTCCTGCTCCCCGCGGATCTCCCGCTCCCGTATGCCGTCGTGAACCTCCCGGCGGCCGTCGCTCCGGCCGTCGCTCCGGCCGGCGGGCCGGTCGTCGCCGCGGCTGTCGTCGGCGGTCCGCTCCGCCGGCGGCACTGTGTCCTGCGCTCCCAACGCACGGCCCCCTTCTGGTGTACTCAGGGCAGCCGTCCACCGTACGCGACGGGGACGGTGGAGCGCACGCGCGGAACGGGCACGGAAGCGGCACGGAAGCGGCACGAACCCGGCACGGAAGCGCCACGCCTCCCGGGAGCGGGCGGCGCTCACGCCGCCGGGAGCGTCACCGGGTGCCGTCCGTCCGGGGTGCGGACCTCGAACCGCTCGGTGTCGGAGCGGTCGGTCCCGGTGCCGCCGACCGTGTGGAGCGGGGTGTCCCCGCGGCCCCCGGCCGGGGCCCGGCCGGTGCGCGTCGCGCCAGGCGCGCAGCCGGGTCTCCCGCACGACGTCCCCGGCGCGGTGCCGGTCCCCGGCGACGAGCCGGAGTACGCACGCGAGCAGCGGGCCGGCGTGCTCGCGGTACAGCACCCGCATCAGTTCCTCGTCCGGTCCCTCCCGCACACGTGGGTGTGGTCGCGGTCGGTCGTCACGGCGGCGTCCTCGCGCACACCGTCCTCCCCGTCGACGTGTCCCCGGGTCCTCTGCGGAATCGGCGAAACCGCTCCCGTCGGGGGACACGGACGGTGCAGGCCGGGCGTTCAGCCCCCGGCGGGGTGCTCGGTGGGGTGCTCGGTGGGGTGCTCCGCGGGGTGTTCCCTGGTGTGCTCCGCCCCCTCCGCCTCCCCCGCGGTCCCGCCCCCGGTCCCGTCCGCCGAGCCGCCCGAGGGGTCGAAGGCCAGCCGGTAGCCGCGCTTGACCACCGTCTGGATCATCCGGGGCCCGCCGAGGGCCGAGCGCAGCCGCGCCATCGCCGTCTCCACGGCGTGCTCGTCGCGCCCCGCGCCGGGCAGGGCGCGCAGCAGGTCGGCGCGGGAGACCACCCAGCCGGGCCGCCGGGCCAGGGCCCGCAGCAGGGCCATCCCGGCGGGCGGTACGGGCCGCAGCTCGCCGTCCACGACCGCCGCGTGGCCCCGGATCTCCAGCCGCCGCCCGGCGACGGGCAGGGCGGTCGCGCGGGCGGGCAGTTCGCGGCAGAGCAACTGGACCAGCGGTCCGAGCCGGAAGCGCTCGGGCCGCACCACCGGTACGTCGTGCGCGGTCAGCGGCAGCGCGGTGACCGGGCCCACGCAGGCGGCCAGCACCTCGTGCCGCAGCGCCTCCAGCAGCCCGTCCCGCAGGCCGCGCCGCTCCGCGCGCTCCAGCAGGGAGGCCGCCGCGGGGGCGGAGGTGAAGGTGACCGCGTCCACGGCGCGGGCCAGCACGGCGTCGATCAGCCGGTCCACGGGGGCGATGTCCTCCGGGGGCAGCCAGCGGTAGACGGGGACGCCCACGACCTCCGCCCCCGCCTCGCGCAGCGCCTCGACGAAGCCGGGCAGCGGCTCGCCGTGGAGCTGGACGGCGATCCGGCGGCCGTCGACCCCCTCGGCCAGCAGCCGGTCCAGGACCTCGGCCAGCGACTCCGACGGCGGCGACCAGGCCTCGGTCAGCCCCGCGGCCCGTACCGCGCCGCGCACCTTGGGGCCGCGGGCGAGCAGTTCCACCCCGCCCAGCGCGGTCCGCAGCCGCTCGCCCAGGCCCCAGCCGTCGGCGGCCTCCACCCAGCCGCGGAAGCCGATGGCGGTGGTGGCCACCACCGTGTCGGGGGCGTGGTCGAGCAGCGCCTCGGTCGCGCCGAGCAGTTCGCCGTCGTCGGCCAGCGGCACGATGCGCAGGGCCGGCGCGTGCAGCACCGCCGCGCCGCGCCGCTCCAGCAGCGCGCCCAGTTCGTCGGCGCGCCGGGCGGCGGTGACGCCGACGGTGAAGCCTTCCAGTGGTCCGACCTGGTGCATGTGGTCCTCGTCCGCAGTCGTCCGTACGGGTTCGCCCGGGCCGGGCCGTACAGCCGTGTCCGTACGGCCGTGGGCGGACCGAGCCTGTCAAGGATGCGTGACGGGCTCGGTTCGCCGTGGTTTCCCCGGTGTTACGGGCATTGTGTCCGGGCCTCCCCGCCCCGGCCGCTCACACCTCCGCGTAGGCGGGGCGCTCCCGCGTTTCGCCCGCCGCCGTGCGGTCCCCGCCGGGCGCGGTGGCGGCGGCGGGCGCGGAGGCGGTGCGCCGCAGGTATACGGCCCAGGTCACCGCCGCGCAGGCCACGTAGTAGCCGAGGAAGACGACGAAGGCCCCGGTGCCGGTGCCGGAGGTCAGGAAGGACTGGCGCAGGGCCATGTTGATGCCCAGGCCGCCGAACCCGCCGACCGCCCCGATCAGGGCCATGGAGGCGCCCGACAGCCGGCGGGCGCGGACGGCGGCCGCCTCCCCGGTCAGGCCCATGGCGTGGGCCTTGGCCTGGAAGATGCCCGGGATCATCTTGAACGTCGAGCCGTTGCCCAGCCCGGTGAGCACGAACAGGACGATGAAGGAGGCGATGAACAGCGGCAGCGACTCCCGCGTCGACGCGGCGACGATGAAGGCGACCGCGACCGTCATGGCCGCGAAGTTCCACAGCGTGACGCGGGCGCCGCCGAGCCGGTCGGCGAGCCGCCCGCCGACGGGGCGGATCAGCGAGCCCAGCAGCGGTCCGATGAAGGTGAGGGAGGCGGCCTGGAGGGGGGTGCGGCCGAACTGGTTCTGGAGCACCAGGCCGAAGGCGAAGCCGTAGCCGATGAACGAGCCGAAGGTGCCGATGTAGAGGAACGCCATGATCCAGGTGTGGCGGTCGCGCGCGGCCTCCTTCGCCGCGCCGGTGTCGTTGCGGACGGGGCCGAGGTTGTCCATGTACCGCGCGCTGAGGACGGTGGCGGCGACGATCAGCGGCAGGTAGGCGGCGAGCAGCAGCCTGGGCTGCGCGGATCCGGCGACGGCGATGATCAGCAGGCCGGCGAGCTGGACGACGGCGACGCCGATGTTGCCGCCGCCCGCGTTCATCCCCAGGGCCCAGCCCTTCAGCCGCAGCGGGTAGAAGCTGTTGATGTTGGTCATGGAGGAGGCGAAGTTGGCGCCGCCGACGCCGGTGAGGACCGCCACCAGCATGAAGGTGGTGTACGACGTGCCCGGTTCCATGACCACGAGGAGGGCGGCGGTGGGCACCAGCAGCATCGCCGCGCTGATCACCGTCCAGTTGCGGCCGCCGAAGCGGGCGACCGCGAAGCCGTAGGGCACCCGCAGCGCGGCGCCGACCAGGGAGGCGACGGCGACCAGGAAGAACTTCCCGGCCGGGTCGATGCCGTACTCGGGGCCCATGAACAGGGCGAGCACCGAGAACATGCTCCACACGGAGAACCCGATGTGCTCGGAGACCACCGACAGGGCGAGGTTGCGCCGGGCGACGCGGCGGCCCTCCCGCTCCCAGAAGCCCTCGTCCTCCGGGTCCCAGTGCTCGATCCAGCGGCCCCTGCCGCGTGCGGTCGTCGGAGCGGTCATGGCGCCTCCACGGTGTCGGATGTCGGTTCCCGACGCTATGGACGGCGCGTTTCGCCCCGGTGCCCCCAGGTGACCTCCGCGCAACCTTGCTCTCACGCGGGGGCCAGGGCGCGTGTGAGCCCTCGGCGACCGCTCCGCGTGCCCCCGGAACTGTCCTGAACTCATCGCCCGCCGCCCGCTGACCGCCCGCGCCCCCCGCATTCGGCCGTTCGATCGGGGCGTGCCGGGCGAAACCGCCGGATGCGTGTCGCCGGGCCGGGACCGGCCCGGCCGAGCGCATCGTCCCCCGCATCGAAGGGCGTCGTCCGATGTCTCCCGTATGCGCCGTTTCGAGAGGGAAGGTAACGGTGCTTTTCGGCCAGGGACTTCAGCGCGCCGACGGCGGGGCCGCGCCCAGGACCCGGGCGTCCGGCTCCGGCAGCCAGGAGCCGTAGGGCCGCTCCCGCCAGCGGCCCGCGTCCGCCAGCCGCCGCACGGACGCCTGGAGCGCGTCCAGTCCCGGATGGCGCAGGCCGCGCCGCCACACCATGGAGACCGGCGAGAGCGGCACCGGGTCGACGAGCGGGCGCAGGGCCATGCCCGGCACCGCGGTGAAGACCTCACTGGCCAGCACCGACCAGCCCCGCCTGCGGACGACCCGGGCGAACTCCGCCTCTCCCTCGATCCTCGGGAACGGCGCGGCGAGCCCGATGCCGCGGCCCTCGAAGAGGTGACGGGCGTAGTCGGTCCACTCGGCGGTCTCCGGGTTGCCCGCCCCCGCGTACAGCGTCTCCCCCGCCAGCGCGTCCAGCGGCACCCGGGGCAGCCGGGCCAGCCGGTGGTCCTGCGGGAGCAGCACGGCGAGCCGCTCGTAGCGGATCAGCCGGTGGTCGAGCACGGCCAGCACGGCCGGCTCCAGACCGGCGACCCGGCCGAAGGAGACGTCGAGCCGCCCGCCGGCGATCTCCGCGGCGGCGCCGGTCAGCCCGCTGTGGTAGCGGGCGACGAACTCCAGCTCGGGCGCCAGCCGCCGGGCCTCGTCCAGCACCTGCTGACCGGTGGCGACCGGGGCGCCGACGTCGACGAGCAGGGGGCGCTCGTCGCGTACGGCGGCGGCGTTCAGCTCGTCGTGCGCCGCGAGCACCCGCCGGGCGTACGGCAGCAGCCGCTCCCCCTCGGGCGTCAGGGCCACGCGCCGGGTGGTGCGGACGAACAGCACGGTGCCGAGCTGGTCCTCCAGCCGCCGTATGTCGCGGCTCAGCGACTGCTGGGCGACGAACATCCGGGCGGCGGCACGGGTGAAGTTCAGTTCGCCGGCGACGGCGGCGAAGGCGCGCAGCAGCCGGGGGTCGGTGTCTCGGGGCACGCCCCATGGTGACAACGAATGTGCGTGAATGACCAGCGACCAGGTGTTGGACGCCCCACACACGCCTGCCTCACGGTGTGTACATGCCGAAATCCGCCGCCGGACCCGACCGCTCCCGCCCCCGTACCGACTCCGACGCGCCGCCCGTGCCGGACGGCGGGACCCCGGCCACCGCACGGCCCGGAGGCGCACGGAAAGGCGCTCGCCCCGGAGGCCGCGCCACGCACATCCGCTGGCTCGCGCCCTACGCGCGCCTGTTCGCCCCGCCCGGGACGCGGGCCTTCGCCTTCGCGGGCTTCCTCGCACGGCTGCCGATGGGGATGTTCGGCATCAGCGCGGTCGTCATGATCGCCACCACTCGCGGCTCGTACGCCCTCGCCGGGGCCGTGACCGCCACCGGACTGGTCGCCACCGCCGTCCTGGCGCCGCTGATCGCCCGGCTGGTGGACCGCCGCGGACAGGCCCGGATCGCCGTACCGGCCGCCTTCCTCGCCGCGGCGGGCTCGCTGGCGCTGCTGCTGTGCGTGCGGTACGACGCCCCCGACTGGACGCTGTTCGCCGCCCACGCGGCCGGCTCCACCGCCCCCAACACCGGGGGCATGGCGCGGGCCCGCTGGGCGCACCTGTACCGCGGTCCCTCCCCGGAGGCCGAGGCCGCGCGGCACACCGCCAACTCCTTCGAGCAGGCCCTGGACGAACTGTGCTTCATGCTCGGCCCGGTCCTGGCCACCGTCCTGTGCGTCTCGCTCTTCCCCGAGGCGGGCACCCTGACCGCCGTGGTCCTGATGCTGGCCGGCACCCTGCTGTTCGCCGCCCAGCGCCGCACCGAACCGCCCGTCGTGCCGCACGACGGCGCCGCCCGCACGGCCGCGCCGCTGCGCACCCCGGGCCTGCCCCCGCTGCTGGCCGCCTTCCTCGCCACCGGCGCGGTCTTCGGCGCGCTGGAGGTGGTGACGGTCGCGTACGCCGACGGGCTGGGCCACCAGGGCGCGGCGGGGGCCGTCCTGGCCCTCCAGGCGCTGGGCTCGGGAGCGGCGGGGCTCGCCTTCGGCGCCCTGCGCCTCGGAGGATCGGTGCGGCAGCGCTTCGCGGTGTGCGTGGGAGCGATGGCCGCCCTGATGACGCTGCCGCTGCTCGCCTCGGCCGCCGGCAGTCTGCTGGTGCTGGCCCCCGCGCTGCTGGTCGCCGGGATGGCGACGGCCCCGACGATGGTCACCGGCATGACGCTGGTCCAGCGGCTCACCCCGCCCGGCCGGCTGAACGAGGGCATGACCCTGGCCGTCACCGCGCTGCTGGGCGGCGTGGCCGCCGGTTCGGCGGCGGGCGGCTGGGCGGCGGAGCACCTGGGCGGCTCGTGGGGGTACGCGGTGCCGCCGGTGGCCGCCGCGCTCGCCGCGGCCACGGCACTGGCCGCGGCTCCGGGACGGAGGGCGGCGCGGGGCAGGCGCGAGGCAGGTGTCAGACAGGCGTGAGGCAGGCGTGGGACAGGCATGAGGCAGGCGTGAGACATGGCGAAGGCCCCGCCGTCCGAGGACGGCGGGGCCTTCGACCCATGGGGTGAGTGGAGATGGCGGGAATCGAACCCGCGTCCAACGGTGCAGAACCAGGGCTTCTCCGAGCGCAGTCCGCTGTGATTTTCTCGGCCCCGGCGGTCACGCGGACAAGCCGCCGACAGGCCCAGTCACTGTTTGATGTCCCGTCAGCCCCCGTGACCGGGGTTAACGGTGGAGTTCCCTAGCTGATGCCAGGATCCAGGGCGGGAACGCCCCTGGGCTGACACTTCGCGAGTCGCTGCTCAGGCAGCGAGGGCGAAGGAATCGCGCTTGGTGTTGGCGATTATTTTTTTGCGGCAGATGGTTAACGAGATCATTGCCGCGTTCCTCGGCTCGCTTCCCCTGCTTCAACAGCCGCTGTCGAAACCGATCATCCCCATGTTCATTTGACAAGCTCGCCCGGCCGGAGCCGGACGGCGCTGGTGCCATTGTACGGGTCGACGCGGTGGTCTGCCAGCGCGTTCCCCGTCTCCGGGGAGCCGCCCGGCCGATCCGCTCCGGCCTCGTACACACAGTCCAACGGCGCCCGCCCCCGGATTGTTCCCGGGGGCGCGCGGTGCCTCCCCGCGGCGCGCGAGGGGGCGGCGACCGCCGTGGCGGGCGGGCCGTCAGGCCCGCTGGCGGCGGCGGGCCGCCGAGACCGCGCGCTCGGCCTCGCGGCGGTCCTGCTTCTCCCGCAGGGTCTGCCGCTTGTCGTACTCCTTCTTGCCCCGCGCCAGCGCGACCTCGACCTTCGCCCGGCCGTCCTTGAAGTAGAGCTGGAGGGGGACCAGCGTCAGACCCGTCTCCTGGAGCTTGCCGATCAGCTTGTCGATCTCCTCGCGGTGCATCAGCAGCTTCCGCTTGCGCCGCGCGCTGTGGTTGGTCCACGTCCCCTGGCTGTACTCCGGGATGTGGACGTTGTGCAGCCACGCCTCACCGCCGTCGAGCTGGGCGAAGCCGTCCACCAGCGACGCCCGCCCCTGCCGCAGCGACTTCACCTCGGTGCCGGTCAGCACCAGCCCGCACTCGTAGGTGTCGAGGATGAGGTAGTCGTGCCGCGCCTTCTTGTTCTGCGCGATGAGTTTGCGCCCCGTCTCTTTAGCCATAGCCAGGCCATTCTCCCACTACGACCGGGTGGCGAGGCCACTCAATACCGTGCGGGCCTCCTCCTGCGCGTCCTGCCCCGGCCGCACCACCAGGTCCGGGGCCAGCCCCTCCTCCTCGAGGATGCGTCCGGCGGGGGTGGCGTAGTGGCCGACGGTCAGCTCGGCGACCGAGCCGTCCGGCTGCTCCTCCGGCACCTGCACCGAGCCCTTGCCGAAGGTGCGGGTGCCGACGACGACCGCCCGGCCGCGGTCCTGGAGGGCGCCCGCCAGCAGTTCGGCGGCGCTCATCGTGCCGCCGTCGACCAGCACCACCAGGGGCGACTCGGTGTTGCCGCCGGGCTCGGCGTACAGCGCGCGGCGGGTGTCGCCGTTCCCGTAGGTGGCGACCAGGCCGCCGTCGAGGAAGGCGGAGGCCGCGCCGGCGGCCTCCGCGACCAGGCCGCCGGGGTTGCCGCGCAGGTCGAGCAGGATTCCCTCGTCCGGGGGAAGTCCGTCGACCGCGCGCCGCACCTGTTCGCCGGACCCCTTGGTGAACGAGTCGATCCTGACGCGGGTGGCGCCGGTCCCGGTGGAGCCGTCGTCCAGGGGGACGACGGTGACGGTCTCGACGCCGAGCCGGGCCCGCTCGAGCCCCTCCTCCCAGCGCCGGCCGTCGCGGTCGAGGCCGAGGACGACCCGGCTGCCGGGCGGCGCCGCCTCCCCCGGCGCGCCGCCACGCAGCAGGGCCACGACGTCGGTGACGGGGCGGCCGCCGGTCGCGGTGCCGTCGACGGTGACCAGCCGGTCCCCGGCGCGTACGCCCGCCTCGGCGGCGGGGCTCCCGGGCTGGACGCGGGCCACCTCGACCCGGTCGCCGCCCGTGCGGCGCACGGAGACGCCCACGCCCACGTACTCGCCGTCCAGGGCCCTGCGGAGCCCCTCGTACTCGCGGGCGGTGTACGCGGCGGCCCAGCGGTCGCCGCTGCGGCTGACCAGCTCCTCGGCGTCGTACGCGGCGTCCTCGTGCCCGGAGGCGCTCTCCTGCGCCCCCGTGCGGGACAGCCGGGGACTCACCGGCGACGCGTCACTCTCGGTGACGCCACCCCACGATTCGGTGACGGCCCCGGTCGCCAGGACGGTCACGAAGACCAGGGTCAGCCCGGCCCCGCGGAGGACGCGGTGGGGCCGGTGCCCGCCGTCCGCGGGCCGGCCCGCGGTCCGGGCGGAGCCGTGGGGAGCGAACTTCGACGGACCCGACATGCTGCGGAGTCTAGGACACGGGTGGGCGTCGCACGGGAGGTTGCACGGACGACCGCCGCGTCCTTCGTCACACCCGGAGCGTGCCCGGGGGCGTCACAACGGCCCCCGGGCGCCCCCGGGTCGCGCCTCCGTCACACCTTCAGGTACTTACGCAGCGTGATGAAGGCGGCCAGTGCGGGCATCAGCACGCCGACCACGAAGACCAGCGGGAGCACCTTCAACAGCGCGTCCCAGCCGATGAAGTTGATCAGCGGCATCTGCTCGGCCAGCGACAGGCCGGCGTCGATGAGGAAGTAGCGGCCGACCACCAGCAGCACGGTCGCGCCGAAGGCGCCCAGCAGGCCCGCGAACGCGGCCTCCGCGATGAACGGCATCTGGATGTAGAAGCTGGAGGCGCCCACCAGCCGCATGATCCCCGTCTCGCGGCGCCTGCTGAACGCCGCCACCCGCACGGTGTTGACGATCAGCAGCAGGGCGACGACCAGCATCAGGCCCATCAGCCCTATCGCCGCCCAGTTCATGCCGTTGAGCATCCGGAAGAGGTTCTCCAGCAGGTTCCGCTGGTCCTGGACCTCCTGGACGCCCTCGCGGCCGGAGAAGGCGGTGCTGATGACCTCGAACTTGGTGGGGTCCTTCAGCTTGACGCGGTAGGACTCCTGCATCTGGTCCGGGGTCAGCGAGTCGGCCAGCGGGGAGTCCCTGAACTGCTCCTGGTAGTGCTTGTACGCCTGTTCGGCGGACTCGTGGTAGACCGTTTCGACTATGTCGAGCTTGTCGAGGTCCGCCTTGATCTGGCGCTTCTGCTGCGCGGTGACCGCCCCCCTGGTGCAGTTGGGGTCGGACTCGGCGTCGTTCTCGTTGCAGAGGTAGATCGACACCTGGACCTTGTCGTACCAGAACCCCTTCATGCTGTTGACCTGTTCGCGGGCGAGCAGCGCACCGCCGAGCAGGGCCAGCGACAGGGCGACGGAGACGATCACCGCGAAGGTCATCGTGAGGTTGCGGCGGAGACCGACGCCGATCTCCGACAGTACGAACTGGGCGCGCATGGCGTCCTTTCAGTGCTGGTAGCCGTAGACACCGCGCGACTGGTCGCGCACGAGACGGCCCTTTTCTAGTTCGATCACGCGCTTGCGCATCTGGTCGACGATCTGCTGGTCGTGGGTGGCCATGACCACGGTCGCCCCGGTGCGGTTGATGCGGTCCAGCAGCTTCATGATGCCGACGGACGTCTGCGGGTCGAGGTTGCCGGTGGGCTCGTCGGCGATCAGCAGCTTCGGCTTGTTGACGAACGCGCGGGCGATGGCCACGCGCTGCTGCTCACCGCCGGACAGCTCGCCGGGCATCCGGTCCTCCTTGCCCGTCAGGCCGACCAGGTCGAGCACCTGGGGGACGGACTTGCGGATGTCGCCGCGCGAGCGGCCGATCACCTCCAGGGCGAAGGCGACGTTCTCCCCGACCGTCTTGTTGGGGAGCAGCCGGAAGTCCTGGAAGACGGTGCCGATCTGGCGGCGCATCTGCGGCACCTTCCAGTTGGACAGGCGGGCGAGGTCCTTTCCGAGGACGTGGACCTGGCCGTGGCTGGTGCGCTCCTCCCGGAGGATCAGCCGCAGGAAGGTGGACTTGCCGGAGCCGGAGGAGCCCACCAGGAAGACGAACTCGCCGCGCTCGACCTCCAGCGAGACATCGTGGAGGGCGGGGCGGTTCTGCTTGGGGTAGAACTTCGAGACGTTGTCGAATCGGATCACGGATTTACACCACGTCGACCTGGGTAGGGGCAGCGGAAGCCGCGGAGTGGTTCCCCGTCGGTGTGGTGACCCTACGCGAATCGGCGCGAGGTCCGCAGTCGCCGTCCGGGGTTGGTGGTTTTGGTCACGGGGGCATCAGGCATAAACCAGGCATTGGCCATGACTTTCTGCGCTCCGGGCCCGGTGCTGGCACAGTGGAGGCAGAGCTTCCGGCTCCAGGGGCGGAGGTGGGAACAGAAGGCCGCCCGGCGGCGTTGGCGCTACATAAGGAGGACATCGCATGACGTGCGACCGACTGGTGTGCGCCAACTGCGCAGGGCCGGTGAGTGAGGGCCGTTGCCCGGTGTGCCGCGCGCACCGTGAGCGGCTGCACCAGGAGAACGGACCGTTCTCGCTGGGCTCCCTCTCCCCGGGGGCGCTGGCGGCACTGCTGCTGACCCTGATCGCCGTGGCCCTGCTGGCGCACCAGGCCGCCGTGTAGCGCCGTACGGGCCGCCCACGGCCGACACACAGGCCGACAACACCCCCGCCGGCATACGAGGGCCCGGGACGCCGTGCGTCCCGGGCCCTCGCCGCGTGTGCGCCGTCACGCGCCATCACGCGTGCGCGGCGCCGCGCGGATCGTTCAGGCGGCCGTACGGCGGCTCGCCAGGCGCGGCATCAGGCGGAAGCCGACACCACCGGCGATCATCGTGGCCGCGCCGACCAGCAGGAAGGTCGTCTCGGCGGCGCCGGTCTCGGCCAGCTCCTCCTTCGGCGCCTCCTGGCTGATCGGCTTGGTGCCGACCGAGTCGGTGTCGGTGCCGTCGCCGCAGTCCACGCTGGACTCGTCCAGCACGCAGGTCTGCGGGTTCTCATCCTCGGGACCGCCGGTACCGCCGGTGGAGCCCCCGGTACCGCCGGTGGAGCCTCCGGTGTCACCGCCGGTGGAGCCCCCGGAGTCACCGCCGGTGGAACCGGTGTCGCCACCGGAGGTGCCGTTGGTGCCGCTGCTGGTGCTGCCACCGGACGTGCCGTTGGAGCCGTTGCTGGTGTTGCCACCGGAGTTGCCGTTGGTGCCGTTGCTGGTGTTGCCACCGGTGGTGGGCTGGCCGGTCGTCTCGCCGGTGGTGGTCTCACCCGTGGTGGTCTCACCGGTGGTCGTCTCACCCGTGGTGGTCTCACCCGTGGTGGTCTCACCGGTGGTCGTCTCACCCGTGGTGGTCTCACCCGTGGTGGTCTCACCGGTGGTCGTCTCACCCGTGGTGGTCTGCCCCTGGTCGACACCGGACGTCTCGCCGGAGGCACCGCCGGTGGAGATCGAGGCCGCCCCTGCGTTGTCACCGCCCTCGGTCTCGCCGGTCTGGACGGCGGCGGTCAGCTCCAGGGCCGAGGCCGTGCCGACGGCCGTCAGCGACACACCGGCGAGGAAGACCGCGCCAGCGGCGACCCTCGCGACGCGCACCCGCGTCTTGGAATTGGTCATATGCCAACTACCCCCAGTAGTTGTCTTCGTCAGTGGGGCAGCCGTGCGGAGCTTCCTGCGTGCCGGGGTCCGTCGTGCCGAGCCGGCGACCGATCGTCGGTCGGGCTCTGTCCACCCCCGTACCTACGCGCCCCGAACACGCGCGTGCCAGCCCGCATGCTTTCCCAGCCCCGACACCGCCGTCAAGCCGGACCCATCCGAAATGTCCGCGGTGAGCGGGTAGTTGGGACCCCGGCGGGCGGGGTTGTGACACAACCGACACACGGGAGCGGGGACTTCCGGCGGACCGGCCGCCGGGGGCGGGCCCGGATCAGCCGGCGCTCTGCTGCTCCTGCTGCTTGCGCCAGCGGATGCCCGCCTCCAGGAAGCCGTCGATGTCGCCGTCGAGGACGGCCTGGGGGTTGCCGACCTCGTGCTCGGTGCGCAGGTCCTTGACCATCTGGTACGGCTGGAGGACGTACGAACGCATCTGGTTGCCCCAGGAGTTGCCGCCGTCGCTCTTGAGGGCGTCCATCTTGGCCTGCTCCTCCGCCCGGCGGTGCGCCAGGAGCCGGGCCTGGAGGACGCGCATGGCGGCGGCGCGGTTCTGGATCTGGGACTTCTCGTTCTGGCAGGAGACGACGATGCCGGTCGGGAGGTGCGTCATCCGGACCGCGGAGTCGGTGGTGTTGACCGACTGGCCGCCGGGGCCGGAGGAGCGGAAGACGTCGATGCGGATCTCGTTCTCGGGGATCTCGATGTGGTCGGTCTGCTCCACCACCGGCATCACCTCGACGCCCGCGAAGGACGTCTGGCGGCGGCCCTGGTTGTCGAAGGGCGAGATGCGCACCATGCGGTGGGTGCCCTGCTCCACCGAGAGGGTGCCGTAGGCGTAGGGGGCCTTGACGGAGAAGGTGGCGGACTTGATGCCCGCCTCCTCGGCGTACGAGGTGTCCAGGACCTCGGTCGGGTAGCCCTTGCGCTCGGCCCAGCGCAGGTACATGCGCATCAGCTGCTCGGCGAAGTCGGCGGCGTCCACGCCGCCGGCCTCCGCGCGGACGCTGACCATGGCCTCGCGGGGGTCGTACTCGCCGGAGAGGAGGGTGCGCACCTCCAGCTCGTCCACGGCCTTCTGAACGGACCGCAGCTCGTTCTCCGCCTCGGCGCGGGCGTCGGCGTCGTCCTCGGAGTCGGCGAGCTCGAACATGATCTCGAGGTCGTCGATCCGGCCGTGCAGCTCCTCCACCCTGCGGACCTGCGCCTGGAGCAGGGACAGCTTGCTGGTGACCCGCTGGGCGTTCTCGGTGTCGTTCCACAGGGCCGGGTCCGCCGCCTGCTCTTCGAGCACGGCGATCTCGGCCCTCAGCTTCTCGAGGTCCAGGACGGCCTCGATCGACTCCATGGTGGAGGTGAGGGACTTCAGTGCTTCGGATACGTCGACGACTGCCACGCCCTCCAGACTAACGGTTGCGGGAACCTTTGCCGCCGCCCCGTCGGCCGCGGACCGACCGGCCGGTAACCGGGCCGGCACTCCGCGTCGGGAGCCGGGTCCCCCGGGTGCCCCTCAGGGCTCCTCCGGCCGGTCCTCCTCGCTCTGCGACGGGGCCGTAGGACCGCCCTCGCCCTCGCCGCCGCCGTCGGCCAGGGCCAGCCAGCCGCCGACGCCGAGCGCGGCGGCGACGGCGGTGGCCGTGACGCCCAGCCTGACGCGGCGGCGGCGCTCGGCCGCCCGGTGGCGGGCGGAACCGGCGCGGGGACTGCCCGGGGTGCGGGGCGCGCGGGCGGTGCCGTGGGCGCCGCCCGCCAGTTCGTCCGCGCCGGGGACGCGCATGCTGGTGTGGGTGTCCCGGGTGGAGTCGGGAGCGGGCCCGCCGTGGACGAGCGGGACGGCGCCGCGGGCGGGCGTGTCGTACGGCTCGCCGTCGTACGCGGGACGGTCGCCGTACGGTCCGTACGCCCCCTGCTCCCCGTAGGCGTCGGACTCCGGTTCGGGCTCGTCGATGTCGAGCGGCGGGTGGCCGGCCAGCGACGGGAGCAGTTCCCGCAGCCGCGCGGCCGCCTCGGAGGCGCGCAGCCGGGAGGCGGGGGCCTTGGCCAGGCACTGGTTGATCAGCTGCCACAGCTCGTCCGGGATGCCGGGCAGCGGGGCGACGCGCTCGGTGACGTGGCGGCGCAGCACGGCGCCGGGGTGGCCGCCGCCGAAGGGCGTGAAGCCGGCGAGCAGCTCGTACAGCACCGTGGCCAGGGCGTAGACGTCGACGGAGGCGCGCGGCGGCAGGCCCTCGACGATCTCGGGGGCGACGTAGTCGGGGGTGCCGACGACCTTGCTGCCGCCGCCCCGGCTGGGCGCGTCGATCAGCTTGGCGATGCCGAAGTCGGTGAGCAGCGCGGGCGGCGCGCCGCCGGGGCCGGCCGGGGCGTGGACGTCGAGGAGGACGTTCTCGGGCTTGACGTCCCGGTGCACGATCCCGGCCGCGTGGGCGGCGGCCAGCGCGTCGGCGACGTCGGCGGCGATGGCGACGGCGACCTGCGGGGCGAGGCGGCGCTCGCGCTCCAGCCGGGTGCGCAGGTCGGTGCCGCGCACCAGGTCCATGACGAGGGCGAGGTCGTTTCCGTCGACCACCAGGTCGCGCACGCCGACGACGCGCGGGTGGTCGAGGGCGAGCAGCGCGGTGCGCTCCTGGACGAAGCGGCCCACCAGCTCCTGGTCCGAGGCGAGGTCCTCGCGCAGCAGCTTGACGGCGACGGGGCCCTGCGGCCCCTCGCCCAGCCACACCGTGCCGGCGCTTCCGCGGCCCAGGATCTGGTGGGCGGTGTACCGACTGCCGATCTTCCGTGACATGGCGACAAAACTACGCGTCCGGGAGGGTGGCGCGCCCCCCGGATGGCGGCAAGCCGCGCCTCCGTGACGGAAATCCGTCCCGAAAGTCGACAAAGCCACTGAGTCGCCGCCCTCGCCGGGCGCCGCGACCGTCCCCCGTCATCCCGTCACCCGTTGTTCACGGGGACGTCCGTGGGGATCTCCGTGGGGACGTCGGTGGGCAGCTCCTCGGCCGTGTTGCCGAGCTCGGTCACCCAGGTCCACGCGTCGCCGACCCAGTTCTTGGTGTCGTCCCAGAACTGCCGCCCCTGGTCCCACCACTCGGGCAGCGGGGTGAAGTTCCAGACCAGGACGCAGATCAGGACGGCGATCAGGACCATGAACAGACAGCCCTTGAGGCAGCCGAGCCCGGGGATGCGCATGGGGTTCGCACTGCGCTGCCGGGGCTGCCGGGGGGCGGGTTGCGGCGCGGGCGGGCGCGGGGGCTCGTGCCGGCGCGGCCGCGGCTCCGGCCTGTGCTGCGGCGCGGGGGCGTACGGCTGCTGCGGCTGCTGCTGGCGGGCGCGCTGCCGTGGCTGGGGACGGGACTGGGGCTGGGGCTGGGGCTGCTGCGGAGGCTGGGCGGGCTGCGGGGCGGCGCGGCGCTGGGGACGGCGGCGCAGCGGGTCCAGCTCCGGGTCGAGCGGCTGGATCTGGGTCTGCTCGTTGCGGTCCCGGGCGGCGCGCAGCTGGGTCTGCCAGGGGTGCGGCTCCTCGGGCCGCGGCCCGTCCCCCTGTCCGGACGGCGGGCCGGGGGGCACGGGCGGCATGACCTGGGTGGCGCCCTCGCCGGAGCCGCCCTGGCCGGGGCCGCCGGTGTGCGGCATGACACTGGTGGCGGCGTTGGGGTCGTACGCGGGGGCGCCGTCGCCGGGGCGGCCCGTGGTCGGCAGCACCTGGGTGGGGTCCGAGGCGCCGGCCGGGGCCTGCCCCGGCACCGGGGTGGGCGACGGGTCGGGGCCCAGCAGCGCGGCGACGCCCATCGCGGCCTCGGCCTGCGCGGGCGTGGCGTGCACCCCGATGCCCTCGGCGACCGTCCGCAGGGCGCGGGCGAGGTTCTCGGCGCCGGGCCGCTCCGCGGGGTTCTTGCGCAGGCAGCGCTCGATGACGGTCCACAGCGGCAGGGGCACGTTGCCGGGGCGCTGCGGCTCCTCGGTCAGATGGCGCTGGAGGAGTTCCAGCGCGGTGCCGCCGCCGAACGGGGGACGGCCGGTGACCAGCTCGTACAGCAGGATGCCCGCGCCGTAGACGTCCACGGCGGAGGTCTGCGGCCGGCCCTCGGCGGACTCGGGCGCGACGTACGCGGGGGTGCCGACGAACTCGTGGGTGCGGGTCAGGCCCGGGGAGTCGGCCAGGCGCGCGATGCCGAAGTCGGTGAGCATCGGCCGCAGGCCCGCGGGGTCGTCCTCGGAGCCGGCGAGCAGCACGTTGGCGGGCTTGAGGTCGCGGTGGACGACGTCGTCGGCGTGGCTGGCGGCCAGCGCGTCGGCGATCTGGGCGGTCAGCAGCGCGGCGGCGATCGGCGAGAAGGGGCCGTTGCGGCGGAGGTAGCGGTCCAGGTCCGGACCGTCGATCAGGTCCATGACGAGGGCGAGGAGATCGCCCTCGACCACCAGGTCGCGGGTGCGGACGATGTTGGGGTGGGTCAGGCGGAGCAGGACGGAGCGCTCGCGCAGGAAGCGCATCACCACGTCCGGGTCGTTCGCCAGCTCCTCCTTGAGGACCTTGATCGCGACGGTCTCACCGGGGTGCCCGGCCACGGCCGCCTCGGCGCCCGCCGCTTCCCTCTGGCGCGCGCGCCAGACGGTGCCCGTGGCGCCGCGTCCGAGCGGCTCCTCGAGCAGGTACTTGCTGCCTACCGGCCGCACGTCATGCGCTCCCTGGTTCGTTCCGGACTGCCGGAGCGGCCACTGTACGGCGCTCCGTCGGCCCACTGTAATGCCGTGCGCGGCAGGACACAGGGGTGCGGACGCGCCTCGCCGGGCCGTTCCGCCCGCCTTCCGCTCCCCCGCGCTCCTCCCCGCGCCCGGCCGTCCCCGGCCGTCTCGGGCCGTCTTCCGTATCGGACGCGCCGCGCGGGCGGACGGTTGCCGGGGCGCGGTTCCGGCCCGGTCCGGGGGCGCCCGCCGGACCGGTTCCGCGGGCCGAACGGCTGTCCGCACCGGAGCGAAACGCACGGAGGACTGGCAATTACCGGCCACATTTGCGTGCACAGCCGACCAATCAAGATCATTCAATGGAGGATCGTGGGCGCGGCGACAGTGGTCGGTGCGAGGATGCATCCAGCATCACGGGACTGAAGGGGCCGATGTCGATGCAGATCCGGCTGACTGTCCTCGGACCGCGCGGCGGTCACGCGGAACAGACCGCTAGCGGGTGCGACGTGCTGGTGACCGCCCCTCCCGGCACCGCCCTCTCCGCCGTGACGGGCGCGCTCGCCTCGGCGGCCGCCTCCGCCGGCGCCGCGCCCGCCGCCGGCTCCGGGGACGCGGTGGCGGTGTTCGCCGGAGCGCAGCGGCTGGACGCCGGGCGCCAGCTTCTCGGGGTGCCGCCGCTGGTGGACGGCGCGGTGGTGTCCCTGTACGGACCGACGGCCCCCTGGAGCCACGGCCTGGCCCCCGCCGGGACGCGGGCCCGGCTGCACGTCGTCGCCGGGCCGGACGCGGGCGGGGTCCATCTGCTGCGGGGCGGGCAGGTGCGCGTGGGCCGCTCCGCCGAGGCGGACGTACCACTGGACGACCCGGACGTCTCCCGGCTGCACTGCATGGTCACCGTGGCCGAGTCGGGCGTGGTGACGGTCACCGACCTGGCCTCCACCAACGGCACGGCGGTCGACGGCACGGCCGTCCACGACCGCCCGGTGCCCCTGCCGCCGGGCGCGACGCTGCGGCTGGGCGAGTCCGCCGTACGGCTGCGGGCCGGGGCGGAGGGGCTGCCGGGCGGGCTGCCCGCGCTCCCGGACGGCGAGGGGCACCTGCGGATCGCCGCGAACGGCGCCGGCGCGGGCGGGCGGCTCCCGGGCGGCCCCGCCGCCCCGGCGGCACCCGCCGCACCCGCCGCCGAGACGGTCAGCGGGCTGGGCGACGCGGCGCTCCCGCCCCGCCGGCCGGAAGAGGACGGGCGGGCCGCCGGGCAGGGACGCGGACCCGGCGCGGCGGCCACCCCGTACGTCCCCGGCGGCCCCGGCACGGCCGAGGAGATCGAGCACGACCGCGCCGACCACCCCTTCCCCTCCGGCGGCGGCACCCACGGCGCCGGGCTCGTGCCCCCGCGCGGCGGTCCGTCCGCCGAGCGGCCCCGGCGCGGCGGGGGCCTGGGGGCCTGGGCGCGGCGGCTCGCCGGAGGGCGGCCGGAGGAGGACCGGGCGGACGCGGCCGGGGCGGAGCGGGAACGGCCCGGCCCGGCCACCGGGCCCGCGGCGGACGGGGAGCGCTGGCCCGACCCGTCGGAGATCCTGCTCACCGCGCTGGGTCCCGGCCCCCGGCTGTGGGAGCGCGGCACGGACCACCCCGACGCGCTGGCCGTCCGGCTCGGCACGGCGCGCGGCGCCGCCGGGTCCGTCGTGCCGGTGACGGTCGACCTGCGGCGGACCGGTTCGCTGGGGCTGGCCGGGCCCCGCGCCCGGCTGCTGCCCCTGGTGCGCTCGGTGCTCGCCCAGCTCGCCGCGCTGCACGGGCCGGGCGCCCTGGAGATCGTGCTGATCGCCCCGGGCCGAGCCCCCCGCGGCGGGGGGCCGAGCGGGACCGGGAGCGGCGACTGGTCCTGGCTGGGCTGGCTGCCGCACCTGCGTCCGGCGCACGGCCAGGACTGCCGCCTGCTGCTGGCGTACGACCGCGAGCAGGCCGCCGCCCGCACCGAGGAGCTGCTGCGGCGGCTGGACGGGCCGGCGCCGGGGGCCCGGCCGGGCGCGCCCCGCGGCCCGCTGACGGTCGCCGTGGTCGACGGCGATCCCGGCCCGGCCGAACCGCGCGACGCCCTGGCCCGGCTGGCGGCGCACGGGCCGGCCGCCGGCGTCCACCTGGTCTGCCTGGCCGAGGCGCCGGCCGCCACCCCCACCTCCCCGCTGGCCGTCACCCTGGAGGCCGCGGCCGCCGCCTCGCCCGCCTTCCGCTCCTGCGGCGCCGTCGGCCTGCTCAGCGGCGCCGTCGCCACGGCGGTACGGGTGGTGGCGCGCGGCACGGATCCGGCCGACGCCCCGGTCGCGACCGTGGACGGGGTGTCGGCCGCCTGGGCCGAGCGCTTCGCCCGGGCGCTGGCGCCGCTGCGCGAGGCGGACGCGGTGGAGGGCCCGTCCGCGGCCCGTCCCGTACCGCTGCCGCGGAACTCCCGGCTGCTGGAGGAGCTGGGCCTGGCCCGGGCCACGCCCGCCGCGCTGCTGGCCCGCTGGGCCGACGGGCCCGCGGACCCCGCCGCGGCCGGCGCGCCCGGGGGTCCGGGCGGCCCCGGGAGCCCGTTCGCACCCGCCGGCCCGCGTGCCGAGGTGGTCCTCGGCGCGGGTCCGCACGGCCCGGTGACCGCCGATCTCGCGGCCGACCGCGGCCCTCTCCTGGTCGGCGGCGCGGCGGGTTCCGGCAAGACCGAGCTGCTGCGTTCGGCCGCCGCCTCGCTGGCCGCCGGGGAGCGCCCGGACAGGCTGGCCCTCGTCCTCGTGGACGGCGACGGCGACGGGCTGCGGGTCTGCGGCGACCTGCCGCACGCCTCGACGTACCTCTCCGCCGGGGACCCGGTGCGGATGCGGGAGTTCGCCCAGGCCCTGGGCGGCGAGCTGAAGCGCCGCGCGGAGCTGCTCGGCGACCTCCCGTACGAGGCGTACGCGGCGGAGGTCTCGCGCACGCGGCAGCGCGCCGCCGGCGGCGGCCCGGTCGGCGGCGGCGCCGCCCGGGTGGTCGCGCAGCGCCGGGCCGGGGGCGCCCCCGGCCCGGGCACCGGCCCCGCGGCGGGCGCCGACCTCGGCGCCCTCAAGCTCCGGGCGCGCGGCGAGGCCCCGGATCCCGCCGGGACCCCGGGGACGCCGGTCCCGCTCCCCCGGCTGGTGGTCCTCGTCGACGACTTCGACACGCTGGTCGCCCCCGCCCTGGGCAACCCCGGCCGCCCGGCGGCCGGTTCGGTGGTCCGGGCGCTGGAGGCCGTGGCACGGGACGGGGCGCGGCTCGGGGTGCACCTGGTGGCCGCGACCGGGCGGCCGGAGCACACCGAGCGGACCGCCGCCGGGCAGGGCGCGGCCCTGCGGGTCGCCCTGGGGTCCGGCGACCCGGCCGAGGGGCCGCCGCCGGGGCGCGGGACGCTGCACCGGCCGGACGGCTCGGCGACCGCCTTCCAGGCGGGCAGGGTGTCGGGCCGCATACCCCGGACGGCGACCCTGCGCCCGACGGTCGTCCCCCTGGACTGGGCGCGCGCCGGCGATCCGCCCACCCGCCGTCCCGTGCGCGAGCTGGGCAACGGGCCGACCGATCTGGCGCTGCTCGCCAGCGCGATCGAGCGCGCGGCCCGCGAGGCGGGCGCCCCCGCGCCCCCCTCGCTGATGTGACCCCCGGCGGGCGCCGCCCCGGGGAAGCCCGGGCCGTACGGTCACGAGCCGGTCACGAACGGCGGGTCGACATGTGAAGTGCTCTTGCCGGGCAAGGTGTTCAGGCGTAGGACTGATCACACGGGACGTACGGCGCGGCCGTCCGACGACCGGCCGTGCCCACAGTGGGGACGGTGAGCAATGCGCACTTCTGTCCGTACAACTCGATCGCGGGCCCTGAGAGCGGGCACCGCGCTGGCCGCGGCGCTGGCACTCTCGCTGACGGCCGCCTGCGGCGGAGGTGACGGCGGGGGCGAGGAGTCCGGGGGCGACCCGCAGGGCCAGCGGAAGCCCACCGTCGAACTGCCCGAGCTGGACGGGCAGAAGCTCCAGGTGGCGGCCGTGTGGACCGGCCCGGAGCAGGAGAACTTCCGCAAGGTGCTCGACGAGTTCGAGAAGCGCACGGGCGCCGAGGTCGGCTTCGTGCCCACCGGCGACAACGTGGCGACCTTCGTCGGCTCCAAGATCGAGGGCGGCGCGCCGCCGGACGTGGCGATGCTGCCGCAGGTCGGCGTGCTCCACCAGTTCGCCGAGAAGGGCTGGGTCAAGCCCCTCAGGGAGGAGACCCGGAAGCAGCTGGAGAAGAACTTCTCCCAGGGCTGGCGGGACCTGGGCGCCCACGACGGCGAGCAGTACGGCGTCTACTTCAAGGCCGCCAACAAGTCCCTGGTCTGGTACAACACCACCGCCTTCGAGAACGCGGGCGTGAGCGAGCCGAAGACCTGGGACGAGTTCCTCGACACCGCCCGGACCGTCTCCGACTCCGGCGTCCCCCCGGTCTCGGTCGGCGGCGCGGACGGCTGGACGCTCACCGACTGGTTCGAGAACGTCTACCTCTCCCAGGCCGGGCCCGAGAAGTACGACCAGCTCGCCCGGCACGAGATCAAGTGGACCGACCCCTCCGTCGGGGAGGCCCTGACCACCCTCGGCGAGCTGTTCGGCGAGAAGCAGCTCCTGGCGGGCGGCAACCAGGGCGCGCTGCGCACGGAGTTCCCCAAGTCCGTCACCCAGGTCTTCGCCGACGTCGAGCAGCCGCAGGCCGCCATGGTCTACGAGGGCGACTTCGTCGCCGTCAACATCGGCGACACCGAGGCGAAGATCGGCCAGGACGCCAAGGTCTTCCCGTTCCCGGCGGTCGGCGAGGACTCCCCGGTGGTCAGCGCGGGTGACGCGGCGGTGGCGCTGAAGGACAGCGAGGGCGCCCACGCCCTGCTCACCTTCCTGGCCTCCACCGACGCCGCGGCCATCTGGGCGGAGCAGGGCGGCTTCATCTCGCCGAACAAGGAGCTGGACACGTCCGTCTACCCCGACGACGTGCAGCGCGACATCGCCGAGGCGCTGATCGCCGCGGGCGACGACTTCCGCTTCGACATGTCCGACCAGGCCCCGGCCGCCTTCGGCGGCACCAAGGGCGAGGGCGAGTGGAAGGCGCTCCAGGACTTCCTGGCGGATCCGGAGGACGTGGCCGGCGCCCAGCGCGAGCTGGAGGCCGCCGCGGCCAAGGCGTACGGCGACTGACGGACCGGGACGGAGACGGACTGTCATGTCGACCGCCACAGCGGGCGGCCCGGCGGCACCAGGCCCGCCGGGCCCGCCCGTCCCCGGGACCGAGCGCCGCTCCTCTGTCGTCCGCACCCGGCCCTGGCTGGCAGCCTGCTTCCTGCTGCCCGCCCTGGTGCTGCTGGGCGCGCTGGTCGTCTATCCCATCGTCTACTCGGTCTACCGCAGCTTCTTCGACGCGTCCGGCACCGGCTTCGTCGGTCTGGACAACTACGTCGAACTCTTCACCGACGACGGCATCCTGACCGCGATCAGGAACAACGCGATCTGGGTGGCCGTCGCCCCGACCGTGGCCACCGCCCTGGGCCTGATCTTCGCGGTGCTCACCGAACGGGTGCGCTGGGGCACGGCGTTCAAGCTGGTCGTCTTCATGCCCATGGCCATCTCGATGCTCGCCGCCGGCATCATCTTCCGCCTGGTGTACGAGCAGGACCCCGACCGCGGCGTGGCCAACGCCGTCTGGGTCGGGATCCACGACACCTTCAACGAGGCCTCCGCCTGGCCCGGCGCCCGTCCGCGGCCGGACGGGGACCTGGAGAAGTCCGGCGACGGCGCGTACACCACCGCATCGGCGGTGGACGCCACCGGCCCGGCGAACCTGCCGCTGGTCGGCGTCCCCCCGCAGGACCTGGCCGACGCCGCCGACGCGAGGCCCGCGGAGCCCGCGGGCGACGGCCAGGTCACCGGCACGGTCTGGGTGGACTTCAGCAAGGGCGGCGGGGGCGAGCCGAACGTCGTCGACCCCGGCGAGAAGGCCCTGGCCGGGGTGGAGGTCGAGGCGGTGAAGGACGGCAGGGTCGTCGCCACCGCCACCACCGGGGAGGACGGCACGTACGCCCTGCCCGCCGAGGCGGACGGCGCCCTGCTGCGGCTGCCCGCCTCCAACTTCACCGAGGCCTACAACGGCGTCAACTGGCTCGGTCCGTCCCTGATCACCCCGGCGATCATCGCCTCCTACATCTGGATGTGGGCGGGCTTCGCGATGGTGCTGATCGCGGCGGGCCTGGCGGGCGTACCGCGCGAGCTGCTGGAGGCCGCGCGGGTGGACGGCGCGAACGAGTGGCAGGTCTTCCGCAGGGTCACGGTGCCGGTGCTGGCGCCCGTGCTCGCGGTCGTCCTCGTCACCCTGATGATCAACGTCCTGAAGATCTTCGACCTCGTCTACATCATCGCCCCGGGCGCCACCCAGTCCGACGCGAACGTGCTGGCGCTCCAGCTGTACCTGTCGTCCTTCGGCACGGGCGCCGACCAGGGCGTGGGCAGCGCCATCGCGGTGCTGTTGCTGCTGCTGGTGGTGCCGGTGATGGTCTTCAACATCCGGCGACTGAGGAGGGAGAACCGACGGTGAGCACTCTCTCCGAGACCACCCCCACCCCCGGCTCCGGATCGGGTCCCGCCCCCGCGCCCGTACGGCCGGAGCGGGACGGGCGGGCCCGGCAGCCGCTCGGTTCGCGGCTCGCCGCGCTCACCGGGCACTGGGCGGTGCGCTTCACCCTGGTCGTGGTCGCCCTGCTGTGGCTGCTGCCGACCACCGGGCTGCTGCTGTCGTCCTTCCGCGAGCGCTCCGACATCTCCTCCTCCGGATGGTGGACGGCGCTGGGCGACTGGTCGCAGCTGACGGCGTCCAACTACCGGTCGCTGCTGGAGAACGACGCCATCACCAACTCCCTGCTGACCACCCTGGCCATCACCGTGCCCTCCACGGTGCTGGTCGTGGTGATCGGCTCGCTCGCCGGATACGCCTTCGCCTGGCTGGACTTCCCCGGCCGGGACTGGTGGTTCCTGCTGGTGGTCGGGCTGCTGGTGGTGCCGGTGCAGGTGGCGCTGATCCCGGTGGCGAAGCTCTTCAACACGCTGGGGATCTTCGAGACCACCGTCGGCGTGGTCGTCTTCCACACGGCGTTCGGCCTGCCGTTCGCGATCTTCCTGCTGCGCAACTTCTTCGCCGAGATCCCGCGCGAACTGCTGGAGGCGGCGCGGCTGGACGGCGCGAACGAGGTGCGGCTGTTCACGCGCGTCGTCCTGCCGCTGGGCGGTCCGGCGATCGCCTCGCTGGGCATCTTCCAGTTCCTGTGGGTGTGGAACGACATGCTGGTCGCGCTGATCTTCGCCGACGCCGGCGATCCGCCGATCACGGTCGCCCTCCAGCAGCAGGTGCGCCAGTTCGGCAACAACATCGACGTGCTGGCCTCGGGCGCGTTCGTCTCGATGGTGGTCCCGCTGGTGGTGTTCTTCGCCTTCCAGCGGCAGTTCGTCTCGGGCGTGATGGCCGGCGCGGTGAAGTAGGGCCCGCACACGGCGGGGAGGGGCGGCCGGACGGCCGCCCCTCCCCGCCCCTTCCCGCCGTACGCGGGCCCGGCGCGTCAGCGGTTGCTGCGCAGCAGCGTGCGCATCGTGCGCATCGCCACCGACAGGTTCGCCAGGTCGAAGGTGTCCGACTCGCGGATCTCCTCCAGCGTGGCCCTGGCCCGCCCCAGGACGGCGGCGCTCTTCTCCTCCCACGCCGCGAAGCGCTGCTCGGGCGTGGCGCTGCTGTCCCCGGCGGCCAGCACGTCCGCGGTGAGGAGCTGGTGGGCGGCGTACAGGTCCTCGCGGATCGCCGCGCGCGCCATCGACTGCCAGCGGTCGGAGCGCGGCAGCTCGCTCACCCGGTCCTGGAGTTCGGTGATGCCCAGCCGGTCGGCGAGGTCGTAGTACACCTCGGCGACGTCCAGCAGCTCGCGTCCGGTGCGGTCGGCGACGGCGACCACGTCCAGGGCGGGGAAGACGGAGGAGAAGCCCGCCACCCGCAGCGCCAGCTCGCCGGGGACCCCGGCGCCGGTCAGCTCGTCGTTGACGCTCTGGTGCCAGTCCAGGTCGGCGCCCCTGAGCAGCTTGGGCAGCTGGGACCAGACCACCTCCACCCGCTCCTGGAAGACGTCGATGGTCTCGGCGAGCCTGAGCGGCTGCGGCCGGTTGTTCAGCAGCCAGCGGGTGCCGCGCTCGACCAGCCGCCTGGCGTGCAGCCGCATGCGGGTCTGGACCTCGGCGGCCACGACGTTGTCCAGCGCCTCCACCTCGTCCCAGACGCGGGAGAGGCCGAAGATCTCCCGGGACGCGGTGTGCGCCCGCACGATCTCCTCCGTCGAGGCCCCCGACTCCTCCTTCATCCGGTGCACCAGGGTCGAGCCCCCGGTGTTGACCGTGTCGTTGATCAGGAGGGTCGTGACGATCTGGCGCCGCAGGGCGTGGCGCTCGATCTGCTCGGGGAAGCGCTCGCGCAGCGCGCTGGGGAAGTACGCGTGCGCCAGCCGCTGCAGGTACGGGTCGTCCGCCAGATCGGTGTCCGCCAGCTCCTCGGTGACGGTGATCTTGGCGTACGCCAGCAGCACCGCCAGCTCGGGCTGGGTGAGGCCGTGGCCGTGCGCCAGCCGCTCGCGGATCTGCCGGTCGGCGGGCAGGAACTCCAGCTGCCGGTCCAACCGCCCCTGGCGGGACAGGGTGCGCATGAGCCGCTGCTGGGCGTGGAGCAGGTCGGGCGCCTGCCGCATCGCGTTGGCCAGGGCCACGTTCTGCGCGTAGTTGTTGCGCAGCACCAGCTCGGCGACCTCGTCGGTCATCTCCGCCAGCAGGGCGTTGCGCTGCTTGACGGTCATGTCGCCGTCCGCGACGACCGCGTTGAGCAGGATCTTGATGTTGACCTCGTGGTCGGAGGAGTCCACGCCCGCGCTGTTGTCGATGGCGTCGGTGTTGACCCGTCCGCCCTCCGACGCGAACTCGATGCGGCCGAGCTGCGTCAGGCCCAGGTTGCCGCCCTCGCCGACGACCCGCACCCGCAGGTCCCGGCCGTCCACCCGGATCGCGTCGTTGGCCTTGTCGCCGACGTCGGCGTTGGACTCGGTGGACGCCTTGACGTATGTGCCGATGCCGCCGTTCCACAGCAGGTCCACCGGCGCCCTGAGGATGGCCTTCATCAGCTCGGCCGGGGTCATCTTGGTGACGCCGCCCTCGATGCCCAGCGCCTCGCGCACCTGCGCGTTGACGGGGATGGACTTGGCGGTGCGGGGGTGGATCCCGCCCCCGGGGGACAGCAGCGAGGTGTCGTAGTCGGCCCAGGAGGAGCGCGGCAGCTCGAACAGCCGGCGGCGCTCGGCGTAGGAGGCGGCCGCGTCCGGGGTCGGGTCGAGGAAGATGTGCCGGTGGTCGAAGGCGGCGACCAGCCGGATGTGCTCGCTGAGCAGCATGCCGTTGCCGAAGACGTCGCCGGACATGTCGCCGATGCCGACGACCGTGAAGTCCTCGGTCTGGGTGTCGTGCCCCAGCTCGCGGAAGTGCCGCTTGACCGACTCCCAGGCGCCGCGGGCGGTGATGCCCATGCCCTTGTGGTCGTAGCCGGCCGAGCCGCCGGAGGCGAAGGCGTCGCCGAGCCAGAACCCGTAGGCGGTGGCGACCTCGTTGGCGATGTCGGAGAAGGCCGCGGTGCCCTTGTCGGCCGCGACGACCAGGTAGGTGTCGTCCCCGTCGTGCCGCACCACGCGCTCGGGCGGCACGACCTGGCCGCCCACGAGGTTGTCGGTGATGTCGAGCATGCCGGAGATGAAGGTCTTGTAGCAGGCGATGCCCTCGTTCAGCCATGCGTCGCGGTCCGCCGCGGGGTCGGGCAGCCGCTTGCCGACGAAGCCGCCCTTGGCGCCCACCGGCACGATCACCGTGTTCTTGACCTCCTGCGCCTTCACCAGGCCCAGGATCTCGGTGCGGAAGTCCTCGCGCCGGTCGGACCAGCGCAGACCGCCGCGGGCGACCTTGCCGAACCGCAGGTGCACGCCCTCCACGCGCGGCGAGTACACCCAGATCTCGTACGCCGGGCGGGGCGCGGGCAGGTCCGGGATGGCCTGCGGGTCGAACTTCATCGACACGTAGGCGTGCATCCGCCCGGAGGCGTCGCGGGGCTGGAAGTAGTTCGTCCGCAGGGTGGCCTTGATGAGGGTGAGGAACGAGCGCAGGATGCGGTCCTCGTCCAGCGAGGCGACCTGGTCCAGCGCGCCGTCCAGCTCCTCCAGCAGGCCGTCGGTCAACTCGTGGCCGGCGGCGGTGCGGTCCGGGGAGAGGCGGGCCTCGAAGAGGCTGACCAGCAGCCGGGTGGTGTGGACGTTGTGGCGGAGGGTGTCCTCCATGTAGTCCTGGCTGAAGGGCGAGCCGGCCTGCCGCAGGTACTTGGCGTACGCGCGCAGCACCATCGCCTGCCGCCAGGTCAGTCCGGCGGAGAGCACCAGCGCGTTGAAGCCGTCGCTCTCGGCCTCGCCGCTCCAGACGGCGGCGAAGGCGTCCTGGAAGCGCTCGCGGGCGTCGCCCTCCAGGTTCTGCGCCTGGTTCGCGGGCAGCCGGAGCCCGAAGTCGTAGATCCACGCCCGGGAGCGGTCGGCGCAGCGCAGCTCGTAGGGGCGCTCGTCGACGACCTCCACGCCCATGGCCTGGAGGACCGGCAGGACGGCCGAGAGCGAGACGGGCTCGCCGGTGCGGTAGATCTTGAAGCGGCGCTCGCCGGGGCCGGCCCCGACCGGTTCGTACAGGCTGAGCGCGAAGTCGCTGACGCCCTCGCTCCGCTCCAGCCCCTGGATGTACTGGATGTCCGCGACGGCGGTGCGGGGCGGGAAGTCGGCCTTGTAGCCCTCGGGGAAGGCGTCCCCGTAGCGGTGGGCGAGCCGGGCCGCCCGCTCCTCGCCGACCTCGGCGACCAGCGCCTCGGAGAAGCCGTCGGCCCAGGAGCGGGCGGCCTCCACCAGCCGGGCCTCGATGCGCTCGGTGTCGGCGTGGGTCAGCTCGGCCAGCTCGGTGCCCTGCGGGACGCGGATGACGAAGTGCAGCCGGGCGAGGACCGACTCGGTGTTCCAGGCGGTGAAGTCGACGTTGGTGCCGCCCAGTTCCTCGGTGAGGATGTCGGTCATCCGCAGCCGCACGGCGGTGGTGTAGCGGTCCCGCGGCAGGTAGACCAGCGCGGAGTAGTAGCGGCCGTACTCGTCCTGGCGCAAGTAGAGCCGGAGCTTGCGGCGCTCCTGGAGGTACAGCACGGAGGTGACGATCTCGCGCAGCTCGCCGGCCGGGATCTGGAAGAGCTCGTCGCGCGGGTACGTCTCCAGGATCTGGAGCAGGTCGCGGCCGTCGTGGCTGTCGGGGACGAAGCCGGTGGAGGTGATGACCTCCTCGACCTTGCGGCGGATGACGGGCACCCGGCGCACCGACTCGGTGTAGGCGGCCGACGAGAACAGCCCGAGGAAGCGGCGCTCGCCCACCACGTTGCCCGCCTCGTCGAACTTCTTCACCCCGATGTAGTCGAGGTAGGAGGGGCGGTGGACGGTGGCGCGGCTGTTGGCCTTGGTGAGCACCAGCAGCCTGTGCTCGCGGGCCTTGGCGCGGGCGTCGGCGGAGAGCCGGTTGAAGGAGGGCGACACCGGGTGGGCGTGGGTGTGGGCGGGCGTGTGGGCGGGCGTGTGGGGGCGGGCGGACGCGCCGTCACCGCCGTCACCGCCACCGACACTGCCGCCGTCACTGCCGTCGTCGTGTCCGCCGCCGGCGCCGTCGTTCCGGCCGTCGTGGTGGGGGTCGGAGCGCAGGATGCCCAGGCCGGTGCCCGGGACGGCGCTGAGCAGCAGCTCCTCGTCCCCGTCGGCGGCCTCGGAGGTCAGCTCGTACTCGCGGTAGCCGAGGAAGGTGAAGTGGTCGGCCGCGAGCCAGCGCAGCAGTTCCCGCGCCTCCTCGACCTCCTCGTCGGGCAGGTCGTCGGCCAGCGGCTCGTCGGGCAGCTCGTCGGCGATCCGCAGCGCGGCGGCCCGCATCTTCTGCCAGTCCTCGACCGCCTCGCGGACGTCGGACAGGACGCGCCGCAGGTCCGCGGTGATCCGCTTCAGGTCGTCGCGGTCGGTCTCGCGGTCGATCTCGACGTGGATCCAGGACTCGGTGAGCGCGTCGTGCGGCATCCCGTCCCGGCGCCGGGCGTCCACGTCCAGCACCTGGAGCAGCCTGCCGGTGACGTCGCGGCGCACGACCACCTGGGGGTGGATCACCAGGTGGATGCCGCGGCCCTGCCGGGTCAGCTCGTTGGTGACCGAGTCCACCAGGAAGGGCATGTCGTCGGTGACGACCTCGACGACGGTGTGGGTGCACGTCCAGCCGTTCTCGTCGACGGACGGGGTGTGGACGCGGACGTTCGCGGTGCCCTGGGGGCGCTGCTGGGCCAGCCGGCAGTGGGAGACCGCGGCGCCGTAGACGTCGACCGGGTCGCGGTCGGTGAGGTCCTCGGGCGCGGTGTGCAGGTAGTAGCGCTGGAGGTACGAGCCGAGGGTCACGGAGTCCAGCCCCGGTACGGGTTGGCTGCCGGCGGGACCGCTATCGGCGACCCGGGCGGCTCGTTCGAGCAGCTCGGCCTTTGCTTCGTCCAGCTTGGTCTGCATGTCGTCTGGCTCCTGTCGCGCGCCGTTGCGTGACGTCAAGGCGTTGAGGGTTCTGGTGGCATGGCGTCGGTACACAGAGTGTCCGCCGGAGCGGGGCGTCATGCCCGGAGGTGCGGTGACCTGCGACGGCCCCGGCGCCGGCGCCGCGGCGCGGGAGCCCGGGGGCGGAGGCCGCACTGCCTTCCGCGGGTGTCTCGCTGATCACGTGGCAAGGCTATCCCTCCGCGCCCGGTGGCCGTCATGGACAGTATGTGTACAAAACCGGGGACCCGAGTTGGACGTTGTGGACAGCCTCCGGCGGGGCGGGCGGCACGCCCCCTTGGCAAACCCCCGGAGGAAGAGGACGTTGGGCACAAGGACTCCTTTTCCGGAGGTGGGTGACCATGTCGGGAGACAGCGCCGAGGACACGGGGAACGCCGCGGACGCCGGGGGCGCTCCGCCCGCCGTCCTCGTCGTCACCGGTGACGCCGCGGAGTCGCTGGAGGTGCTCTACCCCTACCAGCGGCTGCTGGAGGAGGGCTACACCGTCCACATCGCCGCGCCCAGCCGCAAGAAGCTGCGCTTCGTCGTGCACGACTTCGAGGAGGACTACGACACCTACACCGAGAAGCCCGGCTACACCTGGCCCGCCGACCTCGCCTTCACCGAGGTCGATCCCGGGCGGTACGCCGCCCTGGTCCTGCCGGGCGGGCGGGCTCCGGAGTACCTGCGCAACGACCCGGAGCTGCGCAAGATCCTCAAGGCGTTCTTCGACGCGGACAAGCCGGTCGCGCAGATCTGCCACGGCCCGCTGCTGACCGCCGCGGCCGGCGGGCTGGCCGGACGCCGGGTGACCGCGTACCCGGCGCTGGAGATCGACATGCAGGCCGCCGGCGCCGTCTTCCGGGACGACGAGGTCGTGGTCGACGGCACGCTGGTCTCCTCCCGCGCCTGGCCGGACCACCCGGGCTGGATGCGGGCGTTCCTGGCCGTACTGCGCGCCCGCGCACCGCTCGGCTGACCCCCCGGGCGGGCGGCGGGGAGGACGGGGCCGCCGTGCGACCGGGCGTCCCCGCGCGTCCGGCCGCGGGGACGCGGCCCGCCTCACCGTCCCCGTCAGCGGCGGGCCCGGACCCACACCACGCGGAGGCCGGGCACGGCGGCGCCGGCGCCGTGGCCGAGGCCGCGCAGGAACCGGTCGGCCATGACGCGCCGCCCGCCCGGCACCCGTCGGACCGGCCTTCCGACCGCCCGGCGCGGCCGGGGCGGAGGGGAGCCGGGGCGGACCGGGAGCCCGCCGTCCGGGGAGCCCGCGGGCCGGCCGTCGGCGGCCCGTGTCCGTGCGGTCCGTGTCCGTGCGGTACGGCGTCCTCCGGCCCGGCGGAGTCCCCGGCGGGTCTCAGCCGCCCGCCGCCATCTCCTCGGCCACCTCGACCGCCTCGGCGAGGCTGTCCACCACCGGCACCCCGGCCGCCAGCAGGCTGGCCCGGCTGTGCGAGCCGCCGGTGTACAGCACGGCCCGCGCGCCCACGTGGGCGGCCGCGATCGCGTCGTCCACCGCGTCGCCGACCACCACGGTGCGGCGCGGGTCGAAGCCGCCGAGCGCCGCCACGTGCGCCGCCATCTGCCGGGCCTTGCCGACGCCCGACCCGCTGCTGCCCCCGAGGTTGCCGTCGACCCGGACGAAGTGCTCCTCGATGCCGTGCCGGCGCACCAGCGGCACCAGGTGGTCGTGCGGGGCCAGGGAGCACAGCGACTGGGTCAGGCCGGCCGCCCGCCGCGCGGCGAGCAGTTCCGCCGCGCCCTCGGCGAGCCCCACCTGCTCGACGCGCGCGAAGTAGTGCCGGTGGAAGACCTCGTCCATCCCGGCCCACTCCTCGTCGGTGGGCAGCCTCCCCATCAGCCGCTCATAGAAGCGGGGCACCGGCACGCAGTACAGCTCCCGGTAGCGCTCCAGCGTGATGGGCGGCAGCCCTATCTCGGCGAAGGCGGCGTTGGTCGCCGCGATGACCGCGTCGATGTCGTGCAGCAGCGTGCCGTTCCAGTCCCACACGATGTGGGCTCTCCCCGTACCCGAATCCATGCCCACGACGGTAGAGGCCCGGTGTGACAAGCGGTAGCACGGGACCGGAGGGCGGTCCCCTCCGGCCGGGCGCCGGCCGGGGGCGGGCTCAGCCGAGGTCCTCCAGGTCCTCCAGGAGGCCGCCGATCTCCTGGACGGCGTACCACAGCAGTTCGTGGTCGTCCGCCCCGTCCACCACGAAGCGGGCGTCGTCGTCGCCCTGGTCGGCCGCGCCCAGCGCGTCCGCCGCCGCGGAGACGTCCGCCTCGGCGTCGTCGCCGTCGACGTGCACGGCGGCGGCCCTGTCCAGCGGCAGGGCCCGCGCGATGCGCACCTCGCCGAGCGCGGACGGGTCCAGGCCGCGGTCCGGGTCGGCGACGGCCTCGCGGTCGGGTACGTCCGCGGCCACCACCACCCGCCGCCGCGGGGCGCCGGGGTCGACGGCCAGGAGCCGCAGCGAGGCCTGCGCGGCGCGGCCGAGCGCGGCGTACTCCAGTTCCTCGATGTCGTCCGAGACGTACCACTCGCGCAGTGCGGGGGTGACCGCGTAGGCGGTCAGCGGGCCGGGGCCCAGCTCGCCCGTCCGGTGCGCGTCCGCGAGGCCGGGCAGGGTCAGGGGGACGTAGACGCGCATCGCCACCACTTTCGTGTAAGGCCGCTCCGAGTGCCCCGACAGCATACGGCGGGTCCGGCGCGCCGAAAGCCTCCGGCCCCTACCGTCCCGTTCACCTGTGCGGTGCGGCGGTGCAGGTCAGCGCACCGGCCGTCAATCCCCGGGGAACTCTCCGCCGGATAGGTGAACCGTGCGGGGCCCGTCGGCGCCGCCCGCCGGTCGTTGCCGCCTCCGGGACGTCCCAGTAGAACCGGAGCGAAAGCTACCGACCAGTAAGCGATCGGTCCGGGAGACCGCTCAGACCCACGGGGAGAGACCATGCCGCCCACCAGCCGTACCGCCCCTCCCGGCCGCCGGGACTCCCGGCGGCCGGCCCGCTCGGCCGTGCTCGCCGCCCGGCAGCGCGAACGCGACCGGCTGCCGCCCTACTGGTTCGCCCACCGGCTGGTGCTCGTCCTCAGCGGCCTGCGGCCGGTCCACCTGCTGCTGGGCCACACCCGCGACGAGGCGTACGAGCGGCTGGTCCGGCTCGCCCCGCACACCCCGCTGCGGTCGGCGGTGGCGGGCGGCCCGGCTCCCGTGGTGCGTGAGGTCGGCTGGTCGCAGCCCAGCCCCGGAGCGATCGAGGCGTTCGCCCGGATCGCCGCCGGCGACCGGCTGCGCGCCCTGGCCTTCCGGCTGGAGCGGTCCCGCGACCACCGCTGGCGGTGCTCCGCCGTCGAGCTCGACACGGTGCCCTGAGGGCGTGATGGGCGTCCCGATGGCACCCCGGCGGCGTCCCGGGGAGCCGGGAGGGGACGGCCGGAACGCGCCGGGGCCGGGCGCCCTCCCGGACGCCCGGCCCCGGGCCGGATCTGACGGCGAACGGCCGACCGCCGCGGCGCGGCGGTCGCCGGATCACTTCTTGCGGCGGCGGCCCTTCTCCTTCTGGGCCTTGCGGCGCTCGGCGCGCGTCATGCCGTCCGCGGGCGAGCGGACCGGGCCGCCCTCCTCGCCGCCCGCGAAGTCGCCCTCGATGACACCGCCCTCGCCGTCCACCGTCGGCGCGGAGAAGTGCAGCCGGTCCGGGCGCTGCGGGGCGTCCAGCCCCTTGGCGCGGATGGCCGGACGCGCGCCGGCCGGGACGGCCTCCTCCTGCGGGGCCTTCTCCAGCGAGGGCCCGGCCTCCTCGACCGGCACCTCCTCGACCTGCTGCTCCACCTGGACCTCCAGGTTGAACAGGTAGCCGACGGACTCCTCCTTGATGCCGTCCATCATCGCGACGAACATGTCGTAGCCCTCGCGCTGGTACTCCACCAGCGGGTCGCGCTGCGCCATGGCGCGCAGGCCGATGCCCTCCTGGAGGTAGTCCATCTCGTACAGGTGCTCACGCCACTTGCGGTCGAGCACGGAGAGGACCACGCGCCGCTCCAGCTCGCGCATGATCTCCGAGCCGAGCTGCTTCTCGCGCTCCTCGTACCGCTCGTGGATGTCGTCCTTGATGGACTCGGAGATGAAGTCCGCCGTGATGCCGTCGCGGCCCCCGGCGGCCTCCTCCAGGTCCTCGATGGTGACCGACACCGGGTAGAGCTGCTTGAAGGCGCTCCACAGCCGCTCCAGGTCCCACTCCTCGGCGAAGCCCTCGACCGTCTCGGCCTGGACGTACGCGTCGATGGTGTCGTCCATGAAGTGGAGGATCTGCTCGTGCAGGTCCTCGCCCTCCAGGACGCGGCGGCGCTCGCCGTAGATGACCTCGCGCTGCCGGTTGAGGACCTCGTCGTACTTCAGGACGTTCTTGCGGATCTCGAAGTTCTGCTGCTCGACCTGGGACTGCGCCGAGGCGATGGCGCGGGTGACCATCTTGTTCTCGATGGGGACGTCGTCGGGCACGTTGGCCATGGACATCACGCGCTCGACCATCTGCGCCTTGAACAGCCGCATCAGGTCGTCGCCGAGGGAGAGGTAGAAGCGGGACTCGCCCGGGTCGCCCTGGCGGCCGGAGCGGCCGCGCAGCTGGTTGTCGATGCGGCGCGACTCGTGCCGCTCGGTGCCCAGCACGTACAGGCCGCCGAGGGCGGTGACCTCGTCGTGCTCCGCGGCGACCGCCTGCTCGGCGCGCTCCAGCGCCCCGGGGAGGGCGGCGGCCCACTCCTCGGCGTTCTCCACCGGGTCCAGGCCCTTGGCGCGCAGCTCGGTCTCGGCGAGGTCGTCCGGGTTGCCGCCGAGCTTGATGTCGGTACCGCGGCCGGCCATGTTGGTGGCGACCGTGACGGCGCCCTTGCGGCCCGCCTGCGCGACGATCGCGGCCTCACGCTCGTGGTTCTTGGCGTTGAGCACCTCGTGCGGCACTCCGCGCTTCCTGAGCTGCTGCGACAGGTACTCGGACTTCTCGACCGAGGTGGTGCCCACCAGGACCGGCTGGCCCTTCTTGTGCCGCTCGACGATGTCCTCGACCACCGCCTCGAACTTGGCCACCTCGGTGCGGTAGATCAGGTCCGACTGGTCCTTGCGGATCATCGGGCGGTGGGTCGGGATCGGCACCACGCCGAGCTTGTAGATCTGGTGGAACTCGGCGGCCTCGGTCATGGCCGTACCGGTCATGCCCGAGAGCTTGTCGTAGAGGCGGAAGAAGTTCTGGAGGGTGATCGTGGCGAGCGTCTGGTTCTCGTCCTTGATCTCCACCCCCTCCTTCGCCTCGATCGCCTGGTGCATGCCCTCGTTGTAGCGGCGCCCGGCGAGGATGCGGCCGGTGTGCTCGTCGACGATCATGACCTCGCCGTCGAGGACGACGTAGTCCTTGTCCTTCTTGTAGAGCTCCTTGGCCTTGATCGCGTTGTTGAGGTAGCCCACCAGCGGGGTGTTGACCGACTCGTAGAGGTTGTCGATCCCCAGCCAGTCCTCGACCTTGCCGACGCCCGACTCGTGGATGGCGACCGTGCGCTTCTTCTCGTCGACCTCGTAGTCGCCGGTCTCCGGCTGCTGCTTGAGCGGGTTGGCGGGTTCGCCCCGCTCCAGCCGCCTCACCAGCTTGGCGAAGTCGCCGTACCACTTGGTGGCCTGGTCGGCCGGGCCCGAGATGATCAGCGGGGTGCGGGCCTCGTCGACGAGGATCGAGTCGACCTCGTCGACGATCGCGAAGTTGTGGCCGCGCTGCACCAGCTCGTCCTTCGACCACGCCATGTTGTCGCGCAGGTAGTCGAAGCCGAACTCGTTGTTGGTGCCGTAGGTGATGTCGCAGGCGTACTGCTCGCGGCGCTGCCCCGGGGTCATGTTGGCGACGATGCAGCCGACCGACAGGCCCAGGAACTTGTGGACCCGGCCCATCAGCTCGGAGTCGCGCTGGGCCAGGTAGTCGTTGACCGTGATCAGGTGGACGCCCTTGCCCGACAGACCGTTGAGGTAGGCGGGCAGCGTGCCCACCAGCGTCTTGCCCTCACCGGTCTTCATCTCGGCGACGTAGCCCATGTGCAGGGCGGCGCCGCCCATGATCTGCACGTCGTAGTGGCGCTGGCCGAGTACGCGCTTGGCCGCCTCGCGGACCGTCGCGAAGGCTTCGGGCAGCAGGTCGTCGAGGGTCTCCCCGTCGGCGAGGCGCTCCTTGTACTCGTCCGTGAGCGCCCGCAGCTCGGCGTCGGTGAGGTTGACGAAATCCTCTTCGATCGACGACACCTGGTCCGCGATGCGGTGCAGCTTGCGCAGGATCTTGCCTTCACCTGCACGCATGATCTTGCCGAAGACGGACACGTAGGCTGGCTCCTTGCCGGTCGGGCCGGGCACGGTCTGGGTGCTCTGGCACGGCGGGCCTCTTCCTTGCGTCGGGCCCAGCCGCACCGGCCATCGTATGCGAGGGGCACCGGCCCCTGTACCCCCCAACGTGCCGGAGACTCGGAAGGTGCCGGTTCCGCCCGATTGGATGACCGGCACAATCTCCTCATGCGACCCGTCACCCTCGGCACCGAGCGCCTGTTGCTGCGGCCCTTCGAGCCCCGGGACGTTCCCGCCGTCCACGCCGCCTGCCAGGATCCGGACATCCTGCGCTGGACCACCCTCCCCGAGCCGTACGAGCGGCGGCACGCGCAGGAGTTCGTGCTCGACATCGGCCCGGCCGGCTGGCGCGAGGACACCGCGTACACCTTCGGCGTCTTCACCCGCGACGGGGAGCTGGCCGGCTCGACGGGGCTGGTGCGCATCACACCGCCCGGCCCGGAGGGGCGCCTGGCGGAGCTGGGCTACTGGACGGCCAGGGCGCACCGGGGCCGCGGCTACACCGTGGAGGCCGCGCGGGCGGTGGCCGACTGGGCCTTCACCGAGCTGGGCGTGGAGCGCCTGGAGTGGTTCGCCGAGGCCGGGAACACCGGGTCGCGGGCGGTCGCGGAGCGGCTGGGCTTCGTCATGGAGGGCACCCTGCGGGCGCGGATCACGTTCCGCGGGACCCGGCGGGACGCCTGGGTGGCGTCGCTGCTGCCCTCGGACCGGGGGCTGACGGCGGCCGTGCCGTACCTGCCGGCGCCGTAGGGACCGCGGGCCCGGCGGGGGTTCCGGGACCGGATGTCGGTGGCAGCCCCTATCGTCGGCGCATGACCACCGTCTCACTCTCACTCTCCGCCGACGAGGCCCGCCGAATCGCACTGCGCGCACAGGGACTGCTGGGAGCGCCGGACCGCCGGGCCGGGGTGCGGGGGATGCTGCGCCGCCTGGGCGCCGTGCAGCTGGACACCATCTCGGTACTGGCCCGTTCCCACGAACTGGTGCCGTACGCGCGGCTGGGCGCGGTCGGCCGCGACACGGTGGAGGCGGCGTACTGGACGGACCGCCGCGCCTTCGAGTACTGGTCGCACGCCGCCTGCGTCCTGCCGATCGAGGAGTGGCCGCACTTCGCCTTCCGGCGCCGGGCGTTCCGGGCCAGGGGGCACCGCTGGCACCGCATGGAGGACTCCGAGCGCTCCTGCGCCGCCGTACGGGACCGGCTGAGGGCCGACGGCCCGCTGACCGCCACCGAGCTGGGCGGCGCGAAGAACGGCGGCGAGTGGTACGACTGGTCCGAGACGAAGATCGCGGTGGAGTGGCTGCTCGACACCGGCGAGGTCGTCTGCACCGAGCGGCGCGGCTGGAAGAGGGTGTACGACCTGGCCGAGCGCGCCGTCCCCGCCGAGCTGCTCCACGACGACCTGGCCGACCACGAGTGCCTGCGCCGGCTGGTCGCCCGGGCCGGGGCCGCGATGGGGGTGGCCACGCGCGCGGACCTGGCCGACTACCACCGGCTGAAGGGCGAGCAGGTCGACGCGGTCGTGGCGGAGACGGGCCTGGTGCCGGTGGAGGTCGAGGGCTGGGGCAAGCCGGCCTGGGCGGATCCGGCGGCGCTGGAGGCGGAGTCGGCCGGGACCCGGGGGCGGCACCGTACGACGCTGCTGTCGCCGTTCGACTCGCTGATCTGGGACCGCGGGCGCACCGAGCGGATCTTCGGCTTCACCCACCGGCTGGAGGCGTACGTCCCCCGGGCCCGGCGGGTGCACGGCTACTTCGCGATGCCGCTGCTGTCGGGGGGACGGCTGCTGGGCCGGGTGGACCCGGCCCGCGAGGGGCGGACGCTGGTGGCGCGGCAGGTGTCGGTGGCGGGGCGCGGGGCGGTGGAGCCGATGGCGCGGGCGCTGCGGGAGGCGGCGGACTGGGTGGGCTGCGACGCGGTCCGCGTCGAGCGCTGCGACGATCCGGCGTCGGCCGCGGCCCTCACCGCCGCGCTGGCCTGACGCGCGGCCCGGACCGTTCCGGGCCGCGCCGCCTCACCTGATCTCCAGGATCTTCTCCCTCATCGCGTACACCACGGCCTCCATCCGGGAGTGGAGCTGGAGCTTCTCCAGGATGTTGCGGACGTGGTTCTTCACCGTGTTCTCGCTGATGAAGAGCTCCTTGGCGATGTCCCGGTTGTTCATGCCGGTGGCGACGAGCTTGAGCACCTCCAGCTCCCGGTCGGTGAGGCGCGGCGCGGGCACCAGCCGCTTCTCGTCGGTGCGCTGGATCATCGACTTGAACTCGGTGAGCAGCTTGGCCGCCATCGACGGGCTGATCTGCGACTGCCCGTCGGCGACCGCGCGGATCGCGGTGGAGACCTCGTCGGTGGAGATCTCCTTGAGCAGGTAACCGGTGGCCCCCGCCTTGATCGCGTCGTAGAGGTCGGCCTCCTCGTCGCTGATCGTCAGCATGATGATCTTCGCGCTGGGGGCCACCTCCTTGATCGAGGTGCACGCCTCGATGCCGCCGCGCCGGGGCATCCGCACGTCCATCAGGACGATGTCGGGCAGCAGGTCCGCCGCCTTGTCCACGGCCTCGGCCCCGTCCCCCGCCTCACCGACGACCTCGATGTCCTCCTCCTGCGCGAGGACGATCTCCAGCCCGCGTCTGAAGAGGGCGTGGTCGTCGACGACCAGGACCCGGATGGGCTCCCTGCGCGGACCGTCGTCCTCCCGCGCGTCCGCGGAGGCGGCACCGCGGCCGCCGTCCCGCGCGCCGGGCGTCACGGGCCCGAAGCTGTCCGCCATGGTTCCTCCCCCTGCAGCCAGGCAACGCAGCGCCAACCGGTCGGTGCAGGACGCCGGTTGGCCGTGAGGCCATGATTCCATGCCCCCGCCCCCGGCCGAATTCGTCGATCGGCCGGGGGCGGGGCCAGTCCGCGGTGTCAGCGACTGTTATCAGCCACCCAGAGCGCCTCCCGCGCCCCGCGGTGCCTCCTCGACGAACGGATCGGGTTCCAGATGGATGACGCCGTAGTCGTAACCGTGCCGCCGGTAGACGACGCTGGGCAGCTTGGTCTCGGAGTCGACGAACAGGTAGAAGTCATGCCCGACCAGCTCCATCTCGTACAGGGCCTGGTCCAACGACATCGGGGCCGCCGCGTGGGTCTTCTCGCGGACGACCAGGGGGCCTTCGCCCTGGACCTCCAGCGGCCCCACCTTGGTGGAGGCGGGCGGCTCCTCGACCGCCGTGCGCTGCGGTCCGAGGTGGCCGTCGTCGCCGATGCTCGCCGCGTTCGGCACGGTCACGGCCACATCGCGCGCCGGGATCCGGTGGTGGCCGTTCCCCTTGCGCGCGGAGACCCGCTTCTCGTGCTGCTTGCGCAGCCGCGTCTCGAGCTTCTCCGTGGCCAGGTCCAGCGCCACGTACGGATCGGCCGCCGCCGCCTCGGCACGGATCACCGGCCCGCGGGAGCGCAGTGTGATCTCAACCCGGTCCGAGCGGTCGGCCTGACGGGGGTTGTGCTCCTTGGACACCTCGACGTCGAGGCGGATCGCCTTGGCGTCGATCTTCTGGATCTTGTCCACCTTGAGCTTGTCGACCACGTGCTTGCGGAACCGCTCCGGCACCTCTGTCTTACGGCCCTTGACGACGATGTCCACGCAGAACTCCGTTCCCGGGCGACTCCGCGGCCTGAGCGGCGGAGCACGCCCTTTGTGCACCGAGTCCGAAGGGTGCGGGTCGTTTCCCGTCACCGTCCGGCCCTACGTCGGGTTGCGACTTTCACCTCCTCCTCCCCCGTCGGGAAGATCGCCACTCCCACCATTTGGGAAAGCGGCCAGCAAAGCCGGGCAAACGCCATGGAGCGCACATGTCCCGCCGTACGGAACGGCTCTCGCCGCTCCTCACCACCGAACGTACCTCCGCCGGGGGATCCTCGGCACCCCCTACCGGCACGTACCTCCGATCGTGTGCGTTCCGCCTCCACCACGGCGGCGGCCGCGCCCCGGTCGGCGGTTCCCCGTAGGGACCACACTGCCCGTTCGCGGCCCGGATACGCCCCGGTGGGGGGTGACCGCCGGACCGCTTTTCAGACGGCGCCGGGTTCCGAGGCCGCCACCACCGCCGCGCCGGCCACCCGGCCGCCCGCGCGGCCCAGCGCCCGCGCCGCCTCCGCGAGCGAGGCGCCCGTGGTCACCAGGTCGTCCACCACGACCACCGGGCCCTCCTCCAGCAGCCGTCCGGCCCCCGCCACCGTGCCCAGCGCCCCGGCCAGGTTGGCCCACCGCCGCCGGGCGTCCAGCCCCGCCTGGTCGGCCACGGTGCGCCGCTGCCGCAGTACGGGGAGCACCCGGGCGGGCCGTCCGCCGCGTCTGAGCTCGCCGGCCGCCGCCAGGGCCATCCGCCGCACCGGGTCGTGGCCGCGCGCCGCCACCGCCCGGCGCGCGGAGGGCACCGGCACCAGCAGCAGCGGCTCCGGGCCCGTCTCCCGCACCGCCGCCGCCCGTACCGCCCCGGCCAGCACCGCCCCCAGCGGGGCGGCCAGCCGCAGGGCGCCGCGCTCCTTGTGCGCGAGCAGCACCGCCCGCGCCTCGTCGGCGTACGCCAGGCACGCGTGGACCGGGGGCAGGCCGCCGCCGGGCGGCGGATGCGGTCGTACCCGCCGCGGCCGCGCTCCGCGCAGCAGCCCCAGGCACCGCGCGCACAGGCCGGTGCGCGGCAGCCCGCACCCGGCGCAGTCGGCCGGCAGCACCAGATCGGCCAGTTCCCGCCACCACTCCCGCATGCCGAACATGCCGGGATGACTACCCCGGGTAGGCGGGCATCGACCCCTTGTCCGTGACCAGTTCCCACTCGGCGCGCGCGAGCCGGGCGATGCCCTCCCTGGTGTCGGCCAGCAGCGGCCTGTCGCCGTTCTCCGAGGCCGCCACCCCGGTCACCTCGTTGAGCCCGGGCAGCGTGGAGGGGCTGGCCGCCGAGCCGTCCGTCGCCGTGTAGCGCAGCTGCTGCACGCCCCCCGCCTCCCGGCCGACGACCACCAGCTTGCTGCCGCCGGCCCAGGACGCGTCGACCACGTCGTCCATCCGCGGGGCGACGGGCCGCAGGCCCTCCACGGTCGCCTTCGGGCGGCCGTCGTCGGAGTCCTCCCGCTCGATGCGGCCGAGCTGGAGGGTCGTACGGCCCTCCTCGCTGATCAGCAGCGCCACGCGCACGCCGTCCGAGGAGACCCGCAGCGCCTCGATCCGGCCGCGGCCGAGGCCGACCACCTCGACCGCCTCCGGCTCCTCCTGGCCTCCGCGCAGCCGCATCAGCCGGGGCCCCCGCGGGTCGCGGTCGGCCACCCACAGATCGCCGAGCCCGTCCCAGCTCGGGGCCGTCAGCCCGTCCCTCTCGCGCTCCGTACCGCTGGTCAGGACGGGGTCGCCGAGCCCGGTGTCGGCGGCGAGCGGGGCGACGAACAGCGACCGGCCGTCCAGGGACACCCCCGCGCCGCGCTCCTCGTCCCGGCTCACCGAGACCGCGCTCATCCGGACCTGCCCCGTGCCGAACGGTCCGCTGACGGGGGCGGTCCGGTCGCCCTCGCCCAGCACCACGGCCAGCCGGTCGCGGTCGTCGACGAAGTACTGGCGACCGCCGTCGCCGCCCAGCCGGCCCGGCGCGTACGCCCGCGCCTCCTCGCGGGACAGGGAGCACAGTTCCTCGCCGCCCCGTCCCCGGGTCAGCCGGACGCGGCCGACCTTGACCGACACCTGGCCGTCCACGGTGTACAGCAGCTGGGCGGCCATCCGGTCGCACTGGGCGCTGCCCACCCGCAGCGGACGCTCGCGCCCCTTCTCGTCGCGGACGCCCAGCGGGACGGCCAGCGTGCCGGAGTCGTTCGGGGAGAGCCGGGCGCCCCCGGCGAGCCGCGTGCCCTCGGGAAAGGCCGAGCCGACCACCGGGGCCAGCCAGCCGGTCGGGCCGTCCAGCAGCGCCCCGACCGCCTCGGTCAGCGGGTCTATGCGCTGCCGGACGTAGACCGGGTCGGCGACCAGGACGTCCTCGCCGCGCGTCACCGCGCCGGTGTCCGGGCCGAGGTCGGCGTAGTGGTAGGTGTTGACCGACTGGTAGATGCGCTGGAAGTCGGACTCGGCCACCACCAGCCCGTCCGGCAGCCGGTCGATGCGCCACTCGCCGCCGACCCGGACGAGGTGGAACGTTTCCCGGTACGTCCCCGTGCTGGGGCGGTAGGCGTGCTCGCTGTCCACCATCGCGACGGTGGGGCCGGTCACCTCCAGGGTGGCGCCGTCGCCCTCCCGGTCGGTGAGGGAGCTGCCCGGCGTGAGCACGCTGGGCGCGCCGTCGAGCACCGTCGTGCGGGCGAAGGGGTCCCAGTCCCGCGCCGTCCCGCCGGTGAGGTACTCGCGGGCGGTCCTGAAGTCCGGTTCGTCGCTCGTCGTGGCCTCCAGGAAGCCGCGCACGATCTGCCAGGGCTGCGCGTCCTTCTGCGGGCTCACCCCGAACACCCGCACCTGGGAGTCGGTGTCGGCGCGCGGGGAGGGGTCCACCGGGCGCACGTCCCCCTTGGAGGGCATCGTCGCGCACCCGGTGAGCAGCAGGACGAGGGCGCCCAGCGCCGTCGCCGCCCTGCGGGGCGCACGGGGCACGGGGGAACCCGTGCGGGGACGCTCAGCCGCCGTGCCGGTCGCCATGCCCACCGCGCTCCTCCGTCGTCCGTGTCCGCTCTTCCGGTCCCCCGCCGTCCGGACCGCCGTCCGGACCGCCGTCCGGACCTCCGCCCAGGCCGTCCCGCGGCGGCGCCGCCACCGCGCCGCCGCCGGGCGTCCGGCGCGGGCCCTCCGCGGTCCCGTGGGACGCGGGCGGCGGCGGTACGGACGCGCGCGTCCCGCCGGAGAGGGCTTCCGCCGCCTCCTTCCGGCGGCGCGAGTCGGCCGGCTCCAGGGCGATGGGCGAGCCGCGCAGGGGCTCGCCCGCGGTCCGCGGGATGGTCAGCCGGAACTGCGAGCCGCCGCCCGGCTCGCCCCATGCCTGCAGCCAGCCGCCGTGCAGCCGGGCGTCCTCGACCGCGATGGACAGGCCCAGGCCGGTGCCGCCGGTGGTACGGGCGCGGGCCGGGTCGGCGCGCCAGAAGCGGTTGAAGACCCGGTTGGCCTCGCCCGGCTTGAGACCGACGCCGTAGTCGCGCACGGCCACGGCCACCGCGCCGTCGCCCGAGGCGAGCCGGACCACCACGTCCCGGCCCTCACCGTGCTCCACCGCGTTGACCACGAGGTTGCGCAGCACGCGCTCGATGCGGCGGGCGTCGGCCTCCGCCACCACCGGCCGCTCGTCGCCGCGCACCAGCAACCGGCTGCCCTTGCGCTCGGCGAGCGGCTCGGCCCCCTCCAGGACGCGCTTGACGACGTCGCGCAGATCGACCGGCTCGGCCTCCAGGGCGGCCGCCCCGGCGTCGAAGCGGCTGATCTCCAGCAGGTCCGCCAGCAGCGACTCGAAGCGGTCCAGCTGCCCCAGCAGCAGCTCGGCCGAGCGGGCCGTCACCGGGTCGAACTCGTCGCGCGCCTCGTAGATGACGTCGGCGGCCATCCGCACCGTGGTGAGCGGGGTGCGCAGCTCGTGCGAGACGTCCGAGACGAAGCGCCGCTGCATCCGGGACAGCTCCTCCAGCTGCTGGATCTTCGTCTGGAGGTTCTTCGCCATCTTGTTGAACGACTCCCCCAGCCGGGCGATGTCGTCCTCGCCGGAGACCTTCATCCGCTCCTGGAGGCGTCCGGCGGCGAGCCGCTCGGAGATCCTGGCCGCCATCCGGACGGGCGTGACGACCTGGCGCACGACGAGCCAGGCGATGGCCCCCAGCAGCACCACCACGAAGACCCCCGCGGTGGCGAGGGTGCCCTTCACCAGGCTGAGGGACTTCTCCTCCTGCTCGAACGGGAAGAGGTAGTAGAGCTGGTACGGGTCGCCGTTGGGGTCGCTGAGGCGCTTGCCTATGACCAGCGCGGCCTCGCTGCGCCCGCCGTCCAGCACGACCCTGCCGTGCTGCTCGTGGGTGTCCGGGCTCTCGGCCAGCGCCTGGCGCATGCCCTGGGACACGCTCTCCTCGGGCAGCGCCCGGCCGGAGGCGCGCGGCCCGTGGGTGCCGGCGCCCTCGTCCGCGCCGAAGGTGTCCGGCCCCTCCTCGGAGCTGAGCGCCACCAGGTAGTAGACGCCCTGCCCGCCGCTGGCGAGCTGCGTCACCAGGTTGTTCAGCCAGGTGCCGGTGTCCTGGACCCCGCGGCGGCCGTTCCCGGCGTCGCCCTCGGCGGCGCCGTCGGCCGCGTTGTCGGCCATCTGCTCGGCCACCGCGAAGCCGCCGGCGGCCTGGCTCCGCGCGGCCTGCTGCTTGGCGTCCAGGAGCCCGTTGCGGACCTGGCCGATGACGACCAGGCCCAGCAGCAGGACGACCGCGAGGGACATCAGCAGCGTGGCGGCCACGACCCGCAGCTGGATGTTGCGCCGCCACAGCCGTACCACGGCCAGCAGCGGGCGGCGCACCCAGCGGACGAACATCCGGAACAGGGGGTGCGCCCGGCTGCCCGTCGCCCCTTCGGACAGCAGTCCGCCGGGGAGGAATCGACCGCCTTGCCACATGTCAGCTTGGTCCGGCCTTGTACCCCACGCCGCGTACGGTCACCACGATCTCGGGCCGCTCCGGGTCCTTCTCGACCTTGGAGCGCAGCCGCTGCACATGGACGTTGACCAGCCGGGTGTCCGCCGCGTGGCGGTAACCCCACACCTGCTCCAGGAGCACCTCGCGGGTGAAGACCTGCCACGGCTTGCGGGCGAGGGCCACCAGCAGGTCGAACTCCAGGGGCGTCAGCGCGATCGACTGGCCGTCCCGCTTCACGGAGTGCCCCGCCACGTCGATGACCAGATCGCCGATGGCGAGCTGCTCGGGAGCGGGCTCCTCCGACCTCCGCAGCCGCGCCCGGATGCGGGCCACCAGTTCCTTGGGCTTGAACGGCTTGACGATGTAGTCGTCGGCCCCGGACTCCAGCCCCACCACCACATCGACGGTGTCGCTCTTGGCCGTGAGCATGACGACCGGCACCCCGGACTCGGCCCGGATCAGCCGGCACACCTCGATGCCGTCCCGCCCGGGCAGCATCAGGTCGAGCAGTACGAGATCCGGCTTGGTCTCGCGGAACGCGGCGAGGGCCTTGTCCCCGTCCGACACGAACGACGGTTCGAAGCCTTCGCCGCGCAGCACGATGCCGAGCATCTCTGCCAGTGCGGTGTCGTCGTCGACGACCAGGACGCGTCCCTTCATGCGTCCATCATCCCATTACCCGATCGTGACTTTTCCGGGGGTGACGGTGACGCAGCGCACAGCTCGGCCAGGGCGTCGCCGGTGACCGGCGAGACCACACCGCGCTCGGTGACGATCGCCGTGACCAGTTCCGCCGGGGTGACGTCGAAGGCCGGGTTGTAGGCCTGGGCGCCCAGCGGGGCCACCGGGATGCCGCTGCCCGGCTCCGTCCCGGCTCCCGGCACGGTCGGCGGCGCGAACTCCGTCACCTCGTGGCCGGGACGCTGCTCCACCTCGATCGAGCCGCCGTCGGCCGTCTCCAGGTCCACCGTGGTCACGGGCGCTACCACCACGAACGGCACGTGGTGGTAGCGGGCCAGCACCGCCAGCGGGTAACTGCCGATCTTGTTCGCCACCGAGCCGTCGGCCGCGATCCGGTCCGCGCCGACCAGCACCGCGTCCACCTCGCCCGCCGCGAACAGCGAACCGGCCGCGCTGTCCGTGAGCACCGTGTACGCCATGCCCTCCCGGGCCGCCTCGTACGCCGTCAGCCGCGCGCCCTGGAGCAGCGGCCGGGTCTCGTCCACCCACAGCCTGCGCAGTTCCCCGGCGCGGTGCGCGGCCCGTACGACCCCGAACGCCGTGCCTCCCCCACCCGACACCAGCGACCCGGTGTTGCAGTGGGTGAGGACTCGGTAGCCGCCGCCCGGCAGCAGCTCGCCCAGCAGCGCCAGGCCGTGCGCGGACATCCGCTCGCTCGCCTCGGCGTCCTCGCGGTGCAGCGCGCGGGCCTCGGCGAGCGCCGCGGCGGCCGCCCGCTCGTACCCGGCACCGGCGTCGGCCACCGCGCGGAAGGCCCGCTCGGCCCGGCGCACCCCGTACTCGAGGTTGACCGCGGTCGGACGTGCGTGCCTGAGGTGCTCGGCGGCCTCCGTCACGTCGTACCCCCGGGCGGCGGCCAGCGCGACGCCGTACGCGCCCGCCAGCCCCAGCAGCGGCGCCCCCCGCACCGCGAGCGTGCGGATCGCCTCCACCAGGGCGGGCACGTCGGTGCAGACGAGCTCGACCTCCTCGACGGGCAGCCGGGTCTGGTCGAGCAACACCACCACCGGCCCCTCGGGAGGTTCCTCCCAGCGCAGCGCGGGAACGGGAACCGGTGCGCCATCGGGCGCCAACGCCGTGGATCGGTCCTCAGTCTGGTCAACCATTCGAACAGTCTGCCCCTTCTCCCAACCATCAGTCGATGACAACCGGGACCCGCAGGGCCCGCTACGTTCCACGGCGGCCCGTGGCACGATGGCTGCCAACCAGCTGACACATCCCCACGGACGGGCCGCGAGAACACGAGGTGAACTGCAGTGAGTGACTCTCCGGGCTGGGTCTCGCCCGGATCCTCCCCCTCCGATCCTCCCCCGGCGTCCGGTGGGAGCGCATCCGGTGGCGGCGCCTCCGGGCAGCCCACCGACAAGGTCTCCGTCGACAAGGGGCCGGCGCAGCAGCCGCCCGGGAACTGGTCGCCGCAGCAGCCGCCCGCCGCCCCCCAGGGCTGGGGCACGCCTCCTCCTCCACCACCGGGCCGGCCCGGCTGGGGGGACTGGAGCCGGCCGCCCGCCGCCAAGCCCGGCGTCATCCCGCTCCGCCCCCTGGGCATCGGGGAGATCCTGGACGGGGCGGTCTCCACCGCGCGCGCCCACTGGCGTACGGTCCTGGGCATCTCGCTCGCGATCGCGATCATGATCCAGATCGCGTCCACCGTCGCCACCGGCGTCTGGATGCGGGGCAACAGCGGCCTCCAGGCCCTGGAGACCAAGGCCGAGCCCACCACCGACGAGGTGCTGGACGCCCTCAGCGGTACGTTCAGCGCCCTGGGCGTCGAGATGCTGGCCGTCCTGGTCGGCACCGTCATCGCCACCGCGATGCTCACCGTGGTGGTCAGCCGCGCCGTCCTGGGCCGCACGGTGTCCATCGGGGAGGCCTGGCGCGACTCCCGGCCGCAGCTCGCCCGCCTGCTCGGCCTGACGCTGCTGGTGGGGCTGATCGTGACCGGCGTGATCTTCCTGGGGACGCTGCCCGGCATCGTGCTCGGCGCGGCCGGCTCGGAGGCGGCCGGCATAGGGATCGGCCTCCTCGGCGGTTTCGCGGGCGTCGTGGCGGCCGTCTGGCTGTGGATCCGCTACTGCCTCTCCGCACCCGCGCTGATGCTGGAGCGGCAGGGCGTGTTCACCGCCCTGCGCCGCTCCGCCAAGCTCGTGCGGAACTCCTGGTGGCGCGTGTTCGGCATCCAGCTCCTCACGGTCGTGCTGGTCGCCATGGTGAGCATGATCATCCAGCTCCCCGCATCCCTGCTGGCCCCGGTGCTGGGCGGCGACGGCATCGACACCTTCCTGTCCGGCGGCGTCGCCGACGTGACCTGGACGTACCTGATCGTCATCGGCATCGGCGCGGTGCTCGCCTCCACCATCACCCTCCCGCTCAGCGCGGGCGTCACCGCCCTGCTCTACATGGACCAGCGCATCCGCCGCGAGGCCCTCGACCTCGAACTCGCCCGCGCCGCGGGCGTCCCCGGCTACGAGCGGCCCACCGACGGCACACCCCCGGGGAACTGATGTGGTGACGCGGTCCGCGGGCGCGCGCACGGCGGCAGGGGAGGCCCCGTCCGCCGTGCGCTCCGACGGCGACGTACCGGTGACGATCCCACGCGGCCCGGCGCGCGAGGCCGCCGAGGACGAGCTGTCCAAGCCGATGTACCACGAGAACGACCCGAGCCCGCTGCGCCGCCTGCTCGACTGGGTGTGGGAGCGGGTCGGCGACCTCCTCGACGCGGCCGCCGGGGCCACCCCCGGCGGCTGGGTCGGCCTCGCGGTCGTCGCCCTGCTCGTCGTGCTGCTCCTCACCGGCCTGCGCCTGCGCATGGGCGCGCTGCGCCGCGCCCCCGGGACGGGCGGCAGCGCCGCGCTCTTCGACGACCGCCCGCGCAGCGCCGACCAGCACCGCGCCGCGGCCGAGCGGCACGCGGACGCCGGACGCTGGAGCGAGGCCCTCCAGGAACGGATGCGCGCCCTCGTCCGCTCCTTGGAGGAGCGCGCCCTGCTCGACCCCCGCCCCGGCCGCACCGCCGACGAGGCGGCCGCCGAGGCCGCCCGCGCCCTCCCCGGCCACGCCGAGGCCCTGTACGCCGCCGCCCTCGCCTTCGACGAGGTCACATACGCCGAACGCCCGGCCGACCGGGCCGCGTACATCCGGCTGCGCGACCTCGACCACGCCGTCCGGCGCAGCAGGCCCCGGCTCGCCGACGACCGCGCCACCGCCGAGACCACCGGCGCAACCACCGGCGGAGATGCCGCATGACGACCTCGCCGCCTCCCGCCGACCCCACCGCCACGGGCCCGGCGACCTCGGTCTCGCCCACCTCCCGCCAGCTGTGGGGACGTGCCCGCGGCCTGCTGCTGGCGGCGACCGTCCTGGCGCTGGCCGGACTGATCATCGCCGCCCTGCGCTCCGGCGAGCAGTACGGCCTGCTCGACCCGCGCTCCGCCGACCGCTACGGCAGCCGCGCCACCGCCGAACTCCTCGCCGACCGCGGCGTGGACACCACCGTCGCCACCACCGTCGCCGAGGCCACCGAAGCGCTGGGGCCCGACACCACGCTGCTGGTGGCCAACCCCGACCTGCTCGGCGCCCGCCAGCAGTCCGCGCTGCGCGCCGCCGTCTCCGGCAGCGGAGGCCGCACCGTCCTGCTGGCCCCGGGCCCCGCCTCGCTGGACACCCTGGCCCCGGGCGTACGCGCCGTGGAGCCCACCCCCGTCGAGGTACTGCGACCCGACTGCGACGCCCCGTACGCCCGGCGCGCGGGCGAGGCCGAACTCGGCGGCATCACCTACACCACCTCCGCGGCCACGGTCGACGCCTGCTACCCCAGCGGCGACCTGCCCACCCTGCTCCGGCTGCCCGCGGGCTCCGGCGACGGCGACACAGTGGTGCTCGGCGCACCGGACCTGCTGTACAACCACCGCCTCGACGAGCACGGCAACGCCTCGCTGGCCCTGCAACTCCTCGGCTCCCGTCCCCATCTGGTCTGGTACCTCCCCTCCCTGGACGACGCCACCGCCGCCGACGGCGGCGACGAGAGCTTCTTCGACCTCATCCCCTCCGGGTGGAGGTGGGGCGCCCTCCAACTCGCGATCGCCGCCGTCCTCGCCGCCCTCTGGCGCGCCAGAAGGCTCGGACCCCTCGTCCCCGAACGGCTGCCCGTCGCCGTCCCGGCCTCCGAGGCCACCGAAGGCCGCGCCCGCCTCTACCGCCAGGCGAACGCACGCGACCGCGCCGCCGAAGCGCTGCGTTCCGCCACCCGCACCCGGCTCGCCCCCCTCGCGGGAGTGCCCACCGCACAGGCCCACCGTCCCGAGGCCCTGTGTCCGGCCGTCGCCGCCCGCACCGGAGACGACGGCAACCGCATCCACACCGTCCTGTTCGGTCCGGCCCCGGCCGACGACGAAGCCCTCGTCCGGCTCACCGACGAACTCGACCTCCTCGAACGCCGCATCACCCCGACTCCGAGAGACAAGGACCGCACCCCGTGAGCGCCCCCTCCGCAGACAGCGCACGCGCCGCCCTCGAGGCCCTGCGCAGCGAGATCTCCAAGGCCGTGGTCGGTCAGGACGCCACCGTCACCGGACTCGTCGTCGCCCTGCTCTGCCGCGGGCACGTACTGCTGGAGGGCGTCCCGGGCGTCGCGAAGACCCTTCTGGTCCGCTCCCTGGCAGCCACGCTCGACCTCGACACCAAGCGCGTCCAGTTCACCCCCGACCTGATGCCCAGCGACGTCACCGGCTCCCTCATCTACGACAACCGGACGGCCGAGTTCTCCTTCCAGCCCGGCCCGGTCTTCACCAACCTCCTTCTCGCCGACGAGATCAACCGCACCCCGCCGAAGACCCAGGCGTCCCTCCTCGAGGCCATGGAGGAACGGCAGGTCTCCGTCGAGGGCACCGCGCGCAAGCTCCCGGATCCCTTCCTGGTGGCCGCCACCCAGAACCCCGTCGAGTACGAGGGCACCTACCCCCTCCCCGAGGCCCAGCTCGACCGGTTCCTTCTCAAACTCCAGGTGCAGCTGCCCTCCAGGGAAGAGGAGATCAAGGTCCTCACCCGGCATGCCGAGGGCTTCGACCCCCGCGACCTCGCCGCCGCCGGAGTACGGCGCGTGGCCGGCCCCGCGGAACTCGACGCGGCCCGCGCCGCGGTCGCCAAGACCTCGATCTCCTCCGAAGTCGCCGGCTACGTCGTCGATATCTGCCGTGCCACCCGTGAATCCCCCTCGCTCTCCCTGGGCGCCTCACCCCGCGGCGCCACCGCGCTGCTCTCTGCTGCCCGCGCCTGGGCCTGGCTCACCGGACGCGACTACGTCACCCCCGACGACGTGAAGGCCCTCGCCCTGCCCACCCTGCGGCACCGCATCCAACTGCGCCCCGAGGCCGAGATGGAGGGCGTCACCACGGACAGCGTGATCTCCTCGCTGCTCGCCCATGTCCCCGTGCCCCGCTGAAGCGACGCGAACCGACCGATGGCTCTCACCGGACGTACAGCCCTCATCGCCGCTCTCGGCGCGCTCCTCGTCGGCTTCCTGCTTCCCGGCTGGACCGGCCTCCTCGCCGTCGAACTTCCCCTGCTGCTCGCAATTCTGTACGACCTCGGACGCGCGGCACCAGTCCGAAAGCTCCTTTTCACCCGTTCCGGTGACACATCAGTTCGACTCGGTGAGCCCGCCCAGGTCCAGCTCACCGTCGCCAACCCCTCGGGGCGTCCGCTCCGCGCCCATCTCCGCGACGCCTGGCCCCCCAGCGGCTGGCCCGCCGGCTCCGGGATCACCGCCTCCCGCCACCGGCTGACCGTGCCCCCGGGAGAGCGCCGCCGCATCACCACGCATCTGCGCCCGACCCGGCGCGGCGACCACCGGGCCGCACGCGTCACCGTGCGCTCCTACGGCCCGCTCGGTCTCGCCGCCCGCCAGGGCAGCCACTCCGTGCCCTGGACCCTGCGCGTCCTGCCGCCCTTCACCAGCCGCAAACACCTGCCCGCCCGGCTCTCCCGGCTCCGCGAACTCGACGGACGCACCAGCGTCCTCACCCGTGGCGAGGGCACCGAGTTCGACAGCCTCCGCGAGTACATCCCCGGAGACGACACCCGCTCCATCGACTGGCGCGCCACCGCCCGCCAGACCACCGTCGCCGTCCGCACCTGGCGGCCCGAACGCGACCGCCGCATCCTGACCGTCCTCGACACCGGACGCACCTCGGCCGGCCGCGTGGGCGACATCCCGCGCCTCGACGCCGCGATGGACGCCGCCCTGCTGCTGGCCGCCCTCTCCGCCCGTGCGGGCGACCGCTTCGACCTCCTGGCCTACGACCGCCGGGTACGCGCCACGGTCCGGGGCCGCACCGCCCACGATCTGCTGCCCGCCCTGGTCACGGCGATGGCGCCGCTCGAGCCGGCGCTGATCGAATCCGACACCCGGGGCATGGCCTCGGCAGTCCTGCGCAACGCTCCACAGCACTCGCTCGTCGTCCTGCTCACCGGTCTCGACCCCTCTCCCGTGGAGGAGGGACTGCTCCCGGTGCTTCCCCTCCTCACCCAGCGCCACACGGTCGTGGTCGCCTCGGTCGCGGACCCCCGCATCGAGGAGATGGCCACCGCACGCGGCACACTCGACGCCGTCTACGGAGCCGCGGCCGCGGCTCAGACGCAGGCCGAACGCCGCCACACGGCGGCCCGGCTCCGCCGCCACGGCGTCACGGTCGTGGACGCCACCCCCGCCGAGCTCGCCCCGGCCCTGGCCGACGCCTATCTCGCCCTCAAAGCCATGGGCCGTCTCTGAGAACCGCTCGGGGACCAGGGCCGGCCGTCCCGATGACGCGAAAGCCCTCACGTCGCTGGAGGGCGCCGGCTCCGGAGTCGTCCCTGTGGGGACGTGCAGCCGAATCCTCGTATCCCGCAGTACGCCCGCGCTCGTAGGAGCTGCGCCCGCCAAGGGGTCGGCTCCGCGGTTCCCAGGACGCGGGTGGACGCCGATCGGATGCGCGTGCACGTGTCCATCGCCTTTGTCCATCGCCTTGGAGCAGAGCACGATCACCATTCGGCGCCGAGGCTTCTCCTCACTCCGGCTTGCAGAGGTACAACGCGAAAGGAACTCGGGCGCCGGATTCACCGGTGCCGCGCCCCCCGGGGACACCAGGGCCCCGCACCGGAGGAACATCACCGGAAAAACCCGGCGAACGCGAAAAAGGGGTGGCGCGGCCCCCGGAACCCAATCCCCGGACACCACACCACCCCGGACACACCAAAAAAGAGAGGGCCTCGCCGGCATGCCGGCGGGGCCCTCTCCACACACATTGTTCGGCGGCGTCCTACTCTCCCACACGGTCCCCCATGCAGTACCATCGGCGCTGAAAGGCTTAGCTTCCGGGTTCGGAATGTAACCGGGCGTTTCCCTCTCGCCATGACCACCGAAACACCAA
>NZ_JARVKV010000045.1 GCF_029813835.1 Streptomyces sp. DH37
TGCGGGTGGACAAGAAGACCCGGGGCGACCGGCTGCGTTTCATCGTGCTGGACGGTCTGGCCCGGCCCGCCGTGCTGGAAGGCCCGGACCCGGCGATGCTCCTCGCCGCCCACGCGGAGATCGCCGCCTGACCGACCATCACCTCCACTCCACGGCACGCGCTCCGCGGCATACGGCGCGGCCGACGCCGCCCGTCCCGTCCTGTCCCGTCCTCCGGGACGATGCCACCGGCGCCGCCGCCCGGCGGATGCGCAGGACCGACCACCGGCCGGCCGGTCGCGGCCGGGCAGCGGTGTGCGGGCGATCCGGGGAATCGTCGTCATGACGGACGCCGGCCACGACGTGCTCCCTCCCGCTCCCCTCCCACTCCCCTTCCGACCGGCCCGCCGGTGCAGGTGCCGCACCGGACGCGCCCGGACGGCACGGCCCGGTCGCCCATGAGACGGTCCGCGGCACAACGCCCCACTCCCGGCAGCGGCCGTACGGTCGGTGTACGGGATCCGGGGTCGGGTCCGCCGACCGCGTCCAAGCCGAACGGAAGCGGCGGCGACGGGCCACCGGCCGCGCGCGGATCGGCGGTGCCGGTTCCGGCACGGGAGGTCCGGGCCGGGGCGGGTGCCCGGCGCGGCAGCCGGGAAGGAGCCGTCGGCGCCGGACGCGGCGAGGGCGCGGGCACCGACGGGCGAGCGGGGAGGACTCGCCCGTCGGTGCCGCCGGACGGACCGCCTGCGCGTCCCGCGGAGCCTCGCCGACCGGACCCGAGCCGGGCGGAGGGCGGTGACCCGCCGGGAGCCGGCTGCCGGGTCCGGCGGAGCCGGCCGGTGACGCGCGAGGCGGCCCCACACGACGGAGCAGGGCCTCCCGACCCTCCTCCATGGGTGCGACACCCGGGAGCGGTGCGGAAGGCCCTGCCGTCATGTCGTCCACGCCGTCCATGTCGTCCGTGCCGTCACCGCGGCGAGGTCCCCGGCCGGAGACCCGCGTTCGACCGCCGCCGGAACCGGAGGGGGAGCAGCCACCCGGTGGCTGCTCCCCCGGCCGGCCCGCTCCGGCCGCGCGGTCCCGCGGCACTCCCGTCCTCACCGCGACGGGAGTGCGCCGGTGTGCGGGCGTCAGGCGATGCTCTCCGCTCGATCCGCCCTGTCCTCGGCAGGGGCCTCAGCGGTGTCCTGCGGCGTCTCCGACCGGGGAAGCCAGCGAAGCGCGAGGACGCCGAGCGCCACGTGCAGGAGGCTGGCCACCACGGCGGCCGCGTGCAGACCGGTGACGAAGGCCGACTTCGCATCCTCGATGATGGGGGACGCCAGGTTCGGGAGCTGGAGCGTTTCGTCGAGGGTGGGCGCGAGGTCGGGTCCCTGGAGCCGGAAGATCAGCGCGGCGAGGGAACCCAGGAGCGCGATGCCGAGGGCGTTGCCGATCTCGTTGCTGGTCTCGGCGATCGCTCCCGCCGAGCCGGCTCGTTCCGCGGGGACGGCGCCGACGGCCGTGTCGGCGACGACGGCGAACGAGATGCCGTAACCGACGCCCGCGACGACCGTGGAGGCGACGTACCAGCCGACCCCGCCGGTGGTCAGGGTCGGGAGCAGGAGCAGCAGACCCGTCGCGATGGAGAAGTGGCAGACGATCAGGGCGGTTCGCTTGCCGATGCGATCGACCACGTACGGTGTGACGATGCACGTGGCGGTGAGCACCACGGCCCCGGGCAGCGCGAGGAACGCGGCGTGCAGGACCGACAGTTCGAGGACGGACTGGAGGTAGATGCCCGCCAGGTAGGCGGCCGCCGACCACGCGGCCAGCGGCAGCAGACCGGTGATGATCGCGACCGTGAAGACGCGGTCGCGGAAGAGCGAGAAGTCCATCAGCGGGTACTCGAGGCGCCGCTGGCGCAGGGCGAACCACGTCAGCAGCGCCGCTCCCGCCAGTACGGCGAGGACGGGGACGGCCGAGAGGCCCTCGGCCGCGGCGTGCTTGAGGCCGTAGATGGCGAGCAGGAGGCCGACCGCGGAGGTCACGACGCTGAACGCGTCGACACGGCCCGGCCGGGTCGCGCGTACCTCACCGAGCAGGACCGGCGCGAAGATCAGGAACAGGGCGATGACGGGAAGGTTGACCAGGAAGACCGATCCCCACCAGAACCGCTCCAGCAGGAGGCCGCCGACGATCGGGCCGATGGCGAACCCGGCGGCGAACGCTGCGGCGAAGATGCCGATGGCCTGCGCTCGCCGCCGAGGGTCGCCGAACAGTTCGCTCAGCACCGCCAGGGCGGAGGGCAGGAGCGTCGATCCCGCCACACCCATGAGCGCACGGGCGGCGATGAGGAATTCCGGGGTGGGCGCGAGTGCCGCCGCCGCGGAGCCGATGCCGAAGACCGTCGCACCGATCATGAGCAGTCTCAGCCGGCCGTACCGGTCTCCGATACTGCCGAACGCGATCAGCAGGGAGCCGACGGCGAAACCGTAGATGTCCAGGATCCACAGGGCCTGATCCGCGGTTGGCGTGAGTGCCTGGCTGACCCGGGGCATCGCCAGAAACAGGATCGACCCGTCCATGGAAACCAGGAGTACGGGCCCGAGGATTACCAGGAGTCCGAGCCAGGCCCGTCGGCCGGGCGGGTTATGCGATTGCTGTCCAGACATGCCTCCACGGTCGGGTACTGCCTGTTCGGCAGCCATCCCCCTGGTGTGGGTACACCCAACAGGTACACCCACCGAGGTGCCCGGAGGACCTATTCTCGATATCGTGGAGAGTCTTGGAGCGTTCTTGAAGAGCCGCCGGGACCGGGTCACACCGGCCGAGATCGGATTACGCACCTATGGAACCGCTCGCCGGGTTCCGGGACTGCGGCGCGAGGAACTCGCGCAGCTCGCGGGAGTGAGCGCGGGGTATTACACGCGTTTGGAGCAGGGGCAGGTGGAAACCGCCTCCGAGCAGGTTCTCAACGCCCTCGCAAGAGTTCTGCAACTCGACGAGATCGAACGCGTCCACCTGCACAACCTCGCTCGGCAGCCCTCGGACCCCGGACTGTCCGAACCGCGCCGGGAGACGCCCCACCCGCGGGTGCTCACGCTCCTGGAGTCCCTGGACGAGGCGACGCCGGCGATCGTGCTGGGCCGGCGGGGGGACGTGCTCGCGTGGAACCGCACGGGCCACGCGCTCATCGCCGAGCACGTCGACTTCAACGCACCGCAGGAGCCGACGCGCCGCCCCTCCATCCCCCGGATGTTCTTCCTCGACCCGCTCACCCGCGACATGTACCGCAACTGGGACGAGCTCGCCCGTGTCCACGTCGCCTACCTCCGGCTCACCGCCGGCCGCTTCCCCACCGACGCGCGACTGGCGGAGCTGATCGGGGAGCTCACGATGCGCAGCAACGATTTCGCGATGATGTGGGCCGCCGGGGAGGTCTCCGACTGCACGGTCGGCACCATGCACCTGCAACACCCCACCGTCGGCGCCGCGAGCGTCGACTACCAGGTCTGGCTCCAGCCCGAAAGCCCTGACCACCGGCTCGAGATCTACACCCCGAACGACTCGAGTTCCGCCGACGCCCTGCGGATCCTGATGCACCAGGGCCGTACGGAGACCGCACAGGATTCCGTCCCCGCCCGGCAGGACTGAGTCCGACCGCGCGGGGCGGCGGGACGCCGCGCGGCGAGCCGCCGGCCGGGACGGGGAAGCGGCGCGCGCCCGGCGGGACGGTGCCCCCGGGCCCCGCCACCGCCTGCGGTGAGGGCCGTCGGGCCGAGCCCCGCGGTACCGCTCGCCGCGAGGGGGCAGCCGCCCGTCGGCGCCCGCACCACGGACCGGCCCCGGTCGAGTTCCCCCGCCTCGGCCGGGGCCTTCCCGTGTCCGCCCCGGTGTGCGCCGGGGAGCGGGCCGGTCACCGGTGCCGGGCGGCCTCGGCGATGAGGGCGGCGGTGAGTCCGCCGTGCCCGTAGGGGAAGTTGTGCGCCCCCGGAACCGTCTCCGCCCGCCCGTGCGCCGCCGTGGCCGCCAGCCGGAGGGCCCATTCCTCGGGGGCGAGCGCGTCGTGTTCGCCCCGCAGGACCAGCGTCGGGCAGACCACCCGGGAGATGGTCCGCTCGGGTGCGTCGTGCAGCGCGGAGCGCACGTACCGCAGCAGCTCGCGCATCCCCCCGCGGACGTAGTAGGGCACGGTGGCGCCGATCTCGCCGGCCGACTCGTGCACCAGGGTGCGCGGGAGGGCCCCGAGCAGACCGGGCACACGGCGCAGCGCGGGCGGGAAGGTCGGCCCCATCAGCACCAGCGACCGCACCCTTCCGGGGTGGTCCGCGGCCACTCGCAGGGCGATCTGGGCACCGGTGGAGTGCCCCACCAGCACGACCGGTTCCCGGGGCACCGCGGCCAGCCAGGCGGAGACCGCCTCCGCCAGCGCGGGGATCCGCGCGGGGCAGGCACGGGGCTGCCGGTGGCCGAATCCGGGGACGTCCAGGAGGAACGATCTCGCCCATGCGCCGCACCCCTCCAGGGTGTCCGTGAGGTAGCCCAGGGCTCCCAGCCCGGGGATCATGACCACCTGGGTCCCCCGCGGACGGTTCCCGCCCGTGTACAGGCTCCGTACCCTGTGCCCGGCCGCCTCGTCCCAGCGGACCGCGTGCGTCTGTCGTCCGGTCGCGTGCATGGCCGTCTCGTTCCCCCTCCCCGCGCCCGCTCACGGCGGGCGCGGGGATTTCCCGGCGGCACTCGCGGGGCGCGGACGGCCCGGCCCGTCACTCCCCTCCGGTCCTCTGGAGCCGTGCGCGGACGGCCTGCCGCAGGCCGTCGGTTCCCTCACCGGTCAGGGCGGACACCCGCACCGCGCCGGGGTGGGCGCGGGTCTGTACGAGCCGGCCGACGACGGCGATCCCGTCGGTCTGCGCCGGGTTCTCCCGTTCGTCCAGGACATCGGGACCCTGCCCGGGGTCTGCGCCGTCGGGCGCCATCCCCTCCCGGCGGTTCAGCCCGAGCAGCACCGCCCGCGGCGGGTCGGGGGCCGTCCCGCCCGCGGTGTCACCGGCCGCGGCGACCGGAGGTCCGAGCAACCGGCGTCCAGGCATGTCGTCTCCTCCTTCACGGGTCCCCCCGCACGGTGCGTCCATCGCGGGGCGCGGGTGGGGCGGCACCGGGTTCCCCGGGAGCCGCCGATGCGGGAACGGGTCCACGCGCGGAGGAGCCGTACGGGACGGAGCGGCGGCCGGCGTCACCAGGACGAGGCGGCCGTCTGGGTGGCGAGCATGCGCAGCAGCGCGCCCTCGCCCTCCCGCAGCGCCCGCCGCTGCCGGTCGGCGGCGGTGCCCTCCTGCAGCAGCCGGTGGACCAGGGCGAGCACCTCGCGTGCGTCGCCGGCCTCCTCCAGGGCGGGGGTGAGGTACCGCACCAGTCCGCTGACGACGTCACCGACCTTGCGGGGCTGGTGGGCGTGCGGATCGAGCAGCGTGTCCGTCATGCCGTGACGGGCGGCGTGCCAGCCGGCCGCGGCCAGGATCTCGGGAGGCGGCACGGGGAGGGGGAGGCCCGCCTCCGCCTCGCGCAGGACGGTCGCCACCAGGGCGCGGACGAGCCCGGTGAGCATGACGGCGTCGTCCGCGCGCAGTTGCACGTCCATGGCGCGGATCTCGACGGTCGGGTAGCGCTCGGACAGGCGTGCCTGCCAGTACAGCTGCCCCAGGTCGCGGATGGCGCCGGTGGTCAGGAGGCCCGTGGTGCGCCGGTCGTAGTCGGCGGCGTCGGTGAAGAGCGGCGGGGGGCCGCTGACCGGCCACCGGCCGAAGACCACGGTGCGCCAGCTGGCGAATCCGGTGTCGGACCCGCCCCACAGCGGCGAGTTCGCCGACATCGCCACCAGGACCGGCAGCCACGGCCGCAGCCGGTTCAGCACCGCCACCCCGGCGGCGCGGTCGGGGACGGCCACGTGCACGTGCATGCCGTTGATCAGCTGCTCGTCGACCAGCCGCGGCGCCCTGGCGTGCAGCGCACGGTAGCGGGGGGTGTCCGTGACGGGCGAGGGCGCGCCGGGGGCGAAGGGGGCCGAGCCGCAGGCGGCGATCCGGCAGCCGGCCTGCTCGGCGGCGGCGGCCAGGGCGTGGCGCAGCCGCAGCAGGTGGCCCCCCACCTCCTCCAGGGTCTCGCAGACGGGCGTGGCGACCTCCACCTGGGCCTGGAGCAGTTCGGGGTGCACCTCCCCGCTGCCCAGGGCGGGCTGCAGCCCGGCCGTCGCGCACACCCTCTCCGCCTGCGGCACCGGCAGCCCGGTGTCCGGGTCCAGGAGCAGGTACTCCTCCTCCACCCCGATGGTGACCATGGCCTCCCTCGATTCCCGGCCGGCCGTACGGTGCGCCGCCGTGCGCGGTCTCCGCCGGTCTCCCGGGCTCCGCCGGAGGCGGACGCGGGACGGCGTCCGACGGCGTCCGCGCGGCGGAGCCCGCTCCCGGGGCCGGTACGGGCCGCCGCCGGGTCGGCCGGACCGACGGCTCACCGGCGGCTCCGGGTGAGGTGGGCACAGAGGTGGCCTCCCGCGTGACGGCTCTTGCCGCGTGTCCCGGACGGGGGGCGGTAAACGCCCGGCGGACCGCTCGGGGCCGTGGCCGGGCCGCTGGTCACCGCGGGTGTCGCGCGGCTCGCCGCCGTGTCCGCGCCCGGCGGACGCGCCCCGCGGCCCGGTGGCCGAGGCCGGAGGCCGGGTCCGGCCGCCCCGCGGGCGCGGGGCGGCCGCAGGGCGCGCCGGTCACCTGTAGGTGATGTCGGAGGCGCTGTAGAGGCAGTGCGTGCCGTCCGGGCCGCTTCCGATCCTGGTGGGCTCACCGCTGGTGACGCCCTTGTAGCGCTCGCAGGGGACGATCTTGCGGCTGGAGTCGCCGACGATCGTGACCCGCGAGAGCCGGGCGGTGTCCCCGTAGTTGGAGTTGATTCCGGCCAGCGACTTGCCGGGGGCGGTGGCGGTGACGTTCTCGATCACCACGTGGCGCTGGTACTGCCGGCTGCAGTTGCCGCACGCCCGGTAGAGCTTCCCGAAGTCCTCCACCTGGAAGTTCCTGATCACCATGCGGCCGGGGCCGTTGTGCTGGAACACCTTGTCGGACGCCTTGCGGGCGCCGCCGCCGTCGACGGTCATCGTCTGGGACGCGGAGGTGCCCTTGAAGGTGGCGGCGTCCTCGCCGACGTCCTCCCACCAGACGTTCTGCAGCGTGCAGGTCCCCCTGCAGTGGATGCCGTCGGCGGCCGGGGCTCCCAGCACCACGTTCTTGAGGGTGGCGCCGTCGGCCAGTTCGAACAGCGGCCCCTGGTCCTCGTCCTGGCCGCCGGAGCCCAGGTCTCCGCTGCCGTAGTAGCGGACCATGCCGCCGTCCCTGGTCCCGCTCACCTTGATCGTGCTGGAGACGGCCTGCTGCCCTGTCGGCGACGGCCAGGAGGCCGCGGCGGCGGAGGTGTCCGCCGCCATCGCGGTGGGGAGGGCCAGAGCCAGTGCCGACAGGAGTACGGCGGCGGACCTGGCCGCGCGCCGACGGTTCTCGGTGGGTGCCACGATGCTCCTCGATGGGGGGTTCGAACCTGTCCGTTCACACGCGTGAACCGACCGAAGCACGGAGAACCTACGGAGCAAGCGCTTTCCTGTCAATGCTGCGAACGCTTTTGCTCACTCGGGCCCGGAAGCGGTCCGGAGCAGGAGCAGGGCGATGTCGTCGGTGCGCTGCCGGGCCGGGCGGGCCTGCTGGAGGAGGGTGTCGACGATGCGCTCCAGATCGCCGCCGGAGGCGTGGGCGAGGTGGCGGGCGAGGTCGGCGGCGCCCTGGTCGGGGTCGGCGCCGGGGGTCTCGACGAGGCCGTCGGTGTAGAGGGCGAGGATCGCGCCCGGCGGCAGGGCGATGTCGAGGACCTGGTAGGCGGCGTCCGGCTCGACCCCCAGGAGCAGACCGGGCGGGACGTCGAAGGGGTGGGTACGGCCGCCGGGCCTGCGCAGGAGCGGGGAGGGGTGGCCGGCGCTGGCGATGCTCGCGCGCTTCCGGGCGAGGTCGAGGTGGACGTACAGGCAGCTCGTGAACAGCCCGGGGTCGAGGTCGGCCAGGAGCCGGTTGGTGCGGGAGAGCACCTGGTCGGGAGGGACCCCGGCGGTGGCGTTGGCGTGGATGGCGGTGCGGACCTGGCCCATGAGGGCGGCGGCCGCGACGTTGTGCCCCTGGACGTCGCCGATGACGGCGGCCGCGGTGCTGCCGCTGAGGCGGATGAGGTCGTAGAAGTCGCCGCCGATCTCCATGCCGCGGGTGGCCGGCAGGTAGCGGGCGGCCACCCGCAGCCCCGGGACGGCGGGGAGGGTGTGGGGCAGCAGGGCCTGCTGGAGGCCGTGGGCGAGCTGGTGCTTGGTGTCGTACAGGCGCGCCCGGTCCAGCGCCTGGGCGATGAGCCCGGCCAGGGAGGTCAGCACGGCGCGCTCCTCCGCCGCGAACACGTGGGGCCGGTCGTAGGACAGGACGCAGCAGCCCACGGACCGCCCCGAGATCGTCAGCGGCAGGAAGGCCCACGCCTGCTTGCCGGTCGTCCGCGGCACGTCCGGGTAGTCGCGCCCCATCTCCTCCGGGGAGGGGAAGAAGGCGGGTACGCCGCTGGCGAGGGTCTGCGTGGCCGGGGTGAGGGAGGTGCCCAGGGGGGCGCCCTCGAACTGGTCGAGGGCGGCGCGCTCGTAGCCGCGCTGGCCGACGATGCGCAGCCGGCTGGCGTCCGCGATGAGCAGGACCAGCCCCTTGGCGTCGAAGGCGGGCATGATCTGGTCGGCGACGAGGTCGACCACGTCGCGCACCCCGACGGTCTCGGTCAGGGCCGCCGCCAGGTGCATCAGCTGGTAGAGCTGCCCGGCGCGGGCCGGCATGACGGCGTCGCGGCGCTCTCTCGCCACCGGTGAGGGCCGGGGGCCGGCGCCGGCGGGGTTGATGCGCACGCTGATGCCGCTGGCGTCCGGGTAGAGCCGGAAATCCAGCCACCGGTCGGGCGGCCGGCAGGCGGTGAAGGAGACGGGCTGGCGGCTGACGACCGCGGCCCGGTAGCGGTCCTCGTAGACCGGGTCGTCCAGCCAGGGCAGCGCGTGCCACGGGCGCGTGCCCAGCAACTGGTCGGCGCTGCGGCCCAGCAGTTCGACGGCGCCCGAGGTGAGGAAGGTGAACCGGCCCTCCAGGTCCAGCGCGCAGCCGCCGCCGGGCAGGCGCTCGGCGAAGTCGACGGCGGCCAGCGGCGACTGCCGCCTGACGGGCCGGGCGGCGTCGGTGCTCAGCACGCGCGGCTGGTCCGGCGGGGTGACCGGCCGTCCCGCGTCGGCCGCCTCCTCCAGCAGGCGGGCCAGCTGCCGGCAGCTGGTGACGATGTGGTCGCGCTGCCGCCGGGTGATCCGTGGTGGATGGGTGCCGGGCCACATCAGCAGCAGGGCGCCCCAGGGGCGGTCCGTGACGACGGGAGCGGCGGCCAGGGCGAAGCGGTAGGGCAGGGCCACCGCCGCACGCGGGTAGGCCTGGGCCAGGTCCTCCTGGCCCCCCACCCACACCAGGCGGTCCTCGCGCACCGCGTCGGCCACCGGGATCGGCGCGGCCAGCGCGACCCCCGTCCACGGCGCGATGAGCTCGACCGGCACCCCGCACAGCATCGACAGGCGCAGCACGTCCCCGTCCGGGGCCAGCAGGTAGAGGCCGCCGGCGGACGCCCCGGTGCCGCGCACCGTCTCCAGGAACGCCGTCTCCAGCGGGTCGTGTCCGCCCGCCGGGTCACGGACGCCGGCCACCGCGCACCCCCCGCGGAACCGGTCCGGGGCGCCGGCCGCGGCCGGGCGGGCCTCCGGCGGCGGGCGCCGGAGGGCACCGGAGCGCCGCACCCGTCCGCCCGGGGGGCGGCACTCCACACCGGGAACGCCGGATATCAGCCATACAGGACCATTATGTCGCTTCGCGTGCGTCGGCGCGCCGCCGGGACGGGCGGCGGCCCCCGCCGCGAGGAGCGCGCCGTGAGGGGCGGCGGGCGGGGGCCCGGCGGTACGTCAGGCGGTCTCGTCGACGGCGCGGGCCAGGGTGCGCAGCCCCTCGTCCAGCTCCTCCGGGGTGGCGGTGAGCGGCGGGAGCAGCTTGACGACCTCGTTCTCGGGACCGGAGGTCTCGATCAGCAGGCCGAGCTCGAAGGCCCGCGAGCACACCCGGGCGGCACGTCCCCTGTCGGTGAAGCTCAGCCCCCGGGCCAGGCCGCGGCCGCGGCACTCGGCTCCGCTGCGGCGGTGCTCGGCGGCGATCTCGCACAGGGCGGACTCCACCTGCTCGCCGCGGGCCAGGGTCTGCTTCTCCGTCCCGCTGTCCGCCCAGTAGGCGTTCAGGGCCGCGGTGGCGGTGACGAAGGCGGGGTTGTTGCCGCGGAAGGTGCCGTTGTGCTCGCCCGGCTCCCAGACGTCCAGCTCGGGCCGGAACAGCAGCAGCGACATCGGCAGGCCGTAGCCGCTGATGGACTTGGACAGGGTGACGGCGTCCGGGACGATCCCCGCCTCCTCGAAGGAGAAGAAGCCGCCGGTGCGGCCGCAGCCCATCTGGATGTCGTCGACGATCAGCAGCATGTCCCAGCGGCGGCACAGGTCGGCCAGGGCGCGCAGCCACTCGGGCCGGGCCACGTTGACGCCGCCCTCGCCCTGGACCGTCTCGACGATCACGGCGGCGGGCCGGCTGAGTCCGGAGCCGCGGTCCTCCAGCAGCCGCTCGAACCACGCGAAGCCCTGGTCGTCGTCCAGGTACCGGTCGAACGGCATGGGCATGCCGTGCACCAGGGGTATGCCGGCGCCCGCCCGTTTGAAGGCGTTGCCGGTCACCGCCAGCGCGCCGAGCGACATCCCGTGGAAGGCGTTGGTGAACGACACCACCGTCTCGCGCCGCTTGACCTTGCGCGCCAGTTTCAGGGCCGCCTCGACGGCGTTGGCGCCGGTGGGCCCGGGGAACATCACCTTGTGGTCCAGACCGCGCGGCCGGAGGACGAGGTCGCGGAACGTCTCCAGGAAGTCGCGCTTGGCCGTGGTGTTCATGTCCAGGCCGTGGGTGATGCCGTCGCGCTCCAGGTAGTCCAGCAGGGCGCGCTTGAGGACCGGGGGGTTGTGGCCGTAATTGAGGGCGCCCGCCCCTGCGAAGAAGTCCAGGTACACATGGCCGTCCTCGTCGTGGAGGCGGCTGCCGTGCGCGGACTCGAAGACCCTCGGCCAGCTGCGGCAGTAGCTGCGCACCTCCGACTCCAGGGTGTCGAAGACGGACGTCTCGGCTGGGGTGATGGTCATGGCGATGCGCTCCTCGGTGGGTGGGGGTTCCGGACGGACGGATCGGCGACGGCCGTACGGCCGGGTCAGGACAGCGGCCCGACGCGGTACAGCACCTCGGGGTCGTGGCCGTCCGGGAAGAGTCCCGCGTCGAACAGCACCTGGCGCTCCAGCGCGGCGCCGTGCCGCCGGGCGAAGACGGTGAACAGCCGGTCGGACGCGGTGTTCCCCGGCGTGACGGTGGTCTCCAGGTACCGCACACCCCGCGCGGCCTGCCGGGCGGCCAGGTGGTCCAGCATGGCGCCGGCCAGGCCGCGCCCCCGGTGGGCCCCGTCCACGGCGACCTGCCAGACGACCAGCGTGCCGGGCCGGTCGGGGCGCAGGTAGCCGGTGACGAAGCCGACCGGGGTCCCGCGCTCGCCGCGCGCCACCGCGGAGGTGCGGGCGAAGTCCCGGAACCACAGCAGGTAGCTGTAGGGGGAGTTGAGGTCGAGCACCCGGGAGTCGCGGGCGATGCGCCACACCGCGGCACCGTCCTGGATTCCGGGCGTCTCGATCAGGGGTTCCGTCTGCGTCGCCATGGATTCACCTCCACCGCGATCGGTGTTCGACCTCCCGGCGGCTTTCGCCGGGTGGGATCGACCGACAGGAGCCCGAGACTGCCGGGCGCGGGTCTCGCGGAGTGATCGCCCGCGTTGCCGGACGGTCTTTCCGGTGCGCGGGGCAATACCCCGGAGGGTTGCGCCCGTTGGGCGGTTTTCCCGCGCTTTTCCGCACTCAAGGAAAGGTACTCCGGCCACTTACGGGCGGCCACCGCAGAATTTCCCGCCTTTTCCCGTACGAGGCCGGACGGGGCGGAAAGCGCCGGAAACGCCTGCCCCTCCGGACCCCGGAACCCGCCGCGAAGGTCACCCGAACGGCCGAACGCCGGACGGTGCGGCGCCGGACGGTGCGGCGCCGGACGGTGCGGGCCTCCCCGGAGCGGCCGGCGGGGTTCGCGCCGCCGCACGGGGTACCCGGCGGGACCGACGACGGGAGGAGGAATCCCATGTCCGACCGGCAGGCGAAGCCCTCGGGCGGCTCCGGCCCGGAACCGGAGCGGGTCCCGCTGGAGGAGGATCCGGCGGTGCGGCAGGCGGCCTCCGACGACGTCACCGCCACGCCCCTCACCACGGAGGACGAGGAGGACCGCGGCCCCCTGGCACCGGAGTTCCGGGAGCCGGACGGGCCCCCGGAGCAGGCCCCGCCCCCCGGGGGCGGCGAGGGGGCCGGGCGGAACCGGTCCGCGGACTGACCCCGTACGCCCCGTTCCGTCGGTGCGTCCCGGAGCGCCCGAAGCGCTCCGGGACGCGCCGTCTCCTCTCCGCGTTTTCCGCGCGGTGAAAGTTTCCTCCGGAGCGGGCCCGTAGCGGCAGCTCGCCCACTCCTCCACCGGTCCAGACCACAGAGAGTGCAGGGAGCGTCTTTACAGCGCGCCGCCCCCGTGCGTCACTAATGACGCGTTCACGTCAATCGCTGAGATCCGCGCGACGGCACCACCCAGCACCTCCCCCACACTCCACCCATGACGTGCCAGGAGGCAGCCATGCTCTCGCACAGATCCCCCTCCTCCCGACGCCGGCGGAGCGCCGCCCGCCAAGGAGCGCCTCAAGCCGGGCACCGCGTTCATGGGCGCCGGCTACCGCCTCCACGAGGGCGGCGACGCGCAGGAGGACCCGTCGCCGGGGGCGCTGGCCCACACCAGCGGCGTCCAGGGGATCGACGTCTCGCACTGGCAGGGGGCCATCAACTGGACCTCGGTGCGGAATGCGGGCATCCAGTTCGCCTGGATCAAGGCGACCGAGGGCACCTCCTACAAGGACTCGCGGTTCAACACCAACTACACGGCCGCGTACAACGCCGGCGTGATCCGCGGCGCCTACCACTTCGCCCGCCCCGACGTCTCCGGCGGCTCGACCCAGGCGGCCTACTTCGCCTCCAACGGCGGCGCCTGGTCGAGGGACAACCTGACCCTGCCGGGCGTCCTGGACATCGAGCACAACCCGTACGGGGCGATGTGCTACGGCCTGTCCACCACCCAGATGCGCGCCTGGATCACCGACTTCTACAACGCCTACAAGGCGCGCACCACCCGTGACGTGGTGATCTACACGACCGCGGGCTGGTGGAACACCTGCACCGGCAACTGGACCGGCATGTCCGGCAAGAGCCCGCTGTGGGTCGCGCACTGGACGTCCAGCGAGACCCCCACCATCCCGAGCGGCTTCCCCACCTGGACGGTGTGGCAGTACACCAGCACCGGCTCGGTCGGCGGCGTCTCCGGGAACGTCGACCGCAACAAGTTCAACGGCACCAGGGACCGGCTCCTCGCCCTGGCCAACAACACGCCGTAGTCCCGGGGGCGCCGGACGGCGCCGCGCGGTGGGGCGGGCCGCCCGCCGGCTCCACCGCCTCCCCTCCCCACGACCCGCCCGCCCCGCGCGACTCCTCGAGGAGCTGACCGTGAACGGTGAGAAACCGCTGCGCCGCCGCCTCCTGCTCACCGGCACCGCCGGGCTCGCCGCCGCTGCCGCCCTGCCGGGCGCCGCCGCGGCGTCGGCGTCGGGCGCCGTCGAGCCCGACGTCGACGGCACCCGGGAGTGGAACGCGCGGCCGCCCCGGGGGAGCGTCACCGTCCTGGGGTACCGGCCGAGCCGGATCGTCGTCCACCACACGGTGAGCGCGAACACCTCCGACCTCTCCCGCGCCCGGGCCCACGCCCACGCCCACTGGGTCCAGGACCTCCACATGGACGGCAACGGCTGGATCGACACCGGCTACCACTTCGCCGTCAGCCGGGGAGGGTGGATCACCGAGGGGCGGCACGGCAGTCTGCGGGCCCTCACCGGCGGCACCTCCTTCGTGCTCGGCGCCCACACCTCCGGGCAGAACGACCAGGCGGTCGGGATCGCGTGCGAGGGCTCGTACCACGCGGGCGCGGTGCCGCCGCAGGCGCAGTGGGAGGTGCTGGTGGTCCTGTGCGCGTACGTCTGCGAGCGGTACGGCATCGCGCCCGCGCGGCTCCACGGCCACAAGGACTTCGTCGCCGGCACGCTGTGCCCCGGGGTGCTCCACGACATGCTGCCGCGGCTGCGCGACGAGGTGGCGGCGCGGCTGGGCTGACGGCCGGGCCGTCCGACGGCGGCCCGGGCCCGCAGTCCGGTCCCGCAGCCCGGGGTGTACCTCCCGGGCACGGCTGGGCCCGGACCGCGCCCTCTGTGCGGTCCGGGCCCCGTGCCGTCGGGCGGCGCCTACCGTGCGCGGATCACCTCACCGTGCAGACGGTGCCGTTGAGGGTGAACCGGGTCGGCTCGCCGGGCGTGCCTCCCGTGTGGGTGCCCTGGAAGCCGAACGACTGGGTCCCGCCCGGCGCGATGTTCCTGTTGTGGTCGACGGGGCGGGCCGTCACCGTGCCGCCGCTGGTGGAGACCGTGGCGTTCCAGGCGCTGGTGACCGACTGCCCGCTGGGCAGCGCGAAGTTCATCTCCCAGCCGTTGATCGCGGTGGAGCCGGTGTTCTTGATGCCGACGTCGGCGGTGAAGCCGTTCGACCAGGAGTTGGTGGTGTACGTGACCTCGCAGCCGCTCGGCGCGGGCTCACCGCCGCCGCCGGTGCCCCCGCCCGTGCCCCCGCCGTCACCGCTGCCGGTGTTGACGGACGCGGAGAAGGAGTTGACGGCCAGGCCGGCGCCGTTCTGCCAGGGCTCGAAACCGGCCTGGATGCTCGTCAGGTACCACGAGCGCTGGGCCATGCCGCGGTTGACCGTCTCGTCGACGAAGTCCATGACGTCGAAGCTCATGCTCGCGATCGCCGAGGGGGCGATGAAGGAGATGACGTCGTTGGAGCCGTTGCTGCCGGTCCACACCTCCCAGCTGCGACCGCCGATGTTCGCCGTGCCGACCCGCGAGCCGATGGGCTGGATCGGGCCCACCCGGTTCAGCCAGATCATGATCTCGGTCCGGTTGACCCCGTCCTTCTTCGGCGTGGGGTCGAGCCAGATGTCGTACGAGGCGTTGTAGACCGCGTTGTTGACGTAGGTGTACGAGATGCTGCTGGGCGCGCTGCCGATCGAGCCGACCTGCATCGGCAGGTTGGTGCCCGGGGAGCAGTTGGTGTAGTGGCAGCCGTAGTAGACCGAGGGGTACGACTTGGGCGCCCCGTTGGTCGGGACGGAGCCGTCGGCCTGGGTGAGCCGGAAGCCGGTGCTGGTCACGTTGATGCACTGGGTGGCGCTGGTGCCCCAGCGGTTGTTCTGCACCACGTACTTGCCCTGGATGGTGGTGCTCCCGTACTGGGCGCAGATCTGCTCGTCGGCCCGGGCGGACTGCGCCGTGGTCGCCATGGCCGTCAGTGCGCCCGCGACCAGCAGGAGCGCCAGCAGGGCGACGCGTATCCGCGGCAGGGGGCGGAAGGGGAGGCGGAGGGGGGTGCGCAGGGGGGATGTCATGGTGTCCTTTCGACAGGAGCGGGACAGGGAGCCTCTGGGAGCGCTCCCAACCACTGCGCGGCGGACTCTATGGGCACCCCGGGCGGTGTGACAAGACGGGCGGCACCCTCGACTTCCCCCCGCCCTCCCTCCCTCCCCCTCCGGGCCGACCGTGGGCAACCCGACATTCGTTTCCCTCCGGGCCTCCCGGGCATCCGTCCAGACTGCCAGCAGACTGCCAGGGACCGGCGCCCGCCTCGGGGCACCGGCACGCGCGGGAGACGGAGACCCCATGTCACAGCAGGTCGCGGCATCCGGCGAGCCGGCTGGAAGAGGGCCCTCCCCGGGGGACGAGGAGGCGCGGCTGGCCGCCGTACGCCGCTACGACATCCTCGACACCCCACCGGACGGCGCGTTCGACCGGGTGGCCGCCCTGGCCGCGCGCCTGCTGGACACCCCGGTGGCCTCGGTGACGATCGTGGACGCCGATCGCGTCTGGTTCAAGGCGGTCACGGGACTGGAGGGGGTGACGGAGGTGGGCCGGGGTCCGGGGCTGTGCGCCTCGGCCATCCGCCGCGACGGCGTCCTGGTGATCCCCGACACCCTCTCCGATCCGGCCGCCGGCGCCAACCCGCTGGTCACCGGCCCGCCGGGAGTGCGCTTCTACGCCGCCGCCCCCATCGTGACCGCCGACGGCCACCGGCTGGGCACCGTCAACGTCCTGGACACCCGCCCCCGCCTGGTCACCGAGGAGGACACCGCCACCCTCGCGGACCTGGCCGCGGTGGTCATGGACCAGCTGGAGCTGCGCCTGTCCGCGCTGACGGCGGTGCGCGCCGAGCGGGAACTGCGCGCCGCCGAGCGGCGGCGGGCGGAGGAGGAGCAGGCGGCGCGGCAGCGGGCCGAGCTGGACAGGGCCGTGCTGGCCTCCTTCGCCGCCACGCTCCAGCGCACCCTGCTGCCCCCGGCCCTGCCGGCCGTGCCGGGCCTGGAGCTGGCCTGCCACTACCACACCGCCGCCGCGGGGGACGTCGGCGGCGACTTCTACGACGTCTTCCCCCTGGGCGGGGACCGCTGGGCCTTCTTCCTGGGCGACGTGTGCGGCAAGGGTGCGGGGGCCGCCGCCGTCACCTCGCTGACCCGCTACACCCTGCGGGCCGCCGCGCACCTCGACCCCGATCCCGTGGCGGTGCTGGAGGCCCTGAACAAGGCGCTGCTGCTGGACCCGTCGGCGGGCAGCCGCTTCTGCACCGCCGTCTTCGGCGTCCTGGACCCGCTGCCCGACGGCTCCTTCACGGTGACGGCGGCCTCCGGCGGGCACCCTCCGGCCTACCACCTGCGGCGCCGCGGGAGCGGGGAGCGGGTGGCCGTCGAGCCCGTGCGGCTCCGGGGCGGCATGCTGATAGGCGCGTTCGCCGAGGCCCGGTTCACCTCCCGGACCATCCGGCTGGCCCCCGGCGAGGGACTGCTGCTGTACACCGACGGGCTGACCGAGGCCCGTACCGGCGACGGCGCGCTGCTGGGCGAGGGCGGGCTGACCGGCTTCCTGGCCTCCCGCGCGGCGCCGGTCGGCGCGGCGGCGCTGGTGGAGGGGACCGCCGCGCTGCTGGCGGACCTGCCGGAGGGGACCGGCGACGACGTGGCGCTGCTGGCGCTGAGCGTGCCGCCCGCCCCCGCCGGGGACGCCCCGGAGGGGCGGACCTCCGCCCACCGCGCCGCGGCCCCGCCTCGCGCGGCCCCGCGCCCGGGCGTCCCGCACCCGAACACGCCGTCCGAAGAGACCCGGTCCCGGGCGCCCGGGGCGCCGGAACCCTCCGAGCACAGGAGCGCTGACACATGAGCGACGCCCCCGGCCTGACCGTCGAACACGTCCGCGGCACCGTCACCGTGGTGGCCGTCACCGGCGAGCTCGACCACCACTCCTCCCCCGGACTGCGCTCCGGGGTGCTGGAGCTGGTCCGGGGCGGCCACCCCCATGTGGTCCTGGACGTGTCGGGGGTCGCCTTCTGCGACTCCTCCGGCCTGAGCGCCCTGATCAACCTCTGGCACAACGCCCGGGCGGACGGCGGCTCGCTGGTCCTGTGCTCCGTGCCCGGCCGGCTGGACCGCCTGCTGCGCATGACCGGTCTGGACCAGATCCTGGCCCGCGCCTCCACCGTCGAGGAGGCGCTCGCCGGCCACCCGGCGCTCCGCGACGCGGACGGCCCCGGCTGAGCGGTCGCCCCGGCCCAACCACCCTGCCGCCCGGCTGCCCTGCCGCCACCCGGCCGCCCCGACCCGGCACGGTCGCCGGCGGCTCGGGGAAGGATGAGTGCATGACGGCTCCCCGGGCACGGCCGCTCGTCGTCGACGGCGACGGGAACGCCCTGATGTCCTTGGCGCGCGCGGCGGAGGACGCGCCCCCGGCCGACGCTCCGCTCCCCCTGGCGCTGACGGCCCTGTGGCACGCCGGCCGGGTGCTGCTGGTCCTCGACCGGCGCCGGGGGACCTGGGAGCTGCCGGGAGGCGGGATCGAGCCGGGGGAGACGCCCCGCGAGGCGGCCCTGCGCGAACTGCTGGAGGAGAGCGGGCAGCGGCCCGACGGGCCGCTGCGGTTCGCCGGATACCCCGCCTTCCGCCTAGCGCCCGACGGGCGGGCCGAGTACGGGGCGCTGTTCACGGGCCGCACCGCCGCTCCCCGCCCCTTCCGGGCGGACGAGGAGATCGCGGCCGTGCGCTGGTGGGCGCCGGGCGACCCCCTCCCGGAGCGCGCCCAGCCCCTGGACCTCCACCTCGCCCTCCTCACCCGTCCCCCGGACGCGCGCACCGTCTGACGCCGGGAAAACCGGCTGCGCGAACGCCCGGCGGGCGGCAGACTGCCCCGATGCCCCTGGAACCCTCCGGCATCGCCGCCGCGTTCGGCCTGGGACGGCCGCTCGGCGGTCCCCGCCCCCTCGCCAACGGCGACCATCCGTCCGGCACCCGTGTGCTGACCACCGAACGCGGCCGGTGGACGGTCAAGACCGGCCGGCTGCTCGGCGACTGGCACCGCGAGGAGATGCGCCGGACCCACCGCCTGGAGAGCGCGGCCCTCGCGGCGGGCGTCCCGATGCCGCGCCCCGTCGAACCGCCGCGTCCCGCCGCGGGCTACTGGCACGTCCCGGCCGGAGGGGAGGCGGTGCGGGTGACCGAGTGGGTCGAGGGGCACGACCTGCGGCGCTACGGCCCGGCGGACGCCTCCCTCGCCGAGGCGGCCGGCTGGACGGGACGGACGCTCGGCCGCATCGCCCTGCTCGGCCTGGAGGACGCCGACGGCCGCGATGGCGGCCGGCCGCCGCACCCGGTGGACGAGTGGCGGGAGTGGGTGGCGGAGGCCGAGGCCGGCGGCCACGCGGTCGCCGCGCCCGCCCGGTCGCTGCTGCCGGTCGTCGAGGAGGCCACCGCGCTGGTCCTGGAGGCGCTGCGGGAGCGGCCCCGGGCCGTCCTGGTGCACGGGGACGTCTCCCGCGCCAACGTGCTGCGCACCCCCGCCGGGTTCGCCCTGATCGACTGGGACAGCGCGGGCGCGGAGGTGCCGTGGTGGGACGCGGTCGGCGTGGCCTTCCGGTTCGCCACCCCCTTCAACGGCCCCGCGGCCGAGGGCGACCCCCGGGTGGTGCGCCCGCTGGTCGAGGGCTACCTCGACCGGGGAGGCCCCGCCGGGCCGGCCGACGCCTCGGCGTTCGCGGGCATGCTGCGCGGCCAGCTCGCCTCCACCGCCTGGTGCCTGTGGCTGGCCCTGGGGCACCGGCGGGCCGACGCCGCCCGGCGCGCCTTCGGCCTGGACCTCGTCACCGCGGCCGCGCGGGAGCTGCCCCGGGTGCTGCGCTCCCTGGACCGGTGGGCGGCGCTGCTGCGGTGAACCGTCCCGGCGCGTACGGCCGTTCCGCCGTCCCGGGCCCGGCCCCGGCCGGCGCGGCGGCGTGCCCCGCGCCGGCCGGAACCGGCGCCGCCCGTCCGCCGCGACCGGTGCGCGGCACCGGTCGCGGGCCGGCCGCGGGCTCACCCGGATGTGCGGGTCGGCCCCGATTTGGGACAACGATGGTGGCGCGGCGGCTCCGGGTGTGTGACGGTGGGGGGAGCCGCCCCGCCGTCTGGCCGGGTCGTGCTCCTGCGCCCGAGGCGGCCGGGACGCCTTCCGACCCGAACGGTCCCGGAAGCGCCTCCGGCCGGCGCGGGCCGATCCACCCCGGAAGGGGGTCGAAGGGCCATGCGCACTCTGTCCGTCGCCGTCAGCCGCCGCCACGACACCGTCGTCCTGCACCCGCGCGGTGACGTCGACCACGACAGCGCGCCGGTCCTGACCGGTGTCCTGGAGGAGCTGGAACAGCCGTGGCGGGGTCTGGCCGTGGACCTGACCGGCGTGCCCTTCATGGACTCCGCCGGTCTGCACGCCCTGCTCTCCCTCGAACGCGGCTGCCGGGAGCGCGGCGTCCCCCTGACCCTGACCGGCGTCGGCGAGCAGCCCGGCAGACTGCTGGAGCTGGTGGGACTGGCGGAGTTCTTCACGGTCGCCCGCTGACCTCCCGGCCCCTCCGCCGGGCCGGCCGTCCCGTCGCGCCCCCCGCGCACCGGCCCGCCCGGCGGTGGGTGCGGGCGCGACGTGGGGGCACCGGCGTATGGTGTGCTCACCAGCGGGCACACGCATCACAGACACCGCTGTGTTGACTGGGGGACCGGCGATGGAACTGCTGAGCGAGGGTCTGGGGGCTCCCCACTTGCGCGCCGACTTCGACGGCCGTCCGGGGACCATCGCCCGGGCACGCGACGCCGCCGACGCCTTCCTGACCGCGCTGGCGGGCACCGCGCCGCCCGCCCGGGACCGCTCGCACAGCGATGTGCTGCTGGTGGTCTCCGAGCTGGTCACCAACGCCGTACGCCACGCACCCGGCCCCCTCACCCTGTGCCTGTCGTTCACCGCGGACCGGGTGCAGATCACCGTCCGCGACGGCGACCCCACCCCGCCGCGCCCCCGTCAGGCCGACCTGAACAGCGGCGCGGGCGGTTTCGGATGGGCCATCGTCGAGCGCATCGCCGACCGGCTCAGCGTCCACCCGCTGCAGGACGGCAAGGAGATCCACGCCTTCCTGCCCTGGTAGTCCGGTCCGGGCCGCCGGGCCCTGGTCGGATCCCGTCACGGACCCCACCTCCCCCTCTCCCGGACGCGGCGCGGACTCGACTCCTTCCGCGCCTGCCTCGACGCGGACCCGTCGGCCCCGCTCGGGCACTGCGGCGACCGGACGGACCGGACGCTGCGCGGTCCGGCCGAGCACCTGGGCACGGGCGACCTGTGGGCGGCGGCCGTCACCGAGGGCCGCGGCGACACGGAAATTTCGCCGATTTTCGCGATTATTCGCCCCTCGGCGCGGAGTACGCGCGCATCATGGAGACATGGCGTGGAACGGAGGTCCAGCCATGTTGGAAGTCAAGACCATCGAGAAGCCGGACGAGCGGCGCGACTTCCCCCGTGGCCACCTCGAAGCCCTCCACCTCACCGGGCTGGACTTCGCCGTGGCCACGTTCGAGCCCGGCTGGCGCTGGTCCGAGTCGGTCGGGCCGATCGCCGGGACGGAGAGCTGCCGGATCCACCACAACGGCTGTGTGGTCCGGGGGCGGATGCGGCTCCGCATGGACGACGGCCAGGAGGCCGAGGTCGGGCCGGGCGACGTCTTCGTCTGCCCGCCGGGGCACGACGCCTGGGTCGTCGGCGACGAGGCCGTCGTGGTGTACGACTTCGCCGGCGCCATGGCGGAGGAGTACGCCAGGTCCGCGCGGACGCCCCGGGGAGGAGGAACCCCATGACGTTCGTACAGCTCATCGAGTACGAGACGACGCACGACAAGGAGATGATGGATCTCTGGGACCAGTGGATGCGGATGACCGAGGGCAAGCGGACCCTCTCCCGTGAGCTGCACGGCAAGGACCGCGACAACCCCGCGCACTACGTGGACATCGTCGAGTTCCCCTCCTACGAGCAGGCGATGAGGAACAGCGAGCTGCCGGAGACGCAGCGCATCTCCGAGCAGATCAGGGGGCTGTGCAGCAAGGAGCCCCGCTTCGTCAACCTGGAGGTCGTCGAGGAGGTGCCGTAGCGAGCCGCGGAAACGCGCGGACGGGGCCCCTCCACGGATCCGTGGAGGGGCCCCGTCCGCGGCACGTCACCGGCGCGCCGCGGGTCTCGTTCCGCCCGGCGGGCGCGGATCAGGAGGCGCTGGGCCCGGCGACGGCGGCCGAGACCTTGGTGAGGACCTCGACGAGCTGCCCGGCGACCTCGGCGTCGTCGGCCGGGTGGGTCTCGGCGAAGCGCCCGACCGAGTTGGGGATGGACAGCTTCACGTCCTCCAGCGGGGTGGCGCCCGCGATGCCCACGGCCTTGCGGGCCTCGTCCTGCGCCCACACACCGCCGTACTGCCCGAAGGCGGTGCCGACGACGGCCACCGGCCTGCCCGACAGGGCGCCGGCGCCGTAGGGGCGGGAGAGCCAGTCGATCGCGTTCTTCAGCACGGCCGGGATGGTGCCGTTGTACTCGGGCGAGAACAGCAGGAAGGCGTCGGCTCCGCCGGCCACCTCGCGCAGCCGCTCGGCCTCGGCGGGCACGGAGCCCTCGACGTCGATGTCCTCGTTGTAGAAGGGAAGGTCGCCGAGGCCTTCGTAGAGGACGATCTCGACACCGTCGGGGGCGTGCTTCACGGCGGCCTCGGCGAGCTGGCGGTTGTGGGAGCCGGCGCGGAGGCTGCCGACGAGACCGAGGATGCGGACGGACATGACGTCTCCAGTGGGGATCGGGGGGCAACAGGTCGGAAAGGTAAACGGACCGTGGTCCGCATACTTTCTAGCACGACAACCGGACCGCGGTCCATTTTCTTCCCGGAGAGGTAACCTGATGACCGTGACCTCAACCGCGCCGCCCGACGACCGACAGGAACAGGCCGGGCAGACGCTGCTGCCCCTGGCCGGGCAGACGCCTCCCATGCGTGCGGACGCGGCCCGCAACCGGATCCGCCTGCTGGAGGCCGCCGCCCGCCTGGTGGCCGAGCGCGGCCCGGAGCACCTGACCATGGAGGCCGTCGCGACCGCCGCCTCGGTCGGCAAGGGGACCGTCTTCCGGCGCTTCGGCGACCGCAACGGCCTGCTCATGGCCCTGCTCGACCACTCCGAGCGCCTCCACCAGGAGTCCTTCCTCACCGGCCCCCCGCCGCTGGGTCCCGGAGCGCCCGCCGTACGGCGGCTGGAGGCGTTCGGCACCGCCACGCTCAGGCACCTGGCCGCCCACCGCGCCGTGCTGCTGGCCGCCGAGCCGGAGGCGTGCAAGCGCTTCGAGGCCCCGCCCCGCCGCCTGTACCTCACCCACGTCACCGCGCTGCTGCGCGAGGCGGGCTCCGGCGGCGACGCCGAACTGCTCGCCCACACCCTCGCGGGCTATCTGGACGTGGCGCTCCTGCACCACCTCACCCGGCAGCGCGGCATGCCGCTGGACCGCCTGGAGGCGGGCTGGCTCGACCTGGTCGCCCGCGTCACCCGCGGCTGACCCGGTTCCGGGCGCGGGGTCAGTGGCCGCGGGTGATCCACTCCTGGAGGTGGGGGGCCTCGGCGCCGATGGTGGTGGAGGGACCGTGACCGGTGCGGACCACCGTCTCGGGGGGCAGGGTCAGCAGACGGGTGCGGATGGAGTCGATGATCGTGGGGAAATCGGAGAAGGACCGCCCCGTCGCGCCGGGCCCGCCCGCGAAGAGGGTGTCCCCGGTGAAGACCGTGCCCAGCGCCGGCGCGTACAGGCAGACCGCGCCCGGCGCGTGACCGGGGGTGTGCAGCACCGTCAGCTCGGTGCCGGCCACGGTCAGCACCTGCCCGTCGGCCAGCTCCCCCTCCGGCGCCCGGTCCGGATGCGTGCGCTCCCACAGCGGCCGGTCCTCGGGGTGGAGCAGCACCGGCGCGCCGGTGGCCTCGGCCAGCGCCGGAGCGGCGCCGACGTGGTCGTCGTGGGCGTGGGTGCAGACGATGGCGGTCAGCCGCCTCCCGGCCAGGGCCCGTGCGATGGCGTCGGCGTCGTGGGCGGCGTCGACGACGATCGCCTCGTCCTTGTCGCCGACGATCCAGACGTTGTTGTCCACCTCCCAGACACCGCCGTCCAGGGAGAAGGTGCCGGAGGTGGTCAGATGGTCGATCCGCGCGGTCACCAGACCACCACCGAGCGCAGCACCTCGCCCGCGCCCATGCGGGCGAAGGCCTCCTCCACGTCCTCCAGCGCGATGGTCTCGGACACGAACGCCCCCAGGTCCAGCCGGCCCTGGAGGTGGAGGTCGATCAGCGCGGGGAAGTCCCGGGAGGGCAGGCAGTCGCCGTACCAGGAGGACTTCAGCGCGCCGCCGCGGCCGAAGACGTCCAGCAGCGGCAGTTCCAGCGTCATCTCGGGGGTGGGCACCCCCACCAGCACCACCGTGCCCGCCAGGTCCCGGGCGTAGAAGGCCTGCCGGTAGGTCTCGGGCACCCCGACCGCGTCGATGACCACGTCCGCCCCGAATCCGCCGGTCAGCTCCCGGATCGCCTCGACGGGGTCGGCGGAGCGCGAGTCGACGGTGTGGGTGGCGCCCAGCTTCCGCGCGGTGGCGAGCTTGCGCTCGTCGATGTCGACGGCGATGACCTTGGAGGCCCCGGCCAGGTTGGCGCCCATCACCGCCGCCCCGCCCACCCCGCCGCAGCCGATGACGGCCACACTGTCACCGCGGCCCACGTTCCCGGTGTTCAGGGCCGCCCCGAGCCCGGCCATCACCCCGCAGCCCAGCAGTCCGGCCACGGCCGGAGAGGCGGCCGGATCGACCTTGGTGCACTGCCCGGCGTGGACCAGGGTCTTGTCGGCGAAGGCCCCGATGCCCAGCGCCGCGGACAGCTCGGTGCCGTCCTCCAGCGTCATCGGCCGGGCGGCGTTGTGGGTGGCGAAGCAGTACCAGGGGCGCCCGCGCCGGCAGGCGCGGCACTGCCCGCACACCGCGCGCCAGTTCAGCACCACGAAGTCCCCGGGCGCCACCTCGCTCACCCCCTCCCCCACCGCCTCCACCACACCCGCGGCCTCGTGCCCCAGCAGGAACGGGAAGTCGTCGGTGATGCCGCCCTGGCGGTAGTGGAGGTCGGTGTGGCACACCCCGCAGGCCCGCACCTCCACCACCGCCTCCCCCGGCCCCGGATCGGGCACCACCACCGTCTCCACCCCGACCGGCTCGCCCTTCGAACGGGCCACGACTGCGCGTACCTGCTGAGGCATGACTGCCTTCCCTTCGTTTCACCCCGCCGGACCGGACCGGAGGAGGACCAGCGGCGGTGGGCCTGACAGCACCGCTACCCAGAACCCCCTCCGCCGACCCGCCGTACCACCCGCAGCAGGTACTCCTCGCGGTCGAGCGGGTCGTGGTCCGTGCGCGGACGGGCCGGGGGCTGGCCGGTGACCGGCCGGTAGGGGTCGAAGGCGGTCTCCGGCACCCCCTCGCCGCTGGTCAGCGCCGGCAGCCGCTGCCCCGGCGCGCGCACCCGGGCCGCCGGGATGTCGCCCTCCGGCAGGTGGGGCGAGCCCCGGGCCCCGTCGTCCGCGGCACCGCGCCCAGGTGCGTCGGCACGGGCAGCACCGCCGCGAACGCCTCCGCCGGAACCTCCGGGCGGAATCCGGGCGGAAGCGGTGCACCGGTTCGTGCACCCTGGTGCCGGCCCGCCTCAGCGCCCCGGTCGGGACCAGCGGGGTCAGGTCGCGGAAGTCCCCGGCCGTGCTCGGGATGCTCTTGTCGAAGACGGCGTGGGAGTGGCTCTGCCGTGGGCAGTGGCCGGAGTGCGTCACGGTGAGGGCGCAGTCGGGGATCCGCCACCCGTACAGCCCCTGACGGAGGGTCGCGCGCACGGTCTCCCCAACTGCCCCGAAGAAGGCGGACGGCATCGAGCCGGGCTCGACCTCCAGCCGGACCCCGTCGTACCGCAGGCCGATCAGGGGGTCCCGTTCGGCGAGCCGAGGAACACCGGGGGCGCCGGCGCCCCCGGTCCGCTCCGCGAGCCCGGCGCGGAGCCGGCCGTACGGGGGTGGCGGCCCGTCCCCGGCGTACGCGGCCGGGGAGGCGTCGTCGTGCTCGGCGAGCAGTTCGGTCAGCCGTGCGGTGAAGGCGGCGTCGGACGGGCCGTGGGGGACGAAGGCGCAGTCGCGGGTGCCCTGGCCGCGCACCGTTCCCATCGGGACGGTCGCGGGTGCCGGCTTCCCGGCGATGTCGCGCAGCACGCGCCCGCACCGGGCGCCGGTCCGGTCGGCCTTGTCGGTCGGCCTTGTCGACGGGGAGCGGGGTGGGGCGCGCAGCCGCCGCAGCGTCCGCATCAACACACGGGTCCGCGCCTGCACGCCCTCGACGGCGGAGACCACCGGCACGGCGCCGTCGAGCACGCCGAGCGCCCGTTCCACCTCGGCGATGAGGTCCGGGTGGCCGGGGGCGTCGATCAGGTTGACCGTGCGGCGGAAAGCCGGGACGGGGCCGGGCGCCGGGGACGGCAGGCCGCCGTGCCACCGGCACGACGCGGACGCGGGGCGGCGGCAGGGCGGCAGCGGGAGGAGCGTGTACCGCCCGGCCCCGGTCCTGTAGCGTTGCCGTTCCGCAGCGGCGCGCGGCCGAGGAGGTGGGATCCATCGACGCCAGGTCAGGCTGGGTGCTCTCGCCCCGCGGCCCCGCGAAGGCGCCGGTTCTCCGGCGCGGGTGACCGCGAGAGCGCCCTTCGGCATCCCGGAAGGCCCTCATGCCACTTCCCTCTCCCCTCCCGTCTCCGCCCCCGTCTCCGTCCCTGTCCGCCGTCGCCGCCCGGCTCCGGGCCTCCGGCTGCGTCTTCGCCGAGGACGAGGCGCGGCTCCTGCTGTCCGCCGCCCGTACGCCGGGCGAGCTCGCCGCCATGGTGGAGCGCCGGGCGGGCGGCCTGCCGCTCGAACACGTCCTGGGCTGGGCCGAGTTCTGCGGTCTGCGCATCGCCGTGGACCCCGGGGTCTTCGTGCCCCGCCGCCGTACCGAGTTCCTCGCCCGGCGGGCCGCGGCGCTCGCCCGGCGGGCCCGCGGGCGGTCCCGCGCCGTCGTCGTCGACCTGTGCTGCGGCTCGGGCGCGGTGGGCGCCGCGGTGGCCGCGGCCGTGGAGGGGGTGGAGCTGTACGCCGCCGACGTCGACCCCGCCGCGGTGCGGTGCGCCCGCCGCAACCTCGCCTCCGCCGGAGGCCGGGTGTACGAGGGCGATCTGTACGGGCCGCTGCCCGCCGCGCTGCGCGGCCGCGTCGACGTCCTGGTCGCCAACGCGCCCTACGTGCCCACCGGCGAGATCGGGCTGCTGCCGCCGGAGGCCCGGGTCCACGAGCCGCCGGCGGCGCTCGACGGCGGCTCGGACGGGCTCGCCGTCCAGCGGCGGGTGATCGGGGAGGCGCCGCGGTGGCTGGCGCCGGGCGGCCGGCTGCTGGTGGAGACCGGCGAGCGGCAGGCGCCGGGGACGGCGGAGGCCGTCGCACGGGCCGGGCTGGTACCGGAGGTGGCCGTCTGCGAGGAGCTGTACGCCACCGTCGTCGTCGGCGCCCGGGGCGGGCGGGGGTGACGGCGGAGGGCCGGGACGCCCCGTCGCGGGGTGTCCCGGCCCTCCGGTCGGGAGGCGTGCGGTCGGTGGTGTGTCAGGTCACTTGACCGCGCAGGCCTTCCCGTTCAGGGAGACGGCGGCCGGGTTGGCCGCCTGGCCGCTGGAGGTGCCGTTGAAGCCGAAGTTCACCGAACCGCCCGCCGGGATGGTGGTGTTCCACGGCGCCGGCTTGGCGACGACGTTCCGGCCGGTCTGGGTGACCTGGGCGCTCCACGCCTGGGTGATCTTCTGGTCGTCGGCGAAGGACCAGGTCAGCTCCCACGGGCTGACCGTCTGGGCACCGGTGTTCCGCACCGTCACATTGGTGCTGAAGCCGCTGTTCCACCGGTTCGAGGAGTAGGTGACCTCGCAGGTGGGGGTGCCGGGCTCCTCGCCGCCCGGACCCTCGTCGCCGCCCTGGCCGAGGTCGTCGACGTAGGAGGCGACCCAGGCCAGCGGGGCGTTCCAGTTGATGGTGATCTCGTTGGTGGCCCAGGACTCGATGTGGTCGATGTAGCACATCGCCGGGGCGCAGCCCTTGAGCTTGTCCTGGGCGACCGGGTCCTGGATGTCGACGTTCGGGCCGCCCGCGACGGAGCCGGGGGCCGGGTTGGGCAGGTCGGGGTCGAGCTGGTTGGCCCAGAACCGGTGGTGCTGGTTGCGGGAGTCGCGCTCGCCGTAGCCGGTGACGTAGGACTGGTTGAGCGGGTTGCGGCCGAGCAGGTAGTCCAGGCCGCGCAGCACCGCGTCGCGGTACTTCGCCTCGCCGGTCAGGTCGTGGGCGGTGCCGAGGACGACCATGTTGTTGAGCACCTGGCTGTTGGAGCCCCACACGTAGTGGTTGTCCTGCGGGGCGTAGGGCACGCCGTACGCGGCGGCGCGCGAGTCGGCGGCGTAGCCGTCGGCGGCCTCGGTGACCATGGCGCGCACCGCCTGGAGCTGGCTCGCGGTGAGCTGGTTGGGCACGGTGGCCAGGCTCAGCGCGCCCAGGCCCGCGGTGGCGCCCCAGGACATGCCGCCGCGCGGGAAGACGGCGTCGGCGTCGCCGTGCAGCGGGGAGCCCAGGACGGCCTGACGGTAGGTGTCCTTGCCGGTGGTGACGAACAGTTCGGCGGCGGCCCAGTAGAACTCGTCGCGGACGTCGTCGTCGCTGTAGGCGCCGCCGCCGGTGCCGTCGTTGGGGTCGGCGAGCACGTCCGGGTGCGCCTTGGCGGCGGCCCAGGCGGTCTCGGCGGCGTCCAGGCACCTCTCGGCGAAGTCCGCGTCGTACTCCTCGAAGAGGCGGGCGCACTGGGCGGCGGAGGCGGCCACGTTGAGGGTGGCGGCGGTGGACGGCGGGTGCAGCTCGCGCGGCTGCGGGTCCTGGTGCGGCAGCAGCGGCAGGCCCGTCCACGCCTTGTCGTGGATCTTGTGGTGCGCCATGCCGGCCAGCGGCTCGCCCTCGGGGACCATCATGCTCATCATGAAGTCCATCTGCCAGCGGGCCTCGTCCAGGATGTCCGGGACGCCGTTGCCGCGCTCGGGGACCCGCAGCTTGCCGTCGCCGAGCTTCTCGCCGCCGGTGTCCTCGGTGGTGAGGGTGCGCTCGTAGGTGGCCATCACCTGGGCGACGGAGATGCCGCCGTTGACGACGTACTTGCCGTGGTCGCCGGCGTCGTACCAGCCGCCGGAGACGTCGAGGGTGTAGTCGCACACCCCCGGCTGGCACGGGACCTCCGTGTCGCCCTGGTTGGGCGCGACGCCCACGTGGCCGGCGGGGCGGGCGTACTCCTCGCCCACGAGGTCGGCGTCGATCTCGATGCCGCTGCGGTTGTGGTAGAAGTACGCGAGCGCGTCCGAGCGCAGCGAGGCGTACAGGTCGTCGCCGATGCCGAAGGGCTCGCTGGTCTGGCCGTCGACGGTGACCGTGTAGCCCTCGCCCGCCTCGGTGAACCCGCTGAAGTCGAAGGTGTGGACGTTCTGGCGCGAGGTCGGGTCGACGCCCTTGGGGGTGGTGGTGCCGGTGGCCTTCACCGCGCCGTCGGCGTTCTTGAGCGTCCAGGTCAGGGCCGAGGTGCTGTCGGTGACGAAGGTGCCGCTCTTGGGGCCCTGGGCGAGGTAGCCGACCTGGTTGACCCGCACGGGCGAGCCGGTGTCGGGCTCGTACACGGGCGGCTCGGCGCCGCCGGTGAGCGAGACGTCGTCCACGCAGAAGGTGTACGCCTGGTCGCCGCCGCCGATCTGGAAGGCGAGCTGGGCGGCCTCGTGGTCGGCCTTGGCGGTGAAGACGTGGGTGAAGGTCTTCGCCTCCGTGTCGATCCGGTCGGCCGAGGCGTGCTCCGTGGTCCAGGGCTCGGTGGCCATCTGCACGTTGGTGCGGACGGTGATCGGCGCCGTGGCGCTGGCGGTGAAGCTCAGCTCGTAGCCCTCGCCCGCGGCGAGCGGGAGGTCGTTCTGCCCGACGATGGCGTCCCAGGGGTTCTCCGTGCCGGCGGGTACGTCGGCGCACAGGCGTCCGTCGACGATCTTCCCGGGGGTGTTCTCCGTCCACCACCAGCCGGTGGTGCCGCTGGAGAAGTCGCCGTTGGTGATCAGTTCGGGGCCGTCGGCGGCCCCGGCCGCGAAGGCGGGAGCGGTGAGGACGCCGGCCAGCAGTCCGGCGGCGGCCACGGCGCCCAGCACGCGGCGTCTGCCGCGGCGCGGGCGGCCCGGCGCCTGGGGCTGACGGGACGGATGAGGTGTCACAGTTCGGTCCTTCCGGCGTGGGAAAACGGACGGGGGCGACGCGACGGCATGACGAGGTGGCACCCCCCTACGGATGGGAGCGCTCCCATGCATCGTGGGGTGCATGACAGACAGCGTCAAGACGTCGGACACCACCAACGGGTTCCCGGTGCCGGACGGCCCGCGGGCCGGACTCCCCCAGCGACGCGGGGAGGTGACGGCTGGCCACGGCGGCGGACGGGTCCGCCGTACGGCGCCGGTGCCGTACGGCGGACCCGGGACCGGCGGCTCAGCCCAGGGGCACCGCGGCGCGGGAGCCGGCGGACCGCCGGCTGGGGGGCACCGGGGGGGAGCGGTGGGCGCCCAGCCGGCGTCTCACCCCGCGCACCAGCCGCTCCGCCGTGAAACCGGCCCCGTAGACGAACCGCATGGACGGGCCGAAGGACGGCGCCGTGAGCAGACCGGCGAAGAACAGGCCCGGCACCGAGGACTCGAACCGGCCGTCCACCTCCGGCGCCCGGCCGGACCCCGCCAGCCGCAGGCGGTTGCGCACGTACGGGTCCAGCAGGCCCAGCCGTCCGATGTCCGGGACGAAGCCGGTGGCGGCCACCACGTGGTCGGTCTCCAGGGTCGTGACCGACCCCGCCGCGCTCTCCAGGCTCAGCCGCACCCCGTGGCCCGCCGGGACGGCCGCCCGCAGCCGTTGCCCGAGCAGCACCGGGATCCTGCTCTCCACCCGTTCCCGCAGCCACCAGGCACCGGCCGGGCCCAGCGCCGTGGCCGCGATCCGCGTCCGCAGGGCGCCGGGCAGCCGCCGTACCGCCCAGGGGGTCTCGGACCACACCCAGCTGGGCCAGCCGGTGCCCAGCCCGCAGTGCGGGTCGCGCAGGGAGCGCAGCAGGGAGCGCTCCAGGGGCTGGGGCGGGGTGTTCCAGTTGACGCGGTCGGCGCGGGCCACCACCCGGGGGTGGGCGCCGCACTCGGCCAGCAGCGCGGCGGTCTCCAGGGCGGCCTGCCCGGCGCCGATCACCGTGACGTCCCGGCCGCGGAAGCGGGACAGGTCCTTGTGGTGGCTGCTGTGCGTGACGAGTTCGCGGGGCAGCGCCCGCAGCGGCTCCGGGCGGTGCACGAACGGCATCACGCCGACCGCCAGGGCGACGGTCCGCGTCAGAATCGTTTCGCCTCCCTCGGTCTCCACCAGGAAGCCGTCCGTCCGGAGGCGCACGGAGATGACCGTCTCCTCCTCGACCGCCGGCACGGCGGACCGCCCGAACCACAGCCCGTAGTCGGTGAAGACGTCGATCGGCAGCGGGGTGCCGTGCTCGGCGCGCAGCCCCCGCGAGGCGCAGTAGGCGGCCAGGGTGTGCTCGCCGGAGGGATCGGACAGGTTGGAGGACCAGGGCTCGGACTTGAGGAACATCCCCCCGGGCATGTGGTCGCGCCAGGAGGCCATCGGGCGGCCGAGGACGCGCAGTCCGATTCCGGCCGCCGCCGCGTGGGACGCGATCGACAGTCCGTAGGGGCCCGCGCCCACCACTACCAGGTCGTACATGGCTGGTTACCGCTCTCTCATCGTGGGTTTGTCGTGCGGTCGGGGTGTTCGGAGGGGCCTGGGGCGCCGCTCCCGCCGCCCGGCCGCGGCCCGGGGCCGGGCTCGGGCCCGGCCCCGGAGGCGGTGCGCGGCCGCGGGCGCAGCACGCGCCGCCCCGCGCGCCGCAGGACCTTCCGCCCGCCCTGCCCGAGCCAGGCGGCGCTCATGGCGAGGAAGGGCGCCGGGTCGTCGGCGGCGAACCAGGCGGTCTCCGTCTCCCGCGCTCCGCCCCCCTCCCGGGCCGTACGGCCGCGCCGGGCGGCGGTGAACGGCGAATCCGCGGAGGGCAGGGCCGCCAGCGAGGACAGCAGGGCGTAGTTCTCCGCGACGAAGACGCGGCCCGGTGCGGGGTCGGCCGGGGGGACGGCGCGGCCGGTGAGGTTCAGGTGCAGGGCCCGTACGACATCCAGCCCCGAGCGGTCGGTGAACAGCCGGAACTGCGCGCCGGGGCGCGGGTTGAAGTCCAGCAGCTGGTAGGCGCCGGTGGCGGTGTCGAGCCGGAAGTCCAGGTCGAGGATGCCCCGGTAGTCCAGGTGCTTGGCCAGCAGCCGTGCCGCCTCCTCGACTTCCGGGTTCGGCAGCCACCGGCCGACCGCCGTCAGCCCGGCGCGCACCGGCCAGGAGCGCTCCTTGCGCCCGGCGCCGCCGGCCAGGCGCGCCGCTCCGTCGGCGAAGCAGCCGTGGAAGAACCAGTCGGTCTCCGGGCCGCCGGGCACGCACCGCTGGAGCAGCAGCGGGCTGCCCGCCTCGCCGCTGCGCCGGTACAGGGCGCGCGCCTGGTCGGCCGTGGCGACCACGGTGGTGCTGCGCAGCCCGCTGCCCTGGGGCAGCAGCCAGGGACGGCTCCACTTGGCGATCAGGGGCAGGCCCAGCTCCCGGGCCGCGGCGGCCGCCTCGCCGGCACTGCGCGGCACCGCGGTCGGCGGGTGCGGGATGCCCAGCTCCCGGCACATCGAGGCGAGTTCCGCCTTGTCGGCCACCCGCTGCGGCAGTCCGGGGGGCTGGTCGGGCAGCAGGAAGCGTCCGGAGAGCCGGTCCGCGAGCCGGGCCGCGGCGATGGCGCCCATGTCGTCCATCGGGATCAGGACGGCGGGCCGCCCGATGCGGTCGGAGATCTGACGGAGCGTCCGCTCCAGCCGGTCGTCCGAGGCGCCGGCGGCGTCGACCGTCTCGCCCGTGCGGCAGGTTCCGTGGACGCCGTCCGCCGGGAGGTGGTGCCCCTGGTGCAGGTACCGGGAGCGGCCGATGGGGCAGTGCGGCGACTCGACGACGGCGTGGACCTCGACACCGGCGCGGCCCAGGGACCTGATGGCCCCCAGTGTGCCGTGGTGGAAGGGATTTCGGTCGAGCCTCAGCAGCAGTACGGGTACGTCGGTGTCGAATGATGACGGCATGGCGCGGAATCCTCGGTGTTCCTGTTGGTTTTCTCGGATGTCTTGCCGACGGTCTTACCGGGTATCGACTCCTTGGCGTCGTCGGCGCCCGCGAATTTCCCCTCACACTGGTCCGAGTGAGCGACGAAAACCGCGAACGGGTTATCAGAAAGCAGGCGGGCGGCTCATTTGAGAGATTCTCCGATTAGTGTCGTGAGGAAGATGCGCAGGGCCGGGGAGAACGAGCACACCGTTCTGGCGACGCAGCAAGGAGGCACGATGCCCCATCGACACCGGAGACCGGGGAGGACCGGCCGGCACCGCAAGCCCACGGCGCCCGCCCGGCGCCGCAGGCTGGTGTCCGCCTGCGTCGGGGCCGTCACCGCCGGGGCGCTCGTCGCGGGCGGCGCCGTCGCGACCGACGTGTTCGAGGGCGGCGGCGCGAAACCGCGCGGGCCGGGTGCGGCGGCGTCCTCCACCGTCGCCATGGGCGCCTTCCTCGGATCGGGCTCGGACGGGGTGCGGCGGATGGCGGGGCTGAGCACGTGGCTCGGCGGCGCCGACCTGCGGGTGGGACACACCTACCTGCCGGGCGACACCTGGGAGCGCATCGAGAGCGACCCGTACTTCCTGCGGCCCTGGGCCGAGTGGCGGCGGGCCGATCCCGACCGGCTGCTCGTCCTCAACGTGCCGATGCAGGAGCGCAACGAGGCCGGCCTGCCCGACCACGAGGTGCGCGAACTGCTCGCCCGGGGGGCCGGGGGCCGCTTCGACCACCACTTCCGCACCCTGGCCGGGCACCTGGTCTCCGCGGGGGTGCCCGACACGGTGATCGTGCTGGGCTGGGAGATGAACGGCACCACCTACACGCACCGCTGCGCCCCGGATCCGCAGGCGTGGAAGACGTACTGGAGGCGCATCGTCACCGCCATGCGATCGGTTTCCGGGCAGAAATTCCGCTTCGATTTCGCACCCAGTCGGGGAAGGGATGCGATCGGCTGGACCGAGTGTTATCCGGGTGACGACGTGGTCGACATCATCGGGATGGACTCCTACGACCAGCCGCCGGGCGAGACCTTCGACGACCAGGTGCGGCAACCCTACGGCCTGCAGCATCAGGTGGATTTCGCCGCCGCGCGCGGAAAACCCATTTCCTACCCCGAATGGGGACTGTTCCGCAGGGGCGACAACGCCGAGTACGTGCGCCGCATGCTGGAGTGGATCGCCGAGCAGAAGCCGCTCTACCACACCATCAGCGACTACTGCCCGCACGGTGTGTGGCGGTGCGAGGAGAACCCGAAGTCCTCCGCGGTGTTCCGGACGATGCTGACGCCCGGCGCGTCGCGGCCCGGACGGAACCGGCCGGAGTTCTGCCTGGACCTGGGCGACTGGCTGGGGTTCTGGTTCGGCGACCGGCGTCTGTGCGTCACCCTCTCCTGGGGGCGGAGGCCCTAGCCCGTACGCCGGGGCGCGGTCCGCGCTCACCGCGCCCCGGCCAGGCTCGCGCGCCAGTGGTACGGCGGGGGCGCCGACGCGGGGCGGGCCGCCGGCCGCCGCCGGCCGGTGACCGCCCCGGGCCGCCGGTGGGGCTCGTACGGCTCGGCGCCGCGCAGGGTGGTGGGGCGCCGCTGACGGCACGTCACCGCCGCGCCGGCCGCCCGACGGGTCACCGGGCGGACCGGCGGCCGAGCCGTCGGCGCTCCTCCGGCGCCTTGTCCGCGGCGGCACCGCCGCCGGTGGCCGCGGAGACGGACGCCGCCGCTGCCGCCGCTGCCTTGGCGGCGGCCGTGACGGCGGGCGCGGTGGCGGCGGGCGCGGTGGCGGGTGCGGTGGCGGCGGGCGCGGTGGCGGGTGCGGCCGGGCCGGGGACGGACTGCTCCGCGCGGTCGCCGCCGCTGCCGCCGCGGTCGCCGGGGTCGGAGGGGGCAGCGGGGGCCGGTACGCCGGGGAAGGCCGGGTCGCGGCGGCCCCGGGGCGCGGCCAGGAGCGCGAGACCGCCGACGAGCCCGCCCGCGCAGACGCCCACCGCGACGGAGAGCGGCAGGGAGGGCGAGGTCGGCTCGGTGGGGTCGAACGCCGGGGCGAACAGCGAGAGCTGCACCCCCGTGCTGCTCGCGGCCTGGTTGCCGGTCCGGGTCAGGGCGTTGGCCACCGCGTTGGAGACGGCGGCGGCGCGGTCGGGGCTGGAGGCCGTCCCGGTGATCTCCACCATGGGCGCGTCCGGGGAGGTGGCCGACCGCACGGCGGCCCGCAGTTCGTCCACGGGCATCCCCGCCGTCGCCCGCGCCTCGGTCAGGACGGCCCGGTCGGTGGCCACGCGGCCGTACGCCTGGGCGAAGCCGAGGGCCGTCGCCGCGTCCACCCCGGCGCCGGGTACCGCGACCACGTAGCTGGTCGCGGTGTACCGGGGCGTGGCGAGCAGGCCGTAGGCCGTTCCGCCGACCAGCCCCAGCAGGAGTCCCAGGGCCAGCGGCCACCAGGCGGGCAGGGCCGACAGGGCGGACAGGGCGGGCACCCGCCACGGCAGCGGGCGGATCGGCGGGCCGGGACGGCTCGGCGGTGCGGAGGGTTCGGTCGTGAGCGACTGGGTCAAGGCGGTACTACCTCTTCGTCGTCGGGGCGGTCGGGGTCGGGGCGGTCGGGGTCGGGGCGGTCGGGGTCGGGGCGGTCCGCGCCGAGGCGTTCGGCGCGGGCAGGACGGGGGCCGCGGCACGCGCGGGGGCGCGTACGGCGGTGCGCCCGGCAGCGCGTACGGCGGTGCGCACGGCCGGGCGTGCGGGGGCGCGGCCGTGGAGCTCCTCGTACAGGGCCATGAGCCGGTCGGCGCTGCGGGCCACGTCGTAGCGGCGTACGGCCTCGCACAGGGGCGCCCGGCGCCGGCCGGCCGGCACCGACGACGGCTCCCGCAGCGCCGCCACCAGGCTCGCGACCCCCGGCGCGACGCGGTGCGCCCCGGGGGCGTGGCCGGGCGGCAGCTCGTCGACGGCCGGGCAGGTCACGTGGAGCACGGGCAGTCCGGCCGCCAGCGCCTCCAGCACGGCCAGTCCGAAGGACTCCTCGGCCGACGGCGAGACGAAGACGTCCATCGCGCTGAGCAGCCCGGGGACGTCCGGGGCGGCGCCGCGCGCGCCGGGCTCGCCCGCCACCGCTCCCCCGCACTCCCCCAGCAGCCGTACGCGGTCGGTGATGCCGAGTCCGGCGGCCAGTTCGCGCAGCCGGGCGCGCTCCGGTCCGTCCCCGGCCAGGACCAGATGGGCCCCGGGGAGCTGGGCGACGGCCCGGAGCGCGATGTCGAAGCGCTTGCCGGGCACCAGCCGCCCGACTCCGCCGACCACCAGGGCGTGGGCGGGCAGGTCCAGGCGCGTGCGCACCGACGCGCGCACCACCGGGTCGAAGCGGAACCGCGCGGCGTCGATGCCGTTGGGGATGACGCGGATGCGGGAGCCGGGCACGCCCCAGCGGCGCAGCCGGGCGGCGACGGTGGTGGAGACCGCGACGGTCGCGGTGCCCATGCGCTCGGTGGCCAGGTACAGGGCGCGGGTGCCCTGGGTGAGCGGGCGGCCCTCGATCCGCCGCTCGCCCAGGGAGTGCTCGGTGGCCACCACGGTGCGCGTCCCGGCCAGCCGCGCGGCGATCCGCCCGTAGACGCAGGCCCGGTACAGATGGGTGTGGACGATGTCGTAGCGCCCGGCGCGGACCAGGTCCACCAGCCGGGGCAGGGCCGACAGGTCGCGGTTGCCGTTCATGCCCAGGTGGGTGACGGCGGTCCCGTCGGCCTCGATGCCGTCGGCGACCGCGCCGGGGTTGGTCAGGGTGACGACGTCGCAGCACAGCGGCAGGTGGCGCAGCAGCAGCCGCAGCTGCTGCTCGGCGCCGCCCGCGCCGAGGCCGGTGATGACGTGCAGCACTCTCATCGGCTCTCCCCCGTCCGCGCCGGGTTCCGCGCCCAGGCCCGTGCCGGGCTCACCGCCCGGCCCCGGCGAGGGGGGTTCCGGCGGCCGGCGCGGCGGGCCCGCTGGGCAGGGCGCGGCGGCGCAGGGGGTGCAGCAGCCGCTTGGCGTACAGCCGCAGCGCGGTGTCCTCCTCGCCGACGTGGACGCGGGGCAGGGCGTGGACGCCGGTCAGCGGGCCGGGGTCGATGGCGCAGGCGTACTCGTAGCCCGCCGCGCGCACCGCCCGCACCACGCGGTGGTCGACCGTGCCGTAGGGGTAGCAGAAGCCGCGTGCCGGACGGCCGGTGATCTCCTCCAGCGCCAGGCGGCTGCCCTCGGTCTCCCGGCGCAGGGTCTCGTCGTCGGTCCTGGTCAGATCGAGGTGGAGCAGCCCGTGGGAGCCGATCTCCATGCCGGCGCCGACCGCGGCGCGGATCCCGGCCTCGGTCAGCAGCGGCTTGCGGGGGCCCAGCGGGTCCCACTCGTTGCCGCCGCCGAGCCTGCCGGGCAGGACGAACACGGTCGCGGCGCAGCCGTGGCGGCGCAGCAGCGGCACGGCCTCCTCGATGAAGTCGGCGTACCCGTCGTCGAAGGTCAGGCCCACCAGGCGGTCGGCCCGTCCGGCCGCCCTCTCCCGCAGCAGCTCCCCCACCCCCACGCCGCGCAGGCCCCGCCGCCGCAGCCAGCGCAGCTGGCGGTCCAGGCGGCCCGGCGAGACGGTGACGTTGTAGGGGTCCTCGGTGTGCTCGGCCACCGAGTGGTACATCAGCACCCAGGGGCGCACCGGCCGGCGCCGGGGCAGCGAGGCGGTGGGAGCGGCGCGGGTGACGGGGGCCGCGGCGAAGACGGGGGCGGGCGTGTGGGTCGGATCAGCGGACATGGCGGCACCTTCGTGTGACGGCGGTGAGGAGCTGCGGTACTTCGGGCGCCCGTACGGCGAGCGCCGCGGCGGTGAACACGGCCGGGACGACCAGGCCCCCGGCCAGGGCGGTGGGGAACGGGGAGGGCAGGAAGGGCGCCGCGGCCCAGCCGGCCGCGGTGGCGGCCGCCGCGGCCAGGGAGAGCCGGCCCAGGCCCGCGGCCACCGCGCGCACCCGGATGGGCAGGATCCGGGTGCGCAGGCCGCACAGGAGCAGCAGCGCGGTGGTGGTGATCCCCGCGGCGTTGGCCGCGGCGATGCCGTGGACGCCCCAGCGGGGGGCGGTCAGGGCGCCGGCCGCGACGGTGATCAGCAGGCCGACGGCCATCGCCGCGGCCGGGTACCAGGTGGGCCGGGCGGTGGAGAAGAACGGCCGCACCAGCGCCCCGGCCAGGCAGTGGCCGAGCAGCCCGACGGCGTAGACGCGCATGACCGAGGCCGTGGCGGCGGTGTCCGCCGCGTCGAACGCGCCCCGCTGGAAGAGGAGCTGGACGATCTGGGGGGCGTAGGCGATCACGTACGCGGCGCCGAGCAGCACCACCGTCGCGGCCAGCACCAGGTCGCGTTCCACCCGCCGCCGGGCCCGCTCGGTCTGGCCGTCGGCCATGGCCCGGGCGACCAGGGGGAAGGTGACCGTGCACAGCAGCAGGGAGAACGTCATGGGCAGTTGGGCGATCTTCTGCGCGTAGTTCAGGTGCGAGATGGCGCCGGGCGGCAGCGAGGAGGCCAGGAAGCGCTCGACGAGCACCTGCGACTGGCGGGAGAGCGCGAAGACGGCGACCGGCGCGACCACCGCCCAGCCCACCAGCGCCGCCGTCCGCGGGGCGGCCCGGCGCACGGCGCGTCCCGCGCGGGAGGCGCGGGAGGCGCGGACGGGCAGGCGCCGCCAGAACGCCGGGAGCTGGACCAGGACCATCGCCACGCTGCCCGCGGCGACCCCGAACGCGGCGGCGCGCACCCCCCACCGGGCGTGCAGACCGAGCACCACGGCGATGATGGCGAGGTTGTACGCGCAGTAGATCGCCGCCGGGGGCACGAAGCTGCGGTGGGCGCGCAGGGCCGCGCTGAAGTACCCGGCGGTTCCGAAGGCCAGCACGGTGGCGGCGGTCAGCCGGGTGCAGTCCACCGCGAGGCCGGGGTCGGCCAGGCCGGGCGCGAGGGCGCGCACCAGCACGGGCGCCAGCAGCACCACGGCGCCGGCGGCGCACGCCAGCGCGAGGAGCAGCCGGGGAAGCGTCGCCGCCAGCAGGGCGCGTACGGGATCGGAGGCGGGGTCGGAGGCGGACGCAGGGTCGGACGCGGAGGCGCCCTCGCCGCGGGCCGCCGCGCGGCGCGACAGCGCCAGGCTGAAGGCCGGGACCAGCACCAGCGCCATCGCGTCCTCGATGAGGATCGTCGAGGCGAACTCGGGGATCGTCCAGGACACCAGGAACGCGTCCGTGTCACTGCCCGCGCCGAACAGGTGGGCGATGGTCTGGTCGCGCACCAGGCCGAAGAAGGAGCCCGCGGCGGTGAGGACGGCGGTCGCGGCCGCGGCCCGGGCGACGAACCGCCCGCCCGGCGCGGAGCCGGAGGCGCCCGAGGACGGGCGGGGCCGGGAGGGCGGCGGGGGCGCGGTGGGCGCGCCGGTCGGGGCGGTCACCGGGTGTCCGCCCCCTCCGCGTTCCGCACGCCGCCGGACGCCGCCGTGGACACCGCCGTGGACGCCGTGGATACCGCCGACACCGCCGTGGGCGCCAGCGCCCACCATGCGGCCAGGCCGAACGACACGGCGGTCAGCACGGTCGAGGGCCCCCCGATGTCGGCGTAGAGGAAGTCGACGCAGCCCATGACGAGCAGGCCCACCGCCGCCAGCCCGCAGTCGGTGCCGCGCCCCGCCGCCCGCGCCCGCAGCAGCCGCCGCACCCCCAGCACCAGCAGCGCCGCCCAGCCGCCGACGAGGGCGACGGCGCCGGCCAGGCCCTGCTCGGCCAGGAGGAGCAGGTACATGTTGTGCGGGGACAGCAGCGGCTGGCGGTGGAAGTCCCGCCCCGCCCCGGCGGTGTCGCTCGCCGAGGAGAGCGCGAGGGAGGCGTGGGCGTCGCGGTGCCCGGCGAAGCCCCTGGGCCCCACCCCGGTCGCCGGGTTCTCGCGCCAGATCCCGGCGGCGGCGGCCCACATGGCGTAGCGGTCGGTCACGGACTGGTCGGGGTCGTCGGCGACCTCGGTGATGCTGCCGGCGCGCTCGGCGACGAGGTCCCCGCCCACCCCGAACCCGCCGACCAGGACCACCGCGGCGGCCAGCAGGACCGCCAGGCCGCGCAGGGCGGTCCGCAGGCCCGCCAGGACCAGCAGCACGGCGCAGGCGGCGGCGGTGGAGATCCACGCCCCGCGGCTGAAGGACAGGGCCAGCGGCACCAGGAGCACGGCGGCGGTGCACAGCGCCGCCGGCCGCAGCCACCGGGGGGCGCGGGCGGGCGGAGCGAGCGCCGCCGCCAGGGCGACGACGACGCCGCAGGCCACGGCGGAGGACATCCCCATGACGTCCAGCGGGCCGAAGGTGCCCACGGCGCGGACGTCCTCGCCCCGGTAGGAGGCGCCGGTGCCGGTGAGGTACTGGTGGACGCCGATCGCGCCCTGTACCACCGCGACCGCCGCCAGCGAGGCGGAGACCAGCCGGGCGTGCCGGCGCGAGCGCAGCACGAGCACCAGGGCGGCCGGCACCAGGACGAAGACCTGGATCAGGCGGACGAAACCGGTGAGGCCGGCCGCGGGATCCTGGGCGGCGGCCGCCGCCGCCGCGAGCGCGGCGACCGGGGCCGCCAGGACGGCGACGGCCACCCGGTCCAGCGGGCGCGTACGGGCCCGTACCGCCAGGACGGCGCCGCACACGACCAGGATCCCCGACGCGGCGTCGGCGAGGGTGGCGCCCGCGCCGCTCCCGCCGGGAGGGTGGTGGGCGGGCACGCACACCAGCAGGACGGTGGCGAGCGCGGGCAGCACCGGCCAGTGGGCGGCCGCCCGTTCCCGGACGCGGGCCGCGGGAGGACGGATGACCGCACCCGCCGTGGGCGCACCGGGCCGCGTGGACGCCGCGTATGGCGCGCATGCCGTAGGTGCCGTGGACGCCGTGGACGCCGTGGTGGCAGCGGACGCCGTGGATGCCGTGGTGGCCGTGGTGGCCGTGGTCACCTCAGCTGCCTCCGAGCCGGAAGACGGAGCCCGCGGTGTGCAGCAGGATGCGGACGTCCTGCCACAGCGACCAGGTGTCGATGTAGTGGTTGTCGAACCGCGCCCGGTCCTCGATGGAGGTGTCCCCGCGCAGCCCGTGCACCTGGGCCAGCCCGGTGATTCCGGCGGGCATCCGGTGGCGGGCCGCGTAACCGGGGTGGAGCTGGCTGAACCGCTGGACGAAGTAGGGGCGTTCGGGTCTCGGGCCGACCAGGCTCATGTCGCCGCGCAGGACGTTCCACAGCTGGGGCAGCTCGTCGAGCGACGTGCGGCGCAGCACATGGCCGACCCTGCTCATCCGGCGGTCCTCGGCGACGTTCCAGCGCGTCGCCGACTCGTGCTCGTCGCGGGGGCGCAGGGTGCGGAACTTCAGCACGGTGAACGGGCGCCCGCCCAGCCCGATCCGCTCCTGACGGAAGATCACCCCGGGCCCGTCGGCGATCCGGACGGCGAGCGCGCAGGCCAGCAGCACCGGTGCGACGGCCACCAGCGCCGCGGCGGCGACCGTGACGTCCAGGGCCCGCTTGCAGCGGAGTCCGGCCGGGCCGCGCCGGGGCCGCGGGTCCAGGCGGCGGCAGGCGAAGCCCCACAGGTGGTCGTCGCCGCGGACGTGGGGGGCGGTGGCCGGGTGCGCGGCCGGGGAGGTCGCGCCGACCACCCACACGGTGCAGTCCAGGTCGTCGAAGAGCGGTACGAGCGCCGCCGTCTCCGGGTCCGACCAGGGGTCGCGGGTGAACACCGCGTCGCGCACGGCGTTCTGGATGACGGCGCGGGCGATGTCCTCGCGCCCGGTGAGCACCGGCACCGAGACGCCCTCGGCCAGGGCCGCGTCGGCCGGTTCGCCGCCGGGTTCGGCCACGCCGACCGGGCGCATCCCGTACTCGGGGTGCTCGTACAGGGCGGTGGTGATCCGCCGCCCCGCCGGTCCGGCGCCCACCACGAGGGCGGAGCGCGGCCTGCGGCGCCCGGCGCGGCGCCGGGCGAGGTGGACGGCGCCCCGCGCCGCGCAGGCCAGCGCCGTGTGGCCGGCCACCGCGACCGCCAGGGCGGCCCAGCCCTGGGCCTGCCCGTCCCGGGCGGCGGCCGGGAGCGCCGCGGCCGCGCACCAGGCGATGGCCGTGCGGCCGAGCAGGGCGGGCAGCTCGCCGAGCGCGGAGGGCGCCAGGGCGACGCGGTACAGGCCGCCGCGGGCGTTGAGCGGCACCAGGACGGCCAGCAGGACGGCGCAGAGCACCGCGGTGGTGAACGCGTCCCGGCCCCCGCCGCCGTCCGGTCCGGCCACCGCGACCGCCGTCGCGATCGCGGCGAGGCAGTCGGCGGCCATGAGCAGGCCGGCTGCGCGGCGCCGGTACGGGTTCCCCCGCAGGGGCGGCGGCAGCGACCGGTGCGCCGGTCCGCGCGGTGGGCCGGGGTGGGTCGCCGTGGTGCGGGTCATGGGCTCCGGCAGGGGCAGGACCCGGCTCGGGTTGGATGTCCCGGTGTTCTCCGTGGTCATCGCCTGGTGCGCTCCCTGGTATCGGGGTGGGGAAGAACGGATGGATGGACGGGCAGGTGGAAGGGGTCCGCCGGGGCGCGGGCCGGGGCGCGGGGGGAGGAACCGGCGGCGGACCGCTCGGCCAGCACCTCGTCGTACAGCCGCGCGACCCGCTCGGCCGTGTGCCGGACGTCGTGGGCGGCCCGGACGTGCTCGGCGGCCCGCCGCCCCAGGTCGCGCCGGAGCGGCGGGTCGGCCAGCAGGGCGGACAGCGCGCGGGCCAGCGCGCGGGGGTCCTCCGGCGGGACCAGGAAGTCGGCGGCACGGCCCGGCGGGAGGCTCTCGGCCGTGCCGGTCACCGCGGTGGCCACCACCGGGCGGCCGCAGGCCATCGCCTCCAGCGGGACCAGGGCCATCCCCTCCCAGCGGGAGGGCAGCACCACCACGTCGGCCGCCGCGTACCAGGCCGTCGGGTCCTCGGCGGCCCCGGCGAACACCACTCCCGCGGGCGCCGCCCCGGTCAGTTCCCGCCGCCACGGGCCGTCGCCGACCAGGACCAGCCGGGCGCCGGGCACACGGGCGGCGACCTCGGGCCAGGCCCGCAGCAGCACGTCCTGCCCCTTCTGCCGGCACAGCCGGCCGACGCAGACGGCCAGAGGGGCGTGCGGAGGCACCCCGTCGAGCGCGGGCAGCGTGGTGCGCGCGCGGGCGCGGGCTGAGTCGTCCGCCGGGCGGAAGCGGTCGGTGTCCACGCCGTTGCGGACCACCGCCCAGCGGGCGCGCACCCCGGCCTCCCGGCCGTGCCGCAGTTCGTCCTCGGCGACGCACAGCACGCGGTCCGCCCACCGGGCCGCCAGCCGCTCCCAGTACAGGGCCAGCCGGGCGGCCGTCCCGCCGACGGCGTCGAAGGACCAGGCGTGCGGCTGGTGGACGGTGGGAACGCGGCCCCGCACGGCGAGGCGTACGGCCAGTCCCGCCTTGGCGCTGTGCGTGTGCACCAGGTCGGGCCCGATCCGCCGCACCAGCCGGGCGGCCCGTACGGTCTCGCCGTACAGGTCCGGGCCCGGCTCGCGCCGCGCGGGCCAGTCGGTCACCTCCGCGCCGGCCGCGGCGGCGTCCCTGCCCAGCGCCCCGCCGGGCGGGCAGGCCACCACGGCGCGCGTCCCCGCCGCGGTCTGGGCGCGCACCAGGTCGGTGACGACCCTGGCCACACCGCCGTCGACGGGCTGGGACAGGTGCAGCACCGTCACAGGACCCGCTTCCCCATCGCTCCGAAGCATGCGTGAACTCCCCATCCGACGACCTGACATGACTTCGCGCCGGCGGCGCCGGACGCGCCCGCGCCGCCCTCAGGGGCGCGCGTCGACCTGCAGGAAGACCGCGCCCAGCTGGTAGCCCTCGTCATCGGTGGTGAAGCGGAGCGTCAGCGAGTCGCCGCCGCCCGCCAGCGCGGGCGTGATGCCGTGGACGTCGGAGTCGTAGCCCAGCGTGTTGGCGTACGCGGGCAGGCGGTGGGGGGCCGGGCGGCCGTGGTCGGTGATCGTGGAGTTCATGGGGTCGTCGGCGGGGTTGGCCGCGTCGCGCACCCGGTACGCCGGGGAGGCGCCGGTCCCCGCGGTCAGCGTCTCCCCGCCCCGGCCGCGGTCGCCGTCGTAGGCCACCACGCCGGCGGCGCCGGAGGCCCCGCGGGGCATCGGCAGGTCCTCGGCGGTGATGTCCAGGGCCCCCCTGGAGGGGGTCATGGGCTCGTAGCCGTCCATGAGCACCAGGTGGCGCAGCGGCTCCCCGGGGTGGACGTAGGCGGCCACCAGCGTCCAGCCGCCCCAGGCGCCGGCGGGCGTGCGTCCCTTGGCGACGTTGAGCTGGCCGACGGTGTACGAGCCGCCGCCCGACCGCGCGACGAGGCCGGTGACGTCGGCCGAGGCGGTGTACCCGTCCATGACGCCGGTGCGGCGGTGGCCGATGACGGCGTCGGCGAGGACCTCCTTGTACCGGCCGCCCGGCTCGGCGATCAGCACCCGGCCGTTGTCCTCCGGCGGCTTCTGCTCGCCGACCCGGAGGTTGCCGCCCCAGTACAGCCGGGCGTAGGTGACGCGCGCTCCGGCGGGCAGGCGCAGTTCCGCGCTGCTGGAGTTGTAGGTGTTGGGGTCGTCGTCGACGTCGACGTACGTCATCTCGTAGTCGCCGTTGTTCCCGGCGGCCGACCCGTCCCGGGCCTCCGCGCAGGACGGCACGCCGGTGCCGGCGGGCGTCAGGCAGGTGGCGGCGGAGTTGGCGGCGCGCACGATGCCGCCGTGCTGCGTGGCGCGGTAGCGCTCGCCGAACGGGATGCGCGGCGCCTCACCGGGCGAGGGCGCGGGGGCGGCCGCCGTCGGCGGCAGTGCCATCGCCAGGACCGCGGATGCCAGTGCGCACAGCACTCCTCGGCCGGTGAGCCCCAGGGAAACACGCATGATCTTCTCCGATCGATGCCATCCAAATCGGAGCAAACCATGACAGACGCATAGCCGTCCCCCGGGGGAGACGCGCGGGGGGTTGCGCCGAGAGTGTGATCGTCCGAAAGGGGCGCGGGGACGGCCCGGCCCGTGTAGGCCAGTCCGGTTCAGAGGGGGAACCGGACCGGTGATCCCCGTGAGCCCACCGGGTGATCCTGCGCATCATTCCTGTTGGGCCGCCTCCCGACAGGACATTCACAGCCCTGAACCTCCACAGTCCGCATGTCCGAAAGGAGACGGCGATGATCCGTATCGCCAAGACCGCCGCGATCGCCGCGGCCACCTGCGCCCTGGTTCTCGGCGGCGCGGGAGCCTCGTCGGCCTGTGAGGGCCATGACGGCGGTCACCGGGGCGGCCACCACCAGGGCCACGAGAACGACGGCAAGGACGGCAAGAACGGCAAGAAGGGCCACCACAAGGGCGGCTCCGAGAAGGAGCACGGGAAGAACGGCCAGAACGGCAAGGGGGGTCACGAGACGGACCGCAGGGGCGGCAACGACCGGAACGGCCACGACCAGAACGGCCACGGCAAGGACGCCAACGGCCTGGGCGGCCACGGTCAGGGTCGTCACGGCCAGAACGGTCACGGCAAGGACGGCCACGGCAAGGACGGCCACGACCGGAACGGTCACGGCCAGAACGGTCACGGCAAGGACGGCCACGACCGGAACGGTCACGGTCAGAACGGCCACGGCCAGAACGGTCACGACAAGGACGGTTACGGCGCCCGGGCCGAGGCGGTGGCCTTCGGCTCCCCCGGCGTCCTCAGCGGCAACGTGCTCCAGGCACCGATCAACGCCCAGTTCAACGTCTGCGGCAACTCGGTGAACCTCCTCGGCGCCCTGAACCCGGCCGTCGGGAACATCTGCATCAACAAGTGACCCGGCTCCTCCGCCCCGCCGGCGGGGCGGAGGCCGTTTCGGCTCCGGGGAGGGCGGGCACCCGCGCGCGGCGGGGTGATCGACGTGCCCGGACCCGGAGGCAGGGGCCACGGCAAGCAGCGCGCACGGCGCCGCGGGGAGACGGGGCGCAGCGGTGCGCCCGGCCGGCACGCCGGCGAGGAGGCCGACGAGTCGCCGCGGCGGGACCCGCACCGGCGCTCCCCCGGACCGCGCGCCGTACGCGCCCCCGAGGGCGGGCGACCCGCGGAGCGGCTGAGCGGTGCGGTCCGCCCGGCGAACCGCACCGTGCCCGGGCCCCTCGCGCCGGAGCGCCCCGCGGAGCGGTCAGGGACCACCCTCCTCCTTCTGCTCGCGGACCGCGTCCCGCTCCCCCGCCGCGTCACGGGGCAGGTTGCGGCCCGCCGGCGGGTCCACCTCCACCGGCGGGATCCAGGGGCCGCGCTCCACGGTCTCGCCCGGCTGCATCCCCGCGGTGGGCCCCGCGGCGATCTCCGGCTGCTCCATGTCGTCGGCGGCCACGGCGTGCACATCGCCCTTGCCCAGCGGGGACGCGCCCGGCTCCTCCTCGCCGCCGGGCTCCCAGTGGTCCTCGCCCGTGCCCACGTCCTCGCCGCTCCGGGGCAGGTCCTCGTCCGGGCCGTACATGGCGTTCCCCGGGTTCCGCGTCCGCTCGGCCTCCTCGGCGATCTCGCGGGCGCGCCGCTCCCTGGCCGTGCCGTTCTCCTCGTCGGACATGGCCTCGCTCCTCTCCCTGGGTGCCGGGGCCCCGGTTCCCTCCGAGCGCTCCGGGTACCCCGAGTACTTGCTGACGGCGGATCTCGCCGACGCGGCGCGGGTACCCGGCGACCATGGGAAACATTCTGGTGGGCACCTGCTCGTGGACGGATCCCGCGCTGGTCGGCAGCGGGTGGTACCCCCCGGCGGCCAGGGGGGCGGAGGGCCGGCTGCGGCACTACGCCGGGCGTTTCGGCCTGGTCGAGGTGGACTCGACGTACTACGGGCTGCCCAGCACACGCAACAGCGAACTGTGGGCGGAGCGCACCCCCGACGGGTTCGTCTTCGACGTCAAGGCGTTCTCCCTGCTCACCGGCCATTCCACCCGGGTCGGCTCGCTCCCGGCGGAGCTGCGTCCGGCCGGGGCGCCCGCGGGCGCCCGGGTGCGGGCCGACGCGCTGGGACCGGCGGCCGTGGAGGAGGTGTGGCGGCGCTTCGCCGACGCGCTGGAGCCGCTGCGCGCGGCCGGGCGGCTGGGCGCGGTGCTGATGCAGTTCCCGCCGTCCCTGCGTCCCGGCCCCGGCGCGGAGGCGTTCCTGGAGCGGTGCCTGACGCGCGCGGGCGCGCTGGGGTGGCGCACGGCGGTGGAGTTCCGCGACCCGCGGTGGTACGCGCCCGAGCGGTCGGCCGGGACGGCCGACCTGGCCAAGCGCCACGGCGCGGCGCTGGTGGCGGTGGACACCGCGCAGGGCCTGCCCGCGTCCGTGCCGCCGGTCGCCGTCGCGACCGTGCCGGAGCTGTCGGTGGTCCGCTTCCACGGCCGCAGCCCGCACTGGGGCACGGGCTCCAAGGAGGACTCCTACCGGCACCGCTACACCGGGGAGGAGCTCGCGGAGTGGGTCCCGCGGATACGGGCACTGGCGGAGCGGACCGACCGGGTGCACGTCCTGTTCAACAACTGCTGCGGCGACGCGGCGGTCCGCGCCGCCGAGACGATGAGCGGACTGCTGGAGTGATGCGCCCATGGACGAGCCGAACGGGAACAGGAGCGGGGGGACCGGCGCGGGGGGACGCGCGGGAGCGCGGAAGCGCGACACCGCGACGGTGCGCGCGCTGCTGGAGCTCCACGGCCGCACGTACGCGGAGGAGGCGGGCATCCGGCTGCGGAACACCCCCGTGCCGCTGTACCGGCTGCTGGTGCTCTCGCTGCTGCTGAGCGCCCGCATCCGGGCGGACACCGCGGTGGCGGCGGCCCGCGCGCTGTTCGACGCCGGGCTGGGCGACGCGCGGAGCATGGCCGAGTCGGGCCGGCAGCGGCGGGTGGACGCGCTGGGCGCGGGCGGCTACCGGCGGTACGACGAGCGGACGGCCACCCAGCTCGGCGACGGCGCGGAGCTGCTCCTCCAGCGCTACCGGGGGGATCTGCGCAGGCTCCGCGAGGAGAGCGGGGTGGGCGAGCGGCTCCAGAGGTTCCCCGGCATCGGACCGGCCGGGGCCGACATCTTCCTGCGCGAGGCGCAGGGCGTCTGGCCGGAGTTCGCGCCGTACCTCGACCGGCGGACGCGCGAGGGCGCGGAGCGGCTGGGGCTGCCCGCCTCCCCGCGGGAGCTGGCGCGGCTGGTGCCCGGCGAGGACCTGCCGCGGCTGGCGGCGGGGCTGGTCCGCGCCGCCCTCGACCGGAAGGTCGCCGACGAGGTGCTCGACGCCGCGGCGGAGGCGTGAATTCCTTTTCTGTTTCCGCGCCGTTCCGCTCCGCCGTGCGCCGTCGTGCGCCGCGGAGGCCGTGACGTGCCGCGCTCCGGGGCTTTCGCCGGGGGCGCCAAAGGCCGGCCCTTGCCGTCACGCGAAGGCCGCGTCTATCTTTGGCGCGCTCGCCAACGGAATTCTGTGAAAGCTCAACTGACGGATCGCCGGGTTACGGCGTAGGGGAGGGACCGGCTGTGGCCGGACGAGGGCGTCATCGCCGATACAAGCCCAACGCGGTTTCCCGCGCATCGCTGACCGTCACCGCGGGAGGGGCCGGAATCGCCATCCCGCTGATCGGGGCCACCGCCGCCCACGCCACGCCCGAGGAGATCTGGAACAAGGTCGCCGCGTGCGAGAGCAGCGGTAAGTGGAATATCAACTCCGGAAACGGTTTCTACGGCGGATTGCAGTTCAAGCAGAGCACCTGGCAGGAATTCGGCGGCACCGCCTACGCCCCGCGCGCCGATCTGGCCACCAGGGACGAGCAGATAGCCGTCGCCGAGCGGGTGCTCGACGGACAGGGCCCGACCGCCTGGCCGGTGTGCTCGGCCCAGGCCGGCCTGACCTGGGAGCACCAGGGCTCCGGCACCGCCGCCCCGGCGGAGCGGAACCAGCCGCGGCCCCAGACGCAGGACCGGGCCCAGGAGCAGGACCAGCCCCGGGCCAGGAAGTCCGCCGCGGCCCCGGCCGAGGCCGGGCAGCCGCGCGAGAAGCCCTCCGACAGCGGCCGGACGTACGTGGTGGCCGGCGGCGACACGCTCTCCGGGATCGCCGACGAGCAGGACGTGCGCGGCGGCTGGCAGACGCTGTACGAGCGCAACCGCACGGTCGTGGGCGACGATCCGGACCTGATCTTCCCCGGGCAGCGGCTCAGCCTGCAGCAGAGCGGTGCGGCGCGGGAGAAGCGGGACGACGCCCCGGAGCGGACCGCCACCGTGCCCCGGCAGAAGGGCGCGCCGAAGGCCGAGGAGAGACCGGAGGCGCAGACCCAGCCCGAGGTCCGGGAGAAGCCCGGGGCCCAGGAGAGGCCGGAGGCGCAGGCCAGGCCGGAGGTCCGGGAGAAGCCCAGGACGCAGGAGAAGCCCGAGGTCCGGGAGAAGCCCCGGGCCCAGGAGAAGATCAGGGCCCAGGCCAAACCGGAGAGGTCCGAGCGGAAGAACTCGGCGGACAGCGCGCCGGGCTACGCCGCGCCCGTCGGCGGCGTCTCCCCCACCACCGCGTACCGCCAGTCGGGCAGCGGATGGTCCAGCGGCTACCACACCGGCGTCGACTTCCCCGTCTCCACGGGCACCTCGGTGCAGTCCGTCAGCCGCGGGCAGGTCGTCTCGGCCGGGTGGGGCGGCTCGTACGGCTACCAGGTCGTCATACGGCACTCCGACGGCCGCTACAGCCAGTACGCCCATCTGTCGGCGATCTCCGTGCGCTCCGGCCAGCAGGTCAACGCGGGCCAGCGGATCGGGCGTTCGGGCTCCACCGGCAACAGCACCGGCCCGCACCTGCACTTCGAGATCCGCACCGGTCCCGGCTACGGCTCCGACATCGACCCGCTGGCCTATCTGCGCGCCCACGGCGTGCGGATCTGATCCCGCGACTCCTCCAGCACCCCCAGCGCCCCGGCCACCGACGGCCTTCGGCGCGGCCGTCGCGGGATGAACGTGATCCACCTCGCCCTGCGGTACCTGCCGCTCGGGGTGGCGGTGGCCGTCCGGCTGCTCGGGCTGTCGGCCGTCGCCCTGCTGGTGTCACGGCGCCCGCGCGACCTGCTGTGGGGGCTGCCGGCGGGCGCCGTGGCGATGGGCGCCTGTCCGCCGCCGAGCCGGCGGGCCGGGCGGCTCGCCGCTCGCCCTCGCGGTGGCCTGGGCGCCGCTGACCGGGCCGCTGACCGGGCCGGCCGCCCTGGGCGAGGTGCTCTCCCCCGCCCGGTGGACGGCCGTTCCACCGCGCCCATCGCCGCAGCGGTGGGCGCAGTGGTCACTCAAGGACCCCTCAAGGGCCCCTCAAAGGTCATTCAAGGTCGCGCGGTTCCAGCGGGTGGGTCGCCGGGCCCTGGAGCACCGAGCCGTCGGGGGCGAAGCGCGAGCCGTGGCACGGGCACTCCCAGGCCAGTTCCGCGTCGTTGAAGTGGACCAGGCAGCCCAGGTGCGTGCAGCGGGCGGAGACGGCGTGCAACTGGCCGTCGGCGTCCCGGTGCACGGCGCAGCGGCTCCCGCCGACCCGCACGATCGCACCGCTGCCGGGGGCGATCTCCGCCACGGAGTCGACGTGGGAGGGACGCAGCCGGTCGCCGACGAAGTGCTTGGCGACGGTGGCCTGGAGGCCCAGCAGCGAGGGCGCCTCGCGCAGACCGGGCAGCCGCCGGGGGTCGTACAGCTTCGCCCAGGCCGGCAGGTCCTCGCCGGTGACGTACCGGGCGAGCAGCCGGCCGGCGAGCACGCCGCTGCTCATCCCCCAGCCGCCGAAGCCGGTGGCGACGTAGGTGTGCCGCGCGCCGGGGTGGAAGGGGCCGATGTACGGCACCCGGTCGGTGGAGCTGTTGTCCTGGGTGGCCCAGCGGTGGACGACGCGGGCGTCGGGGAAGCGCTCGCGCGTCCAGGCCTCCAGCCTCCCGAAGCGCTCGGTGACGTCCGCCGTGCCGGGCAGGAAGCTCTCGCCGGTGATGAGGAGCAGCCGCTGCCCGTCGCCGTACGGCGCGCTCCGCACCGAGCGGGTGTTGTCCTCGGGCGTGATGTACATCCCGGCCGGGTCCTGGTCGGCGGGGACCGCGGCGGCGACGACCAGTTCGCGGTGGGGCTCCAGCCGGGAGAACAGCAGCGCCCGGTCGAAGACGGGGTAGTGGGTGGCGACGACGACGGCGTTCGCGGTGACCGTGGCGCCGTTCTCGGCGGTCACCCTGCACGGCTCGCCCTCCTCCAGGCCCACCACGCGGGTGCGCTCGGCGATCCGCCCGCCGCGCCGCACCAGGTCCTCGGCGAGCGCCATCAGGTACTTGCGCGGGTGGAACTGCGCCTGGTCCGCCACGCGCACCGCGCCCCGCACCGGGAAGGGCAGGCCGGTCTCGGTGACGTAGGCGGCGGGCAGCCCGGCCTCGGCGGCGGCCTCGGCCTCGGCGTGCAGCTTCTCGTCCTGCTCCTCGGACTCGGCCCAGGTGTAGGCCGGGAGGCGTTCCAGCTCGCACTCGATGCCCAGTTCGCGGACGGTGGCGACCAGGTGCTCGACCGCGTCCTGCTGGGAGAGCGCGTACATCCGGGCGCCGTCGGCGCCGTGCATGCGCCGCAGGTCGTCGTAGATCAGCGCGTGCTGGGCGGTGACCTTGGCGGTGGTGTGGCCCGTCACCCCCGCGGCGATCCGGTCGGCCTCCACGACGGTGACCTGGCGTCCGGCCCGGGCGAGCTCCCACGCGGTGCACAGGCCGGCGATGCCGCCGCCGACCACCACGACGTCGGTGTCGGTCTCGCCGCCGGGCTCCAGCGGCGGGTGGGAGACGTCGGCGCCGGCGGGGACGGTCGCCAGCCAGTACGACCCGCGGTCGGAGGGGTCCGAGGGGAGCGCGCTCACGGCCGTCCGCTCCCCCCGGACTCGGGGTGCACGCCGGTGCCCTCGCCCTCGCCGGACGGGCCGACCTCGCCCACGCCCTCGGGCGGGCCGGTCTGGTCGGCGTCCTCGTCACCCCTGAGCTGGCCGATGTCGCGGTCCTCCCCGACGATGTGGACGGCCGACTCCTCCGGGCCCAGCCCCTCGGCCGGGGACTCGTGGGAGAACACGTCCTGGTTGGCGGGCCGGTCGCCGAGGGGATCGTCGCTGAGCTGGCCGGTCGCCTCCTCCGGGGGACCGGACGCCGTGGAGGTCTCCCCCACGTCGGGCTCCTCCTCGGCCAGCCGGTCGCCCAGGGGCTTGCCCTCCACCTGCTCGGAGTAGGTGGTGCCCCACTCCTCGGCGGCCACCGGGCGCTCCCCGGGGACGGGCATCTGCTGCGGGTCGTTCATCCACTCCTGCTCGGGCATGCCGTCCTGCAGGTCCGGGATGCCCTCGTCCTCCGGGCGGCCGCCCGGGTCGTCCCCGCCGTCCAGTGCCGAGTCGCCGGGGCTGGGGCCGGTGGCGGGTTCTCCCTCGGGCGGGAGGCCCGGCGTCTCGTCGTCGGTGGCGGTGGCGCCCTCCTCGCTCAGCCCGGGGCCGGTCTCGTCCGTCTCGACGGGCTCGTTCTCGTCAGCCATGGTCGGTCTCCCTCCGGGTCCCGGTGTCGGTCAGGGGCGCGCACGCGTCGGTGATCCGGTCCGTTGTCATCGCCCCGCCGGTACCCGCCGCCACCCAGCGGAAACGCGGCACATGTCCGGGCTGTGCCCCGATCACGCCGTTTCGGGGCCGGTGGCGGGGGTACCCCGGCGCGGCGCGCCCGGCGCCGGGGGAGATGCCGGGAGGGCTGTGGAACAGCGGTGGCCGCAGCCCTCCCGGACGCGCCGACGTCGCACACGACCACGCCGTACACGATCAGGAGGACCCAGGTGACCTTCAACCCCCTGGAGCAGCGGGGCATCCCGCTGGACCGGCAGATCCGCAACTGGCGCGAGCTGGACGTGGAACCGATCGACCCGAACCACGCCGACCCGTACACCCGCTGCCGCATCATCACCATGAACGGCATCGAGGTCGAGGCGATCATGTTCAGCCACCACTTCGCCAGGGTGTGCCCGGACATGGACGTCAAGCGGCAGCTCGCCGAGGTGCGGTACACCGAGCAGCAGCAGCAGAAGGCGGTCAACTGGCTGCTGCCGGGAACCTCCTCGGTCCTGGAGACGACCATCGCCTACGAGCAGGTGGCCGTCGACCTCACCGCCTGGGTCGCCCGGATGGAGCCGGACCCGTATCTCAAGCAGGCGTACCAGTTCGGCGTCCTGGAGGACTTCGACCACCTGTACCGGTACTCGAACCTGTACGAGATGATCGAGCACCGCAAGGCCGAGAAGATCGTCGACCAGCTCACCGAGGTCATCCCGGGCCGGCCCACCAAGTACCACCACCGCCACCCGGCCGACAACGTGCGCGACCCGTACGACAAGGACCGCACGGACCCGCTCTCCAAGCTGCACGCGCTGACGATCATGTCGGCCGAGCAGCAGACCATGAACTTCTACATGAACGTCGGTCCCCAGTACATGGAGCCCATCGCCCGCCGGCTCTACCAGGAGATCGGGCTCATCGAGGAGGAGCACGTCACGCACTACGAGTCCCTGGTGGACCCGGGCGAGACCTGGTGGGAGCGCCTGGTCAACCACGAGTACAACGAGTGCTACCTGTACTACTCGTTCATGCAGCAGGAGAGCGACCCGAAGGTCAAGGCGATCTGGGAGCTGCACCTGAACATGGAGCTGGAGCACCTGCACATCGCCTGCGACCTGATGCGGCGGCACGACGGCCGCGAGCCGGAGGAGGTCCTGGCGCCGGCGCTGCCCAACGTCCTGACCTTCGAGCCCAACAAGGGCTACATCCGCGAGCTGCTGGCCACCCAGCTGGACCTGACGACGCTGGGCGCGGGGTACGTGCGCGAGGCCCACGAGCGCTTCGAGCGGATGCAGGAGCAGATCCACGGCGGCGAGGCGCCGCCGAGCGAGCGGGTGATCGACGAGCACCGGGAGATGTTCGGGCGCGAGTACCGGGAGGCCTCCGAGGGCGAGCACCCGGCCGAGTCGCTGCGCGAGCGGGTCTGACCGCTCCTCCCCGGCGCCGGGCCGCCGCCCCTCGGGAGGGG
>NZ_JARVKV010000046.1 GCF_029813835.1 Streptomyces sp. DH37
GGGCGGCCGTGCGGCCGCCCACGGCCCGGGGCGCGGCGCGTGGGGGCCCCGCCGGCCCGCCACGTCCGGTGCGCCCCTCCCGGGCGCCGGTGGGGGCGGGCCGGACGGGCCCGCGCCGGTCCGCGCGCCGGAGGCGTCAGAAGCCGCGGGTGCGCTTCGCCGCCCGGCGGCCCGGCAGCGGGGTCTCCTGGCCCGGGGCCTTGATGAACAGGCGGGCCAGCTCGTTCCCCAGGTTGACGCCGATCGCGATCGCCAGCGCCAGGGCGGCGGCCTTCGACAGGTTCCCCAGGCCCTGTTCCAGATGGCCCTGGGCGATGCCGATCAGCCCGAAGTAGATCGCGCTACCGGGCAGCAGCGGGCCGATCGCCGCCGTGATGTACGGCAGCGCCGAGACGAACTGGTAACGCGACATCAGCTGCCCGAACAGGCCCACCAGGCCCGCCGCCGCCGCGGTCGCCGCGACCGGCTCGATCCCGCCGACGTCGGCCATCGCGCCGTACACCAGCCAGGCGACGCCGCCGTTGAGCGTGGCGAGCAGCACGGTGGCGCGCTCCTGCTGGAGCAGGACGCAGAAGGTCAGCGCCAGCAGCATCGCCGCCAGGAGCTGGACGACCGGACGGGTGCGGTGGTCCAGGCCCTCCGGGCTGAAGTTGGCGCCCAGCTCGGCGCCGATGTAGAGCACGAGCAGCACGCCGCAGACGATGCCGACGACCAGGTAGACGACCTCCAGCAGACGCGCGGAGGCGGTGATGTAGAAGCCGGTCAGCCCGTCGTGGACGGCCGCCACCAGGGCTCTACCGGGGATCAGCGGGAACAGCCCGCCGGTGACGACGGCGGACGCCCTGATGTTCAGGCCGAGGTCCGGGGCGTACAGCGCGACCGCCACCCCCGTCGCCGCCGGCGGGATCGCCGCCGCCACGAACTGGTAGAACTCCGGCAGTCCGCGCTGGGAGAAGAACCAGGCGAGCCGGTCGCCGAGCATCGCGCCGACCGCCGCGAGGACGAAGACCAGCCACCCGCCGCCGACCAGGACGGACGCCGCGCCCGCCAGCAGACCGCTGGCGACGGTGAGCGTCCCCTTGGAGTACGGGTGGCGGTTGCGGCGGATCTCGGCGAGGCGGCCGTACGCCTCCTCCAGCGTCACGTCGCCGTCGGTGATGTCGGCCACCAGGCGGTAGACCGCCGCCAGCCGGTTGTAGTCGGTGCCGCGGCGGCGGACCGTCCGGCTCAGCGAGACCGGGTCGTCCACCAGCGACGGCTGGTAGGTGACCGTCAGCAGGGTGAAGGTGACCGTCGGCTCGCAGCGGTCCAGCCCGTACGCGTGCGCGATGCCGAACATCGCCGCCTCGACGTCCTCGGCGCCCTCGCCGCCCGCGAGCAGCAGCTCGCCGATGCGCAGGGTCAGGTCGAGTACGCGCGGCGCCGACGGCCCGTGGTCGGCGTCCTCCTCGTCGGTGCGCCGGGGCCGCTCGGGCACCGGCCGCTCGCCCAGCGGCATCCGGACCATGGTGCGCATCCGGTCCTGCCAGGGCGCGCCCGGCCGCACCAGGTCCCTGATCACCGGGATGCCGTCGGGCGGGGTGAAGGCGGAGCCGTGCTCGGGGGAGGCGGCCTTGCGGACGCCCTCGGGGAGGGCGAACTCGGAGGTGGAGTGCTCGTCCTCGGGCTGCGGCGAGGGGGCCTTCAGCCCCTCGGGGAGGGCGAACTCGGAGGTGGGGTGCTCGTCCTCGGGGGGACCGGGCGGCAGGGGTACGCCGGAGGGCGGGGCGAAGGCGCTGCGGGGCTGGGTCTCTTCCGGTGCGGACCTGCGGTCCTGGGGGCGACCGACCTCGGTCACCGTGCTGTTCCTCATGGTCTCCGGGGCCAAGCTCGTCCGCTCCTCACGCCTCCAGCCGTCATCTCGCACGGACGTGAAACTTCCCGTCCCGTGGAGGGAAATGTCCGTTCCCCTCAGTGAGGATACGGTCGGCACCCCGCCGGGGAGGAGAACAGGAGGCGACCGTTCCGTGTGAGATGCGCTTCAGCCCCGCTCCCCCGGCCGGCCGGGCCGGTCAGCCGCGGGAGCGGTCGGGGGAGCGGTCCGCGTAGGGGTTCTCCACGCCCTCGGGCAGCACGTCCACCGACCGCTCGCCCTCGCCGGCCATCACGTACGCGCCGCCCTCCAGACGCTCGATCAGCCCGCGGGTCCACTGCGCGCCGCTGGCGGCGGTGTGCACCCACAGCTTCATGATCTCGCCGATGTGGCCCCACTCCTCCGGGGCGCCCCCGGGCGTCCAGTGCCGGACGACCTCGGCGCTCCACTCCTCCAGCGCCGCCACGCGCCGCCGGAGCAGCCCGATCGCCTCCCCGCGCGGCAGGTCGACGATGAAGCCGACCCCGGCCGTGAGCACGTCCGGCTTCTCGTCGTGCGCCGTGAGCGCCCAGCGCAGCAGGCGGAAGTACTCCGCGTCGCCCGCGTCCGTCAGCTCGTACTCGGTGCGCGGCGGGCCGCCCGCCGTGCTCGGCGCGGTGTCGTGGGCGACCAGCAGGCCCTGCTTCGCCATCTGCTTGAGCGCGTGGTAGATCGAGCCCGGCTTGGCGTTGGACCACTCGTGTGCGCCCCAGAACTCCAGGTCGTTGCGGACCTGGTAGCCGTGCGCGCGCCCGTGCTGGCGGACCGCGCCCAGCACCAGCAACCGGATCGCCGACATCCTCTTCCCTTCCGGGCCTTCCCCTCCGGCCCCGCCGCGGCCCTCCCGCGCCCACCGCCGCCCAGCGTAGACGGGCGGCGGCGGGCGCCCGGCCGCGGGCGGCGGCGGGGCGCGGGGCGGTGGGGGCGGGAGCGGGGGCGGGGGTCACCGAAAGGACGACCAGTCCGGCTCCGGCAGCGCGCCCGTCTCGAAGACCAGGTCGAAGGCGCCCTTGCCGTCGATCGTCTCGCGGATGATGTCCGCGTGCCCGGCGTGCCGGGCGGTCTCCTCGATCTGGTGGAGCAGGCCCCAGCGCCAGGAGCGCGGGCCGCCCTCGTCCCAGGGCATCCTGGGGGCCTCGAAGGTGTCGTCGAGGGAGGGCACCGCCCGGACCGCCTCCTCGGTCTCGCGCGCCACCCGCCCGTAGAGGTCCAGCAGGCCCTCGACCGTCTCGTCGTCCCTGATGGCCAGGCTGTCCTCCCACCCCTTCGCGCTGGTCTCGAAGTCGAAGGGCTCGCCGCGCATCGTCGCCAGCGCGCCGCGCTCGCCCACCGCGACGTGCTTGAGGATGCCGGCCAGCGAGAACGCGCTCACGGTCGGCCTGCTGCGCGCCTGTTCGTCGGTGAGGCCGTGGAGGGCCCGGCGGATGCCGCCGCGCTGGGCCTCCAGGTAGGCGAGCAGCGCTCCGCGCTCGTCGCCGCGGGCCTCGGAAGCGACAGGAACGGGCATGGGTGGTTCTCCTCACACGTCGGTCGTCGGGCCACCGGTCGGCCCCTTCACCGATAACGACGCTATGAGGTCTCGGGGACGGAATCTGTCCTCAATGGGCCCGACGGCGGATCGGCGGCGGGTTTTTCCACCCGGTACGGGTCCGCGCGGGCCGCCGCGGGGTGGTCTCCGCCGCGGCGGCGGGCGTCACAGCGGGAAGGCGCCGCCGCCCCGCCGGACGGTGACCCGGGTGAGGGTGGTGAAGGCGTCCAGCAGCGCCTCCCCGCTCGCCCGCTCCGCGCCCGGGCGCCCCTCGGCGCCGAGGGCGGTGACGGGGGCGCCCTCCACCGTGGCGCCGTTGACGTGCACGGCGCCCGCCCGGATCCGGCGCGCCACGCGGACGCCGCGCTCGGCGTCGGCCGTGTGCACCGCGGCGCTGAGCGCGTACGGCACGCCGTTGGCGAGCCGTACCGCCTCCTCCTCGCCGTCGAAGGGCACCAGCAGGGCGACGGGGCCGACCACCTCCCGGCCGAGGATCGCGGCGCCGTCGGGTATGCGGGTCAGGACGGCCGGCGGCACGAGGCTGCCCCGGGTCTCCCCCCGCAGCAGCGCGACGGCCCCCTCCCGTACCGCCCGGTCGACGGCGGCGGTGACGGACTCGGCGAGTCCGGGGGAGATCATGGGACCGATCTGGGTGTCGGGGTCGGCCGGGTCCCCGATCCGCAGGGTCGCCGCCCGGGCGGTGAACCTGGCGGTGAACTCCCCGGCCACCGCGCGGTCCACCAGGATCCGGCTCGCCGCCAGGCACATCTGCCCCTGGTCGACGAAGCGGCTGAACACGGCCGCGTCCACGGCGCGGTCCACGTCGGCGTCGTCCAGGACGACCAGCGCGCCGCCGCGGCCCGTCTCCAGCACGGTCCGCTTCAGACGGGCGGCGGCGACGGCGGCGACGCGGCCGCCGGTCCCGGGCGAGCCGGTGAAGGACACCACCCGCGGGGCCGGGTGCTCGATCAGCGCGTCGCCGACCTCGTCCACGTCGGTGACGACGACGTTGAGCAGCCCGGGCGGCAGCCCGGCCTCCGCCAGCAGCGCGGCCGGCAGCGTGCCGCCGCAGACCGGCGTCCAGTGGTGGGGCTTGAGGACGACGGCGTTGCCGAGCGCGAGCGCGGCGGCGACGGGCCGCAGGGCGAGCAGCAGGGGGCAGGTGAAGGAGGAGATCACGCAGACGGTGCCGGCGGGCTCCCGGCGGATCCGGACCTCACCCCCGTCCGCACCGCCGTCCGCGGGCAGCGGCTCGGTCCGCTCCTCGGTGTGCGGCGCCAGCCGCGCGGCCTCGCGCAGGCACTCCTCCGCCAGCGCCAGTTCGAGGGCGGCCCGGCGGCGGCTGCCGCCCAGCTCGGCGACGAGCATCCCGGTCAGCTCCCCGGCGCGCTCCCGGAGCAGGTCCGCCGCCCGCGTCAGGACCGCCGCCCGGCCGGCCGGGGCGGTGGCCGCCCAGGCGGGCCGGGCGCGCTCGGCGGCCCGGTAGGCCAGGTCGATCTCCGCGGTCGTGGCCACGGTGATCGACGCCAGCTTCTCCCCGTCGTGGGGGTTGACGTCGATGACGTCCCAGGACCCTCCGCCGGGACGCCACTGTCCGTCTATGTACTGGAACGCCAGGTCGGTGAAGCGTCTCATGCCATTCCTGTCCGTGGGGGGGTAATGGCTGACGGCACGTCATGCTACTGACCGGTGGGGCCGATCAGTCCGATTTGCTGATCCTGTGGAGGAGTTCCCGGGTCTCCTCCGGGCCGAGGCTGTCCCGCAGGAGGCGGTCGAGGACGTCCTCGTACTGGGCGACCTCGTCCGGCTTGTCGACGTAGAGGGCGCTGGTGAGGTGCTCCAGGTACACGATGTCCGAGATCTCGGACTCGGGGAAGCGCAGCAGCGTGAACGCCCCGCTCTCGGCCGGGTGCCCGCCGGTGTCGAACGGCATCACCTGGAGGGTGACGTGGGGCAGCTCGGAGAACTCCACCAGGTGCCGCAACTGGGCGCCCATCACCTCGCGGCCGCCGTAGGGGCGGCGCAGCGCGGCCTCGTCGAGCACGCAGCGGAACCGCGGCGCCTGCTCGGACAGCAGCAGCTTCTGCCGCTCCAGGCGCAGGGCGACGCGGCGGTCGACCTCCTCCCGCGACAGCCCCGACCGGTGGCCGCTGGTGACGACCGCCCTGGCGTAGTCCTCCGTCTGGAGCAGCCCGGAGACGAACTGCACCTCGTACACGCCGATGTGGGAGGCCGCGCCCTCCAGGCCGACGTAGGTCTGGAACCAGTTCGGCAGCACGTCGCTGTAGTTGTGCCACCACCCCGCCACGCTGGACTCACGGGCGAGGCTCAGGAGCGGCTCGCGCTCGGCCTCGTCGGTGATGCCGTAGAGGGTGAGGAGGTCCTCGACGTCCCGCGCCTTGAAGCTCACCCGCCCCAACTCCATGCGGCTGATCTTCGATTCGGAGGCCCGAATGGAATACCCGGCCGCATCACGGGTGATTCCGCGGGCCTCGCGGAGCCGCCGCAGCTGGGAACCGAGCAGGATGCGGCGCACCATGGACCCGTTCGACCCGTTGGCCCCGTTCACTCCGTTTTTCACCGGAAATGCTCCTGTTTGTATTCAGCTCTCCACCCCTGGCACCAGAGCAGTCTGCCACTAACGCCTTCGTTGCGTGCCCAAGCGGTTACACACAATCGAAAGTCGCGCGTGCACGTGCATCTGCCCTTGCATCTGCTGTGGGCATTGGGAACCATGGGGAAAGCACAAGTGCACGCGGGGTCAGGGCACTTGGGCATGTACGCAATCCACCGATGCAGCGCAACGAGCGGAACGCGAAACGGAGCACCACCGCTGACGGGGTCCGCCAGGGCCATGACCGCCGCAATGCCAGGAGTGTCTCGTCATGGGGACCGAAGGACCGACCGTGCTCGACCGGTTATGGCATGACTTCCCGTCGCTCGACCCCGACACGCTCTCCGGTTCGGCCTCCTGCGCGCTCCAGCCGCGCTACGAGGCGGTGAAGACCGCCCGCGAGTTCACCCGGAACGTACTGCTGCGCTGGCGGCTGGCCGGCCACTTCGACACCGTGGCCCTGGTGGTCTCGGAACTGGTGACCAACGCCCTGCGCCACGGCGTGCCGGGCGCCGTCCCCGGCGAGGTCCTGGATCCGCCGGTACGGCTCCACCTCATGCACTGGTCCGGCCGCCTGGTGTGCGCCGTGCGCGACCCCAGCGGGAAGGCGCCGGTGGCCAGGAAGCCCGGCGCTGGCCTTCCCGGCGGGTTCGGCGGCCTCGGCCGCGACATCGGCGACGGTCTCGGCGAGGAGTTCGCCGGCGCTTTCTTCGACGACACGGCGGAGTCCGGCCGCGGGCTCTTCCTCGTCGAGTCCTTCAGCGACGACTGGGGCTGGCAGCCGATGACCGGCGCCCTGCCCGGAAAAGTGGTCTGGGCGCTGTTCCGACTGAACCCCGGACGAGGTACCGGCGTCAGTCCTGTATGAGGTGGTCGAACTCGCCGTCCTTGACGCCGAGCAGCATCGCCTCGACCTCCGCCGGGGTGTAGACCAGCGCGGGGCCGTCCGGGAAGCGCGAGTTCCGTACGGCCACGTCCCCGCCGGGGAGCTTGGCGAACTCCACGCACGCTCCCTGCGAGTTGCTGTGTCTGCTCTTCTGCCAGACGACCCCGTGGAGGTCCCTGGCTGCCATGCCGTTGTACACGTGGGGCATCGGACTCTCCCGGACGGTGCGGTCGGGTGCGGTCAGGGGCTAGAGCGGTCAACTGACCCGGATCATAACGCCGTTCATGTGCGGATGCACGTGAAGATGCACGTGCACGACAGCCTGTCACAGCGTCATGACAACCTGTCGGGAACCGCTTTCACGCCGGCCGGCGGCAACGGGACGGCCCCGTGGACCGGTCGGAGCGGGCGGGTCGGAGCGGGCGGGTCGGAGCGGGCCCGGACGCGGTGTGCGCCCGGACCCGCTCCGGCGGTCACGCCCGTGTTCACATCCGTGTCCACAGCCGTGTCCACGGCCGCGCCGCCCGCGCCGTTCACGTGCCGCTGTCGCCGGTCCCCCGTTCCAGCAGGCCGCGCAGGTCTCCCAGCGCCTCCCGCCAGAACCGCTCGTACGGGCTCAGCCAGTGCTGCACCTCGCTGAGCGGTCCGGCCTCCAGACGGTAGTGCCGCTCCCGTCCCTTGCGGCGTTCGCTGACCAGGCCGGCCTCCCGCAGCACCTTCAGGTGCTCCGAGAGGCTCGGCCTGCGCATGTCGAAGTGGTCGGCCAGTCGTTGCACGGGCTGCGGCCCCTCCACGCGGAGCAGCCGCAGCACCTCCCGCCGCGTCGGATTGGCGAGAGCGGAGAAGAGCCGGTCCTCGCGGAGCCGGTCCTCGGATACGCCGATGGCAGTCATGTTTCCCCCAGGCGAGCCATTGGTCAGGTGGCGGAGAGGAGGAAGCCGGCGCCGTCGGTCGGCGGCTCCGGGCCGCTCGCAGTCCGCTTCGATATCGGTGGTCCCCCGAATGATCCCCCGACAGGCGGCCGGAGCGGAACCCTGTCCCGCCCGCTGAACGGCGGCACCGGCTCCACCGGTCCTTGACCTCAAGCCGACATGAACCCCTACCGTCCGGATCACGGCACCGACGACGTGAGGATCCGCGATGAGCATGGAGACCACCGCGTGGAACGCGCTCTACCAGGCGCGCCACGCCCCGCGCGAACAGCCGCCCTTCTCCCGGGCCACCCTGCGCCGCATCGCGGGCTTCGCCCGCCCGCACCGGCGGCGGCTGACCCTGTTCCTGCTGCTCAGCACCGTGACGGCACTGCTGGCCGTGGCCACTCCGGTGCTCGCGGGCCGGGTGGTCGACGCGATCGTCGAGGGGGAGGCGGCCGGCGTGGTCGGCCGGCTGGCCGCCCTGATCGCGGCCGTCGCGGTGGCCGAGGCGGCGGTCGGGCTGCTGGCGAGGTGGCTGTCGGCGCGCATCGGCGAGGGACTGATCCTGGGCCTGCGCACGGCCGTCTTCGACCACGTCCAGCGCATGCCGGTCGCCTTCTTCACCCGCACCCGCACCGGCGCGCTGGTCAGCCGGCTGAACAACGACGTCATCGGCGCCCAGCGGGCCTTCAGCAACACCCTGTCCTCGGTGGTCGGCAACACCGTCACGCTGCTGCTGACGCTGGTGGTCATGGTGCGGCTGTCCTGGCAGATCACCCTGCTCGCCCTGGTCCTGCTGCCGGTGTTCGTGCTGCCCGCCCGGCGCATGGGGACCCGGCTGGCCCGGCTCTCGCGCGAGGCCGCGGCCCACAACGCGGCCATGGGCACGCAGATGACCGAGCGCTTCTCCGCTCCCGGCGCCACGCTGGTCAAGCTGTTCGGGCGTCCCGAGGAGGAGTCGGAGGAGTTCGCGGTGCGGGCCCGGCGCGTACGCGACATCGGCGTCCGCACCGCCATGGTCCAGCACGTCTTCATCACCGCGCTCACCGTCGTCTCCGCCCTGGCGCTGGCCCTGGTCTACGGGCTCGGCGGCTGGTACGCGCTGCGCGGGCGGCTCGACCCCGGCGCGGTGGTGGCCCTCGCGCTGCTGCTCACCCGGCTCTACGCCCCGCTGACCGCCCTGGCCGGCGCGCGGGTGGAGGTGATGGCCGCGCTCGTCAGCTTCCAGCGCGTCTTCGAGGTGCTGGACCTCGAGCCCCTGATCGAGGAGAGGCCGGACGCCCGCGAGGTGCCCGGCGGGCCGGTGTCGGTGGAGTTCGACCGCGTGAGCTTCGCCTACCCGTCGGCCGAGAAGGTCTCCCTGGCCTCCCTGGAGGAGGTCGCCGTCCTCGACGCGCGCGGCGGCGAGCGGGTGCTGCACGAGGTGTCCTTCCGCGCGGAACCGGGGCAGATGGTGGCGCTGGTCGGCTCCTCCGGCGCGGGCAAGTCCACCATCGCCCAGCTCCTGCCGCGGCTGTACGACGCCGACAGCGGCGCGGTGCGGCTCGGCGGCGTCGACACAAGGGATCTGACCTTCCGTTCCCTGCGCGCCACGCTCGGCATGGTCACCCAGGACGGCCACCTCTTCCACGAGTCGATCCGCTCCAACCTGCTGTTCGCCCGGCCCGGAGCGAGCGAGGAGGAGCTGTGGGACGTGCTGCGCCGCGCCCGGCTCGACGAGCTGATCGCCTCCCTGCCCGACGGGCTGGACACGGTCGTCGGCGAGCGCGGCTACCGCCTCTCCGGCGGCGAGCGGCAGCGGCTGACCATCGCCCGGCTGCTGCTGGCCCGGCCGGAGGTGGTGATCCTCGACGAGGCCACCGCGCACCTGGACTCCACCTCCGAGGCGGCCGTCCAGGAGGCGCTGGCCGAGGCGCTGCGCGGCCGCACCTCCGTGGTGATCGCCCACCGCCTCTCCACGGTCCGGGCCGCCGACCTGATCCTGGTGGTGGAGGGCGGCCGGATCGTCGAGCGCGGCACCCACGAGGAGCTGCTGGCGGCGGGCGGGCGTTACCGGGAGCTGTACCGCACCCAGTTCGACGCGCGGTCCGGCCTCCCGGCCGGCGCCCCGTCCGGACCGGCCGCCGGCGGGCCGGCCAAGGAGCCCGCGGCCCAGGGCCCGGCCGCCTGACCGGGCATCACCTTCGCGGCGGTACGCGGAACTCGGCGCGTACGACGCCCGTGGCGGTCCTCGCCCATCCGGATCAGTCCAGCGCGCGGGACCGCCGCCGGACCCCCACGATGAGGACGGGACCGCCGGGTGGGCGGTCCGTATCGAGCCACTTTCGGGGAGATGCCGCTGTGACCGTCAGTCTTGAGCAACTGCGCCGCTGTTCCGTAGCCGTCGACCTCGGCGCTGCCAGGACCCGGGTCTACCTCAAACGGTTCGGCGTCATCGTGGACGCGCCGTCGGCCGTCGCCGTCAACACCCGCTCCGGCGCCCTGATCGCGGTCGGCGCCCCGGCCGAGCGGATGGTGGGCCGCACCCCCGAGCACATCCGGGTGGTGCGGCCGGTGTCCAACGGGACCGTGGTGGACATCGACATGGCCCGGCGGATGCTGCGCGCCCTGGTGGGCGACCGGATCCGCCGGGCCTGGCGGCGCAAGCCGATGCTGCGCGCCGCCGTGTGCATCCCGCACGACGCCGAGCCGCTCGTCCAGCGCGCCGCGGTCGAGACGCTCACCGGGATGGGCGCGCGGCGGGTGGAGCTGGTGGACAGCCTCATCGCGGCGGCCGTCGGCTCCGGGCTGCCGGTGGAGGAGCCCGAGGCCACCATGATCGTGATGTGCGGCGCGGCCAGCTCGCACGTCGCGGTGCTCTCGCTGGGGTCGATCGTCGCGGCCGAGACGGTGCCGGTGGGCGGCGAGATCATCGACCGGGCCGTCATCCAGCACCTGCGCAACCAGCATGAGCTGATGCTCCCCCACCAGGCGGTCCAGCCCCTGCACCTGGCCCTGTCCGTCGCCCCCTCGGAGCAGTCCGAGGCCGAGGTGTACGGCCGGGACGTGTCCACCGGGCTGTTCCGCACGGTGAACGTGGACACCGAGAGCGTGCGCGCCGCGATCCGGCCCCCGCTGACGGCGATGGTGGACGCCATCCGCAGCGTGCTGCGCCAGTGCCAGCCCGATCTGGTCGCCGACCTCGCGGACCGCGGGGTCATGCTGGTGGGCGGCAGCGCGCTGCTGCCGGGGCTGGACTCGATGCTGCGCCAGGCCACCGGGATGCCGGTGCACGTCGCCGAGCAGCCGGCCGTCTGCGCGGTGGAGGGGCTGGGCGCGATGCTGGAGGGACGGATCCGGCTGCTGCACCGCGACCCGCTCAGCCGCTGACGGCCACGGGCCGCCGGCCCCTCCTCCGCGCGCGCCGTCCCGCGGCGCCGGCGCGCGGACGGCCGCCGCGTACGCCGGCCGGGCCGGCGGACGCCCCGGAGCCCGCGCCGCGGAGCGCGGCGGCACGTACCCCTCCGGCGGCCGGCGCGAGCGCGTGTGGACGGCTCCCGTGCCCCGGCCCCCGCGACGGACGGCGGGGGCCGGGGCGCGCCGGGTCAGCCGTTCAGGGCGGGGAACCCGAAGCGGCGCGCGGGCCGCGGCGGTCCGGACGGCAGCGGCCCGGACGGCAGCGGTCCGGCGGCCTGCCGCCAGGCGGGCTCGGCGGGGCCGAAGCCCGGATCGGTGCTGATGTCGGGGCCGAGGACGGCGGTCCCGGCGCGGGGGGTCTGCGCGGGGGTGCTGTCGGTCGGGCCGCCGCCCGTCGCGGGCCGCACCTCGGTCACGGCGGCCTCCGCCTCCCGCTCGCCCGCGCCGGTCAGCCGCTCGTACAGCGCCTGCGCGTCCGCCGGCAGGTCACGCCGCCACCCGCACGCCACCACCGGCCACAGCAGCAGCATCGCCCCGCCCAGCGCGCACCTCACCCCCACCTCCACCCGGCAGCCGCCCTCCCACGGCCACAGCCGGAAGTCGAACCGCGGCACCTGGCACCCCAGGGGCGTCCACATCCGCTGCCCCTCGAACGACACCCGCGCCGGCGGCTCGTGCACCACCCGCCGCAGCACGCACTCGCGCCGCCGTCCGGGAAACCGGTAGCGGTACGCCTCCCCCGGTCCGGCCGGGCGCGCCGACGTCACTCCCGAGTGCCAGACGGCGAGATTGCACCCGTCGGCCAGGTACCCGAACACCTCCTCGACCGGCAGCGGTATCGACACGTACACCCGCACCTGCGGCATCCGGCACCTCCTGCGAGCAGAGCGCCGGCCGCACGATCGACCGGGCACCCCCGTCCCGTCCGGGCCTACCCCTACACAGCCAGGCTGGGGTCACCGGGGGCCGCTGTCCTGCGCTCGCGGGCCGTTCGGGTTACCCCCGCGGGCGCTCCGCCGTACGGGGTGCCCGCGGGGGCGGGGAGGCAGGGGTGTCGGGGACGCCGGAGACGCCGGGGACGCCGGGGACGCCGGGGCTGTCGGGGACGTCGGGGAGGAGCCAGCCGGAATGGCCGGGCGGCTGCGGGGGGACCCAGATGTTCCCCGCCGCGACCAGCGACCGGTACACGCACCACCAGACCCTCGCCGGGGCCGTACGGGCGCTCATGCGAGCGTCAGGGGTCGGGGGTCGGGGGCGTGCCCGTCCCCGGAGGCGGGTACGGCGGCGACGCTCCAGTTCCACAGCCGGCTCACCGCGTCCAGGTCCAGGTCGTGGCCCTCCTCCCACAGCCGGGCCGCGGCGGTGAGCACCGACCGCCGGTCCTCCGCGGGGCCGCCGGGGCGGGCGGGCAGCATCGGCACCACCGCGCTGGCCTTCAGCCGCACCGCCTGGTGGCGGCGGGCGAACGCGGTGAGGGTCTGCCGGGGGCCCGCCTCGATCAGCAGCATGTCGTCGGCCGCGAGCAGCTCGTCCAGCGCGGGCCTGAAGTAGACGGTGTCGGTGAGCTGGCGGGCCCAGAAGTCCGGCCGCAGGGCGTCCTCGGGGCTCAGCGGCCCCCCGGTGTAGCCGGAGTAGAGGGGGAGCGCGGGCGGGCGCAGCCGTACGCCGCGGTAGGCCCGCTCGACGGCCTCGGACGCCGGGGCCATCGCCGGGCAGTGGAACGGGCTGGTGGCGGGGACGGCGACGACGGTGCGGCCGTCGGCGCGCAGCGCCGCCTCGACCTCGCCCAGGGGCGCGGAGGAGCCGGCCAGCATGGTCTGCTGGCCCGCGTTGACCGCCGCGATGGCGACGTCGCCGCGCAGGTACGGGCGCAGCGCCTCCTCGGAGGCGGCGACCGCGAGCATCCCGCCGGGCGGGATCCTCACCGCGTGCCGCACCCTCTCGCGCATCATGCCGACGGCGTCGGGCAGCGACACCACGCCCGCGAAGACCGCGGCGACCAGCTCGCCGGCGCTGTGGCCGAGGAAGGCGGTGGGACGCACGCCCCAGCCGAGGACGGTGCTGCCCAGCGCGTAGTCCACGGCGAACAGCAGCGGCTGGGCGCGGCGCACGTCGTCGATGTCGATCTTCGGCGTGCGGGTGACGCCGTCGGCGAGCCAGTCGGCCCGGACGTCCGGACCGTCCTCGCCGAACAGGTCGAGCACGGCGTCCATGGCGGCGGTGAACACCGGCTCCCGGCCGTACAGTCCGGCCGCCATCGCGGCGTGCTGGGAGCCCTGGCCGGGGAAGAGGAGGGCGACCGGGCGCGGACGCCCGGTGACGACGGCCCTCGCCCCGTCCACGGCCCGGGCGGCCCGGTCGGCGGTGGTCACCGCCGCGGCGCGCACCCGGCCGGGCGTCCGGCCGCAGGGCACCGCGGTGGGCAGGACGGGGAAGGCCTCGGGGAAGAGCCGGTCGACCATCGGGCGCAGCTCGCCGCGCACCCGGGCCTCGTCGGCCTCGTCCCGGCCGGACCACAGCAGCAGCCGTACGCCGCCGGGTTCGGTGCTCCGGCCGCCGTGCCGCAGGGGACGGGTCACGGGGGACGCGTCGGGCCCGCCGGGAGTGCCGTGGGCGTCCGGGGCGTCTGCGATGTCCACGGTGCCTGCGGTGCCTGCGATGTCCACGGTGCCTGCGGTGCCTGCGGTGTCCACGGTGCCTGCGGTGTCTGCGGCGTCCGAGACGTCCAGGACTCCGAGGACGCGGTCGCCGTCCGCCACGGCCTCGGCCGCGCGCCGCACGGCGTGGACAGTGACCGCGTCCGCCCGGGGTTCGCCGAACCCGGCGACGAGCGCGAGGTCGACGTCCTTGGCGAGCAGCCCCCGGTGCGCCAGGCGCAGCGCGCGGCCGGGCGAGGAGGCCGTGTGCACCGGGAAGCCCTCGTGCTCGGCGCCGAGGCCGTCGGCGGTGCGGGCGGCGCCGACGAAGACGGCCGTACGGGCGGGCAGGTCCTCCGGCGCGCGGCCGAAGGCGCGCAGCACCGCGGAGACGGCGGCGGCGGTCGCCGTGACCGGCTCGCCGGAGCCGGTCTCCCCGGCCGGTGCTCCCTTGGTGCTGACCACGAGTCTGCGGACCACGGCGGTGTGGTCGGTGAGCGGCATGCGGGCCCTCCTGTCGACGGCCGGATCCCCGGCGGCGGATGGCGGTTGGGTGACGGCGGACGGCGGGTGGACGGCGGGTGGACGGGACGGAGAGCGGAAGCGGCCGCCCTGCCGGAGAGCGTTCGGCAGGGCGGCCCGGGGACCGGCTCAGGCGGGGGAGGCCTGGCCGGAGTTGATGAGGTCCAGCAGGGCGTGCGGGGTCTCCGCGTCGACGACCGCGTCGTCGGGTATCGCGATCCCGTACTCGCGCTGGATCTGGCCGATGACCTGGAGCAGGGCGAGGGAGTCGTAGCCGAGCTCGATGAACGGGGTGTCCAGGACGTCGCCGTCCAGGTCCACGCCCTCCTCCTCGCCGGCGCTCTCGCGCAGCATCCGGGTCAGGTCCGCCAGGGTCACCTCGGTCTTCGTGGTGGTCGTGGACATGGTGGGTTCCTCTCTCTGTGGTGTGCGCGGTGGTGTGCGGTGGTGTGCGGGGATGCGGCGGTGCGTGTGGGGGGTCGGGGGCCCGCGGGCCGGGTCAGTGGGCGCGGCGCAGGACGAGCGCCGCGTTGAAGCCGCCGTGGCCGCGGGCCAGCACCAGCGCGGTGCGCAGGTCGGCCTCGCGGGCGCCGCCGGTGACCAGGTCGATCCGGTGGTCGGGGTCGGCCCCGGCGACGCCCGCGGTCGGCGGGATGACGCCGTCGCGCAGCGCCAGCAGCGCGGTCGCCACGTCGAGCGCGGCGCCTCCGGCGAGCAGCCGCCCGGTCATGGTCTTGGGCGCGGTGACGGGTACGCCGCGGGCGCCGAAGACGTCCTCCAGCGCCCTGGCCTCGGCCCGGTCGAGTTCGGGCGTGCCCGCCGCGTCGGCGAAGACGACGTCGACGTCGGCGGGGGTCAGCCCGGCGTCGGCCAGGGCGTTCTCGGCGGCCCGGCGCAGCGCGGGCGGGCGGCCGCTGCCGGGCGCGGGGTCGAGGGTGGCCGCGTAGCCGGCGACCTCGCCGTAGACGCGCTCCGCGCCGCGCTCCCGGGCGGACTCGGCGTCCTCCACGATGAGGATCGCCCCGCCCTCGCCCGGCACGTACCCGCTCGCCTCCGGGGAGAAGGGCAGGTAGGCGCGGGCGGGGTCGGACTCGGTGCTCATCAGGCCGGAGGCGATCTGCGGGACCCAGCCCCAGGGGCACAGGGCCGCGTCGACGCCGCCGGTGACGACCACGGGCACGCCCTTGCGGACGTGGCGGCGGGCGTGGCCGATGGAGTCGATGCCTCCCGCCTGCTCGGTGAGGAGCACCCCGCTGGGGCCGCGCATCTTGTGGCGGATGGAGATCTGGCCGGTGTTGACCGCGTAGAACCAGGCGAAGGACTGGTACGCGCTGACGTACTCCTTGCCCTGGCTCCACAGGTTCTGCAGCTCGCGCTGGCCGAACTCCACGGCCCCGCCGGAGGCGGCGGTGACCACGCCCATGCCGTACTCGGGCAGGTCGCCCGGCACGATCCCGGCGTCGGCCACGGCCCAGTCGGCCGCGGTGAGGGCCAGGCGGGTCATGTGGTCGGTCTGCGGCATCAGCCGGCTGGGGATGTGGTCCTCGGCGACGTAGCCGGGGACCTCGCCGCCGACGGTGGAGGGGTACTGGCCGGGGTCGAAGCGGGTGACGCGGCCCAGGCCGCTCTCGCCGGCCAGGGTGGCCCTCCAGTAGGCCTCGGTGCCCAGGCCGTTGGGCGCGGCGATGCCCAGTCCGGTCACCACCGCGGTGGCCCGCCGGGCCGGCGCGGCCGCCGGCGCGGTCCGTGCCGCCGGCGCGGTCGGCGATGCGGTCATCGGACGCTCCTCTCCGGCCGGGCGAGCACCATGGCGCTCTGGAAGCCGCCGAAGCCGCTGCCGACGCTGAGCACCGTGTCGGTCCTCTTCTCCCGGGCGGTCAGCGGGATGTAGTCGAGGTCGAGTTCGGGGTCGGGCTCGTGCAGGTTGGCGGTGGGCGGCAGGACGCCGTGCTCCATCGCCAGGGCGCAGGCCGCGATCTCCAGCGAACCGATGGCGCCCAGCGAGTGGCCGATCATCGACTTGATGGAGCTGACCGGGGTGGCGTACGCGTGGTCGCCCAGGCTGCGCTTGAACGCCCCGGTCTCGTGGCGGTCGTTCATCTTGGTGCCGGAGCCGTGGGCGTTGATGTAGTCGATCGCCGTCGGGTCCATGCGGGCCTCGTCCAGGGCGGCGTCGATGGCCTCGGCCATCTCCCGGCCGTCGGGCTTGAGGCCGGTCATGTGGTACGCGTTGCAGCGGGCGGCGAAGCCCGCGATCTCCGCGTAGACGCGGGCCCCGCGCCGGCGGGCGCTCTCCAGCTCCTCCAGGACCAGGATCGCCGCGCCCTCGCCGAGGACCAGGCCGCTGCGGGTCCGGTCGAACGGGCGGCAGGCGCTCTCGGGGGTGTCGTTGCGGGGGGTGGTGGCGTGGATGGCGTCGAAGCAGGCGGAGGTGATGGGCGAGATCGGGGCCTCCGTCGCCCCCGCGATCATCACGTCGCAGGTGCCCTCGCGGATCAGCTCGACCGCGTGGCCGAGCGAGTCCAGGCCGGAGGTGCAGCCGGTGGAGACCACCGCCGCGGGGCCCTCGGCCCCGGCCTCCTGGCCCACCTCGGCCGCCATCGAGCTGGGGACGAAGTGCCGGTACAGCTCGGGCACCGCGTACTCGTGGTCGACGTTCCACTTGCGGCCGCCGTCGCTGACGACCACGTACTCGCGCTCCAGGCTGGTGGTGCAGCCCACCGCGCTGCCGAGCGAGGTGCCGATCCGGGCCGGGTCCAGGGCCGAGGTGTCCAGACCGCTGTCGGCCAGCGCCTCGCGGGTGCTGACGACGGCGAACTGGGCGGCCCGGTCGAGCCGGCGGATCTCCTGCGGGCTCAGGCCCGCCGCCGCGGGGTCGAAGTCGCACTCGGCGGCGACCCGCGAGCGGAAGGGGGAGGCGTCGTAGAAGGAGATCGTACGGGTCGCGGTGCGCCCCGCGGTGAGCAGCTCCCAGTACTCCTTGACGCCGACCCCGCCGGGGGCGACGACGCCCAGACCTGTGATCACGACTCTGCGTACCACCGCTTACCTCCCCTTCGACGGGACCGGGTGCCGCTCTCGGCACCCGGCGGTTGGAACTGTGCGGGCCACTGCCGTTCCCTTCGTCCGTGACGCTCTCGTGGCGCTTCCTGGGGGTTTCGGCGGCCGGGGCGGTTCGGGGTTCCTTCCCTCCCCGCCCCGGTGCCGGACCGGACGACCGCCCGCTCGTGACGTGCCGCCGCTCCCGGTGCACTCATGGTTGAAGCCGTCCCTCGACGGGGACTCGCGCCCCTCTGGATGGGCCGGCGGACGCCGCGACCGGGCACTACAGCGGGACGTTGCCGTGCTTGCGCTCGGGCAGGTCGGCCTGCTTGCGGCGGAGCATGGCCAGGGAGCGGGCGAGGATCCGCCGGGTGTCGGCGGGGTCGATGACGTCGTCGACCAGGCCCCGCTCGGCCGCGTAGTAGGGGTGCATCAGCTCCGCCTTGTACTGCTCGACCAGCTCGGCGCGGGTGGTCTCGGGGTCGTCGGAGGCGGCGATCCGCCGGCGGAAGACGACGTTCGCGGCGCCCTCGGCGCCCATCACCGCGATCTCGTTGGTGGGCCAGGCGTAGGTCAGGTCCGCGCCGATGGACTGGGAGTCCATCACGATGTACGCGCCGCCGTAGGCCTTGCGCAGGACGACGGAGACGCGCGGCACGGTGGCGTTGCAGTACGCGTACAGCAGCTTGGCGCCGTGCCGGATGATCCCGCCGTGCTCCTGGTCCACCCCCGGCAGGAAGCCGGGCACGTCGATCAGGGTCACCAGCGGGATGTTGAACGCGTCGCAGGTGGAGACGTGGCGGGCGGCCTTCTCCGAGGCGTGGATGTCCAGCACGCCCGCCAGCTGCCGGGGCTGGTTGGCGACGATGCCCACCACCTGGCCGTCGATGCGCGCCAGCGCGCACACCACGTTGGGCGCCCAGGCCTCGTGCACCTCGAAGTACTCGCCGTCGTCGACGATCTCCCCGATCACCGCGCGGACGTCGTAGGCCTGGTTGCCGTCGGCGGGGACGAGGTCGGCCAGCGCCTCGCAGCGCCGGTCGGCCCGGTCGCCGCCGCGGACGGCGGGCGGCATTTCGCGGTTGTTGGACGGCAGCAGGGAGAGCAGGTAGCGCACGTCCTCCAGGCACTCGGTCTCGTCGTCGTAGGCGAAGCCGGCCACGCCGGAGGTCGCGGCGTGCGCGTCGGCGCCGCCCAGCCCGTTGTGGGTGATCTCCTCGCCGGTGACGGCCTTGACCACGTCCGGGCCGGTGATGAACATCTGCGAGGTCTCGCGGACCATGAACACGAAGTCGGTCAGCGCCGGGGAGTAGGCCGCGCCGCCCGCGCACGGGCCCAGCATCACCGAGATCTGCGGGATGACCCCGGAGGCGGCGGTGTTGCGGCGGAAGATGCCGCCGTAGCCGGCCAGCGCGGTCACGCCCTCCTGGATGCGGGCGCCGGCCCCGTCGTTGAGGGAGACCAGCGGCGCGCCCGCGGCCCGCGCCAGGTCCATCACCTTGTGGACCTTGGCCGCGTGGGCCTCGCCCAGCGCCCCGGCGAAGACGCGGAAGTCGTGGGCGTAGGCGAAGACGGTGCGGCCGTGGACGGTGCCCCAGCCGGTGACCACCCCGTCGCCGTGCGGCTTCCTCTCCTCCAGGCCGAACCCGCTGGCCCGGTGGCGGCGCAGCGGCTCGATCTCGGTGAAGGTGCCCTCGTCGAAGAGGACCTCCAGCCGCTCGCGCACGGTGAGCTTGCCCTTGGCGTGCTGCCGGCGGGTGGCGTCCGGGTCGGGGCCCCGGCCCACCTCCTCCTTGAGCCGGAGCAGTTCGGCGGTGGCCCGGCGCAGGTCGGGCCCGGGTTCCGGGGTCCGGGCGGACTCCCGGCCCGGTGTCCGGTCGGGGGCGGATGCGCTCGTCGTGAAGTCGTCGAGGATCGTCATTCGCCGAACGTAGGAACGCCGCCTCGAGGTCGGCTGGAGGAACCGGCCGGTCAGCGCACCGCGTGCACCGTGGCGTCCAGCTGCGGGTCGCCGGAGAGCACGGCGTGGTGCAGCCGCTGGAGCTTCGGCGACGGCTCCATGCCCAGCTCGTCGATGAGCGTGTTGCGCAGCCGCTGGTAGGCCTCCAGCGCCCGCCAGGAGTTGCCCGAGCGGTGCAGCGCCACCATCAGCTGGGCGCAGAAGTTCTCGTGCATCGGGTGACGGGCCGACAGCACCCGGAGTTCGGGGACGAGTTCGGTGTGCCGGCCCAGCCGCAGGTCCGCGTCGATGCGCCGCTCCAGGGCGGCCATCCGGTCCTCCTCCATGCGCAGCACCTCCAGCTCCAGGACGCTGCCGACCCGGACGTCCACCAGCGCGGGGCCGTGCCACATGTTCAGCGCGCGGCCCAGCAGTTCGGAGGCGGCCCGGTCGTCGCCGGCGTCGTAGGCGGCCCGGCCGGACGCGGCGAGCTGCTCGAACTCCTGGACGTCCACCTGGCCGGGCTGCACCTGGAGCAGGTAGCCGCCGTGCTGGGTGACCAGGACGTCCTTGGCCTCCCGCGACGGGTCGTCCTCCAGCGCCACCGCGATCCTGCGGCGCAGCTGGAGGATGTAGGTCTGCAGGGTGGTGGCGGCGCTGCGCGGGACGTTCTCGCCCCAGATCTCCTCCATCAGGGTCGGCACGGTCACCACGTGATCGGCCTGGAGGGCGAGCAGTGCGAGGATCTGCCTCGGCTTGGCGGCGCTGGGGACGACCGGGACTCCCCGTTCCACCGCGGTGAGCGGTCCAAGAACTTTGATCTCCATGGTGTGCTCTCCCCTTGTCGAGCCGTACCCGCCGACGGTCCGCCTGGCGGTTCATCTCGGAGCATTGAGTGAGGCTCGCACGGGGCAGGAGCGGCGCACAGTGAACCGCTCACGAGCGTAATCATGAAAATGTCATGCCCCGGTGATGACATGGGCACTGGGCGTCGCGGCGGCGCGGATCCCACAATCCTGACCACAGGAATCGAACGCACAGCCGTCCGACTCACCAGGGGGTTTCCACATGGGTTCCAACGTGTTCACGGCCGTAGCGAGAGACAACGACACCGCGGAGGACCACCGCTTCGCCGAGCTGGCCGCCCGCACCGGTCTGGAGCCCGACCTGGGCAGGCGCTACGCCGCCGACCCGGTCGCGGTCCTGTCCGAGTTCGGCCTGTCGGCCGCCGAGACGCCCTACGGCGACGTGACGGACCCCGTGGCGATCCTCGCGGAGTTCGGCCTGTGCGCGTCCGAGCCGCTCTACCTGGGCGGTCCGGTCGTGGTCGAGGACCTGGAGCACGCCGACGCGTACGGTGTCGTCGCGGCGTCGCTCACCTGCTGGCGCTCCACCAACCCCGTCTCCCTGCCCGCGCAGGGTCGGTGAACGCGTGAGACCTTGCGAAGAGGCTGCCGAGGACGGCCCCTTCGTGGGCTTCCGCCACCACCTTCGCGCCGAGGTCGTGCCCGGCGAGGCCGTCTACCTGCTCTCCCCCCGCGGGGTCAGGGCGCTGTACGGCCGGCCCGCCGAGGCGCTCGCCCCGCTGCTGGACGGCACGCGCACCGTGCTCGGCGTGCTGCGCGAGGTCCGCTCCTCGGTCTCCCCGGTGGAGGCCGGCCGGATCATCGGCGAGCTGGCGCGGGCGAACCTCGTCGGCTACCGGACCTCCCCGCAGGAGGGGGCGGACGTCTCGGCGGCGGCCTACTGGGAGCTGGCCGGGCTGGACGGCGGCAGCGCGGGCGCGGCGCTGGCCCGCACCGCCGTCCGGCTGGTCACCGTCGGCGGTGTGGACGGCGACGAGGCCCGGGCGGCCTGCGAGGAGTCCGGGCTGAGGGTGCTGGGGCCGGCCGCCGGGGCGGGGCCGGAGGGGGGACCGGAGGACGGCGGGGAGGCGAGCAGGAACGTTTTCTCGCTGGTGCTGTGCGACGACTACCTGGCGCCCGGCCTGCGGTCCGTGGACGCCTGGCACCGGGAGCGGGGACTGCCCTGGCTGCTGGCCAGGCCGTACGGGGACGAGCCCTGGGTGGGCCCGGTGTTCCGGCCGGGCGAGGGAGCCTGCTGGGCCTGCCTGGCCCACCGGGTGCGCACCCACCGCCGTTCGGAGATCCCGCTCCAGCGGGCCGTCGGCGCCGACGCGCCCCTGCCGCGGCCGGTCGCCTCGCTGGCCGCCGGCCGGGTGATGGGCCTGCGGATGGCGGTCCTGGAGGCGGCGAAGTGGCTGGCCGGGGTGCGCAACGCCGAGCAGGACTCCGTGTGCGTCCTGGACACCCTCAACCTGCGCACCGGCCACCATCCGGCGCACCGGCGCCCCCAGTGCCCGGAGTGCGGCGACCCGGATCTGGTGGCCGAGCGCGTGCGGCGGCCGGTCGTGCCGGTGTCCCGCCCGAAGGCCGCGGGGGGCGGGAGCAACGACCGGGCCCTGACCCCGGAGCAGATGCTCCGGCGGTACGGCCACCTGGTCGGCCCGGTCACGGGCGTCGTGCGCGAGGTCCGGCGCGACACCCGGCTGCCCGAGGGCGTCAACTGCTACGTGTCCGGCCACAACCTGGCGATGGACACCCGTACGCTCGACCAGTTGCGCGGCGGGCTGCGCACGCTGAGCGGCGGCAAGGGCGTCACCGCCTTGGAGGCCGAGGTCGGCGCGCTGTGCGAGGCGGTGGAGCGGTATTCGGCCACCCGCCAGGGCGACGAGCCGACGGTGTCCGACAGCCTGGACGGCCTCGGGGAGCGGGCCATCCACCCCAACGCGTGCCAGCTCTTCGACGAGCGGCAGTTCCGGGACCGGGAGCGCTGGAACGCGGCCGTCTCCCCCTTCCACCAGGTGTGCGCGCCCTTCGACACCGGGCGGCCGGTGGAGTGGACGCCGGTGTGGTCCCTGACCGGCGGGACCCAGCGGCTGCTCCCCACCTCCATGCTGTATTTCAGCCACACCGCCGCCCCGGACGGCCCCCAGCCCTGCGCCGACTCCAACGGCAACGCCGCGGGCAGCAGCCTGGAGGACGCGATCGTCCAGGGCTTCCTGGAGCTGGTGGAGCGCGACGCGGTGGCCCTGTGGTGGTACAACCGCACCCGCCAGCCGGCCGTGGACCTGGACGCCTTCGACGAGCCCTGGCTCGCCGGGGTGCGGGAGGCGTACGCCCGGATGCGCCGGGAGCTGTGGGTCCTGGACCTCACGTCCGACCTCGGGGTCCCCGTGATGGTGGCGCTGTCCCGGCGCACGGACAAGCCGGCGGAGGACATCACGCTCGGGTTCGGGGCCCACTTCGACCCCCGGCTGGCACTGCGCCGCGCCCTGACGGAGATGGGTCAGCTGACGGCGTCGGTGGCGGGCGTCGGCCGGGACGGGAACGGGGCCGGATACGGCGCGGCACCCCCCGACCTGCTGTCGTGGTGGGCCGGAGCCACTGTCAGGAATCAGCCATACTTGGCTCACAGCCAGTCATCCGGTGCGCTGTCCCCCGGCCACTACGCCCACACACCGCGCCATGATCTCCGGGACGACCTGCGTGCCGCGCAGGCGCTCGTCGAATCCCGGGGGATGGAACTGCTCGTACTCGACCAGACACGTCCTGACGTGGGAATTCCGGTGGTCCGGGTGATCGTGCCCGGGCTGCGCCACTTCTGGGCGCGTTTCGCCCCCGGCAGGCTGTTCGACATACCCGTGACACTCGGCCGTCTGGACCGGCCCACTCCCTACGACAACCTGAATCCGATTCCGCTCTTCGCTTGATTTCGGACGCCGATCCTCTGCGGTGGCCAGTCAGAACCGTTGGCCAATACGATGCGGACGATCCGCGGCCCATGTCAGGTTTTCAATCGAGGAGCAGCCTGGTGCCCAGCAGCCTGGACAGCGCCTCTTCCGTCCGGGCTCCCGCGACCGCGGGAGCCCGGACACCGTCCTTCCGCCGGGGGGAGCACCACGAGCTGCCCGCACCCACCCTCGCCAAGGTGATCACCATAGCCACCGTGGTGTACTACGCCGCGATCGTGGTGCTCAACGTCCTGTGGAGCAGGGCGCGGCCCGGTCAGGTGCTGATCTGCGTCGTGTGCGTCACCGCGCTCTTCGTCGTGCAGCTCCTGCACGTCCTGCCCGGCGCGCGGCGGTGGCCCGCGCCCCGCCGCTACGTGATGCTCGCCGTGCAGGCCGTCCTGACCTACCTGCCGTTCCTGCTGTTCGGCCTCAACTGGGGCACCATGGCCGGCCCGCTGGCCGGGTCGATGCTCCTGCTGCTCCCCGGCAGGATCGCCTGGCCGCTGTACGGGCTGATCGCGTGCAGCATGCTCGTCATGACCGTCTCCTCCGGTCTCGACTGGGTGATGGTCTCCTACATGACGGCCGGGTCGATGATGGCCGGGCTGATCATCTACGCGATGGCGCGGCTGAGCGACCTCGTCGCCGAGGTCCACGCCTCCCGCGCGGAGATGGCGCGGATGGCGGTCACCGAGGAGCGGCTGCGGTTCGCCCGGGACCTGCACGACCTGCTGGGGTACAGCCTCTCGGCCATCACGCTCAAGAGCGAGCTGACGTACCGCCTGGTGAGCACCCGGCCCGACCGCGCGCGGGAGGAGATCGCCTCCATCCTGGAGGTGTCCCGGCAGGCGCTGTCGGACGTGCGGCGGGTCGCCAGCGGCTACCGCGACATGTCGCTGGCGGAGGAGGCGGAGTCGGCCGGCTCCATCCTGGCGACGGCGGACATCCGGGCGGAGGTGGCCGTCTCGTGCGGCCGGCTGCACCCGGTCACGGACACCGTGCTGGCGACCGCGGTGCGGGAGGGCGTCACCAACCTCCTGCGCCACAGCAAGGCCCAGACGTGCCTGATCTCGGTCACCATGGAGGAGGAGACGGTCCGGCTCAGGCTGGTGAACGACGGAGTGGCGGGGCAGCGCCCGGACCGCTCCCCGTACAGCGGCAGCGGACTGGGCAATCTGCGCACCCGGCTGGTGGCGATCGGCGGCCGGGTGGAGGCGGGCGTACGGGAGGACGGCCGCTTCGAACTCGTCGCGGAGGCGCCCGTGCGGCCCAGGAACGTACCGGCTTCGCCGGAGGGGAACGGCCTGGGCGCGGTGAGCACGGCGAGATCCGCGGCCTGATACGGACGTCCGGTGCGGCGCACCGGACTTCACTTTGGTTTGGGGGGCCAATGCTGTCGGTGAAGATCCTGCTCGCCGAGGACGTGCACATGGTCAGGGGGGCGCTGGTCGCCCTGCTGGAACTGGAGCCCGACTTCGAGGTCGTGGCCGCCGTCGACCGCGGGGACCGCGTCGTGGACGCCGCGCTGGAGGCCCGGCCCGACGTGGCCGTCCTCGACGTCGACCTGCCCGGCGTCGACGGGCTCACCGCGGCGGCCCGCCTGCACGAGCGGCTTCCCGGCTGCCGGACCCTGATCCTCACCAGCCTCGGCCGCCCCGGCACCCTGCGCCGGGCCCTGGCCGCGCACGTCACCGGGTTCCTGCTCAAGGACGCGCCCTCCGACCAGCTCGCCCACGCGGTGCGCTCCGTCGCCCAGGGCCAGCGCGTGATCGACCCCCAGCTGGCGCTCTCCGCCTGGGACTGCCCCGACAACCCGCTCTCGCCGCGGGAGCTGGAGGTGCTGCGGCTGGCCGCGCAGGGGGCCGACGCCGCCGAGATCGCCGGTTCGCTGTACCTGTCGAAGGGCACCGTCCGCAACTACCTCACGACCATCGTCGCCAAGCTCAACGCGCGCAACCGCATCGACGCCGTGCGGATCGCCGAGGAGGCGGGCTGGATCCCGTGAGCCGCCGGCGGGCTCGGCGGCGCCGGCGGGACCGGCGCGGCGCAGGCCGCGGACGCGTGTCACCGGCCGCCCCCGGGGCCGCCGCCCGCCGAGCCGCCAACCGAGCCGCCCGCCGAGCTGCCAACCGAGCCGCCCACCGCGCCGAACAGCGCGTCCAGGAGACCGTCGTCCAGCGCGGTGCGCACCGACAGGTCGACGGTCTCGCCGAACCCCGCGTCGTACACGGCGGTGGCGACCACGTACCGCCCGTCCACCACGCGGGTGCCGAAGGTCCACTCGCCGCCGCCCACCGGTGTGCCGTCGGGCCGCACCAGCCGTATGCCGTGCGCGTCCAGGGCGAAGCCGAACTCGGTGAAGCGGAACCGCAGCCCCTGGCCGAGCGCCTTGCTGTAGGCCTCCTTCAGGGTCCACAGCCGCACCAGGGTGTCGTTGCGCGCCGTCGTGCCCCGCCCCTCCACCTCGTCCAGCCGCGCCAGCTCGTAGGGGGTGCAGCCCTGGGACTCCGAGCCGGTGCCGGCCATCCTGCGGCCGGCCAGTTCCACGTCCACCCCGATGCGGCCCCTGCGGGTGACGCCGACGACCAGCACCTCCTCGGTGTGGCTCAGGCTGACGTCGATCTGGTCGCAGCCGCGCACGTACGGCCGTCCGCCCGGCTGGTAGGCCAGGTCCACCTGGTCCGCCGCCGTGTCGATGACCGCGGCGACCACGTGCCGCAGCAGCAGCCGGGAGGCGGCGAAACGTTCCTTCGTGCGGGGGTGGGACAGCGACTCGTAGCGGTGCCAGTCCCGTCCCAGCAGCGGTCGCAGGGCCTCCGGGCCGCCGGGGAACCGCCAGTCGGGCAGCCGCCCGGCCACCACCACCGACCCCGACCGCGCCAGCTCCCGGCGGACCCGGTCCCAGGGGCCGTGGGGACCGGTGACCTCCAGGAGCCGCGGGGACGTCTGCGGGCCCCGCGCGGACTCCCCCACCTCAGTCCTCCGCCAGGGCCGCGGAGAGCGGTCCGGCGTCCAGCACGGAGAGCACGCCGGCGAGGTCCACCGCGTTGGTCTCCGGCCCGCGGCACATGGGCAGGCAGACGGGCCCCCGGCTGCCCCCCATCCGGCGCAGGAACGGGGTGAGGACCGCCTTGGGGCCGATCTCGACCACATGGGTGGGGGTCTGCTGGGCCAGCAGGTGGCGGGCCGCGTCGGCGAACCGCACCGTGGAGGTGATCTGCCGGGACCAGTAGGGGACGTAGAGCGGCTCGGTGGTGAACCCGCCCCGCACCGTGGAGTAGTAGGGGATGCGCGGCGCGCCGCCGGGCAGCCGCCGCGCCACCGTCTCGAACCGGGGCAGGACCGGGTCCATCAGCGGGGAGTGGAAGGCGTGGGTGACGTTCAGCATGGTGGCGGCGACGCCCCGGGCGGCCAGCTTCTCCTGGACCCGCTCCAGCCCCGCGATCTCGCCGGACAGCACGGTGGCCTTGGCGGCGTTGACCGCCCCGATGCTCACCCCGGGCTCGTCGGACAGCAGCTCGGCCGCCTCGTACGCGGGGGCGCAGGTGGCCATCATCCCGCCGCCGGAGGGCAGGTACTGCATGAAGGCGCCCCGCAGCGCGACCATCTGGGCGGCGGCCTCCAGCGTCAGCGCACCGGCGACGGCGGCGGCGGCGAACTCGCCGATGCCGTGCCCCAGCACCGCCACCGGCCGCACCCCCGACTCCTCCAGCGTGCGGGCCAGCGCGTACTCGACGGCGAACAGCGCGGGCTGGGTGAACGCCGTCTGGTGGATGCGCCGGTCCCCGCTGAGGATCAGGTCGACGACCGACAGCCCGGTGTAGGGCAGCAGGGCGTCGGCCGCCTCGTCCAGGTGGGTGCGGTAGCCCGTGGAGTGCAGGTACAGGCCGGAGGTCATGCCCGGGTGCTGCGAGCCCTGCCCGGTGAACACGAACGCCGCGCGCACCCGGCCGTCCCCGCCGGGCCGGGGATCCCGCAGCGCGAGGTACCGGGCCAGGGCGCGCACGGTCGGGTACGCCCAGATGTCGGTGGGGTCGATCAGCGGGCCGAACTCCTCCTCGATGTCGCCGTAGAGGCTGAGCGCGGCCACGGAGTCCAGCCCGTGCTCGACGAACGACGCGGCCTCCTCCACCGGCCTCTCGAGGTAGTGGGCCAGTCGTTCCGACAGCCAGTCGGCGTACGCCTGCTCGCGTACCTTGCGAGGGAGTACGGACATCACTCGCTCCTTTTCAAGCGGCTCGGGAAGGGGCGGCGCGGCGGCGGGTCAGGCCAGGGCCGTGCCGTAGAGGTCGTAGCTGCGCCGTCCGTGCAGCCGTGCCAGGACCTCGCTGAGCACCCGCCGCTCGCAGACGGCGGGACGGTCCGGCAGGGGCAGGCCGAGCCGTCGGCACAGGCGGTACAGGGCGGCCGCCGGCCAGGCGGGGTCGGCGAGGAACCCGCCGGCGCCCGTGCCGCCGGCGCCGGAGCGCTGCTCGCGCCACACGCCCAGGCAGGCGGCTGCGGCCAGCACCAGGGCGTAGCGGTCGGCCAGCGCGAAGCTGCGCGGGGCGACCAGGGAGGCGCGGTCGCCCGGCTCGATCCCGGCGAACGCCTCGCGCAGTTCGCCGAGTTCGGTGACCAGGGCGCGGGTGAGGTGCCGCAGCGCCCCCCGGCACTCGGGGGTGTCCCCGGGCAGGTCCGCGCTCCCCAGCAGGCCGTCGGTGGCCACCAGGGTCGCGGCGAGCGGGTCGCTGTCGCCCAGCAGCGCGGGCCGGGCCGGGTCCAGCGGGGGCAGGTCCCCGTGGAGCCGGAACAGGCCGGCGGGCGCCTCGGCGTCGGCGAACCAGGCGTGCCGGGCGAAGAACGGCAGCTGCGGCAGGATGCTGACCTGGCGGCCCGCGCTGCCGGCGTGGCCGAGCGAGGTGACCGGCAGGTCGCGCAACTGCTTCTGGAACATCGCGTACGCGCCGTCCTCGGCGAAGCTCTCCTCCCCCAGGACCGCGGACATCTCGTCCATCGACTCCGCGGTGATCTTCGGCGCGAGGTAGGCGGCCGCGGCGGCGTACGCGCTGGTCTGCTGGGGCAGCAGGTGCAGCCCGCGCGTGGCGACCAGGGCGAGGCAGTCGCTCAGCAGCAGGTCCAGGAACGCGCCGGTGAGGACGTCCCGCACGTGCTGGACGTCCAGCGAGGAGCGGCCGTCGGCCCGGCGGCGCACCGCGAAGCGGGCCACGGTGCGCAGCGCGGTGTCCGCCCCGGCCAGCACGATGGACGGGATCAGGCCCCGGATGGCCAGCGAGGAGCGCAGGGACAGCTCGTAGCCCTCCCCCAGGGCGCCGACCAGCGCCTCGCGCGGCACCGGGCAGTCCACCGCCCGCAGGCCGCCGAACTCGGCGCTGCGCATGCCGTTGGTGGAGCGCCGGGCGAGGTCGGTCAGCCGTCCCTCGGGCAGCTTCCCGCGGTCCAGCAGCAGGACCGAGTGGCTGCGGCCGCCACCGCCGCCGGAGGTGCGGGCGAAGACGACGAGGCCGTCGGCGCGGGAGGCGTTGGCGATCACCGCCTTGCTGCCGTTGAGCAGGAAGCCGCCGCCGTCCGCGGGACGGGCGGTGAACTCCTCGCGGACGAAGTCGTTGCCGTGGGCCACCTCGTGGCGCGCGACGGCGACGCGGCGGCCCTCCAGCAGGTGGCCCGCCACCTCGGCCCGCTGCGCGTCGTCGCCCGCGATCCACACGGGGGCGGCGGCGAAGAAGCAGTTGAGCCCGTAACCGAAGCCGACGGAGGCGTCGCGGCGGAAGACCGGGCGCAGCACCCGGCCCAGGGTGTCCATCCGCGACAGCCTGCCGCCCAGCTCCTCGGGCACGAACTCGGCGTTGAAGCCGTACGCGTCGAGGACCTCCTCCGCACCGGCGAGCACGCTGCCGGACCCGTCGGCGGCCAGGATGGCGTCCTGGCCCAGCGGGTTGTCCGGGTCGTCCAGCGGGCCGAAGGCGCGCTCCAGCGCGTCGGCGCGGTCCTCGCACACCTCCATCACCTCTCTCCGGCGGTCATCAGTTCCCTCACCTCGGGGAGGACCTCCTGGTGCAGCGGGCGCAGCTCGCCGCGGAGGAACAGGCCGCGCATCGCGGCGCGCTCCACCTTGCCGCTGGTGGTGCGGCGCACCGTGCCGGGCCGCACCAGCAGCACTCCACCGGGCCGCACCTCGAACTCCTCGGTGAGGCGGTTGCCGGCGGCGGTGGCGAGCGCGGCCAGGTCGATGTCGTAGCGGCCGCGGGCGCGCAGTTCCTGGACGACCACGATCCGGTCCCGCTCGCCGGGCACCGCGAACGCCGTCGCGGCCCCGAACAGCGAGCTGACCTGCTGCACCGTGCGCTCCAGGTCCTGCGGGTAGAGATTGCGGCCGGCCACCACGATCACGTCCTTGAGGCGGCCGGTGACGTACAGCTCGCCGTCCTCGACGGCGCCCAGGTCGCCGGTGCGCAGCCAGCCGCGCTCGCCGTCGGCGGTCCGCCCGTCGAAGACGGCCGCGCTCTCCGCCGGGCGGCCCCAGTAGCCGCGGGCGACGCCCGCGCCGCGCAGCCAGATCTCCCCGATCCGGCCGTCGGGCAGCGTCTCGAGGCTCTCGGGGTCCACCACGCGCAGCTCCCCGTCGGCGACGGGGCCGCAGGAGACCAGGGTGCGGGCGGGGCGGCCGGGCACCGGGGGGCGCAGTTCGTGGCGCTCCAGGGCGGCGGCGTCCGCGGTCCGCTCCGTGAGCACGGGCGCAGGGGCGGCTGCGGGAGCGGCTGCGGGAGCGGCCGGGCGAGCGGCGCCGGCCACCAGCAGGGTGGCCTCGGCCAGCCCGTAGCAGGGGGTCAGCGCCTCGGGCCGCAGCCCGGCCGGGGCGAACCGCTCGGCGAAGGCGCGCAGGGTCTCGGCGCGCACCGGCTCGCCGCCGCTGACGGCGGTCTCCCAGCCGGACAGGTCCAGGCCCGCGATCTGCTCGTCGGTGATCCGGCGCAGGCACAGGTCGTACGCGAAGTCGGGGGCGCCGCTGACGGTCACGCCGTACCGCGAGACCGCCTCCAGCCAGCGGACCGGCCTCTTGACGAACGCGGCGGGGGTGAGCAGCACGGCGGTGCCGCCCAGCCACAGCGGGTGCAGCAGCTGCCCGACGAGCCCCATGTCGTGGTGGAAGGGCAGCCAGCCGCCGAGCCGGGCCCCGGGGCGGGTGCGCAGCACGCGGCCGATCGCCTCCTGGTTGGCCAGGATGTTGCCGTGGGTGACCACCACGCCGCGCGGGTCGCGGGTGGAGCCGGAGGTGTACTGGAGGAAGGCGACGGAGTCGGCGTCCAGATCGGGCGGGGTCCAGGGGTACGCGCCGGGGACCGCGTCCGCCGCCAGGCAGGGGATGCTCCCGTAGCCGGTGCGGGCCAGCAGCCGGGAGACCTCCGGGGCCTCGGACGAGTCGCTCAGGGCGATGCTGACGGCCGCGTCCTTGACGATGCCCGCGACCCGCTCCTCGTGGTGGCGCCGCCCGCCCGCCGGTGGCACGGGGATCGCGACGGCCCCCGCGTACAGGCAGGCCAGCAGGCTGACGGCGAACAGCCGCCGCGACGACTGCAGGACCAGCACCCGCTCGCCCGCGGCGCCGTGCGCCTGGAGCCAGCCGGCGAGGGCCCTGGCGGCGGCGTCCAGCTCCCCGTAGGAGACCGTCTCGGCCGCCCGTGGCCCGTTCCCGCCGCCCGCCTCGGAAAGCAGGACGAGTGCCTCCCGGTCGGACGACTCCTCGGCCCTGGCCAGAATGAGTTCGGTGAAGCTCCGGTAACCGTTCAACGCCTCCCCCTCGCATGTCGTCGTGGCCGCCGGCCGGTGGCAACGGCTCCTCGTGACTCTTCCGGGAAGGTACGAACGCCCTCTCGAAGCGGGCTCGACAACCTCCGGACCGCGTCCCGCCTCACGGCCGGGACCAGGCCACGGGCGAGCGGTAGCCGGGCCGTCCGGGACGCCAGGCGGCGCGCGGGACGGAGTGCGCGGGGTCCGCGGGGCCGGCCGGGTCGGCGGGGTCCGCGGGGTCCGCCGGGTCCGTGCCGTCCGCCGTCCGGCCGCGCTCGCCCAGGAGGGCCAGCAGCACGGCGGTGACGGCGGCCAGTTCCGCTTCGTCCGGCTCACCGCGGACGACGGTCAGCAGGGCCTGTCGCATCTCGTTGGCCATGGGGGAACGGTGGGCCCCGCCGCTCGAGGGGCGCTCGCGCGCGGAACGGGCGCGGGCCGGGAGCCCTCCGTGGGACTCCCGGCCCGCCAGGGTCCGTCCGGCCGCGGGGATCAGCCGGCGACGCCCCGCTCGTAGGCGATGTGCCGGGTCCGCTCGATGCGGAACCTGGCGACGCGGTCCAGCCGGCCGACCGCCTCCCGGCAGTCGTCGTCGGCCAGGGCGCGGTCGCAGGACCCGGTGTCGTACCACCACGCCACGCCCAGGTACTGCTGCGGCCGCAGCGCCGACCGCAGCAGGTCGAAGCCGCCGAAGCCCTCCGTGCCGACGAAGTGCCGGGACAGCTCGCGGACCTCCTTCTCGAACTCCAGGCACCCGCCCAGGACCGTGCTCGGTATCAGCACCACGTTCTCGTGGCCCTCCCGCGCGTTGCGCACCAGCACCCGGTCCACGCTCACCGCGTGGTCGGCCTCGGTGTCCACCATGGGTTCCAGGCACTGCACGTGCTCGAGGAAGGTCTCGGTGTGGACGGTGTCGATGAAGCCCTCGAGGCTGCGCCAGTGCCCGATGTGGACGTAGACGTCCGGCGAGTCCACCAGCCGTACGGTCACCAGGTAGGCGAAGTCCGGCCGGCGGCGCAGGTACTGGGAGTGCTCGCGGAAGTCCTGTTCGAACTTCCCCGGGTCACCCTTGACGGTGAACCGGTTGACGATGGTGAGAGGGCGGTTGAGGTCACGGTCGGTCATGGAGGTTCTCCGCGAACTGCTTGGCGTGCTGCAGGGTGGTGGAACTGTTGGCGCCCAGGGCCCGGCGGACCTTGGCGCGCGCCTCGGCGAGCGTGGCCCCGGGGCCGAGGAGCTGCCGGACGCCCTCGGGGTCGAGGGTGACGGTGTGCCAGGAAGTGGCGCGCACTCCCTTCCCGTGGGGTTCGATCACCCAGCGGCCGGTGTGCCCGCTCATCGCCACCGGCACCCGCAGCTGCTTGTACACGATCAGGTTCCGGTCGGGGAAGCACACCCGCACGGACATCGTGTTGTGCAGGGAGCCGTCGGGGCTGCGGGTGTCCATGTCCATGCGCTGGACGGTGGAGCCGCCGTCGTCGGAGGGGGACTCCTCGAGGCCGATGCGGGCGACGTGGGGGAGCCGCTCGGGCCACAGGTCGGCGCGGTCGAGGAAGGCGAAGACGTCCTCGGCGGAGCCGCCGATGTCGACCGAGTCGCAGAAGGTGAAGCGCAGGCGGTCGTCCCCGGCGTCGGCGCCTTCGGCGGCACCCTCGCCGGCGTCCTGCTCGGCCGCGTTCTTCAGGGCCGCCAGCTCGGCGCGGCTGTTGCGGTCGACCGCCCGCTCGATCAGGGCGACGGCCTCCGGGTCGTCGTCCACGGCGGAGTAGTCGTGCAGCAGGACGACGCGGCTGCCGCCGTCGTCGTTGGGCTCGATCCGCCACTGGCCGCCCATCGCCGACACCGGCGCGGCGGGCACCACCTGGCGGAAGGAGACCGAGCGGGTGCGGGAGTTGAGGATGCGGTGCGACGTCCACGAGCGCACCTGGTCGTTGGCCGTGGCCCAGATGCGCAGGAGCTGCTCGTCGGCTTCCTCCTCCAGCACCTCGACGTGGATGGTGGGGCCGAAGATCTGCGGCCACGCGGAGACGTCGGCGACCAGGCCGTAGACGGTGTCTGCGGGCGCGTCGACGACGACGGTGTGCTCCGTGACGTGGGTTCCGGCGGCGGGTCCGGCGACGGCTGTTGCGGAGTTCGGCACCACGGCGGGTCTTCCCTTCGGTCGCGCCGCTCGCACGGCGCCTGCTGTCAGGTTGTCAGGTAGCGCTCGAGCGGGGCTGGAGCGCGGAATGAGGGGGGTGGCCCGGCGGGGGCGCCGCCGGGCTGCTGGTCGGATGGTGCTCGCCGGGCGCCCGTCAGGCGGCGCCCGCCCACTCCGGCCGGTCCAGGACCTCCACCACCGCGGAGCCCCAGCTGTAGCCGGCGCCGACGCCGACCAGCAGGCAGCGGTCGCCGGGCTTCGCGCGGCCGGAGACGATCAGGTGGTCCAGGCTCGCGAACTGGTCGCCCGCGCCCAGGTGCCCGACCGTGCGGCTCCACTCCCAGGCCGTGCGGGCCGGGTCGATGCCGAACGGCTGGTGGTAGATCGACTGGAGCCGGCGCCGCCCGAAGTGCGGCAGCACCACCCAGTCGACGTCGCCGAGCTCCAGGTCGGCGTCGGCCAGCGCCTGCTTGAGGACGGTCTGCTGCCCGGCGTGGGCGCGGGTGACCGCGTACGACATGCCCACCCGGGCCACGAAGGAGCGCTTGGCCTCCTCGAAGTCCACCGGGATCCGGTGGGAGAAGGGCGCCCGTCCGAACGGCTCGTCGCCCCGGTGCAGGGGCTCCAGCTCGGGGTCGGCGAGCATCGCCAGGGAGCGCAGCCGCGCGTAACCGCCGCGCCGGGAGAGCACCAGCGCGGTGGCGCCGTCGGCGTACGGGGTGCCGGGGTCGGTGTGCCAGCGGTCGATGCCGGGCTCGCAGAACCGGTCGGCGGTGGTCAGCAGCGCGTCGCAGCGCCCGGGGGCGGCCGTGAGGTAGGAGTGGGCGAGGTCCAGGGCGGCCATGCCGCCGTTGGACATCTGCCGGATCTCGATCGCCGGGCAGGTGTTGCCGAGCGCCTCGCGCTGCACGTAGGAGGCGACGGGCCACAGGTCCTGGCCCTGGTGGTAGGTGTCGGCGTGCAGGATCAGGTCGACGTCCTCGCCGGTGCTGCCCGCCCGCTCCAGGGCGGAGCGGGCGGCGTGCACCGCCATCTCGGCGGCGGACTCGTCGGGCGAGTACGCCACCGAGACCATGTCCGTGGCGGCGGCGACCCGGGCCGGGCAGGCGCCCGACGCCACGGCGTCGGCGACCGGCAGGGACGAGGGAAGCCGTACTCCGGTCCCCCGTATGAAGATGTCTTCCACTCGCACAGTCACTCCCAGTCTCGTCGGGCGGGCTGCCGGGTCTGCGGGCCGCGGCGGCCCGGAAGCGGCCGGCGGCGCGTCAGCCCGCCGCCGCCGTCGCGGGGGTCTCGGTCCGGTGGAGGGCCCGGTGGTCGGCCCCGCGCTCGGTCAGCAGGACGTAGCGGACCGCGTCCAGCAGCGCCCGCCAGGAGGCGGCGACCGTGTTCTCGTCGACGCCGACGGTGCCCCAGCGGCGCCGGCCGTCGGTGAAGGTGATCAGGACGCGCGCGGCCGCCGCGCTGCCCGGCCCGCCGCCCGGGCCCCTGCCCGGACCGCCCAGCACCCGGACCTGGTAGTCGGTCAGCTCCAGCCGGGCCAGCTCGGGGAAGAACGGGTCGAGCGCCTGGTGCAGCGCCCGGTCCAGGGCGTTGACGGGGCCGTTGCCGGTGCCGGTCGCGGCCAGCGGCACCCCGTCGACCCGCAGCCGCACCGAGCCCTCGTTGAGCACCTCGCCGCCGTCGCGCTGCTCGACGCCGACCCTCCAGGACTCCACGTCGAAGGGGTGCTCCAGGCCGCCGCCGGCCAGCTCCTCCAGCAGCAGCAGCTCGAAGGAGGCGTCGGCGGACTCGAAGCTGTAGCCGCGGTTCTCCAGGTCCTTGACGCGGGCGGCGGCCCGCGCCACCGGCTCGGACCCGGCCGAGACCTCGTAGCCCAGCTCGCGGGCCTTCAGCTCGATGGAGGACCGCCCGCCCATGTCGGAGACCAGGGTGCGCATGGCGTTGCCCACCAGGCCGGGGTCGATGTGCTGGTACAGGCCGGGGTCCACGCGCAGGGCGGAGGCGTGCAGCCCGGCCTTGTGCGCGAAGGCGGAGGCGCCGACGTAGGGGGCGGCCGGGTGGGCGTGCACCCCGGTCAGCTCGCCGATGGCGCGGCCGGTGTCGGCCATCTCCCGCAGCCGCTCGGCGGGCACGACGTCCGTGCGGCCCCGCTTGAGGACCAGGTTGGCGGCGACGGTGAACAGGTTGGCGTTGCCGCACCGCTCCCCGTAGCCGTGGGCGGTGCCCTGCACGTGGTCGGCGCCGGCGTCCACCGCGGCCAGGGTGTTGGCGACCGCGCAGCCGGAGTCGTCGTGGCAGTGGATGCCGAGCCGGGCCCCGGTGGCCGCGAGGGTGTCCGACACGACGGCGCCGATCCGGTCCGGCAGCGAGCCGCCGTTGGTGTCGCACAGCACGACGGCCTCGGCGCCGGCCTCGGCGGCGGTGCGGACGACCTCCAGGGCGTACTCGTGGTTGGCCAGGTAGCCGTCGAAGTAGTGCTCGGCGTCGACGAACACCCGGCGGCCGGCCCGCACCAGGTGCCGCACGGTGCTGCCGATCATGGCGAGGTTCTCGGCGAGCGTGGTGCGCAGGGCGAGCTCCACGTGCCGGGTGTGGCTCTTGGCCACCAGGGTCACCACGGGGCTCTCGGCCTCCAGCAGCGCCCGCACCTGCGGATCGGTGGTGACCAGCGTGTCGGGCCTGCGGGTGGCGCCGAAGGCCGCCAGCTGCGCCGACCTCAGGTCGAGTTCGGTGCGGGCCCGGCGGAAGAACTCGGTGTCCCGGGGGATCGCACCGGGCCAGCCGCCCTCGATGAAACCCACTCCGAAGACGTCCAGGTGGCGCGCGACGGCGAGCTTGTCCTCGACCGTCGGCGCCAGGCCCTCCTGCTGCGTTCCGTCGCGCAGGGTCGTGTCGTAGAGCTGGAGCAGTCGCTCGACCATCGTTCCTTCGTCCCCTCGCTCACGCCGTCGGCGGCCGACGACCACGGCTGGTCCGGCCACCGTCCGGCGGCGGCCTCGGAGACGGCTGGAGGGGCGGTCGAGGGTGCCGGTCGGGGCGGCACCAGACCGGGTCGAGCGGCTTCCGAGCGCGGGGGGAGATGCTCTGCGGCCATGACGGCATCAACGAAGAGCAGGACGGCCTCCCTGGTCGGCACCTGGACGGCCACCTCGGCCATCGACGGTGTCCCCGCCCCGTACAGCACCACGTTCGTCTTCCGGGAGGACCACACCATGGAGGCGATCGGCCCGGCCGGGCCCGACGGGAAGCCCGCGTTCGGCGGCCCCGGGCACTGGATCCCGCGTCCGGACGGGTCGTTCGTCTACCACGTGACCCATCCGCTGCCCGACCCCGAGGGCGGCGCCCCCGGCACCATCCACAGCATCCAGCAGGTCACCGTCTCGGGCGACACCCACGCGTCCTCGGGCACCGCGGTCCTGCACGGCCCGGACGGCGCCGTGGTGGGCTCCTTCGACGTCACCCTCACCGCCGTGCGCTGAACCGGCCGGCACGACGGAACGGCCCCCACCGGTCGCGGAACCGGTGGGGGCCGTCCCGTGCTCCGCCCGGCCGGACCCCGTTCTCCGTCCGGCCGGGGGGAGCGGGGCTCAGGCCGCGGCGGCGAGGGCCGCGGTCACCTTGCCCGCGCGCTCCTCGGTCGCGCGGAGGGCGTCCTCCCGGGACTTCTGCGACATCTCGATGAGCTCCTCCATCCCGGGCACCTTGCCCGCGAGCGTCAGCTGCGCGGTGATGACGGTGAGGTCCATGCCCAGGGCGTCCTCGAAGACGGTGCGCAGGTACGGGTCGACGTGGTTCCAGTGCTCCTGCGGGGCGCCGGGGGTGTAGCCGCCGCCGTAGCTCAGCAGCAGGGTCGCCGGACGGCCCGCCAGCGGGTTGGGGTCGTCGCCGAAGGTCAGGGTGCGGCCGGCCACCAGGACCTGGTCGATCCACGCCTTGAGGGTGGAGGGGATGGTCCAGTTGTACATCGGCGAGCTGACCACCACGGCCTCGGCGCCCAGCAGCTCCTCGACCAGCTTCTCGCGCAGCTCCCCGGCGGCCTTCTGCTCGGGGGACTGCACCTCGGACGGGATGAACTGCGAGGTGATGCCGGCCTCGTCCAGGTGCGGGATCGCCTCGACGCCCAGGTCGCGGTGGACGACGGCGCCGTCCGGACGGCCCTCGGCCCAGGTCTTGCGGAACGCGGCCGCGAGTTCCTTGGAGACAGAACCCTGGGACACGGCGGAGCAGTCGATGTGGAGCAGATGGGTCATGGGAGTCTCCTGTGAGTCTGTCGGTGGCCGGTACGGCCTGCCTCGGCTTGCCCGGCTGACGCGTACGCACGGGGAGCAAGCACATCCGACCCCACGATCCCGCCGGGCCCTCGACTCCCGGTCGAGCCCGTCTGGAGCGTCCGGCGCGGCGGGCGGGCGCTCTCGAGCGGCCCGCGAGCCGGCCGCCCGATACTCCGCGGACCCGCAGCGCCGTCGGCGCTCGACACGGCAACTCGACACGACAACGGGGGCACCTCATGCAACCGACGATCACCTCCCGGGAAAGAGCGGCGGACGGGGCGGCAGGCGCCCCGTCCCGGCGGGGCGCCCCGCCGTCCGCCTCCCCCCGCCTTCCCTCCCTGACCGGCCTCCGGTTCATCGCGGCCGCCCTGGTCTTCCTCTTCCACGGCGGCCTGGAGTTCCTGTTCCGGGATGCCGGGGCGCAGGAGTCCTACATGTTCGGCACCGCGTCCGCCGGCTTCGTCGGCGTCTCGTTCTTCTTCGCGCTGAGCGGGTTCGTCCTGGCCTGGTCGGCGCGGCCCGGCGACAGCGCGCCGCGCTTCTGGCGCCGCAGGTTCGCCAAGATCCTCCCCAACCACGTGGTGACGTTCGTCCTCGCGCTCGCCCTGCTGGCCTGGACGGGCGCCTCCACCGGTGTGCTCCCGGCGCTGGCCAACCTGCTGCTGGTGCACTCGTGGGTGCCGGACATCGCCTACGTCGGCAGCGCCAACGACGTGAGCTGGTCGCTGTCGGTCGAGGCGGCCTTCTACCTGGTCTTCCCCCTGCTGTTCGCGCTGGCCGGCCGGATCCGGCCGGACCGGCTGTGGTACTGGGCCGGGGGCACGGCGGCGGTGATCGTGCTCATGCCGGTGGCGGCCCAGCTCTTCCTGCCCGACCAGCCGCAGTTCATGTGGGGGAACGCGTCGTTCGTCCAGATCTGGTTCCTCTACGACTTCCCGGTCGTCCGCGCCCTGGAGTTCACCCTGGGCATCCTGCTGGCCCGGATCGTGCTCACCGGCCGCTGGATCGGCCTGGGCGTCCTGCCGGCCTCGCTGCTCGTGGCCGCCGCCTACGTCGCCTCGCTGTACGTGCCCTTCCTCTACCGGTTCGCGGCGATCACCGCCGTCCCGCTGGCCCTGCTGGTCGCCGCCACGGCGGCCTCGGACGTCAAGGGGCGCCGGAGCGTGCTGAGCACCCGGCCGATGATCTGGCTCGGTGAGATCTCCTTCGCCTTCTACCTCCTGCACCGGCTCGTCCTGCACTACGGTCACCTGGCCTTCGGCCGCACCCCGGACGGCCACGGCGGCCTGGCCGGACCGGCCTGGAGCACTCCGGGGGCCGTCGCGTTCCTCGCGGGCGCCTTCGCGGTGTCGGTGCTCCTCGCCTGGGCCCTGTGGGCCCTGGTGGAACGTCCCGTGATGCGCCGCTGGTCCGTGCGCCGCTGATGCGGTGCCGCTCCCACCTCCACTCCCCCCACTCCTCGAACCCCGGCCCCCGCTCCTCGGGCCGGGGTTCGAGCCGGTCTCCATCGGTGCTCCAAAGCCGTGCGGCAGCCTCGGGCGAGGCGGCCGCGAGCCGACCACCAGCGAGAGGAGCGCTTCGATGACCGTCGAGCAGGATCCCAGGCCGTATCCGTTCAGCGAACCCGACCGGCTCGAGCTGGACCCGGCCTACGCGCGGCTCCGGTCCGACGGGGAGCTGGCGCGCGTGCAGTGCCCGTACGGGTCGCCCGCCCTGCTGGCGACCCGGTACGAGGACGTCAAGCTCGTCCTGGGCGACCGGCGCTTCAGCCGGGCCAGGGCGGTTGCCGGGGACCAGCCGGCCCACACGCCCATCGGGCCGGGCCCCGAGGCGATCGTGGCGATGGACCCGCCCGAGCACACCCGGCTGCGGCGCGTGGTCGCGAAGGCGTTCACGATGCGGCGGATCGAGCAGCTGCGCCCGCGGGTGGAGAGGATCATCGAGGACCTGCTCGACGACATGGAGAAGCAGGGCTCGCCGGCCGACCTGGTGACCCGGTTCGCCCGGCCGCAGCCCGCGCTCGTCATCTTCGAGATGCTCGGCGTCCCGTTCGAGGACCGCGAGCAGCTCCAGGAGTGGGCCGAGACCACCCTGACGGCCACGGGCGACCGCTACACCCTGGACGACGTCCTCGGCGCGCTGGGCAGCCTGCGGGCGTACGTGGCCGGCCTGCTGGAGCAGCGGCGCCGGGAGCCGGCCGACGACCTGCTGAGCGTCCTGGTCACGGCCCGCGACGAGGAGGACCGGCTCACCGAGAAGGAGATGCTCGACCTCGCCGTCGGCGTGCTCGTCACCGGCTACGAGACCACCTCGGACCAGATCTCCAACTTCGTCTACCTGCTGCTGACCCGCCCCGACAAGCTGCGGGAGCTGCGGGAGGACCCGGGGCTGCTGCCGCGGGCGGTCGACGAGATGCTGCGCTACGTCCCCCTGCTGCGGGCCACGTCCTTCCCCCGGGTGGCCACCGAGGACGTCCGGCTCAGCGCGGGCCTGGTGCGGGCCGGTGAGGCGGTGCTGCCCGCGATGATGTCGGCCAACCGCGACGAGGCCGTGTTCGACTCCCCCGACGAGCTCGACTTCCACCGGGAGGACAACCCCCACCTCGGCTTCGGGCACGGCCCGCACCGCTGCCTGGGCGCCCAGCTCGCCACCATGGAGCTGCAGATCGCGCTCGGCGCCCTGCTGCGGCGCTTCCCCCGGCTGCGGCTGGCCGTGCCGGCCGAGGAGGTCCCGTGGCGCGTGGTCACGCTCCAGCGCGCTCCCCGTGAACTCATGATCGAGTGGTGAGACGTGACAACGGCCGGAAAGGGCGGGAAGGTGGAGGAGATGTGGCGGATCGAGGTCGACAGGAGTGCCTGCGCGGGCACGGGGCTGTGCGTGGGCGCGGCCCCGGAGCACATGCGGCTCGACGGCGGCCGGGCCCGTCCCGTGGCGCGGGACACGGCGCCGGACCAGCGGGTCGCGGACGCCGCGGAGACCTGTCCGATGGAGGCCATCAGGGTCCGGGACGCCGCCACGGGCGAGGTGCTCGCGCCGGAGCTGTGACCGGCGCGGCACGACGGAGAGCGGAACGGCCGGCGCGGTGCGGCCGGCACGGGGAGAGGGCATGCGCTGGGACAACCTGAGCCTCGACGGCGGCGACGACGGCGAGGACGGCGTCGGCGGCGGCCGGGAGGCCGCGGCCCTCCCCCTCTTCGGGCAGGACGCGGTGGTGACCCGGACCTTCGACACCCCGGAGTTCCGCGGGATGACCTTCCACGAGGTCCGGGCCCGCACCGTCCTCAACCGGGTGCCCGAGGTGCCCGGCACTCCGGGCGGCTGGACCCTCAACCCCTACCGCGGCTGCTCCCACGCGTGCGTGTACTGCTTCGCGCGCGCGAGCCACGGCTATCTGGGCCTCGACGCCGGGCTCGACTTCGACACCCAGATCGTGGTCAAGGTCAACGCCCCCGAACTGGTGCGCCGCGAGCTGGCCAGGCGCGGACGGCCCGGCGACCACGTCGCGATGGGCACCAACGTCGACTGCTACCAGCGCGCCGAGGGCCGCTACCGGCTGATGCCGGGCATCCTCGCCGCCCTGCGCGACCACCGGGTGTCCTTCTCCATCCTGACCAAGGGCACCCTGATCCTGCGCGACCTGGAGCTGCTGCGCCAGGCCGCCGAGCACGCCACCGTGGAGACCGCCGTGTCGGTCGGCTTCACCGACCCCGGGCTGTGGCGCGCCCTGGAACCGGGCTCCCCGTCCCCGCAGGCCCGGCTCGAGGTGTGCCGCAGGCTCAACGAGAGCGGCATCCCCTGCGCGGTGATCATGTCGCCGATCGTCCCCTACCTGAGCGACTCCCCCGACCGGCTGCGGGCGACGGTGCGCGCCGTGGCCGAGTCCGGGGCGGTGTCGATCGCGCCCGAGGTGATGTACCTGCGGCCGGGGTCGCGCGAGTGGTTCATGTCCTGGCTAGCCGAGCACCATCCGGGCCTGACGAGCCGCTACGAGGCCCTGTACGCCGGCGGCGCGTACGCCCCGCGCTGGTACCAGCGCAGGATCCTGGAGCGGGTCGGCGAGCTCTCCGCGGAGTACGGCTGCCCCCCGCCGCGGACCTTCCACACCGGCAAGCCCCCCGAGTGGCCGGCGGCGCAGGAGCCGCCCGAGGACACGGGGCCGACCCAGCTCACCCTGCTGTGACACCGGCGACACCGGCGACATCAGCAACACCGACGACACCGACACCACCGACACCACTCCACTGCCCGTCTGCCTGCCCGCCGCGGCGGGCAGGCAGACGGGCGGGCAGGCAGCACGGAACGGCTCCGGGGCCGAGGCCCCGGAGCCGTTCCGCGTGCGCGCGGCGGGTCAGCCGTCGGCTCCCTGGAAGGTCTGCCGGGCGCGGGGCAGGACGAAGGCCACCGCGAACGCGACGGCGAACAGCCCCGCCATCACCCACAGGGCCCGCTCGAAGGCGGAGTCGTAGCCGCGCCGGGCCGCCTCGGCGCCGGCCTCCCGGACCGCCTCCCGGACCACGGAGGGGTCGGACGCCGACCGCGCCAGCCGGTCGACCTCGCGGTCCAGTTCCCGGCAGCTGGCCGGCACCTCCCCGGCGTCCTCCGACGCCGAGCGGTCGCCTCCGCAGGCGCGCAGGCCGGCCACGATCCTGTCCCGGCCGTCGGCGGCGACCCCGGCCGCCGCCAGCTCGGCGCGCAGCGCCGGCGCCAGCCCGTCGGCCTGGGAGGCGACCTGACCGCCCAGGAGGCCGAAGAAGACCGTGCCGATCACGGCGATGCCGAGTGCTCCGGAGAACTGCTGGACGGCGGTGAAGGTGCCGGACGCGGAGCCGGACTCGTGCGGTTCCGCCGAGGTGTTCACCGTGTAGTAGAGCGACGACATCCCCAGGCCCATGCCCACGCCGACGACGGCCAGCGACGGGGCGAACCAGAGGGCGCCGACGTCCCCGGAGGCGAGGTTCACCGTGAACCAGAGCCCGACGATGCCGGCGAGCATGGTCGCCGTGCCGATGTGGATGAGCGCGCGGCCCAGCTTGGCCGCCAGGCCGATGCGGCCCACGACCAGCGCGACGACCGCCGAGCCGAGCACCTGGGGCAGGCTCGTCATGGCCGCCTTGAGCGGCGAGTACCCCAGGCCGGTCTGCACGTAGAGGGTGAAGACCAGGGTGAAGCCGATGACGGCGCAGAACATCAGCGATCCCGCCACCAGGGCGCCGGAGAAGGCCCGCTTGCGGAAGAGGCCGGGGATCACCAGCGGGTCGCCTCCCCGGCGCTGCCGGTGCGACTCGTACCGGCCGAAGACCCCGAAGAGGACCACGCCCGCGGCCATGGAGGCGAAGGTCCACAGCGGCCAGCCGAGTTCGCGGCCCTGGACGACGGGGAACACCAGCAGCAGCGCCGCGGAGGCGACGATCGCGGCGCCCACCAGGTCGAGCCGGGAGGCGGTGCGGCCCGGGGACGCGGGCAGCAGCTTGGCCGCGGCGAAGAAGCACACCACTCCGAGCGGCAGGTTGACCAGGAAGATCATCCGCCATCCGGTGCCGAAGAGGTCGGCGCTGAGCAGCCAGCCGCCCACGATGGGGCCGGCGATGTTGGCGAGGCCGACGATCGGGCCGATGCTGCCGAAGGCGAGCGGCAGCTCCCGCGGCGGGAACAGCTCCTTGATCAGTCCCAGCCCCTGCGGGATCATCACCGCGCCGCACAGTCCCTGGAGGACCCGGAAGAGGACCAGCGAGTCCGGGCCCTGGGCCAGACCGCACAGGATCGAGCAGAGGGTGAAGCCGGCGACGCCGACGAGGAACATCCGCCGGCGCCCGAAGATGTCGCCGAGCCGCCCGCCGATGATGAGACCCGCCGCCATCGCGAGCGTGTAGCCCGCGGTCAGCCACTGGATCATCGTGGTGCTGCCACCGAGGTCGGCCCGGATGGAGGGCCCGGCGATCGTGGTGATCAGGGCGTCGAGAATGTCCATCATGGTGGCGACCAGCACGACGGCGAACGCGTACCAGCGCCACCGGTAGGGCGCGGGGCCGTCCCCCCCTGCCTCTGTCGGCGCCGGGGCGGCGTGGGTGTCGGAAGCCATGGTTCTCCTCATCGGTGTGGGCGCCGGTTCAGCTGTGGTCGTGGACGAACTCGCGGATCGACTCCACGACGTAGTCGAGCATTTCGTTGGTCAGCCCCGGATAGACACCGACCCAGAAGGTGTGCTCGGTGACGATGTCCGCGTTCGTCAGGTCGCCGACGACGCGGTGCGGCTGATCGAGGTAGGCGGGGTGGCGGGTGAGGTTGCCGGCGAACAGCCGCCGGGTGCCGATCTTCCGGCTCTCCAGGAAGTCCGCCAGGTCGGCCCGCCGGTAGGGGGCGTCCGGTTCCACGGTGATGAGGAAGCCGAACCAGCTCGGGTCGCTGCCGGGGGTCGCCTCGGGGAGCAGCAGGCCCGGGACGCCCTCGAGGCCGTCGCGCAGCCGCCTCCAGTTGGCCCTGCGGGCGGCGCAGAAGTCGTCGAGCCTCCTCAGCTGGCTGAGCCCCAGCGCGGCCTGGAGGTCGGTGGACTTCAGGTTGTAGCCCACGTGGGAGAAGATGTACTTGTGGTCGTAGCCGTACGGCAGCGTGCCCATCTGGTACGTGAACCGCTTGAAGCACTTGTTGTCCTCGCCCGGTTCGCACCAGCAGTCGCGGCCCCAGTCGCGCATGGACTCCACGATGCGGGCGAGCGCGAGGTTCGAGGTGAGCACGCAGCCGCCCTCGCCCATCGCGAGGTGGTGGGCGGGGTAGAAGCTCACGGTCGTCAGGTCGCCGAAGGTGCCGGTGAGCCTGCCGTCGTAGAGGGAGCCCACGGCGTCGCAGTTGTCCTCGATGAGGAAGAGGCCGTGCTTCTCGGCCAGCGCCGCCACCTCGGCGACGGGGAAGGGGTTGCCGAGGGTGTGGGCGATGATGATGGCCCTGGTCCGCGGGCCGATGGCGGCCTCGATGCTCTCCACCGTCGGGTTGTAGGTGCCGAGTTCGGCGTCGACGAAGACCGGCACCAGGCCGTTCTGCAGGATCGGGTTGACGGTCGTGGGCCAGCCCACCGCCGCCGTGATCACCTCGTCGCCCGGGCGCAGGCGCTGGTCCTCCAGCTGGGGCGAGGTGAGCGCGGAGACCGCCAGGAGGTTCGCCGAGGAGCCGGAGTTGACCAGGTGGGCCTTGCGCCGCTTCAGCTTCCGGGCGAAGGCCGACTCGAACCTGCGCGAGCTGGTGCCGGCGGCGATGCGCATGTCCAGCGCCGCCTCGACCAGTGCCGCGCGGTCCTCCTCGTCGAGGACCGCTCCGGAGGGCCAGATCTCCGTCGTGCCGGGCGTGAACCCCGGACGCGGGGCCCGCTCGTGGTGGTACTTGCGGACCTGCTCCAGGATCAGCTGCTTGGTGTCGCCGCTCATTTCTTCCCCCCGTCGGGTGTCAGCCCGGCGATGACCGGCACGATCTGGCCGGGAGAGGGCAGGGCGAGGATCTGGTCGCGCAGGGCGTGGGTCCGTTCGCGGTACGAGGAGTCCTCCAGGAGGTCCCGGCAGGCCTCCAGCACCTGGTCGGGATCGAGCTCCTCCAGCGCGATCCGCTGCGCGGCGCCGAACGCGTCGAGCCGCCGCGCGCTGTCGTACTGCTCCACGGTGTGCGGGACGAGCACCTGCGGCAGTCCGGCGCGCAGGGCCGCCATGACCGTTCCGGCGCCGCAGTGGTGCACGATGAGGTCGCAGGCCGGCAGCACCGAGTCCAGCGAGAGCCAGCCCGCGTCGATCACGCTGTCGGGCAGCGGGGAGAGCTGCTCCACCACCGCGTCCTCGACGGCGAGCAGCAGGTCCACGTCGAGCGCGGACAGCGCGCGCAGCAGGTTCCGGAACAGCTCGACGCGGCCGGGGACCGGCACGGTGCCGAGCGTCAGCAGCAGGCGCGGGCGGTCGCGCTTGTCGAACACCCAGGGCTGTACGGTGCCGGGCGTGCTGTAGGGCACGTACCCCATCGGCTGCGCGTTCGGCCGCGGTTCGCCGGGGTGGACGCCCGGCGGGCAGGTGTCGAGCACCAGGTCGGGGACGGGCAGCGCGTCCAGGCCGAGCTGCGCCAGCTCGGGAGCGAACTCCCGCTCACCGCACTCGTCGATCACCCGCGGGTATCCCAGGCCGATGCCGTGCTCGACGAACGGGACGCCGTGCACACCGGCCGCGGCCGCCGCGGAGTAGGAGTGGGGCTCGCCGATCACGACGTCCGGCTTCCACTCCCTGACGATCCTGAGCATCCCGTCGACGGTGCGCGCCCCGAGCCGGCCGAAGGCCCGGCCGGTGTGCGCGAGCAGTTCCTCCTCGGTGTCCGGCAGCACGACCGGCGCGCCGGAGCGGTCGAAGAGCATGACGTCCTTCATGGGCAGCGGCCCGCAGTTCGGGACGAAGGGCAGGCCGGAGCCGCAGACCGTCTCCGCCATGTTCTCCGGGGCCGCCACGAGCACGTCGTGTCCGGCCGCCCTGAGGGCCCAGGCCATGGGGACGACAGGGAAGTAGAGACCGAACGATGGGCTGGTGCTCATCAGGATTCTCATGCCGGAACGGTAGGAGCGGCCGCCGGAGCCCGGCTCGAGTCCGGCTTGTCCGGATCACACCGACCGGTACGTCGGTTCCGGCGGACCGTCCGCCCGGCGGGCCGCCCGCCGCACCTCGTCCAGCAGGCGGGCCAGGGCGACGGAGTCCCGCGGCCACCGGTCCCACGGCCCCGGGCCCTGCGCCCGCACGGCGTCGGCGAAGGCCCGCACGGTCGCCGCGCACTGGTCCTCGGCGTCCAGCTCCAGGTCCCGGCGGCCGTCGGACCGCTCCAGGCGCGCCGCGGGACGGTGGTCCGGCGGCGGGGTGAAGGCCCGGTCGAGGTGGAGGCGGCCCTCGCTGCCCCACAGCGTGTACGCGGAGCGGTAGGAGTGGACCATGCCGAAGGTCAGTTGCGCGGTCACCCCCGCGGGGTTCCGCAGCAGGACGGCGCCGGCGGTGTCCACCCCCCGGCCGGGGTCCCGCAGCAGGCCGGCGCCCAGCACCTCCCACCGGGGGCCGAGGAGGAACTGGGCGGCGCGCAGGGGGTAGACGCCGACGTCGAGCAGCGCCCCGCCGCCCAGGTCGGGCCGGTAGCGGATGTCGTCGGCCGGCCGCGGCGGTATCGCGAAGGCGGCCTCCAGGCAGCGCGGTTCGCCGATCGCGCCGTCCTCGACCAGCCGCCGCAGCCGGGCGTGCGCGCCGTGGTGGAGGAACATGATGTTCTCCATGAGCACCAGGCCCGACGAGCCCGCCAGGTCCGCCAGGGCCGCCGTGTCCGCGGCGCGGGTGGTGACCGGTTTCTCCGCCAGCACGTGCTTGCCCGCCCGCAGGGCGCGCTCCACCCACGCCGGACGCAGGGCGGCGGGCAGGGGTACGTAGACGGCGTCGACGTCGTCGCGCCGCAGCAGCCGCTCGTACCCGCCCACCGCCGCGCAGCCGTACCGCTCGGCGACCCGTCCGGCCCTGTCCGCGTCGCGGCTGGCGACCGCGGCGACGTCCGCCCCGGGCAGCGCGGCGATCGCGGGCAGGACCTTCCGGACGGCGATGTCGGCGCACCCCAGCACGCCGATCCGCACGGGACGGCCCGTCACCGCAGGGCGCTCAGGCAGGCGAGCAGGGTGCGCGCGTGCATGTTGACGTACTGCCCGTGCCGCAGCAGGCCGGCGAGCTGGCCGACCGTGACCCACGCGTACTCCGGCGGCAGCCGGCCGGGCAGGGAGTCGTCCGCCTCGACGACCATGTAGCGGCTCTCGGCGTTGCGGAACCTCCCGCCCTCCTCGGAGTGGACCGCGTCGAAGCGGATCCGCTCCGGGGCGGCGTTCACGACGTGGTCGAAGAAGTGCGGCCGGTCGGCCGGGTCGTAGTTGCCGGGACGGCACTGGACCGTGGGCCCCAGCTCCACCGCGTTGACGAAGCCGCCCTCCACCTTGACGTGCGCCAGCGCGTGCAGCACCCCGCCGAACTCCCTGACCAGGAAGGCGGCCACGCCGCGTCCGACCGGTTCCAGCAGCGGCTGGGTCCAGCCGCCCACCTCACGGCTGCCGGCGCGCACCGACACGGCGACCACCTTGAAGTGCCTGCCGTCCTCGCGGACGATCTCGTCGTCGGTGCGGTGCCAGCCCGGGACGTCGCGCAGCGGCACCCGGGTGGCCTCCACCTCGTGGTGGTCGGCGCGCAGCCCGGTGAACCAGCTCAGCACCTCGGCCGTGGTGGACAGCGCCCCGGCGGCGGGGTCGAAGGACGCGGCGAGCGCGGAGCGGAACGCGTCGCCCTCCCCCGCCGCCCCGGGCGCGGGGGCCGGCAGGCACGACAGGACGGTGCGCGAGTCCATGTTGATGACGTTGTCCCGGGTCATCAGCGTGTTGATCTCACCGAGCGTCAGCCAGCAGAAGTCGTCGTGGAGGGGCACCTCGACACCGGGGTCGAGTTCGACGACGACGTTGCGGTTGTTCTTGCGGTAGAACCACCAGCCGTGCTCGGACTGGAGGACGTCGGCGACCACCCGGCCGCGCTCCGGCCCGACCACGTACTCCAGGTACCGCACGGGCGCGCCCCGGTGGACCCGGGTGTAGTTGCTGCGCGTGGCCTGGATCGTGGGCGAGAGCTGCACCAGGCCGGAGTTGCCCGGCTCCATCTTCGCCTGCATCAGGAAGCGCAGCACGCCGTCGGTCTCCTGGGCGACGATGCACAGGATCCCGACCTCGGGCTGCCGGATGATGGGCTGGTACCACTCGGGGACCGGCCCGCCGTCGGTCCGCACGTGCAGGCCCTCGACGGTGAAGAACCGGCCGGTGCGGTGCACCAGGTTGCCGGTGTCCCCGGCGAAGTGCCAGGCGTCCATCTCCGCGAACGGGATGCGGTGGACCTCGAAGCCGTGGGCCCTGCGCCGCTCCTCCAGCCACCGGTCGAAGCGGCCGGTGGCGACCGGGCCGTCCCCGGACACGGCCGCCGAGAGCGCCAGCCGGGCCGGCAGCGTGGTGTCCTCGCGGGGCCCGAGGACGGCCGGCGGTGCGGCGGTCGCCGCGGCGGCGCTCACCGGACGCTCCCGGTGAGCGCCGGCCGCTCCTCGCCGGCGCCGGCGTCCGGCTGCCACCAGGACCGGTTGTCCCGGTACCAGGCGACGGTGGCGGCCAGTCCCTCCTCGAAGGGGACGGTCGCCGTGTAGCCGAGCTCCTCGCGGATCTTGGTGTCGTCGAGCGCGTAGCGCATGTCGTGTCCCTTGCGGTCGGCGACGTGGCGCACGAGGTCGGGCGAGGCGCCGCACAGGTCCAGGAGGCTGTCGGTGATCTGCCGGTTGGTGCGCTCGTTGCCGCCGCCGACGTTGTAGATCTCCCCGGCCCGGCCCCGGGTGAGCACGAGCTGGATCGCCCGGCAGTGGTCGGACACGTGCAGCCACTCCCGGATGTTGGAGCCGTCCCCGTACAGGGGCACGGTGCGGCCCGTCAGGAGCCGGGTGACGAAGTTCGGGATGAGCTTCTCGATGTGCTGGTAGGGCCCGTAGTTGTTGGAGCAGCGGGTGATGGACAGGTCCAGGCCGTGGGTGCGCCAGTAGGCGCGGGCGACCAGGTCGCTGGCCGCCTTGGAGGCCGCGTACGGGGAGTTGGGCTGCAGCGGCCACTCCTCGGTCCACGAGCCCTGCTCGATCGAGCCGTAGGTCTCGTCGGTGGAGACGTGCACCACCCGCTGCACCCCGGTGCGCACGCACGCTTCCAGGAGCGTCTGGGTGCCGCCCACGTTCGTCCGTATGAACTCGGACGCGGCCTCCAGCGAGCGGTCCACGTGCGACTCCGCGGCGAAGTGCACCACGGCGTCGTGGCCCGGCAGCAGGTCGAGCAGGAGCGGCAGGTCGCAGATGTCGCCGCGGACGAAGGCGAGCCGCGGGTGGCGGCCGGGGAGGTTGGCCCGGTTGCCCGCGTAGGTGAGTCGGTCGAGGACGGTCACGTCGGCGTCCTCGAAGCCGGGGTAGCCGCCCGCCAGCACGGTGCGGACGTACTCCGAGCCGATGAAGCCGGCCGCGCCGGTCACCAGGATCCTCATCCCGCCGCCACCTCCACCCGTGTGTGGTCCCCGACCAGGAGCCGGTTCGAACCGGTGGGCGCGGCGAGGGTGACGGCCGCCGACCGGCCGATCAGCGAGCTGCGCAGGCGCACCTGCCGCACGGTCGCCCCGCCGAGCGCGATGGAGTCCTCGACCCCGGCCGTGCTGATCACGCAGTCGGCCCCGAGCGAGGTGTACGGCCCGATGAAGCTGTCCTCCACCAGGCTGCCGGCGCCGACGATCGCCGGGCCGACGATCCGGGAGCGCACGACGCGCGCCCCCTCCTCGACCACGACCGGCCCGACGATCTCGCTCTCGGCGTCGACCGTCCCGGCCACCGAACCGGTGATCTTCGCCAGCAGTTCGCGGTTGCACTCCAGCACGTCCTCGGCCCGGCCGGTGTCCTTCCAGTACCCGGAGTTGACCCGGGCGCGCACCTCGTACCCCTGCTCCACCAGCCACTGGACGGCGTCGGTGATCTCCAGTTCGCCGCGCGCGCTGGGCCGGATCGCGTCGACCGCCCGGTGGATCAGCGGTGTGAAGAAGTAGACGCCGATGAGCGCCAGGTCGCTGAGCGGCACGCTGGGCTTCTCGACCAGCCGGGTCACCCGGCCGTTCCCGTCCACCTCCGCGACGCCGAAGGACCGGGGGTCGTCGACCTTGTTCACCATGACCTGGGCGGTGGGACGCCACCTGAGGAAGTCCTCGGCGATGTCGGCGATTCCGCCCGGAAGCATGTTGTCCCCCAGGTACATCACGAAGTCGTCGTCGCCGAGGAACTTCCTGGCGATCATGACGCAGTGGGCGAGTCCCCGGGGCGCGTCCTGGCGGATGTAGGAGATCCGCACCCCGAGGGACGATCCGTCGCCGAGCACCGCGCGGATCTCGTGCTGGCGCTCGCCGACGATGACGCCGACCTCGGTGATGCCCAGGGCGCGGAGGTTCTCCACGACGTGGACGAGCACCGGTTTGTTGGCGATGGGGATGAGTTGCTTGGGCATGGAGTAGCTGAAGGGACGCAGGCGCGTGCCCGCACCCCCGGACAACACCAGGGCTTTCATGGAGCCATCTCCTCGGCAGGCAGCACCCGCGGTGGGTGCCTAGCTCAGACGGTGGTGAAGACCTCTTCGTAGTCGAGGCGCGGGAGGCGCTGGAACCAGGCGTTCTCACCGGGCTTGCCGATGTTCACCACGGCGATGACGTTGTGCTTGCCGTCGCCGAAGAACTCCTTGTCGATGGCCTCCCCGTCGAATCCCACCATGGGGCCGGCGGCCAGCCCGGCGGCGCGCAGCCCCATGATGAAGTAGCCCAGCTGCAGGGTGGCGTTGGACTTGGCGGCGCGCTCCCGGATCTCGTCGTCGGAGAAGACGGTGTCCTTGAGCTCCGGGACGAAGGGGAACAGCCGCGGCAGCTCCTGGTGGAAGTCCAGGTCGGCGGCGAGGATCGCGACCAGGGGGGCCGTGCGGGTCTTCTCCTGGTTGGGCGGCGCCATGTTCGACACCAGGCGCTCGCGCGCCTCGTCGGAGCGGACCAGCACCACGCGCAGCGACTGCAGGTTGAAGGCGGTCGGCGCGTACTTCACCAGGTCGTACACGGCCTGCACGGTCTCGTCGGAGACCGGTTCGTCGGTGAAGGCGTTGGCGGTCCGCGCCTCGCGGAAGAGCAGGTCCTGGGCTGCGGAGTCGAGCACGAGCGGGCTGGACATGGTCGAGGCCCCTTCCTGTGGGTGTTCCTGTGGGTGTTCCTGTGGGTGGGTCGGTGTCCGGCGGTCGGCCCTCGTACGGCCTGCCGACCGGTCCTGTGCCCCGGTCGGCCCGCCGGCCCACCGTGGGTCCGGCGGCTCGAGGCCCGATGGACCCCGCCTCGCGCCGCGCTGTTGAGCGGTGCTCCAACTCCCCTCTAGCCCGCTGCCGGACGCTCCGGCGACCACCGGACCGGTGGTGCGTCAAGTGAAAGGGAGGAGCGCGATGTCCGCGCCGACCCGGATTCCCGAAGCCGAGGCCGTACGCCCCCGGCTGCCCTCGCTCACCAGTCTCCGCTTCTTCGCCGCGATGCTGGTCTTCCTCTGCCACGCGGGCTTCGTCGCGTTCTTCAACCAGCCCGCCTACCGCGACGACTTCGTCTCCCTCGTCAACAAGGCGGGGGCCGTGGGCGTCTCCTTCTTCTTCGTGCTCAGCGGGTTCGTGCTCGCCTGGTCGAGCCGCGAGGGGGACACCGTGCCGCGCTTCTGGCGCCGCCGGCTCTTCAAGATCTACCCCCTGCACGTGGCCACCTTCGTGCTGGCGATGGCGGTCACCGCGTGGTCCACCGCCACCTGGGGCACCTCGCTCATGAACCTGTTCCTGGTGCAGACGTGGGCCCCCCGGGCCGACGTCGCGGCGATGGTGAACATACCGAGCTGGTCCCTCTCCTGCGAGCTGCTCTTCTACCTCTCCTTCCCGTGGCTGTTCCGCGCGCTGCGCGGTATCCGGCCGGAGCGCCTGTGGTGGTGGGCCGGCGGTGTGACGGCGGCCGTCTTCTGCGTGCCCCTGGTGGCGCGGGCCCTGCCCGCCTCGCCCCTGATGCCCCGCATGGGCGGCCCCGTCGGCGACCCGGTGTCGCAGTGGGAGACCTGGTTCGTCTACGCGTTCCCGCCGGTGCGGATGCTGGAGTTCACGCTCGGCATCCTGCTGGCCCTGATCGTGCTGAACGGCCGCTGGGTGCGGATGCCGGTGACGGGGCTGCTGGCGCTCACCGCGGTCGCGTACGCCGTCGCGCTCAACGCGCCCTTCGGCCTCAGCCTGGTGGCCGTGAGCATCATCCCGGTGGCCCTGCTGATCCCCGCCACGGCGCAGATCGACATCGAGGGCCGCGCCTCGGTCCTGCGGAACCGGACGCTGGTGTGGCTGGGCGAGATCTCCTTCGCCTTCTACATGGTGCACTCGGTGGTCATGGCCCTGTTCGGCGAGCTGATCCCGCAGGGCGCCCTGGGCACCTGGGCGACGACCGGCCTGATCGCGCTCGACCTGGCCGTCAGCATCCTGGCCGCCTGGGCGCTGTACGCCGGGCTGGAGCGCCCGGTCATGCGGCGCTGGAGCCGTCCCCGGGCCCGGCGGGCGGAGGCGCCGGCGGCCGTGGCACAGCCCCTGTCCGCGCCCCCCGTCAGGGAGCCGGTGGCCTGATCCGCGCCCCGCGGTCCGTACGACGTCTGGGCCCCCGCACACGGTGTGTGCGGGGGCCCAGACGTCGTA
>NZ_JARVKV010000047.1 GCF_029813835.1 Streptomyces sp. DH37
TCTCCGCCCGCCTCCCGCCCGTGCGGGCGGAGAGGCGGGCGGCGGGGCCGTACGGTCCGCGGGGACGCTGTAGGACGCTGTAAGACGCGGTGCGCGGCTCATGTGGCCGCGGTCGCGGCCTCCTCGGTCTCGGCGTGCCCGGCGTCCCCCCTGGGCCCGGCGTGCCCGGCGTGCCCGGCCGGAACCACCTGGGCCGCGTTGTGCGAGGGGCTGATCCGGCCGTCGGCGATCTCCTCGGCGTAGTGGCAGGCCACCTTGTGGCCGCCGCCCAGGTCCCGCAGTTCGGGGCGGTCGGTCGCGCAGAGCCTCTCCTGCTTCCACGGGCAGCGGGTGTGGAAGCGGCAGCCGGCCGGCGGGTTCGCCGGGGAGGGCAGGTCGCCGGTGAGCAGGATGCGCTCGCGGTTGTCCTCGACCTCCGGGTCGGGCACCGGCACGGCCGACATCAGCGCCCGGGTGTACGGGTGCCGGGGCTCGGCGTACAGCGTGTCGCTGGGCGCCTCCTCCACCAGCGAGCCCAGGTACATCACCCCGACGACGTCGGAGATGTGCCGCACCACGGCCAGGTCGTGGGCGATGACCACGTACGTCAGCCCCATCTCCTGCTGGAGCTCCTCCAGCAGGTTGATCACCTGCGCCTGGATGGAGACGTCCAGCGCGGAGACCGGCTCGTCGCAGATGATCACGTCCGGTTCCAGGACCAGCGCCCGGGCGATGCCGATGCGCTGCCGCTGCCCGCCGGAGAACTCGTGCGGGTAGCGGGAGAGCGCGTTGGCGGGCAGCCCGACCCGCGCCAGGATGCCGCGGATCCTCTCGCGGCGCTCCTCCTGGCTCGCGCCGATGCCGTGGGCCTCCATGCCCTCGGAGAGGATCGACTCGATGTTCTGCCGGGGGTTGAGGCTGCCCAGCGGGTCCTGGAAGACCATCTGGAGCCGGCGGCGGAAGCGGCGCATCTCCTCGTCCGGCAGCTTCGCCAGGTCGGTGCCGTCGAAGACGACCTCGCCGTCGGTGACGTCCACCAGCCGCAGGATCGCCCGGCCGAGCGTGGTCTTGCCGCAGCCCGACTCGCCCACCAGACCGTACGTCTGGCCGGGCTCGACGGAGAGCGAGACGCCGTCGACGGCGTAGACGTGGCCGACCGTGCGGTCGAAGAGGATGCCCCTCTTCACCGGGAAGTGGACCTTCACACCGTTCAGGTGGAGCAGACTCATGCTCCGGCCTCCTTCTCGGCCGTGCCGGCCGTCTCGACCGCCGCGGCCTTCTCCGCCGGCCCGGCCTTCTCCGCCGGCTCGGCCCGCCCGGACGCGGTGCCGCCGGCGGCGTCCGTCCCGGGCACCTCCTCCGGCCCGGGCAGCGCGGCCCCGCGCAGTTCGGCGGCGCCCTCGGAGAACACCGGGTTGACGCACCGCACCTGGTGGCCGGGCCTGCGGGGCTCGCCCAGCGCCGGGGTGCCCTGAAGGCACTGGAGGGTGTAGTGGTCGCACCGGGGGGCGAAGGCGCAGCCGTCCTCCCAGGCGATCGTGTCGTTGATGGAACCGCGGATGGGCCGGAGCGGCTCGCCGCGCGGCGCGTCGAGCCGGGGGATGGACCCCAGCAGCCCGTTGGCGTACGGATGGGTCGGCGCCTCGAACAGCTCGCGGCGCGCGGCGGACTCCACCACCTTGCCCGCGTACAGCACGTTGACCTGGTCGCACAGGCCCGCGACCACGCCCAGGTCGTGGGTGATCATCAGCAGGGCGGTGCCCTCCTCGTCGACCAGTTCCTTGAGGAGCTCCAGGATCTGGGCCTGGATCGTCACGTCCAGCGCGGTGGTCGGCTCGTCGGCGATCAGCAGCCGCGGCGCGCAGGCCACCGCCATGGCGATCAGGGCGCGCTGCCGCATGCCGCCGGAGAGCTGGTGCGGGTACTCCTTCAGCCGCCGGTCGGGGTCGGGGATGCCGACCCGCTCCAGCAGGGAGGCGGCCTCCCTGCGGGCGGCCTCGCCCTTCAGCCCCCGGTGCCGGGTCAGGATCTCGGTGACCTGGATCCCGATGGGCACCACCGGGTTCAGCGAGGACAGCGGGTCCTGGAAGATCATCGCCAGCTGGGAGCCGCGCAGGTCCCGCATCCTCTTCGGGCTCAGGGTCAGCAGGTCGGCGGTGCCGTCGAAGACGGCCCGGCCGCCGAGCCGCACGCCCCGGGAGGGCAGCAGCCCCATCAGGGCCAGCGAGGTGACGGATTTGCCGCAGCCCGACTCCCCGACCAGGCCGACAACCTGGCCCTGGTCGACGTCGAAGGACACTCCCGACACGGCCCTCACGTCGCGCCGGCCGCGCTGGGTGAAGGTGACGGTCAGTTCGTCCACGGAAAGCAGGGCCATGTGATCAACTCCGCAGTTTCGGGTCGAGGGCTTCCCGCATCGCCTCGCCCAGCAGGGTGAAGCCGAGCGCGGTGACGATGATGCCCAGCGCGGGGTAGACCGCGAGCATCGGTGCGCTGTCGAAGTAGCCCTGCGCCTGGGCCAGCATGACGCCCCACTCCGGTTCGGCGGCGTCGGGGTTGCCCAGACCGAGGTAGGACAGCGCCGCCGCCTCGATGATGGCGGTGGCCAGGCTCAGGGTGGCCTGGACGATCACCGGGCTCAGCGAGTTGGGCAGCACGTGGCCGAGCGCGATGCGCCGCTTGCGCACCCCGAGGGCCTGGGCGGCCAGCACGTAGTCCGAGCCGCCCTGCGCCAGCATGGCGCCGCGCAGCAGCCGGGCGAAGACGGGGATCTGCACCACGCCCACCGCGATCATCACGGTGGTCAGGGACTGGCCCATGACCGCCGCGATGCTGACGGCCAGCAGCAGCGAGGGCAGCGCCAGCATGATGTCGATGACGCGCATCACGGCGGTGTCGATCCGGCGGCCGACCTTGCCGCCCAGCACCAGGGCGGCGCCCGAGGCGCCGCCGATCAGCGCGCCGACGGTGAAGCCCAGCAGCGTGGAGACGATGCCGACCAGCAGTGTCTGGCGGGCTCCCACCAGCATCCGGGAGAACTCGTCGCGGGCCAGGTGGTCCAGGCCGAGCCAGTTCTCGGCGCGGGGGCCGACGAAGATGTTCTGGTTGGTGAAGACCTCACCGCGCCACAGCTGCGCGGTGGGGCTGTACGGGGCGACCCACGGGCCCACGATCGCGACCACCACGAACACGCCGATGATGCACGCGCCGATCACGGCCATCTTGCTGCTCTTCAGCCGGCGCCAGGCCTCGACCCACAGACTGGCGCCCGTGGAGGTCTCGGTGGACGCGGTGAGTTCGGCGAGCCGGTCGATCTTGTCGGTCTTGGTGCTCATCAGTGCACCCGCACTCTCGGGTCGATAAGGCTGTAGGCGAGGTCGACCAGCAGGTTGATGACGACGTACGCGGCCGCGATGAACATGATGAAGCCCACCAGGACCGGGTAGTCGCGCTCGTCGATGGCGGTCTTGATGAACGAGCCGATGCCGCCGAAGGCGAAGACCGACTCGGTGAGCACCGCGCCCGACAGCAGGCCGCCGGTGAGCAGGCCGATGGCGGTGACGACCGGCAGCAGCGCGTTGCGCAGCACGTGGCGGCCGCGTACCACCTGCCGGCTCAGGCCCTTGGACTCGGCGGTGCGCACGTAGTCCTCGCCGAGCACCTCCAGGACGCTGGCCCGGGTCATGCGGGTGATGATGGCCAGCGGGATCGAGGAGAGCGCCAGGGCCGGGAGCACCAGGTGCCTCACCGCGTCCCAGGCCGCGTCGAACTCGCCGGTGAGGATGCCGTCCAGGACGTAGAAGCCGGTGACCTCGGTGGCGTCGATGCCGGTGGTCTGGCGGCCGAAGCTGGGGAACCAGCCGAGCTGGACGGCGAAGACCGCCTTGAGCAGGAACGCCAGGAAGAACACCGGGATGCAGATGCCCACCAGGGAACCGGAGACCGCGGTGACGTCCAGCCAGCTGCCGCGCCGGCGGGCGGCGAAGTAGCCCAGCGGTACGCCGACGGCGATGGCGATGATCATGGCCGAGATCCCGAGCTCCACCGTGGCGGGGAACGCCCGGGTGAACTCGTCCCACACCGGCTGGCCGGTCTGGGTGGAGACGCCCAGGTCCAGCTCGAACAGCCGCTTGAGGAAGCGGCCGTACTGGACCCACACGGGCTGGTCGAGTCCGAGCGCCGCCTCGATGCGGGCCTTGTCGGCGGCTGTGGCGCGCTCGCCGAGCATGGCCGCGGCGGGTCCGCCGGGCAGCCGGTTCAGCCAGATGAACAGCAGAACCGACAGGCCCAGCAGGGTGGGTATCAGTTGGAGCAGTCTTCGTACGACGAGACGCAACACCCCGCGATGCTCCTTTCTCTGGTTTCCAGGTCCTCAAGCGCAGGTCCGCCCGGCCACTTCGGATGCCGTGGCCGGGCGGACCTGCGCGCGGTCATGCTTTTACTTGAAGGAGACCTCGGCGAAGTTCTCCTGCGTCAGCGGGGAGACCTTCGGGGGGTTGACGTCCTTGGCGAACGCGATGGACGGCGGGGACGAGGAGACCGGGACGCCCGGCAGGTAGTCCATGATGACCTCGTTGGCCTTCTTGTACAGCTCCACGCGCTTGGCGACGTCCGGCTCGGCCTCGGCCTTCTTCACCGCGTCGAAGACCTTGTCGTCGCGGAAGCCCCACTGCTTGTCGTAGCCGGCGAACCAGGTGCCGATGAAGTTGTAGGCGTCGTTGAAGTCACCGGTCCAGCCCAGCAGGTGCAGGTCGCACGAGCCGGCCTCGGTGGCGTCCAGGTAGTCCGGGGCCCACTTCATGGGCTTGGGGGTGACCTTGATGCCGGCCTTCTCCAGGTCGGCCTTCATCAGCTCGAACATGTCCGCCGGGGCGGGCATGTACGGACGGGTGACCTCGGTCGGGTAGCAGAAGTCGACCGCGAGCTTCTCCTCGCCGGCCTTCTCCAGCAGGTCCTTGGCCTTGGCGGTGTCGAACGCGTAGGAGGCGACCTTGTCCGAGTAGCCGTCGATGGTGTCCGGCACGAACTGGGTGGCCGCCACGCCGCCCTCGGGCAGCTGCGTCTTGACGACGTTCTCGCGGTCGATGGCGTGGGCGATCGCCATGCGGACGTCCTTCTTCTTCAGGGCCTTGTTCGCCTCCTGCGACATGCCCATGTAGAAGATGTTGAACACGCCGCGGACCGGGACCTGGAAGCCCTCCTTCTCCAGGGTCTTCACGTCCGAGGGCGCGACCAGGTCGTAGCCGTGGATGTTGCCGGCCTGCAGCGCCTGGCGGCGGGCGGACTCGTCGGCGATGGTGCGGAAGACCAGCTTCTTCACACCGGCCTTCTCACCCCAGTAGTCGTCGAAGCGCTCGAGGGTGACTTCCTTGTTGCCCTTGTCCCACTCGACGATCCTGAAGGGGCCGGTACCGGCGACGGTGCCCGCCTCCTGGCTGTACTTGGGGTAGGAGATGGCGTCGCCCTCGCCGCTCAGCTCCTGCTTCTCGTAGGCCTCGATGGCCTTCGGGGAGTGGATGGCGAGCGCCTGGAGGGAGAAGCCGCCGGGCAGGTTGGCGGAGGACTCGTGCACGTTGATGACGGCGGTGAGCTCGTCCTTCGCCTCGCAGCTCTTGTAGTTGGCCTTGGGCGTGTCCTTGCTCTCGTTCTTGGCGAAGCCGCCGAAGATGGTCTGCCAGTAGTACGAGACCGCGCTCTCCTGGTACGTGCCCGTCCAGTTGAACCAGTGGTCGTAGTTCTTGCACACCGCCTCGGCGGTCAGCTTCTCGCCGTCGTGGAACGTCACGCCCTTGCGGAGCTTGAAGGTCCACTGGGTGCCCGTCTCGTCGGCCTCCCACGACTCGGCGAGGCCGCCGACCAGTTCGGTGCCGCCCGGCTCGTGCTCGATCAGCGCCTCGAACGCCTGGCGGGTGACGCGGAACGTCTCACCGTCGCTCGCCAGCGCGGGGTCCAGGGAGCCCGGGTCACCGGCGGCGCCGAAGACGAAGGTGTCTCCCCCTTCGCTCTTCTCGCCTCGTTCACTGGCACATCCAGTGGCGATCACACCAACCGCGAGGGTGGCCGCGATCGTCTGGACGACCCTGGAACCGGTTATTCGCATGTTCCACCTCAGGGGTCGGTGACGGTTCGACTGCTGGTCGCCCGAACAGTACTGCGCCCAACCATCGGTGTGAACTGTCCGCATGTCGGTGATATAGACCTGAGACCCTGGCCGCGGAACGACGACACCGCAGGTCGAAGCACGGAAACACGGACGAAACCCTCGGCGCGGTGGAGCGTCGGCGGCGGGGACGGGGAGGAGCGGCCGGGGCCGGCCGGACGGTCCCGGCGGGCGGCCTCAGTAGGGGCGCGGGTAGCCGTAGCCGTGCCCGGGGGCCGCCGCGGGGGCCGCGCCGCCGTGGGCGTCACGGTCGAAGAACGGGCGGGAGTTGGCCCGCAGCCACATGGCCACCGGGTCGTACTCGTCCGACATCGACACCGTGGAGACCGCCAGCCCGTCCGGCACCGCGGCCACCGACTGCTGCATCATCGACCGCACCGACTCCACGGCCTGCGGCGCGCTGTCGTACAGGTCGAGCCCGATCACCAGGTGCGGCGCCCCCAGGGCGGGCTGCACCCAGGCCCGGCGCAGGGTGCGCACGGCGGGCGTGCGGTGGGCGTTCTGCACGAGCTGGGCGTAGAAGTGCGGTACGTCCACGGTCGGTTCGCCGATGCGCAGCGGGCCGGCCGGCAGCCGGTCCAGCCCGCCGGCGATCCGGCGCAGGTCGAGCCACGGGACGCCGACGCCGCCGCCGGGCGCGTGCGGGTTGAGCCACAGCCCCCAGCGGTCGGGGAAGAGGGCGGCGGCGATCTCGCGTCCGCCGACCACCTCGTGCGCCCTGGTCCAGCCGGAGGCCGCCAGTTCCCGCTCGGAGGTCACGCAGGGCGCGTAGCCGTGCCCGGCGACCTCCATGTTCCCGTACTGGGCGTCGGGCGACCCGGCCCGGCCGTGCCAGAGCAGCATCCACACCCGGCCGGAGGCGAGGGCGCGCAGCAGCGCTTCGTAGGTGTCGTACCGCCCGGGCGCCACCTGGTGCAGCAGCTGCTCAACGCTTCCACCCGCGCTCACGTGGGCCGCCCCTTCTCGCGTCTTCCTCACCTCACCGGGCCGCGCGCGCGTCCCGCCCCGACATCCAACCAGCTTACGGTCCGTGTCCGACAGGGCCCGGACTACTCAGCCGCTGCTGGGGGCGGGTACTCAGAACGGGCCCTCGGGACGGCGCCGGCCCCGGCCTCAGTACGGCTGGTCCTGGCGCGTGTAGAAGGGCCGCACGCACTGGCGCATCCAGTCCACGACCGGATCCCGCGCCGCGTCCAGCAGCACCATCTGCACCGGCCACCGCACCGGCTCCCGGCCCAGCGCGCGGCCGAGCGCGTCGTGCGCCGCCGCCCTGGACTCCGGGTCCAGCAGGTCCAGTTCCACGCCCACGAAGAGCGCGGGCGGGTCGCCCTCGGCGCTGGCCAGGCCGCGGCGCGCGGTGCGGACCCCCGGCAGCACCGCGAACTCCCCGGCCGCGGCGGCCAGGAAGTCCACCGGCTCCTCCTGCCAGTCGGGCTCGAAGAGCCGGACCCGGGCGCCGCTCACCACCCCCGGGATCCCCTCGGCGCCGCCCTCGCGGCACAGCTCGGCCACGGCGGGCGGGGGCAGCGGGAGGCCGACGGTGCCCTGGGGGTTGATCGCGATGCCCACCTGCGGCGGCAGACCGCGGGCGAACTCCCGGGCGGGCGCGACGGCGAAGGACAGGTGCGAGCCGGCGCACTGCAGGAACTGCTGCTCGGAGCTGAAGACGGGGACGTAGGGCGCCCCGTCGAGCTGGATCGTGGGCAGGTCGAGGTTCGGGCTCTCCGGCCCGCCGCCCTCGGGCAGCGGCACCCACAGGCTGCTGCGCCCGAGCACCTCCAGCAGCCGGGCGCCCGCTCCGGGGACGCCGAGGGACGCGGCGAGGGTTTCCTCCAGCTCGTTGCCGGGCCAGCCACCGCCGTGTCCCGGTCCGTACTGCTGCGGGATGGTCATGTGGAAACCCTATCGGCACCGGGCGATCGCGCCCGCCCTCCCGTCCGTGCCTCCCCCGTCCGCGCGCCCTCCCGCCCCACCCGCTACTCGAACACCACTCCGCGCAGCGCTCCGGCCGCCGCCCGGTCCAGCAGCACCGCCGAGACGCAGCCCTCCGGCAGCCGTCCCTCCTCGGCGTCCGCGACCAGGCGCCGCACCGCCCGGCGGTGCCGGGCGAAGGCGTACGCCGACACGCCGCGCCCCCGCTCCGCCTGCCCGGACAGCGCCACCCGCGGCGGCACGTCCAGCAGCACCAGGTGCAGGGCCCGTCCGCGCCGCCGCGCGTCCCGGGCCAGCCAGCGGCGCACCCAGCCCTGGGCGCCGCAGTCGTGCACCACGACGCCGGCGCCCGAGGCCAGGGCCCGCCGCAGCGCGAGGTAGTGGGCGATCCGGACCAGGGGTCGGTAGACGGCGTACGGCAGCCGGGCGGGCATCCGCCGCTCCCACCGCTCCCGCATGTCCTGGGAGTCGATCCGCACCACCGTCTCGTTGGCGGCGACCACGCGCCGGATGAGGGTGGACTTGCCGCTGCCCGGCAGCCCCGAGACGACCACCCGGTCCCCGGCGGGGAAGCGCAGGACCCGTACCGCCGCGGTGCCGCGCAGATCGCGCCCGCCGACCCGCGCCGCCGTCCTCGCCGCGGGCGTGCGCCGGGGCACCGCCCCGCCCTGTGCCGTACAAGCACTCTCCAGGCTGCTCACCGGTAAGCCCTCCCCGCTTTCCGGCCGCGCACTCGCGGCTCCATCCAGAGCGTGTCAAGAAGGACGACGGCGGACAAGGTGGCCGCTCACCAGGTGTGTCACGGCGCCGTCCCCGTCCTGTCCCCGTGCTGCCCCCTCGTGCCGTCCCCGTCCTGTCCCCGTCCCGTTCCCGCCCCGCCGCCGCCGCTTCGCGCCCGCGCGGTCCCGCCGCGCGCCGGGCGTGCGATGATGAGCGCGCCAACTGCATACCGGCCGATCGAGTCCGCGCGGGAGAGTTCCCGGAGAACCGCTGGTCACGGCGGGTTCCGGGGCGCCGAAGGAGCAAGTCCTCCCTTGAATCTCTCAGGCCCCGATACCGCGTGGACGAGGCAGATCTGAAAAGCGGACGACTCCCCCGAGCGGAGGCGTCCCACCCAAGGTGCAAGCCGTGGCCCGCCCGTGCGGACTCGTGGCGAACCTCTCAGGTTCCGATGACAGATGGGGAGGACGTGTCCTTCCCACCGTCCTCGCACGCCATCGCCACCTCGCCTGGGAGCTTCGAGCCATGAGTGATTCCCCCCGCCGCACCGCCCTCGACGCCGTGCACCGCGCCCTCGGCGCGACCATGACGGACTTCGCGGGCTGGGACATGCCGCTGCGCTACGGCAGCGAGCGCGACGAGCACCACGCCGTGCGCACCCGCGCCGGCCTGTTCGACCTGAGCCACATGGGCGAGATCACCGTCACCGGTCCGCAGGCCGGCGAGCTGCTGGACCACGCCCTGGTCGGCCATCTGTCCGCCGTCCCCGTGGGCCGGGCCCGCTACACCATGATCTGCGACGAGGAGGGCGGCATCCTCGACGACCTGATCGTCTACCGGCTCGGCGCCGAGGAGTACCTGGTCGTCGCCAACGCCTCCAACGCCCAGGTGGTCCTGGACGCCCTCACCGAACGGCGCGACGGCTCCGGCCTCCCGGGGGCCGACGTGCGCGACGACCGGGACGCCTACGCGCTGCTGGCCGTCCAGGGTCCCGAGGCGCCCGCCGTCCTGGCGAAGCTCACCGACGCCGACCTCGACGGCCTGAAGTACTACGCCGGGCTGCCCGGCACCGTCGCCGGGGTGGAGGCGCTGATCGCCCGCACCGGCTACACCGGCGAGGACGGCTTCGAGCTGTTCGTGGCCCCCGGCGACGCCGGTGCGCTGTGGTCGGCGCTGACCGACGCGGGCGCGGACGCGGGCCTGGTGCCGTGCGGGCTCTCCTGCCGCGACACGCTGCGGCTGGAGGCGGGCATGCCGCTGTACGGGCACGAGCTGACCCGCTCCACCACCCCCTTCGACGCCGGGCTCGGCCGCGTGGTGAAGTTCGACAAGCCCGGCGACTTCGTCGGCCGCGCCGCCCTGGAGGCCGCCGCCGCGCGGGCCGCCGAGAACCCGCCGCGCAGGCTCGTCGGCCTCGTCGCCGCCGGCCGCCGGGTGCCGCGCGCCGGGTACGCGGTGGTCGACGCCGCGGGCGCGGTGATCGGCGAGGTCACCTCCGGCGCCCCCTCCCCCACCCTGGGGAAGCCGATCGCGATGGCGTACGTGGACGCCGCCCACGCCGCCCCCGGCACCGGGGGTGTGGCGGTGGACATCCGCGGTACGCATGAGCCGTACGAGGTCGTCGCGCTGCCGTTCTACCGGCGCGAGCGCTGACGGTCCCTGTGCCGCCGCGGCCCCGCCGTCCGGCCCCCGCCGTCCCACCTGGCAAGACCCATTTCTCACACCACACCTCTGATCAGGAGAATTGCGCCATGAGCAACCCCCAGCAGCTGCGCTACAGCAAGGAGCACGAGTGGCTGTCGGCCGCCGAGGACGGCGTCTCGACGATCGGCATCACCGAGCACGCGGCCACCGCGCTCGGCGACGTCGTCTTCGTGCAGCTCCCCGAGGTCGGCGACACGGTGACCGCGGGCGAACCCTGCGGCGAGCTGGAGTCGACCAAGTCGGTCAGCGACCTGTACGCGCCGGTCTCCGGTGAGGTCACCGAGGTCAACCAGGACGTGGTGGACGACCCGGCGCTGGTGAACTCCGCTCCCTTCGAGGGCGGCTGGCTGTTCAGGGTCCGCGTGACCGAGGAGCCGGAGGACCTGCTCTCCGCCGACGAGTACACCGCCTTCACCGGCGAGTGACCGGCCTCCCCGCCGCCCGGCGCCGCCCGCGCCCGAATCCGTCGCCCGCCGCCAGCACACCACGATCGGAAAGACCCGGATGTCACTTCTGAACAGTTCCCTGCACGAGGTCGACCCCGACGTCGCCGCAGCCGTCGACGCGGAGCTGCGCCGCCAGCAGACCACCCTGGAGATGATCGCGTCGGAGAACTTCGCTCCGGTCGCCGCCCTCCAGGCCCAGGGCTCGGTCCTCACCAACAAGTACGCCGAGGGCTACCCCGGCCGCCGCTACTACGGCGGCTGCGAGCACGTCGACGTCATCGAGGACATCGCCCGCGAGCGGGTGAAGGCCCTCTTCGGCGCCGAGGCCGCCAACGTCCAGCCGCACTCGGGCGCCTCGGCCAACGCCGCGGCGATGTTCGCCCTGCTGGACCCGGGCGACACCATCCTGGGCCTGGACCTGGCGCACGGCGGCCACCTGACCCACGGCATGAAGATCAATTTCTCCGGCAAGCTGTACGACGTGGTCGCCTACCACGTCGACGCCGAGACCGGCCTGGTCGACATGGAGGAGGTCGAGCGGCTGGCGCGGGAGCGCCGGCCGAAGCTGATCATCGCCGGCTGGTCGGCGTACCCCCGGCAGCTCGACTTCGCCGCCTTCCGCCGCATCGCCGACGAGGTGGGCGCGCTGCTGATGGTGGACATGGCGCACTTCGCCGGCCTGGTGGCCGCGGGCCTCCACCCCAACCCGGTGCCGTACGCGGACGTGGTCACGACCACGACCCACAAGACCCTCGGCGGCCCGCGCGGCGGTGTGATCCTGTCGAAGCAGGAGTACGCCAAGAAGATCAACTCCGCGGTCTTCCCCGGCCAGCAGGGCGGCCCGCTGGAGCACGTCATCGCGGCGAAGGCGGTCGCCTTCAAGATCGCGGCGACGGAGGAGTTCAAGGACCGCCAGCGCCGTACGCTGGAGGGCGCGAGGCTGCTGGCCGAGCGGCTGACGCGGCCGGAGACGGCCGAGGCGGGCGTGTCCGTGCTGTCGGGCGGCACCGACGTCCACCTCGTCCTGGTCGACCTGCGCAACAGCGAGCTGGACGGCCGGCAGGCCGAGGACCGCCTGCACGGCATCGGCATCACGGTCAACCGCAACGCCGTCCCGAACGACCCCCGCCCGCCGATGGTCACCTCGGGCCTGCGCATCGGCACCCCGGCACTGGCCACGCGCGGTTTCACGGCCGATGACTTCCGCGAGGTCGCGGACGTCATCGCCGAGGCGCTGATGCCGTCGTTCGACCGGGACGGCGCGGGCGCGGCCGAGAAGCTGGCCGCCCGCGTCTCGGCGCTCGCCGACAAGCACCCGCTGTACCCGGGCCTGTAGGCCCGGGCGCGGCACCCCGGGTGCGCCGCCCGACCGGCGGCGCACCCGTCCCGCCCCGTGTCCCGCGCATCCGCGGGACCCCACGCCCGCCGCACCCGGCGGGCCGCGAACCACGAGCAGACAAGGGAGTCCGCCACCGTGGCCATCTCCGTCTTCGACCTCTTCTCCATCGGCATCGGCCCCTCCAGCTCCCACACGGTGGGCCCGATGCGGGCGGCCGGGATGTTCGCGCGCCGGCTGCGGAAGGAGGGCGTGCTGACCCGCACCGCCTCGCTGCGGGCCGAGCTGTTCGGCTCCCTGGGCGCCACCGGCCACGGCCACGGCACGCCCAAGGCGGTGCTGCTGGGCCTGGCAGGCCACTCGCCGCGCACCGTCGACGTCGAGGCGGCGGAGGCGGAGGTGGAGCGCGTGCGGCGCTCGGGCCGGCTGGGCCTGCTCACCGCCGACGAGGAGGCGGGCGGCGCGGGTCATGAGATCGCCTTCGACGTCGACCGGGAGCTGGTGCTGCACCGCCGCCGCTCGCTGCCGTACCACGCCAACGGCATGACGCTCGCCGCGTACGGCGCCGACGGCGAGCCGCTGCTGGAGAAGACGTACTACTCGGTCGGCGGCGGCTTCGTGGTGGACGAGGACGCGGCCGGCTCCGGCCGCATCAAGCTCGACGACACGGTGCTGAAGTACCCCTTCCGCACCGGCGACGAGCTGCTGCGCACCGCCCGTGAGACGGGCCTGTCGGTCTCGGCGCTGATGCTGGAGAACGAGAGGGCCTGGCGCACCGAGGAGGAGATCCGCGCGGGCCTGCTGGAGATCTGGCGGGTGATGCGCGAGTGCGTGGCCCGCGGCCTGTCGCGGGAGGGCATCCTGCCCGGCGGTCTGAAGGTCCGCCGGCGCGCCGCCGCCTCGGCCCGCCGGCTGCGCGCCGAGGGCGACGCCGCGGCGCACGCCATGGAGTGGCTGACGCTCTACGCGATGGCGGTCAACGAGGAGAACGCGGCGGGCGGCCGCGTCGTCACCGCCCCCACCAACGGCGCGGCGGGCATCATCCCGGCCGTCCTGCACTACGCGATGGAGTTCGTCCCCGGCACCGACGACGACACCGTCGTGCGCTTCCTGCTGACCGCGGGCGCCATCGGCCTGCTGTTCAAGGAGAACGCCTCCATCTCCGGCGCCGAGGTCGGCTGCCAGGGCGAGGTCGGCTCCGCCTGCTCCATGGCCGCCGGCGGCCTCGCCGAGATCCTGGGCGGCTCCCCCGAGCAGGTCGAGAACGCCGCCGAGATCGGCATCGAGCACAACCTGGGCCTGACCTGCGACCCCGTGGGCGGTCTGGTCCAGATCCCCTGCATCGAGCGCAACGGCATGGCGGCGGTCAAGGCGGTCACCGCGGCCCGGATGTCCCTGCGCGGCGACGGCCGCCACCACGTCTCCCTGGACAAGGCCATCAAGACGATGAAGGAGACGGGCGCGGACATGAAGGTCAAGTACAAGGAGACCGCGCGCGGCGGGCTGGCCGTCAACGTCATCGAGTGCTGAGGGGGGCCGGCCGCGTTCCGGCCCGTCCCCGTCCGGCGCCACCGCGCTGACGCCGGACGGGGACGGGCCGACACCGCGCCGACACCGCGCCGAGCCCTCCGGCAGCCGGTCCCGGGCCCGGTCGACCGGCCGGCGCCGCCGAACAGGCGGGACCTCCCCCGAGGACGCCTCCGGGCGGGGCGCGGTTTCCGCGGCGGTTGCGCGGCGGCTGCGGAGGCCGCCGACGGCCCGGGAGGGCGGGTCGGCGCCGTCGGCGCCGACAGGCCCCGGCCGGTCCCCTGCGGCGCGGGCCGACGCCCGGCCCGGGACCCTGGACACCGCGCCCGCGGCGCGGCGGGCGCGGCTCAGCCGGTCGCGCCGCGGCCGGAGGAGCGCTCGCGGCGCCGGGCCGCCCACAGGGAGCGGACGTGGGTGAGGTGGTGGCGCATGCGCCTCTCGGCTCCGTCCGCGTCGCCGGCCAGCATCAGGTCCAGCAGCTCGACGTGCTCCCGCGCGGACTCCACCAGCACGCGCGTGCCCCCGGCGCCGGTGAGGGCGCCGGTGAGCCCGTGGAGGCGGGAGCGGCGGCGCAGGTCGCCGGCGGCCTCCACCAGGCGGGGGTTGCCCGCCAGGGAGAGCAGGCCGAGGTGGAAGCGGCGGTCCGCGTCCAGGTAGGAGACCAGATCGCCCGCGCGGGCGGCCGTCAGGGTCTCCTCGGCGGCGGGCCGCAGCTCCGCCAGCTGCCCGGCGGTGGCCGTCCGCGCCACCCGGGCGACGGTCGGGACCTCTATCAGGGCGCGGATCTCGGTGAAGTCCTCCAGGTCCCGCTCGGTGGTCTCGGCCACCCGGAACCCCTTGTTCCGCACCGTCTCGACCAGCCCCTCGCGCGCCAGGTCCAGCATGGCCTCGCGGACGGGGGTGGCGGAGACGCCGTACTCGGCGGCGAGGGCGGGGGCCGAGTAGACGGTCCCGGGCCGCAGCTCGCCCGCGGTCAGCGCGGCGCGGAGGGCGTCGGCCACCTGCTCGCGCACGGGTTGGTGCGCCGATACGGATCTGCGGGGCCCGGAGTCGCTCATGGTGGCCTTTCGTGACTGCCTGGCCCCCAGCGTAGGGCGTCGCGCGGGCCGCCCCGGTGGCCGCGTCCCGCTCGCCCGGCGCGGGAGGCCCGTGGGCGGCGGCGCGGGAGGCCCGTGGGCGGCGCGGGAGGCGACCCGGGGACCGGGCGCCGGGCGCCCGACCGGGGCCCGGCACCCGGCGCCCGGTCCGCGGGACGCGCGGAGACGCCGCCGCGGCCGGTCGCCTCCGCGCTCGTCCCCGCGGCACCTGGCCGAACCGTCGGGGACTGCTCTTCCCTCTCCCCGGCCGGTCAGCGGCGGGGTTTGGTCTCGTAGCGGGGGCCGAGGTCGGGGGCGGCGCCCTCCTGGACCTCGGTGGCCAGTTTGTGGACGGCCACCAGGTCGTGCAGCAGCACCCTGGTCCGCTCCTCGGGCAGGTCCGCGGCGCGGGAGACGTCCTGGAGGCGGACGGGTTCGCCGGGGTGCCTGCCCTCCTCGGCGGCGAGGGCGCGGAAGACCCTCTCGTGCTCCTCCCCGTATTCCGGGGCGCCGCGCCCGGTGAAGTCGCGCTCGGTCCGCTCCGCCGGGCGGGGGCCGGTGTCCGAGGAGCGCCGGCCCTGCTTGCCCTGGTCGCGGGTCTCCAGGCGCTCCTCGTGCGTGATCGTGGACCGGCCGGTGAGGTGGGTGCGCTGCTTGGACGCGCCGGTGGTCTCGCTCCACTCGCTGGGCCGGTGGCCGGCCTGCTCGGCATCACGGGCCGCGGCACGCTTCTGGTCCTCGTCGCCTTCCATCTTCTTGCCCGACATGGGTCTCCCTTCACGGTCGTCGTCGGTCGGGTCGGTCGGGTGGGTCAGGTCGGTCGGGTCGGTCGGTGTCCGCTTCCGCGGGGGGGCGTCGCGCCGTCAGCGGTCCGGTTCGTCCTCCACCGGGGGTTCGGGAACGTCCCTGAGGTGCTGCGAAAGGCCGGGGCGGCCGCCCTTGCGGGCCTGCTCGGCCCGTTGCGCCGCGCTGTGCCCGAGGTCGGAGTCGGGATCGACGCGGACCGAGCGCGCGACCTGGTCCCGGTTGTCGTACCGGTCCGGCGGGATGCCGCGCAGCGCCTTGAGCGCCTCGTCGGACGCGCCGCCGACCCTCGCGGCCCGCAGCAGCTCGTCCTTGTCCGCCGGGAAGTCGACGTCCTTCAGGGAACCGAGGATCTCCTGTACGTCCGTGTGAGCCATGCCGGGCGGGTTTCCCGACTCATCGGGACGAAAACCGCCGATCCGGGCGGGTCCGGAACGGTCCGGCGACGGGCGGCGGCCGGTCGTCCACAGGGGTGCCGCCCTCCGGCCGCTCCCGGTTACCCTCGGTGTCCGCACGTCGAGCGCACGAGCACGAGGGGGGCGCGCCATGGCCGTCGACTACGTCAAGAGGCCGGGGAACGGGCCGGAATCCGGCTCCGCCATCGGCCTGGAGAAGCTGGAGGCCACCGCCCCGGGGCTGGTGAGCCTCTACAAGCAGGCCGCGGTCAGCCTGGAGAAGCACCGGCTGTCGGGGCAGCGGGCCGCGGTCTACCTGGTGCTGGACCGCTCCGGGTCGATGCGGCCGTACTACCGCGACGGCACCGTCCAGCACCTGGCCGAGCAGGTGCTCGGGCTGGCCGCGCACCTGGACGACGACGGGCGGGTGCCGGTGGTCTTCTTCAGCACCGGCGTGGACGGGATCGCCGAGGTGGCGCTGGAGGACTACGCGGGGCGCGTCGAGGCTCTCCACGGCTCCCTGGGGCACATGGGCCGCACCAACTACCACCTCGCCATGGAGGCGGTGATCGACCACCACCGGGCGAGCGGCTCCGCCGATCCCGCGCTGGTGGTCTTCCAGACCGACGGCGGCCCCAGCTCGAGGGCCGCCGCCGAGCGGGTGCTGTGCCAGGCGTCGCGGCTGCCGCTGTTCTGGCAGTTCGTCGGGTTCGGGGACGACGAGTTCCGCTTCCTGCGGAAGCTGGACGACCTGCCCGTGCCGGAAAGACGGGTGGTCGACAACGCCGGGTTCTTCGCGGCCGGCCCCGACCCGCGCGCCGTGCCCGACGCGGAGCTGTACGACCGGCTGACCGGCGAGTTCCCCGACTGGCTGCGGGCCGCCCGGGCCGGCGGCATCGTGCGCTGACCCGGGCGGCGCCGCGACGGGCGGGGGATCAGCGGGCGCCCGTCCACAGGTAGGTGACGCTCACCCAGCCGTTGTCGCGCAGCCCGACGTCGCGGAAGGTGCCGTCGGCCAGGTCGATGCCGGCGGGGTTGAGCACCCGGCGGCCCTTTCCGTCGCGTCCGCCGTTGTAGCCGGTGTAGTACGCCGCCTCCGCCTCGGGCACGCCCCGCGGCAGGTCCCGGAAGCTCTGGCGCACCGTGGAGGGGTTCCAGTAGTCGTCGCGGATGTTCCAGGGCCCGACGTCCCACACGGGGACGGTCACGCAGCGGGCCGGGCCGCAGACCCGCACCGAGTACTCCCGGCCGCCCTTGCGCGACAGACCCCGCCGCGAGGGCAGGGCCGCGAAGCGGTCGTTCTTCCGGATGACGTGCCCGTTGGCGGTGGTGCGGCCGACCAGGCCGATCCGGGTGGCGAAGACCTCGGCGCGGTACGCGGGCGCGGCGGCGTCCGCCTCCTGCCGGGCCGCCGGGTCGGTGTCGGCGCTCACCGCCAGACCTCTCAGCCGGATCGCGCCCGCGGGGTCCCACAGGGCCAGCCGCACCTGGACGGCGGTGACGGAGCGCGGGAGGACCGCGGTGCCGCCGCGGGCGTCGCCCGCCTCGCGCCACTCGGTCCACGGGCCGTTCCCGGTGCGTCCGCGGACGTCGACGGACATCCCGGCGCCGCCGGGCACGTGCCCGGCGGGTTTCACGCGGACGCGGTTGGCCGCCCGGTCGAGCCGGTGCGGCGCCAGGACGAGGACGCCGTAGGAGCCGGCGGTGCGCAGTTCTCCGCCGGAGTGGCGGACGCCGGTGTCGTCGGCGTCCAGCCGGGTCAGGTCGGCCGCCCAGGTCTGGACGGGGCCGGGCGCCGCGCGCGTGGACGCGGCGGGGCGGGCGCCGTCGGCCGGGGCGGGGGCCGCCACCGGCGCGAGGCCGAGGCACAGCAGCGCCACGGCCGGCAGGGCGGTACGGGGGGCGCGGAGCGGGCGGGGGATGCGGGGGGTACGGGTCGCGGGGCGGTGGTGGGCGGTGCGTCTGGTGCGCATCGTGGTCCTCCGGGTTCGGGCCGTGCGCCCGGGCCCGGTCGGGGGCGGGAACACGGCGGGCGCGGTGGGCGCGGCGGGCACGGCGGACACCGCGGGACCGCCGCACCGGTCGGCGGCGCATCAGGCGCATTGACCGACAAAAGCCACTTATGACACAGAAAAGCGGGGCGGTCACCCCGGGTTGCTCCTGTGGTGACCGCCCCGCCGTACCGCGAGGACCGCGCCGCGCCCTACGACGACGTGGCGGCCTTCTGGCGGGCCTGCCAGAACTCCTCGAAGGACAGCAGGCCGTCGCCGTCGCCGTCGTGCTGGTTGATCAGCGTCTGGGCCATCTCCACCGTGAGGGTGTAGTCCCCCAGCTCGCCCAGCACCTTGCGGAACTCCGCCGCGGTGACCAGCCCGTCCCCGTCCAGGTCGAAGCGGTCGAACGCCTCGCGTGCGGTCTCGATGTCGGCCATCGCCTGTCGTTCCCTCCCCTTGTGCGGTCGTGACGCGCACACCCTAACCGGCGCCTCACGCGTCACACGAGCCACCCGGGCACCTCAGGGCAGCACCCGCCACACCAGCACCGAGCGCGCCGGGAGCGCGACCGTCTCGCCCGCCGGGTGGACCGTGCCCGGCTCGTCCTCCTGGTCCTCCCGCGCGGTGTCCACCAGCAGTTCGTACGCCTGGCCCCAGGGCTGCCCCGGCAGCCGGAAGCCGCCGTTCCCGTGCCCGGCGTGGAGGACGACCAGGAAGCTGTCGTCGGCCACCGGCTCCCCCCGCTCGTCGCGCTGCGGGATGTCCCGGCCGGACAGGTACATGCCCAGCGTCGCGCCGGGGGCGTACCAGTCGGGCTCGGTCATCTCCTCGCCGCTCCCGGTGAACCAGGCGAGGTCCCGCAGCCCCTCCGGGCCGTACGCCCGCCCCGAGAAGAAGGCGCGCCGGCGCAGCACCGGGTGGGAGCGGCGCAGCGCGATCAGCCGCGAGGCCAGCGCCAGCAGCTCCCGCCAGGCCGGCTCCTCCCGCAGCGACCAGTCCACCCAGCCGGTCTCGTTGTCCTGGCAGTAGGCGTTGTTGTTGCCGCCCTGGGTGCGGCCCATCTCGTCGCCCGCCACCAGCATCGGCACGCCGGTGGACAGCAGCAGGGTGGTCAGCAGGTTGCGCAGCTGCCGCCGGCGCAGGGCGAGGACGGCCTCGTCGCCGGTCTCCCCCTCCACGCCGCAGTTCCAGGAGCGGTTGTCGTCCGTGCCGTCGCGGTTGTCCTCGCCGTTGGCCTCGTTGTGCTTGCGCTCGTAGCTCACCAGGTCGCGCAGGGTGAAGCCGTCGTGGGCGGTGACGAAGTTGACCGACGCGTACGGCCGCCGACCGCCCCAGGCGTACAGGTCGCTGGAGCCCGAGAGCCGGTAGCCCAGGTCGCGCACGTCGGGCAGCGCGCCGCGCCAGAAGTCGCGGACGGTGTCGCGGTAGCGGTCGTTCCACTCCGTCCACAGCGGCGGGAAGGCGCCCACCTGGTAGCCGCCCGCGCCCACGTCCCACGGCTCGGCGATCAGCTTCACCCGGCGCAGCACCGGGTCCTGGGCGATGACGGCGAGGAAGGGGGAGAGCATGTCCACGTCGTGCATGGAGCGGGCGAGCGCGGCGGCGAGGTCGAAGCGGAAGCCGTCCACGCCCATCTCCTGCACCCAGTAGCGCAGCGAGTCGGTGATCAGCCGCAGCACCTGGGGCTGGACGACGTGCAGGGTGTTGCCGCAGCCGGTGTAGTCGGCGTAGCGGCGCGGGTCGTCGGCCAGCCGGTAGTAGCCGCGGTTGTCGATGCCGCGCAGGGAGAGCGTCGGCCCCAGCTCGCTGCCCTCGGCGGTGTGGTTGTAGACCACGTCGAGGATGACCTCGATCCCGGCGGCGTGCAGCGCCCGCACCATCCGCCGGAACTCCCCCACCTGCTGGCCGCGGGTGCCGGAGGCGGCGTACGCGGCGTGCGGCGCGAAGTAGCCGACGGAGTTGTAGCCCCAGTGGTTGCGCAGGCCGCGGCGGAGCAGGTGGTCCTCGTGCGCGAACTGGTGCACCGGCAGCAGTTCCACCGCCGTCACGCCCAGTTTCACCAGGTGCTCGATCGCGGCCGGGTGGGCGAGTCCGGCGTAGGTGCCGCGCAGCTCGGGCGGGACGTCGGGGTGGCGCATGGTGAAGCCGCGCACGTGCAGCTCGTAGATGACCGAGTCGGCCCAGGGGGTCTTGGGGCGGCGGTCGTCGATCCACTCGTCGTCGGCCTCCGAGCCGGCGCCGAGGGCGGTGTCGACGATGACGCCCTTGGGCACGTACGGCGCGGAGTCGTGCTCGTCGCGCACGGTGTCGGCCAGGTGGCGCTGCGGCCAGTCGCGGACGTGGCCGTAGACCTCCGGCGGCAGCGCGTAGTCGCCGTCCACCGCGCGGGCGTACGGGTCCAGCAGCAGCTTGGCGGGGTTCCAGCGGGCGCCCGTCCAGGGGTCCCAGCGGCCGTGCACCCGGTAGCCGTAGCGCTGGCCGGGGCCGACGCCGGGCACGAAGCCGTGCCAGATCTCCTGGGTGTGCTCGGTCAGCGGGCAGCGGGTCTCGTTGCCGTCGTCGTCGAAGAGGCAGACCTCGACGGCCTCGGCCCCGGCCGACCACAGGGCGAAGTTGGTGCCCGCCACCCCGCCCGGCCCGATGTGGTGGCGGGCCCCCAGCGGCTGGGGGCTGCCGGGCCAGACGGTGGCGGTCGCCGGGCCGGCGGTCGCCGGGCCCGCGACCGCGGCGGGGGCCGGGGTCCCCCCGTCCCAGGGGTCCCGGCGCGCCTGCTGTTCGGGTGCGCTCGACACGTCCGACACGTTGTGGCCTCCGGCGGCTCGCGGCGGGGGCGGACGCCGGGCCGCGCGGCGTCCCTGCCGCACGGCCCGGTTTCCGGGTCTAGCGGGAGTGTTCCCGTTCGAGCCGTCCGCCTCACCCGCGTGATCGTCTTCTTTACGCCGGTTTGCTCCGACCGGGTGAGGGTAGCCCACGCCCGCTCCGGCTCCGCGGAGCCGGGAGGCGCCGGACCGCCCGGCGTTAACGGGGGCTAACCTGCCCCCATGACTGTGACTCTTGAGGTCGCCGAGGGCGTCGGCACCATCCGACTGGACCGTCCCCCCATGAACGCGCTGGACATCGCCACCCAGGACCGGCTGCGCGAGCTGGCCGAGGAGGCGGCGCACCGCGACGACGTGCGGGCCGTGGTGCTCTACGGCGGGGAGAAGGTGTTCGCGGCGGGCGCGGACATCAAGGAGATGCGCGAGATGGACCACGCGGCCATGGTCGCCAGGTCCCGGGGGCTCCAGGACTCCTTCACCGCCGTGGCCCGCATCCCCAAGCCGGTGGTGGCCGCGGTGACCGGCTACGCGCTGGGCGGCGGCTGCGAGCTGGCGCTGTGCGCCGACATCCGGATCGCCGCCGACAACGCCAGGCTGGGCCAGCCCGAGATCCTGCTCGGCCTGATCCCCGGCGCCGGCGGCACCCAGCGGCTGGCGCGGCTGGTCGGCCCGGCCAGGGCCAAGGACCTGATCTTCACCGGCCGCCAGGTGAAGGCGGACGAGGCCCTGGCGATCGGCCTGGTGGACAGGGTCGTGCCCGCGGCCGAGGTCTACGAGCAGGCGCACGCCTGGGCGGCGCGGCTGGCCGCCGGCCCGGCGATCGCGCTGCGCGCGGCCAAGGAGTGCGTCGACGCCGGGCTGGAGGCGGACATCGACACCGGGCTCGCCATCGAGCGCACCTGGTTCGCCGGGCTGTTCGCGACCGAGGACCGCGAGACCGGCATGCGCAGCTTCGTCGAGGAGGGGCCGGGCAAGGCGAAGTTCCGCTGACGCCCGGCCGGAGCACGAGGGGCGCGGAACGGCGCGCGGGCCGTTCCGCGCCCTGCCCCGGCGCACACGATCGGTGCGCGTACGGCGCGGCGAGCCCGGAACGGCCCGCGCACCGCGGGGGATTCGCGCGGTACGGCCACGGGGCGGGCGTTTCGCGGCCATGATGGGCCCATGGCGGGAGCGAACACGGCGCGCACGGCACCGGCACCGGAGGACGAACCGACCCCTGCGGCGACCGACGGCGGGTCCGGCGGGCTTCCCGGACTCGCCCAGCCCGCCGGGCTCCCCCGGCCCGCCGGACTCGCCCAACCCGCCGGACTGCCCGAGCCCGCCGACGTCCTCGCCGAGGCCGGCGATCCGACCGCCGGGGAGGTGCGGCTGCCCAACCGCCCCGAGTCCGCGCACACCGCGCGCCGGCTCGTCCGGTCCGTCCTGCTGACCCGCTGGGGGTTGTCCACCGCGCTCGCCGAGGACGCCGTGCTGCTCGTCTCCGAACTGGTCGGCAACGCCGTCCGGCACACCGGGGCCCAGGCCCTCGGGCTGCGGCTGCGGCGGCAGCGCGGCCGGATCCGCGTGGAGGTCCGCGACCCCTCGCGCGGACTGCCCTGTCTGCTGCCCGTCCACGAGTTCGACGTCAGCGGCCGCGGGCTGTTCCTGGTGGACCACCTCTCCGACCGCTGGGGCGTGGACCTGCTGCCGCACGGCAAGACGACCTGGTTCGAGCTGCGCGCCGAGGAGTGCTGAGCGGCGGGACCCGCCCCCTCCCGCACCCGCCCTCCCGCGCCAGCCTCCTCCCGCACCGGCCTCCTCAGCGCCCGGCGTACCGCTGCGTGCCCGCCCGGCGCCGCCGGTCGTTGCACAGCAGGCACCGCCCCCAGCCCGGCGGCAGCGGATCGTCCTTGTCCCCGTACAGCGGATCGACCGCCCCGCGCGGGTGCTCCCGGCAGCCCGTGCCGCCGCGGTCCTGTCCCAGCGACCGGGCCGCGTCCAGCGCCCGGCGCAGCGCGTCCACCAGCTCGGCCGCCTGCTCCGCCGAGGGCTCGCCGTCCAGCGCGAAGGCGATGTCGGACGCGGTGTGCAGCGCGGTCTGCAGCTCTCGTACCTCTGCCTGACTCATACCGGGCAGCGTAGGGGCCCCCACCGACAGCCCGGCCGCCGCCCGCCCACCGCCCCCGCGTCCCGGGGCTGTGGACGCGGCGCAGTGGTCCAGTCCACACTCCAGTGCTTGTGAGAGCCTCCCGCCCCTCCCCCCGAGAAGCCGGCCCCGCCCCCGATGCCGAGCCCGCCCCCGCCCCCGGCGCCGAACCCGGCGCCGAATCCGGCGCCGAACTCGTCCCCGAGCCCCCGCACGGCCTGTGGTCCCGCGACTTCCTGCTGTTCTTCACCGCCCGGGCCGTCGCCATGCTGGGGGACGCGATGCTGCCCATCGCGCTCTCCGCGGGCCTGCTCGGGCACGGGATGGGCGCGGGCGACATCGGTCTGGCCATGGCCTCCTTCACGGTCTGCTTCGCCGGGTTCGTCGTCTTCGGCGGGGTGCTGTCGGACCGCTTCGACGCCCGGGCGCTGATGGTCGGCTCCGACCTGGTGCGGGTGGCGACCCAGTCGCTGGTCGCCGCGCTCTTCCTGACCGGGCACGTGGTGCTCTGGCAGATCTGCGCCATCGGCGCGGTCAACGGCGTGGCGGCCGGGATGTTCCAGCCCGGCGTGGCCAGCACCGTCCCCAAGGTGGCGCGGGACGTGCAGGGCGCCAACGGGGTGATACGCACCGCCGAGTCCCTGGCGATGCTCGCCGGGCCCGCGCTCGCCGGCGTGCTGGTCGCCGTGGCCTCCTCCGGCGGGGTGTTCGCCGCCCACGCGGGGACGTACGCCCTGAGCGCCCTGTGCCTGGTGCTGCTGCGGCTGCCCGCGCGGGCCGCGCGCGCCGGGGTGACCGGGGCGGCGCGGCGGGCTTCCTCCTACCGGGCCGATCTGGCCGAGGGCTGGCGGGAGTTCAGGTCCCGCACCTGGATGTGGGCGGTCATCGTGCTGTGGATGGTGCTGATGATCACGGTCACCGGCCCCCTGGTGCCCCTCACCGCCACGGAGATCATCTCCGAGCACGGCGCGCGGACGTACGGCCTGGTCAACTCGGCGCTGGGCGCGGGCACCGCGGTCGGCGGGCTGCTGGCCCTGCGCATACGCCCCCTCCACCCGCTGCGCGCCGGCTCCCTGGCCCTGCTCGGCTACTGCCTCTTCCCCGCGGCGGTGGGCGCGCAGCTCCCGCCGGCGGCGATCGCGGCGTGCACCGCCGTCTCGGGGGCGGCGATCGGCTTCTGGGGCGTGATGTGGGCGACCAGCGTGCAGACCCAGGTGCCCGGGGCGATCCGGGGCCGCGTGCACGCCTACGAGGTCGCCGGCTCCCTGTCGATGCTGCCCGTCGGCCAGGCGCTGGCGGGCCCGGCCGCCGAACTCGTCGGCACCCGGAACGTGCTGCTGGCCGGCGGGGCGGCGGCCCTGGCGGTCAGCGCGGCGCTGCTGTCCGTCCCGGCCGTCCGCGGCCTGCGCCGGGCGGGGGCCCCCTAGGTCCGGTCGGGTCAGGTCGGGTCGGGTCCCAGGTCCGGCGGCGCACCGTCCGCCGTCAGTCCTACGGCGGAAAACCGAGTGTGGCCCGTCAGTGGTGAACCGTAGTCTCACTCCTGATGTCTGCCACCGCCGCCAGCCCCCCGCGCCCCGATCCCCCACACCCCGGACCGCACGCCTCCGCTCCGCGCGGGCCCGGTTCCGCCGACGGCCCCGCCGGGGAGCGGGGCCGTTCCGCCGTACGCTCGCTGCTGCGCCTGTGGCCCTACGTGCGGCCGGTGCGGGCGCGGCTGTTCACCGCGGCGTTCGTGGCGATCGTCGCCTCCTGCCTGGGCCTGGTCATCCCCCTGATCCTGAAGTGGATCGTGGACGGGCCGATCGCCGACCGCGACACGGGCGGGGTGTGGCTGGGCGGCGCCCTGCTGCTGGCCGTCGGCGTGCTGGAGGCCGTGCTGTTCGGGCTGCGCCGCTGGCTGGTGGCCCGTCCGCTGGCCGGGGTCGAGGCGTCGATGCGCGCCGCCCTCTACCGTCACCTCCAGCGGCTGCCGGTCGCCTTCCACGACCGCTGGGCGAGCGGGCAGCTGCTGTCGCGCGCCACGGCCGACCTGCACCTGATCCGCCTGTTCCTGGCCTTCCCGCTCACCTTCCTGCTGGTGAACGCCACCACCATCGTCGTCGGCTTCGCGGTCCTGCTGGCCCAGGAGTGGACGCTGGGACTGGTGCTGCTGGTCCCGGTGGCGCCGATGGTGCTGGTCTGCTCGGTCTTCGAGACGCGGTACTCCCTCCAGGCGCGCCGGGCGCAGGACCAGGTCGGCGATCTGACCACGGTCGTCGAGGAGGCCGTGCTCGGCATCCGGATCATCAAGGGCTTCGGCCGCCACCGCAGCCAGGCCCGCGCCTTCCGGGAGCTGTCCCGGCGGCTGCTGGGCACCGAGCTGCGCAAGGCGCGGCTGCTGGCGGGCATCTGGGCGGTCATCATGACGCTGCCGGAGCTGGCCATCGGCGCCGCGCTGGTGTGGGGCACGGTCCAGGTGGCCGACGGCGAGCTGTCGGCGGGCACCCTGGTCGCCTTCCTCACCACGGCCCTGGCGCTGCGCTGGCCGGTGGAGTCGATCGGCTTCCTGATCGCCATGAGCAACGAGTCGGCGACGGCGGCCGACCGCTACTTCGAGGTGCTGGACGAGCCGGTCCCGCCGGACGTCCTCGCCGCCGGGCGCCCCTCGCCCGACTCCCCCGGCTCCCCCGGCGCGCGGAAGGGCGCCCGGGCCGCGGACGGCGGCCTGCGCTTCGAGCGGGTGGTCTTCCGCCACCCGGACGCGCCGCCGGACGCCCCGCCCGTCCTGGACGGCGTCGACCTGCACGTCCGCCCCGGCGAGACCATGGCGCTGGTCGGCGCCACCGGCAGCGGCAAGACCACGCTCACCGCCCTGATCCCCCGGCTGTACGAGGCGACCTCCGGCCGGATCACCCTGGACGGACGGGACGCCGCGGCGCTGCCCCGCGAGGAGCTGCGCTCGCTGGTGGCCGTCGCCTTCGAGGAGCCCACGCTCTTCTCCGCCTCCGTGCGGGAGAACGTGCTGATGGGCGCGGAGGACGCCGGGGAGGAGGAGCTGGCGCGCGCCCTGCGGGTCGCCCAGGCCCGGGAGTTCACGGCGGCGCTGCCGCAGGGGCTGGACACCCAGGTGGGCGAGCAGGGGCTGAGCCTGTCCGGCGGGCAGCGCCAGCGGCTGGCGCTGGCGCGCGCCGTCGTGGGCCGCCCCCGCTTCCTGGTGCTGGACGACCCGCTCTCCGCGCTCGACGTCCGCACCGAGGCCCTGGTGGAGGCTGCCCTGCGCGAGGTGCTGGCCGGCACCACCGCCCTGGTGGTGGCGCACCGGCCCTCCACCGTGCTGCTGGCCGACCGGGTCGCGCTGCTGTCGCGGGGCCGTATCGCCGCCGTCGGGACCCACGCCGAACTGCTGCGCTCCAGCGCCGAGTACCGCCATCTGATGTCCGGCGAGCAGCGCGAGGAGGAGCGATGACCGCCACCGTCACCGAGCAGCCCTTCGAGGACGAGGAGGCGCGGGACGCGAAGGCGGCGCCGGGCGGCCGGGGTCCGGAGCCCGCCGGACCGCCCGAGCCGTCCGACGCCTTCGACCGCGACGTGCTGCCCGTGCCGAAGGGCGCCTCGCTCCGGCTGCTCGGCTCGCTGCTGCGCCCGCACCGGGCGCGGGTCGCGGTGGCCGCCGTCCTGCTGCTGCTCCAGCAGGCCGCCGTGCAGGCCGGGCCGCTGCTGGTCGCGTACGCCATCGACCGCGCGGTGCCCGCGCTGCGCGCCGGCGACGGCGGGCCGCTGGCCGCCGTCGCGGCGGGGTACGCGGTGTGCGCGCTGTCCTCGGGCGGCCTGCAGTACGCGTTCGTCCGGGCCGCCGCCCGGATCAACCAGAGCGTGCTGCTGGAGCTGCGCGGCCGGATCTACCGGCACGCCCAGGTCCTCAGCGTGGACTTCCACGACCGCTACACCTCCGGCCGGCTGATCTCCCGCGCCACCACCGACGTCGAGGCGCTGCGCGAACTGCTCGACGAGGGCCTGCAGGAGCTGCTGGGCGTGGTGCTCTCGGTGGTCTACATCTGCGCGGTCCTGGTCTGGCTCGACCTCGGCCTGGGCGGGGCGGCCCTGCTCTCCTTCGTCCCCCTCCTGCTGATCGTGCGGAACTTCCGGCGCCGCTCGATGCGCGTCTACCGCAGGAAGTCCACGGCCACCGCGGCGATGATCGTGAAGTTCGTGGAGACGATGAACGGCATCCGCCCGGTGCAGGCGTTCCGCCGCGAACGGGCGGGCGACGCGGAGTTCGGCCGCCTCAACGACCGGCACCTGCGGTTCAACGGCGACGCCATCCTGGAGATGGCCCGCTACGTGGTCTCCTCCCGGCTGGTGGCCAACACCGCGCTCGCCGCCATCGTGCTGTGGGGCGCGTACCGGGTGGCGTCCGGCTCCCTGGAGCTGGGCGTGCTCGCCGCGGCGGCGCTGTACCTGCGGCGGCTGTACGACCCGATCGACCGGCTGGGGATGTTCCTCAACTCCTACCAGTCCGCGGCGGCCTCCCTGGAGAAGATCGCCGGGCTGCTCGCCCAGGCCCCCGGCGTCCCCGAACCGGAGCGCCCCCGGCGGCTGCCGCGGCTCTCCGGCCGGCACCCGGGCCGCACCGTGGTCTTCGAGGGCGTGCGCTTCGCCTACCGCACGGGCGGCGAGGTGCTGCCCCGCTTCGACCTGGAGATCCCGGCCGGGCAGACGGTCGCGGTGGTCGGCTCCACGGGCGCGGGCAAGTCCACGCTCGCCAAGCTGCTCGCGCGCTTCTACGACCCCACGGCGGGCCGGGTGCTGCTGGACGGCACCGACCTGCGGGACCTGGCCACGCCCGAACTGCGGCGCGGGGTCGTCATGGTGACCCAGGAGGCGTTCCTGTTCTCCGGCACGGTCGCCGACAACATCGCGATCGGCCGCCCGGAGGCGACCCGGGAGGAGATCGAGCGGGCGGCGGAGGCGATCGGCGCCCACGACTTCATCACCGCCCTCCCCGAGGGGTACGACACCGACGTGCGCAAGCGCGGCGGCCGCATCTCCGCCGGACAGCGCCAGCTGGTCGCCTTCGCCCGCGCCCTGCTCGCCGACCCGGCGGTGCTCATCCTGGACGAGGCCACCTCCTCCCTGGACATCCCCGGCGAGCGCGCCGTCCAGCGGGCCATGGACACGGTCCTGCGGGGGCGCACCGCCGTGGTGATCGCCCACCGGCTGTCGACGGTGGAGGTCGCCGACCGGGTGCTGGTCATGGACTCGGGGCGCATCGTCGAGGACGGCACGCCGGCCGGTCTCGTCGCGGGCGGCGGCCGTTTCGCCGGCCTCCACCGCGCCTGGCGCGACAGCCTGGCCTGACGGCCCCGCGCGGACGCCCTCCGGTGTCCCGTCCGGCGGGCCGCCCCCGCCGGACGGGACACCCGCACCCGACCTCCGTCAGCCTCGCACCGGCCCATGACGGCCCGGTGTCCCCGCTGTTTCCATCATGTTCGGTCAGCGGACATCGATTTTCTGACAACGGACAGGTTCCGGCCATTTTCTTGACCTGCCCCTGTCATCAATGGCGTTTCGGTGTCACTCTCTCCACGCCGTGCACGGCCGCCTCCCCCCACGGGAACCGCCCCCCACACCCTCAGGCGCACCATCCCCGTCTCCGCACACCGCCCTCCAGTGAGGAGCTCAGCGTGACAGGCAGATCCACCCCCCGCAGACGCGCCACCGCCACCGGCGCCCTCGTCGCCGCCTCGGCGCTCCTGGCCGTCGGCCTCCAGGCGCAGGTCTCCACCGCCGCCCCGCAGGCCAAGCCGGACCCCGGCGCCCTCTCCGTCAAGCTCTCCCCGTCCGAGCGCGCCGAGCTGCTCCGCGACGCCGAGGCCGACAGCGCCGCCACCGCCAGGGCCCTGAAGCTCGGCGCCAAGGAGAAGCTGAAGGTCCGCGACGTCGTCAAGAACGCCGACGGCACCGTCCACACCCGCTACGAGCGCACCTACGACGGCCTGCCCGTCCTCGGCGGCGACCTGGTCGTCGAGGAGTCCCCGAGCGGCGCGATCGCCGGGGTCACCAGGGCCACCCGGGCGAAGATAGCCGTCCCCTCCACCGACGCCCCGGCCGCGCGGAAGCCCGCGAAGGCCGCAGCGGAGGGCAGCACCGCGCCCCGCAAGGTGGTCTGGGCCGCCGGCGGCGAGCCGGTCCTCGCCTGGGAGCGGGTGGTCGGCGGCACGCAGGAGGACGGCACCCCCAGCGAACTCCACGTCGTCACCGACGCCGCCACCGGCGAGAAGCTCGCCCAGTGGGAGGGCGTGCACACCGGCACCGGCGAGAGCATGTACAGCGGCCGGGTCCCCCTGGGCACCAGCGGCTCCAGCGGCTCGTACACCATGACCGACGCCGGCCGCGGCGGCCACAGGACCTACGACCTGGGCGGCGGCACCTCCGGCACCGGCACGCTCTTCACCGACGCCGACGACCTGTGGGGCACCGGCTCGCCGTCCAACCGCCAGACCGCGGGAGTGGACGCCCACTACGGCGCCGCGCTGACCTGGGACTACTACAAGAACGTCCACGGCCGCAACGGCATCCGCAACGACGGCAAGGCCCCCTACAGCCGGGTGCACTACGGCAACGCCTACGTCAACGCGTTCTGGACGGACTCCTGCTTCTGCATGACCTACGGCGACGGCTCGGGCAACTCCAAGCCGCTGACCTCCATCGACGTCGCCGCCCACGAGATGACCCACGGGCTGACCTCCAACACCGCGGGCCTGCGCTACAGCGGCGAGTCCGGCGGCCTGAACGAGGCGACCTCCGACATCTTCGCCGCCGCCGTGGAGTTCAGGGCCGCCAACAGCGCGGACGTCGGCGACTACCTCGTCGGCGAGAAGATCGACATCCGCGGCAACGGCACCCCGCTGCGCTACATGGACAAGCCCAGCCGGGACGGCAGCTCCAAGGACTACTGGTACTCCGGCATCGGCAGCGTGGACGTCCACTACTCCTCGGGCCCGGCCAACCACTTCTTCTACCTGCTCAGCGAGGGCAGCGGCGCCAAGACCATCAACGGCGTCAGCTACGACTCGCCGACCTCCGACGGTCTGCCGGTGACCGGCATCGGGATCGCGGCCGCCGAGAAGATCTGGTTCAAGGCGCTCGTCGAGAAGATGACGTCGACCACCAACTACGCGGGCGCCCGTACCGCCACCCTCTCCGCCGCGGCCGACCTCTTCGGCGCGGACAGCGTCCAGCACAAGGCGGTGGCCCACGCCTGGGCGGCGGTCAACGTCGGCTCCCGGCCCGGTGACGGCGGCGGCGAGCCGGGCGGCGACGTCTTCGAGAACACCGCCGACCACGCCATCCCGGACCCGGGCACCGTGGAGTCCCCGATCCAGGTGACCAGGAGCGGCAACGCGCCCAGCACGCTGAAGGTGGACGTGGACATCGTCCACACCTACCGCGGCGACCTCGTCATCGACCTGGTCGCGCCGGACGGGACGGCCTACCGTCTCAAGAACAGCTCCTGGGACTCGGGCGACGGCGTCCAGGCGTCCTACACGGTCGACGCCTCCTCCGAGGCGGCCTCCGGCACCTGGAAGCTGCGCGTCCAGGACGTCTACCGCTCCGACTCCGGGTACATCAACGCCTGGAAGCTGACGTTCTGATCCGCAGCACCACCGTGCACACCGCGCGCACCGCGTCCGCGGGGCGCCGCCGGGCCCGGTCCCGGTGAGCGGGGAAACGGCGGGGAGCCGCGCCACCGGCGCGGCTCCCCTTCTCCGTCCGCTCCTCCCCCTCCGCCCCGTCCCTCCGTCCCCGCACCGACGCGGGGACAGGGAGGGGGGAGGGGCTCAGCGCATCAGCAACCCCGCGGCCTGTCTGGCGCCGAGGTCGTCCGGCGGCAGGGTCACCAGACCCATCTCCGCCGGGCTCGCCAGCAGCGGATGGGAGGGCAGGACGCGGACGGTGTAGCCGAACGGCCCGGTGCGGTCCAGCGCCAGCGGCCCCTCGTACAGCCAGCTCCCGTCCTCCTCCGGCCCGCCGGAGGGCTTGAGCGGTACGCGGACGGCGTCGGCGCCGGCGATGGAGTCCGACTCGTCCACCCGTCCGGCGACCGCCTGCACCTCCACGTCGCCCGGTTCGAGTCCGCCCAGGGCCACCCGCACCCGCAGCGCCAGCGAACCGCCCAGCTCCACGGACTCGCAGGCCGACTCCACGTGGTCGATCGCCACCCGCGGCCACTCGGCGCGCACCCGCGCCTTCCACCGGGCCAGCCCTTCCGCGGCGGCGGTGTCCAGCGCCCGGTGGGCGTGGGCGGCGGGGGTGTACAGCCGCTCCACGTACTCGCGCACCATCCGGTCGGCGAGCACCTTCGGCCCGAGCCGGTCCAGGGTCTGGCGGACCATCTCGATCCACCGCTCCGGCAGCCCGGAACCGGTCACCCCGCGGTCGTAGAAGCACGGCGCCACATGCTCGTGGAGGAGTTCGTAGAGCGCCGCGGCCTCTATGTCGTCGCGCCGTTCGCGGTCCTCCGCGCTCTCGTGCGCCGCGTCCGGTCCGCCGGCGTCGGCGGTGGGGATGGCCCAGCCGAAGTCCGGCTCGTACCACTCGTCCCACCAGCCGTCCGGCACCGAGAGGTTGAGGCAGCCGTTGAGCGCCGCCTTCATCCCGGAGGTGCCGCAGGCCTCCAGCGGGCGCAGCGGGTTGTTGAGCCAGACGTCGCAGCCGGTGTAGAGCTTCCGCGCCATGGCCATGCCGTAGTCGGGCAGGAAGACGATCCGGTGCCGCACGCGCGGGTCGTCGGCGAACCGCACGAGCTCCTGGATCAGCCGCTTGCCGCCGTCGTCGGCCGGGTGCGCCTTGCCCGCCACCACGAGCTGGACGGGCCGGGTGGGGTGCAGCAGCAGCTCCGTGAGCCGCTCCCGGTCGCGCAGCATCAGCGTCAGCCGCTTGTAGGACGGGACGCGGCGGGCGAAGCCGATGGTGAGCACGTCCGGGTCCAGGACGCCGTCGATCCAGCCGAGTTCGGCGTCCGAGGCGCCGCGCTGCCGCCAGGAGGCGTACAGCCGCCGCCGCACCTCCTGCACCAGTTCCTCGCGCAGGGCGCGGCGCGTCTCCCACAGTTCGGCGTCGCCCGCGCCGGGGCGCAGCGCCCGCATCTCGTCGGCGGTCCAGGTGGGGGCGTGGACGCCGTTGGTGATCGAGGTGATGGGTACCTCGGCGGCGTCGAAGCCCGGCCACAGCCCGGCGAACATCTCCCGGCTGACCGCGCCGTGCAGCGTGGAGACGCCGTTGGCGCGCTGGGCGAGCCGCAGGCCCATCACCGCCATGTTGAACAGGCCCGGCTCGCCGCCGGGGTAGGTCTCGGTGCCCAGCCCCAGCACCTGCTCCACGTCCACGCCGGGCAACTCCCCGTCGTCGCCGAGGTGGCGGGCGACCAGGTCGCGGTCGAAGCGGTCGATGCCGGCGGGGACGGGGGTGTGGGTGGTGAACACCGTCCCGGCGCGCACGGCCTCCAGCGCGGTGTCGAAGGAGACGCCCTCCCCGCTCAGTTCCCGGATGCGCTCCAGGCCGAGGAAGCCGGCGTGCCCCTCGTTGGTGTGGAACACCTCGGGCGCGGGGTGGCCGGTGACGCGGCAGTACGCGCGCACCGCCCGCACCCCGCCGATGCCCAGCAGCATCTCCTGGAGCAGCCGGTGCTCGCTGCCGCCGCCGTAGAGGCGGTCGGTGACGTCGCGTTCGCGCGGGGCGTTGTCCTCCACGTCGGAGTCGAGCAGCAGCAGGGGGACGCGGCCGACGCGGGCCTGCCAGACATGGGCGCGCAGGGTGCGTCCGCCGGGCAGCCGCAGGTCCACGCGGACCGGAGCGCCGCCGGGCTCGCGCAGCAGTTCCAGCGGCATCTCGTTGGGGTCCAGGACGGGGTACCGCTCCTGCTGCCAGCCGTCGCGCGACAGGCTCTGGCGGAAGTAGCCGTGCCGGTACAGCAGCCCCACGCCGATCAGCGGGGCGCCGAGGTCGCTGGCGGCCTTGAGGTGGTCCCCGGCGAGGATGCCGAGCCCGCCGGAGTACTGCGGCAGGGCCGCGGTGATGCCGAACTCGGGGGAGAAGTAGGCCACGGCGGCGGGCAGTTCGCCCTCCGCCCGCTGGTACCAGCGCGGCTCGGTCAGGTAGTCCTGCAGGTCGCCGGCGACGACGGAGAGCCGCCGCAGGAAACCGCGGTCGCCGGCCAGCTCCCCCAGCCGCCGGGCGGACAGGGTCCCCAGCATCCGCACCGGGTCGCCGCCGGAGGCCCGCCAGCCGTCGGGATCGGCCGAGCGGAAGAGCTCTCTGGTCTCGGGGTGCCAGGACCAGCGCAGGTTGTGCGCCAGGTCACTGAGCGGTCGTAGGGGTTCCGGAAGGACGGGACGTACAGAGAATCGACGAATGGCCTTCACACCTCGACGGTAGCGGGATCACCGGCCTTTTCGCCCCGTAACCCGGAATCACATCTCGAACGGCCCCATAGGCTCATATGCGCGCATGTTCCGCGCGCCCGCGCGCCGCGCCTCCGCGTGCCCCTCTCCTGGCACCCGGTGCCGCCGCCGGCCCGGAGGGAGGAGGACTTCTCCGGCCCGTGATGGGAACGGTCCCGTTGGGCACGATTGCTTACGAGTAGTTCACGTTGGGGTCGATTGCCCGCCCCGCCCGGGCGGGCAGGCTCTTTTCCTACTGCCCTTTCGGGGCACTCCCAAGACAACCGTCACGCCAGCCGAGTGAAAGCGGACAGGAGCGGCCATGCCCCCGGCCCGTCAACGGTCTGTGGAACAGATAGAAAGAACAAAACCATCCGTAACGCCACCAGGTGATCCAATGATCGGTCGCATTCCCGTACTGGACGTCCACCCGCTCGTCGACTGCGGGCGCCGCCCGGCGAAGGCCGTGGCCGGCGAGACCTTCCGGGTCTCGGCCACCGTCTTCCGCGAAGGGCACGACGCGGTCGGCGCGAACGTGGTCCTGCGCGATCCGGACGGGAGGCCCGGTCCATGGACCCCGATGCGGGAGCTGGCGCCCGGCACCGACCGCTGGGGCGCCGACGTCACCCCCGACGCGGAGGGCCGCTGGACCTACGCCGTCGAGGCGTGGGGCGATCCGATCGGCACCTGGCGGCACAACGCGGGGATCAAGGTCCCGGCGGGGATCGACGCGGAGCTGACCCTCGCCGAGGGAGCGGGCCTGCACGAGCGGGCCGCCGCCGGAGTGCCCGAGGAGGACGGCCGCGCGGCCGTCCTCGAAGCGGTGGACGCCCTGCGCGACGCCTCCCGCCCGGTCGCCGCGCGGCTGGCGGCGGCGCTGGCGCCGGAGGTGACGGCCGTGCTGGACCGCCACCCGCTGCGGGAGCCGGTCACCGCCACCCGCCCGCTGCCGCTGCTGGTGGAGCGCAGGAGGGCGCTGTTCGGCTCGTGGTACGAGTTCTTCCCGCGCTCGGAGGGCGCGGTGGTGAGGGAGGGCGAGCCGCCCGTCCCCGGCACCCTGCGCACGGCCGCCGAACGGCTGCCCGCGGTGGCCGCGATGGGGTTCGACGTGGTCTACCTGCCGCCGATCCACCCCATCGGCGAGGCGTTCCGCAAGGGCCCCAACAACTCCCTCACCGCCGGCCCCGACGACGTCGGCAGCCCCTGGGCCATCGGCTCGTCCGCCGGCGGGCACGACGCGATCCACCCGGACCTCGGCACCTTCGAGGACTTCGACCGCTTCGTGGCGCGCGCCCGCGAGCTGGAGATGGAGGTGGCCCTGGACTTCGCCCTGCAGTGCTCCCCGGACCACCCGTGGGTCAAGGAGCACCCGGAGTGGTTCCACCACCGCCCCGACGGCTCGATCGCCTACGCCGAGAACCCGCCGAAGAAGTACCAGGACATCTACCCCATCGCGTTCGACCGGGACATGGACGGGATCGTCGGGGAGACCCTGCGGATCCTGCGGATGTGGATGTCCCACGGGGTGCGGATCTTCCGCGTGGACAACCCGCACACCAAGCCGGTCGTCTTCTGGGAGAAGGTGATCGGCGAGATCAACAGGACCGACCCGGACGTCGTCTTCCTCGCCGAGGCGTTCACCCGCCCCGCGATGATGCACACCCTCGCCAAGATCGGCTTCCAGCAGTCCTACACCTACTTCACGTGGCGCAACGGCAAGGACGAGCTGACCGAGTACCTCACCGAGCTCTCCGGGGACGCGGCCTCCTACATGAGGCCCAACTTCTTCGTCAACACTCCCGACATCCTCAACGAGTACCTCCAGACCGGCGGCCGCCACGCGTTCGAGATCCGTGCGGTGCTCGCCGCGACCCTCTCTCCCACCTGGGGGGTCTACTCGGGCTACGAGCTGTGCGAGTCGACGCCGGTGCGGCCGGGCAGCGAGGAGTACCTTGACTCGGAGAAGTACCAGCTCCGCCCGCGCGACTGGGCGGCCGCGGAGCGTGCGGGCACCACCATCGCCCCGCTCATCACCGAGCTGAACCGGCTGCGCCGCCGCCATCCGGCACTGCAGGAGCTGCGCAATCTGCGCTTCCACCACGCCGACAACCCGTCGGTCATCGTCTACTCGAAGCGCAGTACACGGCCGTACGCCGACACGGTTCTCACGGTGGTCAACCTCGATCCCCACCACACCCACGAGGCCACGGTCTCGTTGGACCTGGCGGAACTCGGCCTCACGCCCGCCCAGGAGAGTGGCGCCGATCCTTTCCCGGTGCGCGACGAGCTCACCGGCGAGACCTATCACTGGGGCAGGGACAACTATGTGCGCCTGGAGCCGGGCCGTGCCGCGGCACCCGCGCACATCCTCACCCTGCGACCGTCCTCACAGACCGGAGGGTCACCCAACCATGACCGTCAATGAACCCGTCATCGACACGTTCGAGGACACGCCCGCCAAGGACCGCGATCCCGATTGGTTCAAGAGGGCCGTCTTCTATGAAGTGCTGGTCCGGTCCTTCCAGGACAGCAACGGCGACGGCATCGGCGATCTGAAGGGCCTCACCGCCCGGCTCGACTACCTGCAGTGGCTGGGCGTGGACTGCCTCTGGCTGCCCCCGTTCTTCAAGTCCCCGCTGCGGGACGGCGGCTACGACGTCGCCGACTACACCTCCGTCCTCCCGGAGTTCGGCGACCTCGCCGACTTCGTGGAGTTCGTGGACGCCGCGCACCAGCGCGGCATGCGGGTCATCATCGACATGGTCATGAACCACACCAGCGACCAGCACCCGTGGTTCCAGGAGTCCCGGCGCGACCCCGACGGGCCCTACGGCGACTACTACATGTGGGCCGACGACGACAAGCAGTACCCGGACGCCCGCATCATCTTCGTCGACACCGAGGTGTCCAACTGGACGTTCGACCCGGTGCGCAAGCAGTACTACTGGCACCGCTTCTTCTCCCACCAGCCGGACCTCAACTACGAGAACCCGCGGGTGCAGGAGGAGATGATCTCGGCCCTGAAGTTCTGGCTGGACCTGGGCATCGACGGGTTCCGGCTGGACGCGGTCCCCTACCTGTACGCGCAGGAGGGCACCAACTGCGAGAACCTGCCGCAGACCCACGAGTTCCTCAGGAAGGTCCGCGCCGAGATCGACGCCCACTACCCCGACACCGTGCTGCTGGCCGAGGCCAACCAGTGGCCGGAGGACGTGGTCGACTACTTCGGCGACTACTCCAAGGGCGGCGACGAGTGCCACATGGCGTTCCACTTCCCCGTCATGCCGCGCATCTTCATGGCGGTGCGGCGCGAGTCGCGCTACCCGGTCTCCGAGGTCCTGGCCAAGACCCCGGCCATCCCGTCGGGCTGCCAGTGGGGGATCTTCCTGCGCAACCACGACGAGCTGACCCTGGAGATGGTCACCGACGAAGAGCGCGACTACATGTACGCGGAGTACGCCAAGGACCCGCGGATGCGCGCCAACATCGGCATCCGGCGCCGGCTCGCCACGCTGCTGGACAACGACCGCAACCAGATCGAGCTGTTCACCGCCCTGCTGCTGTCCCTGCCGGGCTCGCCGATCCTCTACTACGGCGACGAGATCGGCATGGGCGACAACATCTGGCTGGGCGACCGGGACGCGGTGCGCACGCCCATGCAGTGGACGCCCGACCGCAACGCGGGCTTCTCCTCCTGCGATCCGGGCCGGCTGTTCCTGCCCACGATCATGGACCCGGTCCACGGCTACCAGGTCACCAACGTCGAGGCCGCCATGAGCAGCCCCTCGTCGCTGCTGCACTGGACCCGCCGGATGATCGAGATCCGCAAGCAGAACCCGGCCTTCGGGCTGGGCTCGTACACCGAACTGCCCTCGTCCAACCCGGCGGTGCTCGCCTTCCTGCGCGAGTACGGGGACGACCTCGTGCTGTGCGTGCACAACTTCTCGCGGTTCCCGCAGCCCACCGAGCTGGACCTGAACGCCTTCAACGGACGCCACCCGGTGGAGCTGATCGGCGGGGTGCGCTTCCCGCCCATCGGCGAACTGCCGTACCTGCTGACGCTGGCGGGACACGGCTTCTACTGGTTCCGGCTGCGCGAGCAGGCGTGAGGCGCGTGCGGCAGGAGTAGGGCAGGCATGAGACGCGGTGGCCCGGGAAGAAGCCCAACCACGGGTTAGGCCCGGGCCACCGCGGGCAGTATTGCCACCACCATCGATCGCACCGCTCAGACGAGTTCACTAGCCCGCTTGGTGGGTACTCCCCGACACGTCCCGCACCGCCGGACAGCCACAGCCGCAATCCGGGACACTCTGCCGTACCTTTCGTGTGCCCGGGGAAAGGACGCCATGTCGGACAGCTCCTCGCCGCGTGCCGCCGTCGTCGCCACGCGCGAGTCAGAGGGCGCGGCGCTGCTGCGTTCGCTCACACCACTGCTCACCGAATGGCTTCCGCGGCAACGCTGGTTCGCCGGGAAGGGGCGGCCCGTCAGCGGGTTCGCCCTCGTCGCCGCCACCGAGCTGCTGCCGTGCACGAGCGGAGCCGCGCCGGGCCTGCTGCACCTGCTCGTGCAGGCCCGCCAGCCCGGTGGGCCGGAGCAGACCCATCCGGTTCCCGCCGACTGCTACCAGCTGCTGCTCGGCGTGCGCGGCGCCCTGCCGCCGCCGCTGGCCGGATCCCTGATCGGCCACCCCGCCGACGGGCCGCTGGCCGGCCGCACGGTGTACGAGGCCCTGCACGACCCGCGGCTGGCCGCCGTCCTGCTGGAGCGGCTGCGCTCCCCCGGGCGGCTCGGGCCGCTGCTCTTCCAGCGGGAGCGCGGCACCGCGATCCCGCAGGGGCTGCCCCCCAGGCCGCTGAGCGTGGAGCAGTCGAACTCCTCGGTGGTCTACGGCGACCGCTACATCCTCAAGCTCTTCCGCCGCGTCAGCCCCGGCGTCAACCCGGACCTGGAACTGCCGCTCGCCCTGGCGCGGGCGGGGTCGGACCGGGTGCCCGCGCCGGCCGCCTGGTTCGAGGCGCGCCCCGGCGAGGGCAGCGAGGCGGGCGAGCCGATGACGCTGGGCGTGCTCCAGCCCTTCCTGCCCGGCACCAGCGACGGCTGGCAGCTCGCGCTGCACTCGCTGGCCTCGCACGGCGACTTCTCCGGTTCCGCGCGGGCGCTGGGCCGGGCGATCGCCGAGGTGCACACCACGCTGGCGCAGGCCCTGCCGGTGACCGCGCTGGGACGGCGGCAACTGGAGTTCATCGCCTCCGGCATGAACGAGCGCCTGGAGGCCGCGGCCGCCGCCGTGCCCGCCCTGCGCCCGTACCGGGGGAAGCTGCACACCGTCTTCAACGCCGTCGCCGACCTCGGCCGCAGCGGACGGTCCTGGTCCGCCCAGCGGATCCACGGCGACCTCCACCTCGGCCAGGCGCTGTGCGCGGGCGACGCCGACCGCTGGTCGATCATCGACTTCGAGGGCGAGCCCGCCCGCCCGATCGCCGAGCGCCGCCGCCCCCAGCCGGTGGTGCGGGACATCGCGGGCATACTGCGCTCGTTCGACTACGCGGCGTGCCAGCACGCCCGCACGTCCCCCGACGACGCCGGGTGGGCCCGCGAGTGGTCCGAGAAGAATCGTGACGCCTACTGCTCCGGCTACGCCGAAGCCTCCGGCTCCGACCCGCGCGAAGAGGACGTCCTGCTGCGCGCGTACGAGACGGACAAGGCCGTCTACGAAGTGCTGTACGAGGCCAGGCACCGACCCGCCTGGCTCGCCATCCCGATGTCCGCCGTCCAGCGTCTCGCGGACACCTGAACGATTCCGTGCACAGGAGGCTTCTTCCGTGACCCCCCGTCCCGACAGCCGACCGCTCCCCGACGCTTCCCAGCGGCCCGTCCGCACCAGCCCCCGGGACGAGGACGCCGTCCCGGCCGGGTCCTCCGGAGCCACCGGTCCGGAGGACCCGGCCGGGACCGCGGAGTCCGCCGGGGAGGGGACCGCGGCGGAGGCCGCCGCGAAGACCGCCAAGAAGGCGGTCAAGAAGGCGGTCAAGAAGACCGCCAAGAAGGCCACCGCGAAGAAGACCGCCAAGAAGACCGCCGCGAAGGAGGCCCCGGCCAAGAAGGTTCCGGCCAAGAAGACCGCCGCGAAGAAGACGGCCGCCAAGAAGACCGCGACCGAGAAGACGGTGACCAAGAAGGCGGTCGCGAAGAAGGCGCCGGCCGGGAGGACGGCCGTGAAGGAGGCGGTCGCGAAGAAGGTCCCGGCCGGGAAGGCCGCCGCCTCCGGGCCGGTCGCCCGGCCCCAGACCGAGCCGCTGAAGGACCACGCGCCCAACTGGCCCGGCGCCCGTCCGCCCGCGCCGCGCCGGAGCGACGACGCGCCGGCCGGGCACGGCGTGGGCGCCGCCGCCCCGCTGGACCCCGGTGAGCGCCAGCGCCTGCTGCACGGCTCCCACCACGACCCGCACACGGTGCTCGGCCCGCACGAGGTGCCCGGCGGGGTGCTGTTCCGCACGCTGCGCCCGTACGCCCGCTCGGTGGCCGTCCTGGCCGGGGGCATGCGGGCCGAGCTGCACGACGACGGGGACGGGCTGTTCTCCGGGGTGCTCCCGCTGGCGGCCGGGTCCTCGCTCCCCTCCTACCGGCTGCTGGTGCGCTACGGCGAGGAGCCCGGCGAGGACGAGATCGAGACCGAGGACCCGTACCGCTTCCCGCCCGCCCTCGGCGAGCTGGACCTGCACCTGATCGGCGAGGGCCGTCACGAGGAGCTGTGGCGGGCGCTCGGCGCCCGGCCCATGAGCGTCGACGGGGTGTCCGGCACCCGCTTCACCGTCTGGGCGCCCAACGCGCTGGGGGTGCGGGTCGCCGGGGACTTCAACTACTGGGACGGGACCGCCTGCCCCATGCGCTCGCTGGGCGGCAGCGGCGTGTGGGAGGTGTTCCTGCCCGGCGTCGGGCCGGGCGCGCTGTACAAGTTCGACATCACCCGCCCCGACGGCTCCCACACCCTGCGCGCCGACCCGATGGCCCGCCGCACCGAGGTGCCGCCCGCGACCGCCTCGATCGTGGAGGACTCGGTCCACACCTGGCACGACGGGGAGTGGATGGCGCGCCGGGCCGAGCGCCCGCCGCACCGGGCGCCCCTGTCGGTCTACGAGGTGCACCTGCCCTCCTGGCGGCCCGGCCTGACCTACCGCGAGCTGGCCGAGCAGCTCCCGGCGTACGTGAGGGACCTGGGCTTCACGCACGTGGAGCTGATGCCGGTCGCCGAGCACCCCTTCGGCGGCTCCTGGGGCTACCAGGTCACCGGCTTCTACGCGCCCACCTCGCGGATGGGCACGCCCGACGACTTCCGGTACCTGGTCGACCGCCTCCACCAGGAGGGCATCGGCGTGCTGATGGACTGGGTGCCCGCGCACTTCCCCAAGGACGAGTGGGCCCTGGCCCGCTTCGACGGCACCGCGCTGTACGAGCACTCCGACCCGGCCCGCGCCGAGCACCCGGACTGGGGGACGCTGGAGTTCAACTTCGGCCGCACCGAGGTCCGCAACTTCCTGGTCGCCAACGCGGTCTACTGGTGCGAGGAGTTCCACATCGACGGCCTGCGCGTGGACGCCGTCGCCTCGATGCTCTACCTCGACTACTCGCGCGAGCCCGGCCAGTGGACCCCCAACGTCCACGGCGGCCGGGAGAACCTGGACGCGGTGGCCTTCCTCCAGGAGATGAACGCCACCGTCTACCGCCGCTGCCCCGGTGTGATCACCGCAGCCGAGGAGTCCACCGCCTGGGACGGCGTCACCCGCGCCACCCACCACACCGGGCCGGGCGGCTTCGGCGGGCTGGGCTTCGGCTTCAAGTGGAACATGGGCTGGATGCACGACTCCCTGGAGTACATGACCAAGGAGCCGATCCACCGCAGGTACCACCACAACGAGATGACGTTCTCGATGGTGTACGCCTACTCGGAGAACTACATCCTGCCCATCTCCCACGACGAGGTGGTGCACGGCAAGCGGTCGCTGGTGTCGAAGATGCCGGGCGACTGGTGGCAGCAGCGGGCCAACCACCGGGCGTACCTGGGCTTCATGTGGTCCCACCCGGGCAAGCAGCTGCTGTTCATGGGGCAGGAGTTCGCCCAGGGCGCGGAGTGGTCGGAGGCGCACGGGCCGGACTGGTGGCTGCTGGACCCGGCGTACTCCGCCGCCGGCGACCACGAGGGGGTGCGCGACCTGGTCCGCGACCTCAACCGCGTCTACACCGCCACGCCCGCGCTGTGGGAGCTGGACACCGATCCGGCGGGCTTCTCGTGGATCGAGGGGGGCGCGGCCGACGACAACGTCTTCGCGTTCCTGCGGTACTCCGCGGACGGCACCCCCCTGATCGCCGTCTCCAACTTCTCGCCCGTCGTCCGCCACGACTACCGGCTCGGCGTCCCGGACGAGGCGCCCGCCTGGCGGGAGGTCCTCAACACCGACGCCCCGCGGTACGGCGGGAGCGGCGTGGGCAATCCGGAGCCGCTGAAGACCGACTCGGCCCCGGCCCACGGCCGCCCGGCCTCCATCGCCCCGACGCTGCCGCCGCTGGCGACGATCTGGCTCGTCCCGGCCTGACCGCGCGAAAGGCCGCACGGCCCTGTCCAGTGGGGGGAGCGGACAGGGCCGTGCGGTGGGGCCCGGGGCGGATACGGGGAGGTCAGACGCCCGCGGGCCTCCTGGAGGCGGGCCCGGTGGGGGCGGGTTCCCGCGTGGTCCCGGTGTCGCCGGGGGCGCCGGTCCGGCCACCCTCGCCGGCGGCGGCGTTGTCGTCGGTGTCGTCGGCGCCGTCGGTGTCGCCGCCATTGCCGTTGTCGTCGGTGTCGCCGCCGTCGCCGCCGTCGTCGAGGAGTGTCCGCTCATCGAACGGGACGCGGCCGGCCAGCACCTCCCGCACCCGCTCCCCGTCGATCTCCTTGGTCCAGGTGCCGACCAGGACGGTGGCGACCGCGTTGCCGGCGAAGTTGGTCAGCGCGCGGGCCTCGCTCATGAAGCGGTCGATGCCGACGATCAGGCCGACGCCGTCCACCAGTTCGGGGCGGTGGGACTGCAGGCCGCCGGCGAGGGTGGCCAGACCGGCGCCGGTGACGCCCGCCGCGCCCTTCGAAGCGATGATCATGAAGACGAGCAGGGAGATCTGCTGGCCCACCGAGAGCGGGTCGCCCATCGCCTCGGCCACGAACAGGGAGGCCATCGTCAGGTAGATGGCGGTGCCGTCGAGGTTGAAGGAGTAGCCGGTGGGGACGGTGATCCCCACGACCGGCTTGCTGACGCCCAGGTGCTCCATCTTCGCGATCAGGCGCGGCAGCGCCGACTCCGACGAGGAGGTGGACAGGATCAGCAGGAACTCGCGGCCCAGGTACCTGAGCAGGGTGAGGATGTTCAGGCCCGCCACCAGCTTCAGCAGCGCGCCCAGCACCACGAAGACGAACAGCAGGCAGGTGGCGTAGAAGCCGATCATGATGACGGCCAGGGACGTCAGCGCGTCCACGCCCGTCTCGCCGACCACCGCGGCGATGGCGCCGAAGGCGCCGACCGGGGCCACCCACATGATCATGGCGAGCACGCGGAAGACCAGTCGCTGGATGTGGCCGACGCCGCGCAGCACCGGTTCGCCGGCCGGGCCCATCGCCTGGAGGGCGAAGCCCACCAGCAGGGCCACCAGCAGGGTCTGGAGGACCTCGCCCTCGGTGAAGGCGGAGACCAGCGTCGTCGGGACGATGCCGAGCAGGAAGTCGACCGTGCCCTCGCCGGCGCCCTCGGCCTGCGCCGCGCCGGCGCTCCTGGCCTCCTCGGTGAGCCGGAGCCCGGAACCGGGGTCCAGCACGTTGCCGACGACCAGGCCGATGGCCAGGGCGACGGTGGACATCACCATGAAGTAGCCGAGCGCGAGCCCGCCCACCGCGCCGACCTTGGCGGCCTTCCGCACCGAGCCGATGCCCAGCACGATGGTGCAGAAGATCACCGGCGAGATCATCATCTTGATGAGGTTGACGAACCCGGTGCCCAGCGGCTTGAGCTCCTTGGCGACGCCGGGGGCGGCGAAGCCGAGCACGATGCCCGCCAGCACCGCGGCGATCACGGCGATGTAGAGGTAGTGGGTGCGGTCGCGTCTCTTCGTCCGCGCGGTCCGCTCGGCCTGCTCGCTCTGCTCGGCCTGCTCGTTCTGGGGTGGCACGTCGGGCTCCTCGGGTGGTGCGGCTCCGACTCGCGTGGAGTCCCGGCGACTATGCACCCGGGTGTGAGGCCAATCACGGTTGCGTGCATTACGTGCACGGAAAACCCTTCCGGAAGACGGCATTCCGGCCGTGGCGGGGTTCGCGCGGCGGCCCGGCGGCCAAGGCGCCCGGCTTCCGGGGAGGGACGATCGAGCAGGTGAGCGGGCAGACTGGGGCCATGCGTCTGTCCCGTCCCCGCAGCCTGGCAGGCCAGCTCTTCGCGATGCAGGTCGTGCTGGTGGCCGCCGTGGTGGCCGGGTGCGCGCTGTTCACCTACCTGAACGACCGGGAGCAGGCCGAGACCTCGGCCCGGCACCGGGCCACCGCGACGGCCCGTACGATCGCCGACTCGCCCTCGGTGGCGGAGGCGATCGCCTCGCCAGACCCGAGCGCGCGCCTCCAGCCGTACGCCGAGCGGGTCCGCCGCGACACCGGGGTCACCTTCGTCACGATCATGGATCCGCGCGGCATCCGCTGGACGCACCCCGAGCCCGACCGCATCGGCCTGCCCTTCGTGGGCCACATCGGCCCGGCCCAGCGCGGCGAGACCTTCCACGAGACCTACACCGGCACGCTCGGCCCCTCGGTGCGGGTGGTCACGCCCGTCCGCGACGGCGGCGGGCGGATCGTGGGCCTGGTGAGCGCCGGGATCGCGGTCGAGCGGATCACGGCCGAGGTGGAGCGGCAGATGGCCGTCCTGCTCGCGGTGGCCGGGGGCGCGGTGCTGCTGGGCGGGCTGGGCACGTACGTGGTCAACGCCCGGCTGCGCCGCCACACCCACGGCATGAACGCCGCCGAGCTGAGCCGGATGCACGCCTACCACCAGGCCACGCTGCACGCCGTGCGCGAGGGGCTGGTGATGCTCGACGGGCAGCGCCGCATCGCCCTGATCAACGACGGCGCCCGCGAACTGCTCGGCCTGACCGGGCGCGAGGTCGTCGGGCTGGGCGTCGCCGAGCTGGGCCTGCCCGCGCCGCTGACCGGGGCGCTGCTGGCCTCCGAGCCGCGCGTGGACGAGGTGCACCTGACGGACGAGCGCGTGGTGGTGGTGAACACCTCGCCGGTGTCGGTGCGCGACCGGCGGGGCACGGTGGTCACCCTGCGCGACCACACCGAACTCCAGGCGCTCACCGGCGAGCTGGACTCGGTGCGCGGCTTCGCCGAGGCCCTGCGCTCCCAGGCGCACGAGGCCGCCAACCGGCTGCACGCCGTGGTCTCCCTGATCGAGCTGGGGCGGGAGCGGGAGGCGGTGGAGTTCGCCACGGCCGAGCTGGAGCTGGCCCAGGCGCTGACCGACCAGGTGGTCGCGGCGGTCGCCGAGCCGGTGCTGGCCGCGCTGCTGCTGGGCAAGGCGGCGCAGGCGAACGAGCGCGGCGTGGAGCTGGTGCTCACCCAGGACAGCAGCGTCGACGACGGCCTGCTGCCGCCGGACCTGACCGCCCGGGACCTGGTGACGGTGCTGGGCAATCTGATCGACAACGCCCTCGACGCCGCGTCCTGCGACGCCGCGGAGGGCGCTGCGGAGAGCACGGCGGCGGGCGCTGCGGAGAGCACGGCGGGAGGCGCCGCGGAGGGCGGCCGTACCGCCCGGGTCACGGTGACCGTACGGGCGTCGGAGGGCGAGCTGCTGCTGCGCGTGGCCGACAGCGGGCCGGGCATCGGTCCGGAGGCGGCCGAGGAGGTCTTCCGGCGCGGCTGGTCCACCAAGTCCGCCGGGCCCGGGGGCCGGGGACTGGGCCTGGCGCTGGTGCGGCAGACCGCACGGCGGCACGGCGGCACCGTGGAGCTGGCCGGGGCGCCCGGCGGCGGCGCGGAGTTCACCGTACGGCTGCCGCTGCGCGCCGCCGTGGGGGCGGGGGCGTGACCGGGGGCGGCGCGGGCGGCGGGGAGCCCATACGGGTGCTGGTGGTCGAGGACGACCCGGTGGCCGCCGACGCCCACGCCCTGTACGTCTCCCGGGTGCCGGGCTTCACCGTCGCGGGGGTGGCGCACTCCCGGGCGGAGGCCGGGCGGGCCCTGGACCGGCTGGAGGTCGACCTGATCCTGCTCGACCTCTACCTCCCCGACGGCCACGGCCTGGCCCTGGTGCGGGCGCTGCGCGCGGCGGGCCACACCACCGACGTCTTCGCCGTCACCTCCGCGCGCGACCTGGCCGTCGTCCGCGAGGGGGTCTCGCTCGGGGTCGTCCAGCACGTGCTGAAGCCCTTCACCTTCCCCACGCTGCGCGACCGGCTCCAGCGGTACGCCCAGTTCCGGATGACCACCACCTCCGCGGGCGCGGAGGCCGGCAGCCAGGCGGAGGTGGACCGGGCGCTGGCCACGCTGCGGGCGCCGGGAGGCGTCACGCTGCCCAAGGGGCTGAGCGCCGCCACCCTGGAGTCGGTCACCTCCGCGCTGCGCTCGGCCGCCGGGGAGGGTCTGACGGCGAGCGCGGCGGCCGAGCGGGTGGGCGTCAACCGGATCACCGCCCGCCGCTATCTGGAGTACCTGGTCGGCGCCGGGCAGGCCGAGCGCACCCCGCAGTACGGGCAGGTGGGACGGCCGGAGCTGTACTACCGCTGGCGCGGCTGAGATACGGCCGCCCCCGGCGGCGGCTCCGCGCCGGGCGCACGGCCGGGGACCGGGCCGGGCCCGGACGCGCGCCGCGCCCGCGGCGGCCCCCGGAAGGGCGCCGCGGGCGCGGCGGCAAAACGGCGTCAGCCGGTGCGGGGACCGGTCAGAAGACGGCCTCGGTCTCGTCCATCCGGTCCTGCGGCACCGTCTTCAGCTCGGCGACCGCGTCGGCCAGCGGTGCCATCACGATCTCGTTGCCGCGCAGGGCCGTCATCATGCCGAAGTCGCCGCGGTGCGCGGCCTCCACGGCGTGCCAGCCGAAGCGGGTGGCCAGCACGCGGTCGTACGCGGTGGGGGTGCCGCCGCGCTGCACGTGGCCGAGGATGACCGGCCGGGCCTCCTTGCCCAGACGGTGCTCCAGCTCGATGGCGAGCCGGTTGCCGATGCCGGTGAAGCGCTCGTGCCCGTACTGGTCGATCCGGCCCTTCTCGTACGGCATCGAGCCCTCGGCCGGGCGCGCGCCCTCGGCGACGCAGAGCACCGCGAACTTCTTGCCGCGCGCGAAGCGCTCCTCGATCATCTTGCACAGGTCGTCGACCTGGAAGGGCCGCTCGGGCACGCAGATGCCGTGGGCGCCGCCGGCCATCCCGGCCTCCAGCGCGATCCAGCCCGCGTGCCGCCCCATGACCTCCACGACCATCACGCGCTGGTGGGACTCGGCGGTGGTCTTCAGCCGGTCGATCGCCTCGGTGGCCACGGTGACGGCCGTGTCGAAGCCGAAGGTGCGGTCGGTGGCGGAGATGTCGTTGTCGATCGTCTTGGGCACGCCGACCACCGGCAGTCCGGCGTCGGCGAGCATCCGGGAGGCGGTGAGGGTGCCCTCGCCGCCGATGGGGATGAGCGCGTCGAGGCCGAGCCGCTCCAGCAGTTCCTCGGAGTTCTGGCACGCCTCGCGCAGCCGGTCGCGCTCCAGCCGGGCCGAGCCCAGGATGGTGCCGCCCCGGGCGAGGATGCCGGAGACGGAATCGATGTCGAGTTCGCGGTAACGGCCGTCGAGCAGGCCCTTGAACCCGTCCTCGAAGCCGATGACCTCGTCGTGCCGGTCGACCACGGCACGGTGCACGACCGAACGGATCACGGCGTTCAGACCGGGGCAGTCGCCGCCTGCGGTGAGGACTCCGATGCGCATGGGGATCGTTTCTCCTGCTCGCTGCTGGTTCGGGGTGCGCCGCCGCGATTCTTTCACGTCCTGAACGCATTGCCGCCGTCCGTCTCACATACCGTTCGAGACGCGACCGGCACGCGGCCCCACCGGGCACGGCGGTAAGGTCAAGGGTAGTCAAAGGAGCAAGTGCGCAGGTAAGCACAGATACGTACCGGTAACGCCGCTTGTCCGGCACTTTTCCACGGCGGTGCGCCCGGGTACCCGACGGAGGAGCGCGGCCCGCGACGGGCCGGGGTGCGACGAGTAGGGAGAGCACACGTGACGCGCAGCGTGTACGTGACCGGCATCGGCCGCGGGGACGGCCGCCAGGTCGTGGAGCTGGGGGTCATGGAACTCCTGTCCCGGCGGATCGGCCGGGTCGGCGTCTTCCGCCCCCTCGCCCACGACGGGCCGGACCCCATCTACGACCTGCTGCGCAGCCGCTACCGGCTGTCCCAGCCCGCGGGGACCGTGGTCGGGCTCGGCTACGACGAGGCCGCCGCCGCCCTGGCCGACAGGGGCGTCGACGAGCTGGTGTCCCGGCTGGTGGACCGCTTCCGCGCCGTCGCCCGCGACTACGAGGCCGTCCTCGTCCTGGGCACCGACTTCGCCGACACCGGCCTGCCCGCCGAGCTGACGCTCAACGCCCGGCTGGCCAACGAGTTCGGCGCGGCGGTGCTGCCCGTGGTGGCCGGCACCGGCCAGGACCTCGACTCGCTGACCGCCGAGGTCCGCAACGCCCACCACGCGTACGCCTCGCTGGGCTGCGAGGTCATCGCCATGATCGCCAACCGGGTCGCCGACGGCCACGCCGCCGCCGGCCTCGACGGCCATCTGCCGGTGCCGGTGTACGCCCTGCCCGAGGAGCCCGCGCTGGCCGCGCCGACCGTCGCCCAGGTCGCCGAGGCGCTGGGCGCGAAGGTCCTCCAGGGGGATCCGGCCGGGCTCGCCCGCGACGTGCGCGGCTTCGTCTTCGGCGGCGCCACGCTGCCGACCTTCCTGCCCGCCCTGACCGAGGGCTGCATGGTCATCACCCCCGGCGACCGGGCCGATCTGGTCGTCGGCTCGCTGGCCGCCCACTCCGCGGGCTCCCCCGCCATCGCCGGGGTGCTGCTCACCGTCGGGCAGCAGCCCGGCGAGGAGACCATGGCGCTGGCCGCCCGGCTCTCCCCGGGCACCCCGGTGCTGTCGGTGCCCGGCGGCTCGTTCCCCACCGCCGGCGAGCTGATGTCCCTGGAGGGCAGGCTGACGACGGCCAATCCGCGCAAGGCGGAGATCGCCCTCGGCCTCTTCGAGAACCACGTGGACACCGCCCGGCTCACCGAGCGCCTCTCGGTGGTCCGCAGCGACCGGGTCACCCCGATGATGTTCGAGCACGAGCTGATCGAGCGGGCGCGCTCCGACCGCCGCCACGTCGTCCTGCCGGAGGGCGCCGAGGAGCGGGTGCTGCGGGCGGCCGAGGTGCTGATGCGCCGGGGCGTGTGCGACCTGACCCTGCTGGGCGACGAGGGCGCGATCCGCAAGCGCACCGCCGAGCTCGGCATCGACCTGGGCCTGCTGGGCCCCGAGGAGGTGCCCGAGGGGCCGGGCACCTCCGTCCGCGTGGTGGACCCGTACACCTCGCCGCTGCGCGAGCGCTTCGCCGAGCTGTACGCGAGGCTGCGCGCCCACAAGGGCGTCACCTACGAGCTGGCCTACGACCAGGTGGTCGACGTCTCCTACTTCGGCGTCCTGATGGTCCAGGAGGGGCTGGCCGACGGCATGGTCTCGGGCGCGGCCCACTCGACGGCGGCGACGCTGCGGCCGGCCTTCGAGGTCATCCGCACCAAGCCGGACGCCGCGATCGTCTCCTCGGTGTTCTTCATGTGCCTGGCCGAGAAGGTGCTGGTCTACGGCGACTGCGCGGTCAACCCCGACCCGGACGCCGAGCAGCTCGCCGACATCGCCGTCCAGTCGGCCGCCACCGCCGCGCGGTTCGGCGTCGACCCGCGGATCGCGATGCTGTCGTACTCCACCGGCACCTCCGGCTCCGGCGCGGACGTGGACAAGGTGCGGCGGGCGACGGAGCTGGTGCGCGAGCGCCGCCCGGACCTGCTGGTGGAGGGGCCGATCCAGTACGACGCCGCGGTGGAGCCGTCGGTCGCGGCGACCAAGCTGCCGGAGTCGAAGGTCGCGGGGCGGGCCACCGTGCTGGTCTTCCCGGACCTCAACACCGGCAACAACACCTACAAGGCCGTCCAGCGCTCGGCCGGCGCGGTGGCCGTCGGCCCGGTCCTGCAGGGCCTGCGCAAGCCGGTCAACGACCTCTCGCGCGGCGCCCTGGTGCAGGACATCGTCACCACCGTGGCGATCACCGCGATCCAGGCGCAGCAGGGCGGGAGGGCCCCGGGCGGGCCGGACCGGCCGGGTGCGGCGACCGGAACGGCCGGGAAGGCGGCGAACGAGTGAGGGGCACCCGCGTCCTCGTCCTGAACACCGGCTCCTCGTCGGTGAAGTACCAGCTCCTGGACATGGCCGACGGCTCCCGCCCGGCCGCCGGGCTCATCGAGCGGATCGGCGAGCGCACCTCCCACCTGCGCCACTCCCCGGCCGGCGGCCCTCGGCGCGAGCGCGAGGAGCCGGTCGCCGACCACGGGACGGCGCTCAAGTCCGTCGCCGACGAGCTGGCCCGCGACGGCCTGGGCCTGGACTCCCCGGAACTGGCCGCCATCGGCCACCGGGTGGTGCACGGCGGGCGCCTCTTCACCGAGCCGACCGTGATCGACGACGCGGTGCTGGCCGAGATCGAACGCCTGGTGCCCGTCGCGCCGCTGCACAACCCGGCCAACCTCGCGGGCATCCGCACGGCCATGGCGCTGGCTCCGCACCTGCCGCAGGTGGCGGTCTTCGACACCGCGTTCCACACGACGATGCCCGAGTACGCCGCCCGGTACGCCATCGACACCGCCGTCGCCGACGCCCACCGGGTGCGCCGCTACGGCTTCCACGGCACCTCGCACGCGTACGTCTCGCGGAGGACCGCCGGGCTGCTGGGCCGGGAGCCGTCCGAGACGAACGTCATCGTGCTGCACCTGGGCAACGGCTCGTCGGCCTCGGCGGTGCGCGGCGGACGGTGCGTGGACACCTCCATGGGGCTCACCCCGCTGGAGGGCCTGGTGATGGGCACCCGTTCGGGTGACATCGATCCGGCGGTGATCTTCCACCTGACGCGGGTCGCCGGGATGTCGGTCGACGAGATCGACGTCCTGCTGAACAAGCGCAGCGGCCTGCGGGGCCTGTGCGGGGACAACGACATGCGGGAGGTGCTGCGCCGGATGGAGGGGGAGGGGCCGGACGCGGAGTCGGCGCGCCTGGCCTTCGACGTCTACGTCCACCGGCTGAGGAAGTACATCGGCGCCTACTGCGCGGTGCTCGGCCGGGTGGACGCGGTGGCCTTCACCGCCGGGGTCGGCGAGAACGCCGCCCCGGTGCGGCAGGCCGCCGTCGCCGGGCTGGAGGGTCTGGGCCTGGCCGTGGACGCGGAGCTGAACGCGGCGCGCGGCGACGGGCCCCGGCTGATCTCCCCGCCCACCGCGCGGGTCGCGGTGGCCGTGGTGCCCACCGACGAGGAGCTGGAGATCGCCGACCAGACGTACGCGCTGGTCACGGGCGGCACCCCGGGACGGAAGTGAGCCAGCTCACCCCCTGGAACGTTCCGCCACTGAACAAAAGATAGGATCGCCCCCATGCGCCGTTCCAAAATCGTCTGCACTCTGGGCCCCGCCGTGGACTCCTACGATCAGCTCAAGACGCTGATCGAGGCCGGCATGAACGTGGCCCGCTTCAACATGAGCCATGGAAGCCACCCGGAGCACGAGGAGCGGTACCACCGCCTCCGCAAGGCGTCCCAGGAGACCGGGCGCGCGATCGGCGTCCTCGCCGACCTCCAGGGCCCCAAGATCCGCCTGGAGACCTTCGCCGACGGCCCGGTGGAACTCGTCCGCGGTGACGAGTTCACCATCACCACCGAGGACGTGCCCGGCGACAGGACCATCTGCGGCACCACGTACAAGGGGCTGCCCGCCGACGTCTCCAAGGGCGAGGCGATCCTGATCAACGACGGCAACGTCTCCCTCCAGGTGATCGACGTGGACGGCCCCCGGGTGCGCTGCATCGTCATCGAGGGCGGTGTGATCTCCGACCACAAGGGCATCAACCTGCCCGGCGTGGCGGTCAACGTCCCCGCGCTGTCGGAGAAGGACGTCGAGGACCTGAAGTTCGCGCTGCGGATGGGCTGCGACATGGTGGCGCTGTCCTTCGTCCGCGACGCCGCCGACGTGCGCGACGTCCACCGGGTGATGGACGAGGTCGGCCGCCGGGTGCCGGTGATCGCCAAGGTGGAGAAGCCGCAGGCCGTCGAGAACATGGAGGACGTCGTCCTCGCGTTCGACGGCGTGATGGTGGCCCGCGGCGACCTGGCGGTGGAGTACCCGCTGGAGAAGGTGCCGATGGTGCAGAAGCGGCTCATCGAGATGTGCCGCCGCAACGCCAAGCCGGTGATCGTGGCGACCCAGATGATGGAGTCGATGATCACCAACTCCCGGCCCACCCGCGCCGAGGCCTCCGACGTCGCCAACGCGATCCTGGACGGCGCGGACGCGGTGATGCTCTCGGCGGAGTCCTCGGTCGGCCAGTACCCGATCGAGACGGTCAAGACGATGTCGAAGATCGTCCAGGCCGCGGAGGAGGAGCTGCTCTCGCGCGGCCTCCAGCCGCTGGTGCCCGGCAAGAAGCCGCGCACGCAGGGCGGTTCGGTGGCCCGCGCGGCGTGCGAGATGGCCGACTTCCTCAACGGCAAGGCGCTGATCGCCTTCACCAAGTCCGGCGACACCGCCCGGCGGCTGTCGCGGTACCGCGCCGCCCAGCCGATCCTGGCCTTCACCACCGAGCCGTCCACCGCCTGCCAGCTCACGCTGAGCTGGGGCGTGGAGTCCTTCGTGGTGCCGCACGTGGACCACACCGACGAGATGGTGGACCTGGTCGACGCCGAACTGCTCAAGCTCCAGCGGTACAACAGCGGCGACACCATGATCATGACGGCCGGTTCGCCGCCCGGCGTCCCCGGCACCACCAACATGGTGCTGGTGCACCACCTGGGCAACGACCAGCGCTGACCCGGATCCGGGACCGCGTCCCGGGGAACGCCGCGGCGGCCCGCACCCTGGAGGGTGCGGGCCT
>NZ_JARVKV010000048.1 GCF_029813835.1 Streptomyces sp. DH37
GCGGGAGGGCCGGGGGCGTCCCGGCCCTCCCGCACCCGCCGGTCCGGACTCAGGTCAGCCGGTGCATCCAGCCGTGCCGGTCCTCCGCGCGGCCGGTCTGGACGGCGAGCAGCGCCTCGCGCAGCTCCATCGTGATCCCGCCCGGCTCGCCGTCGCCGACGGTCCATTCGCCGGCGGCGGACTTCACCGCGCCGACCGGGGTGATGACGGCCGCGGTGCCGCACGCGAACACCTCGGTGATCGAGCCGTCGGCGTTGCCCTCCCGCCAGTCGTCGACGGAGATGAGCCGCTCCTCGGTGCGGTAGCCCAGGTCGGAGGCGATGGTCAGCAGCGAGTCGCGGGTGATGCCGGGCAGCAGGGTGCCGGTCAGCTTGGGGGTGACGATGGTGGCGTCCCTGCCCGAGCCGAACACGAAGTACATGTTCATGCCGCCCATCTCCTCGATCCAGCGGCGCTCGCCGGCGTCCAGCCAGACCACCTGGTCGCAGCCGTGCTCGGCGGCCTCCGCCTGGGCGACGAGGGAGGCCGCGTAGTTGCCGCCCGTCTTCGCCTCGCCCGTGCCGCCGGGGGCGGCGCGCACGTACTCCTGCGACAGCCAGACCGAGACGGGCCTGACGCCGCGCGGGAAGTAGGCGCCGGCGGGCGAGGCGATCACCATGAACAGGTACTCGTTCGCGGGCTTGACGCCGAGCCCGACCTCGGCGGCGAACATGAAGGGCCGCAGGTACAGCGACTGCTCGGCCTGGCTGGGCACCCACGCCTCGTCCTGCTGCACGAGCAGGTCGCAGGCCTCGACGAAGGTCTCCACCGGCAGCTCGGGCATCGCCAGCCGGCGCGCGGACCGCTGGAAGCGCCGGGCGTTGGCGTCCGGGCGGAAGACGGCGACCGAGCCGTCGGCCTGGCGGTACGCCTTCAGACCCTCGAAGATCGTCTGGGCGTAGTGCAGCGTCATGTTCGCCGGGTCCATCTGGAGCGGGGCGTACGGCTGGAGCTGCGCGTCGTGCCAGCCGCGGCCCTCGGTCCACCGGATCGTGACCATGTGGTCGGTGAAGTGGCGGCCGAAGCCGGGGCTGGCGAGCACCGCCTCGCGCTCCGCGGCGGGCAGCAGCTGCGCGGAGGGCTTGAGGTCGAATTCGATACGGGGCGTCGTCATGGTGAGCGCGTCCTTCACTGGGTGTCGTGGCGGACCGCGCTCCCGTCGTCCCCGTGGTACTAGGACGTCCGAGCTTCCCTGCATACGGCGGCCCCACGTCCGATTATCGGGTACGGGAGACCGCGTGGGGGGTCACGGGTGGGCGGTCCTGGTGGTAGATGGTCGCACCCAACCGCCGAGTAGCCCAGCGGCCGGGCGCCTGCGGCCCGGCCGGACGGAGCGTACGGCCGGACGTCAGCCGGCTACTCGCGCCGCGAGGGCGTCGCCGATCTCGTCGGTGGTGCGGGCGGCGGAGCGCTCCGCGAGGTCGGCCGAGACCGCGTCCTCGATGCGGGCCGCCTCGGGCTCGTGGCCCAGGTGCCGCAGCATCAGCGCGACGGACAGGATCGTCGCCGTGGGGTCGGCCTTGCCGGTGCCGGCGATGTCGGGCGCGGAGCCGTGGACCGGCTCGAACATCGACGGGAAGGCGCCGGTGGGGTTGATGTTCCCCGAGGCGGCCAGTCCGATGCCGCCGGTGACGGCGGCGGCGAGGTCGGTGAGGATGTCGCCGAAGAGGTTGTCGGTGACGATCACGTCGAAGCGCTCGGGCTGGGTGACGAAGAAGATCGTCGCGGCGTCCACGTGCAGGTAGTCAGTGGTGACCTCGGGATACTCCTCGCCGACCCGGTCGAAGATGTTCTTCCACAGGTGGCCGGCGTGCACGAGGACGTTGTTCTTGTGGACCAGCGTGAGCTTCCTGCGCGGCCGGGCCTTCGCCCGCTCGTAGGCGTCCCGCACCACGCGCTCCACGCCGTAGGCGGTGTTCACGCTGACCTCGGTGGCCACCTCGGCCGGGGTGCCGGTGCGCAGGGAGCCGCCGTTGCCGGTGTACGGGCCCTCGGTGCCCTCGCGGACGACGACGAAGTCGATGTCCGGGCGGCCCGCGAGCGGCGTCCCGGTGTTCGGGAAGAGCTTCGAGGGACGCAGGTTGACGTAGTGGTCGAAGGCGAAGCGCAGCTTGAGCAGCAGTCCGCGCTCCAGTACGCCGGAGGGGACCGAGGGGGCGCCGATCGCGCCGAGCAGGATGGCGTCGTGCCCCTTGAGCTGCTCCAGCTCCGCGTCCGGCAGGGTCTCTCCCGTGGCGTGCCAGCGCTCCGCGCCGAGGTCGTACTCCCGTGTCTGCAGCTTCACGTCCTGCGGGAGGACGGCGGACAGGACCTTCAGGCCCTGGGCCACGACTTCCCGGCCGATGCCGTCACCGGGGATCACTGCGAGGTCGATGCTGCGAGACATGGGAGGGACCCTACCGCTCGTCCCAGGAGATGACACGCACTGTCCGCGATGCGGACCGGGCGCCCCACCGCCGCGCGAGCGCCGCCCGAGCCGCGGCCGGGACTCTCGGTTCCGGCCGCGGCTCGCGCGGCGGTCCGGCTCAGTGGCCGGTGGCACCGCCGTTGTCGCGGCGGTCCAGGGCCCTCTGGAGGGCGGCGGCCGCGTTGCGGCGGTCGGCGTCGTCGTGGTGGTTGCGGGCGGTGTGACGGGCACGGCGGCGTGCGGTCTCGTCCATGATCGAACTCCCTTGGGGGGAACGGAACCGGAGGATGGAAAGAGGAGGGATTCCCAACGCGCCGTAAGCGGCGGGGGCGACCGGTGCGGCAGGGGTCACCTGCGACGGGCACGGCGCCTCATCCGCCATTCGCTGATGGAGCGAGACGTTCGGCTCCTACCAAAGTAAGGGCTGAAAGCTGTAATGTCCCGCCGATTAGTTGGCCTTCCTACTATCTGAGACGGCACCCTCCCTGAGCTGCGGTTTCGTCACTGTGACACCGCGCACTCCACCCGTTCGAGCGAGAGCTCGACCGCCCCCGGCCGCGCGGCGGGCCCCGCGGCCGGGGGCGGTCGCCGGCCTGCGGCGCCCGGCCCCGCGCACGACGGCGCCCCCGCCCGGGGGATCCGGGCGGGGGCGCCGCTCATGGGCCGTCGAGGAGGGTTCAGCCCATGTGGGGGTAGCGGTAGTCGGTCGGCGGGATCAGGTTCTCCTTGATGGAGCGGGTGGACGTCCAGCGCACCAGGTTCTGCTTGGAGCCCGCCTTGTCGTTGGTGCCCGAGGCGCGGCCCCCGCCGAAGGGCTGCTGGCCGACGACGGCGCCGGTGGGCTTGTCGTTGATGTAGAAGTTGCCCGCGGCGAAGCGCAGCACCTCGCAGGCGTGCGCCGCGGCGGCGCGGTCCTGGGCGATGACGCAGCCGGTCAGGCCGTACGGGGCGACCGCCTCCATCTGCTCCAGCACCTTGTCGTAGTCCGCGTCGTCGTAGACGTGCACGGCCAGGATCGGGCCGAAGTACTCCTGCCAGAAGACCTCGCTCGCCGGGTCGGTGCAGGTGATGACGGTCGGGCGGACGAAGTAGCCGACGCTGTCGTCGTAGCTGCCGCCGGCGACGATCTCGCAGGCCGGGTCGGACTTCGCGCGGTCGATGGCGGCCTTGTTCTTGGCGAAGGCGCGCTCGTCGATGACGGCGCCCATGAAGTTCGACAGATCGGTGACGTCGCCCATGGTCAGGCCGTCGACCTCGGCCGTGAACTCCTCCTTGAAGCCGTTCTCCCAGATGGAGCGCGGCACGTAGGCGCGCGAGGCGGCCGAGCACTTCTGGCCCTGGTACTCGAAGGCGCCGCGGGTCATCGCGGTCCTCAGCACCGCCGGGTCGGCCGAGGGGTGGGCGACGATGAAGTCCTTGCCGCCGGTCTCGCCGACCAGTCGCGGGTAGGTCCTGTAGTTCTCGATGTTGTTCCCGACCGTCTTCCACAGGTACTGGAAGGTCTTCGTCGAACCGGTGAAGTGGATGCCGGCCAGCTCGGGGTGGGCCAGCGCCACCTCCGAGACCTCCTTGCCGTCACCGGTCAGCAGGTTGATGACGCCCGCCGGCAGCCCCGCCTCCTCCAGCAGCCGCATCAGCAGCACGGCGGCGTGCGTCTGCGTCGGGGACGGCTTCCAGATGACCACGTTGCCCATCAGCGCCGGGGCGGTGGGGAGGTTGCCCGCGATGGCGGTGAAGTTGAAGGGCGTGATCGCGTAGACGAAGCCCTCCAGCGGACGGTGGTCCATGCGGTTCCACACGCCCGGGGAGTTGGCCACCGGCTGCTCGGCCAGGATCTGACGGGCGTAGTGGACGTTGAAGCGCCAGAAGTCGACCAGCTCGCAGGGGGTGTCGATCTCCGCCTGCTGCGCCGTCTTGGACTGGCCCAGCATGGTGGAGGCGGCCAGCGTCTCGCGCCAGGGGCCGGCCAGCAGCTCGGCCGCGCGCAGGAAGACCGCGGCGCGGTCGTCGAAGGAGAGCGAGCGCCACATCGGGGCGGCGGCCAGCGCCGCGTCGATGGCGTCCTGCGCGTCCTGCCGGGTGGCGTGGGCGGCGGTGCCCAGCACCGCCTTGTGGTTGTGGGGCTGTACGACGTCGAAGCGCTCGCCGCCGCCGAGGCGCCGCTCCCCGCCGATGGTCATCGTCAGGTCGATCGGGTTCTCGGCCAGCTCCTTGAGCCTGGTTTCGAGACGGGCGCGCTCCGGCGTGCCGGGTGCGTAGGTGTGCACCGGCTCGTTCACCGGCGTGGGGACCTGGGTCACAGCGTCCATGAGCCGTGTCTCCTTCGAGGGGTCGGTCGTGTCGTCGTACGTCGTGTGCCGGACGGGCGGCGCGCGGTGCGGGGTGCCGCGGCGCGCGGTCGCGCCCCGCTCAGCCTCTGGTGGCCAGCGAGCGCAGGAAGAACGCCAGGTTGGCGGGGCGCTCGGCCAGGCGCCGCATGAAGTACCCGTACCAGTCGGTGCCGTACGGGACGTACACGCGCATCCGGTGGCCGGCGCCGGCCAGCCGCTCCTGCTCGGCGGTGCGGATGCCGTACAGCATCTGGAACTCGTACTCGTCCGGCTTGCGGCCGGCGCCGCGGGCCAGCTCCTGGGCGATGGCCACCATCCGCGGGTCGTGGGAGCCGATCATCGGGTAGCCCTCGCCCGCCATCAGGATCCGCAGGCAGCGGACGTACGCCCGGTCCACCTCGTGCTTGTCCTGGAGGGCCACGGAGGCGGGCTCCTTGTAGGCGCCCTTGACCAGGCGCACCCGGGAGCCCTCGCCGGCCAGGGCGCGGCAGTCGTCCTCGGTGCGGTACAGGTAGGACTGGAGTACGGCGCCGGTGGCGGGGAAGCGCTCGCGCAGCGCGGCCAGGATGGCCAGGGTGGAGTCGACCGTGGTGTGGTCCTCCATGTCCAGGGTGACGGTCGTGCCCGCCTCGGCGGCGGCCTCCACCACCGGCAGGACGTTGGCGTACGCGATGTCGTCGCCGCCCGGCAGGGCCTGTCCGAAGGCGGAGAGCTTCACCGACATCTCGGCCCGCACCCCCAGGCCGGCCTCCCGCAGGGCCTCGGCCAGGGCGAGGTAGGCGTCGCGGGCGCGCAGGGCCTCGGTACGGTCGGTGACGTCCTCGCCCAGGTGGTCGAGGGTGACCTCCAGACCCCGGCCGGCCAGGGAGCGGACGGTCGCCATGGCCTGGTCGAGTCGCTCTCCGGCGATGAAGCGGTCCACCACGGGGCGGGTGACCGGTGCGGCCGAGACGACGCGGCGGATGCTGTCGCTGCGCGCGGCCGCGAGGAGCACGGGTCCCAGCACGGGGCACCTCCACGGGTGGTTCTCTGACGGTGGTCGAACGGCTGGAAAGCCACCGTCGAAACTAAGGATCGCTCCGCTTTCCCGCCATCGACAGCTGTCACGCTTCCGTGGGCCGGATCTCAGACATCTGTATGACAATGGCGGTGTCCGCGGGGTACTGCGGACGAGGGGAGAAAGGCGGCGCGGAACGGTGCGCGAGGACTACCAGGTGCTGATCGACGAGGTGACCGCCCTCCTCGGCACGCCCGCGACGCTGGAGAACCGCGACTTCGGGCTGATCGCCTTCGGGGCCCACGAGGGCGACGGGGACGGGGAGGACGGAGAGGACGGGGCCCTGCTGATGGACCCGGTGCGCACCCGCTCGATCCTCCAGCGCCGCTCGACCGCGCGGGTGCGGGCCTGGTTCGAGAGCTTCGGCATCACCCGGGCGGTGGAGCCCGTACGGATTCCCCCGGACCCGTCGGCGGGGGTGCTCCGGGGGCGGATCTGCGTGCCGGTGCGGCACGGCGGCGTGGTGCTGGGCTACATCTGGCTGCTGGACGACGGGGCGCTGGAGCTGTCCGATCCCCGGCTCGCGGACGTACGGGCCGTCGCCGACCGCATCGGCTCGCTGCTGGCCGCCGAGTCCCGGGCGGGCGCGCGTCTGGGCGATCTGCTGCGCGCCCTGCTCACCGCGGCGCCGGGGCACCGGGCGGCCGTGGAGGTCGCGGAGGCCGAACTGGCCGGAGAGCTGGGGTCCGTGGCGGCGGGGCCGCTGGCGATGGTGGCCGTGGTGCCGTGGGAGGAGGCGGACGGCGGGTCCGCGGCGGCGCCCGGGATCCCCGGCGCGGTCGCGGTGTGCGCGGTACGGGGCGCGGGGCTCGCCGTCCTGGTGCGGCTGCGCTCGCCCGGCGGTGTCGACCCGGCCCGTACCGCCGCCGAGCGGCTGCTGCGCTCGCCGCGCGCCGGCGCGGCGGCGGGGATCGGCGAGCCCTGCACGGGGCTGGGCGGGGTGCCCGGCGCCTGGCGGCAGGCGCTGGCCGCGGCGCGGGCGGCGCGGGCGGAGAGCAGGCTGGGGCCGGTGGCGCGGTGGGACCGGATCGGGCCGTACCGGATGCTGGCCGCGCTGGCCCCTCCTCCGGGTTCCCCGGGTTTCCCGGACTCCCCCGGCTCCCCGGGCTCCTCCGCGGCCGGCGCACCGGACCCGTCGGTGCGGGCGCTGCTGGAGCCCGGCCGCCGGGAGATGGCCCGTACCGCCGAGGCGTTCCTGGACTGCGCGGGGCAGGCGGGCCGTACGGCGGCGCGGCTGGGCATCCACCGGCAGACGCTGTACTACCGGCTGTCGCGGGTGGAACAGCTCACCGGCCTCGACCTGGACGACGGCGAGGACCGGCTGCTGCTGCACATGGCGCTGAAGGCGGCACGGCTGGTCCGGGGGTGACGGGCCGAGGGGCCGAGGGGAGCCGAGAGGCCGGGAGGCTGGAGGGGGCCGGGCCGCGCTCCCCGGCCCCGGCGCCGCGGAACGCGGCGGCCCCGGCGCGGATGTCCGCGCCGGGGCCGCCGTGCCGTTCACCGGATTCCCTCCGAGGAGTTCACCCGGAGGAGGGACCGGAAATCAGTCCTCCAGGTTGACGATGCGGGCCGAGGTGGCACCGATCTCGTCCGCGATCTCGGCGAGCACCGGGGGCGGGATGGTGCCGTCCACGGTGAGGGCGACCAGCGCCTCGCCGCCCTCCTCCGCGCGGGAGACCTGCATGCCGGCGATGTTGATGCCGGCCTCGCCCAGGATGCGGCCGACGGTGCCGACCACGCCGGGGCGGTCGGCGTACCGCAGGAAGGCCATGTGCTCGGCCAGCGCCAGGTCGACGTCGTACTCGCCGACGGCGACGATCTTCTGGAGGTGCTTGGGGCCGGACAGGGTGCCCGAGACCGAGACCTCCTCGCCGTTGCCGAGGGTGCCGCGCACGGTCACCACGTTGCGGTGCTCCGGGGACTCCGAGCTGGTGGTCAGCCGGACCTCCACGCCGCGCTCCTGCGCGAACAGCGGGGCGTTGACGTAGCTGACCGTCTCGTCGACGACGTCCTCGAAGACGCCCTTGAGCGCGGAGAGTTCGAGCACCTTGACGTCGTGCTGGGTGATCTCGCCGTAGACCTCGACGTCGAGCCGGACGGCGACCTCGCCCGCCAGCGCGGTGAAGATCCGCCCCAGCCGCTCGGCCAGCGGCAGTCCGGGCCGCACCTCCTCGGCGATCACACCGCCCTGGACGTTGACCGCGTCGGGGACCAGCTCGCCGGCGAGCGCCAGCCGCACCGAGCGGGCGACCGCGATGCCCGCCTTCTCCTGGGCCTCGCCGGTGGAGGCGCCCAGGTGCGGGGTGCACACGACGTTGTCGAAGGCGAACAGCGGGGAGTCCGTGCACGGCTCGGTGGCGTACACGTCCAGGCCCGCGCCCGCGACCCGGCCCTCCTTCAGGGCCGACAGCAGCGCCGCCTCGTCGACGATGCCGCCGCGCGCGGCGTTGACGATCCGCACGGTCGGCTTGACCTTGTGGAGCGCCTCGTCGCCGATCAGGCCCAGCGTCTCGGGGGTCTTGGGCAGGTGGACGGTGATGAAGTCCGAGACCTCCAGCAGCTCGTCCAGGGAGAGCAGCTTGACGCCCATCTGCGCGGCCCGCGCGGGCTGCACGTAGGGGTCGTAGGCCACGATCTTCATGCCGAAGGCGGACATCCGCTGGGCGACCAGGACGCCGATGCGGCCGAGGCCGACGACGCCGAGGGTCTTCTCCGACAGCTCGACGCCGGTGTACTTGCTGCGCTTCCACTCGCCGTTCTTCAGCGCGCTGTTGGCCTGCGGGATGTTGCGGGCGGTGGCGACCAGCAGACCGCAGGCCAGCTCGGCGGCGGTGACGATGTTGGAGGTCGGCGCGTTGACGACCATCACGCCGGCCTTGGTGGCGGCGGAGACGTCGACGTTGTCGAGGCCGACTCCCGCGCGGGCGATGACCTTCAGCCGCCGGGCGGCGGCGATGGCCTCGGCGTCGACCTTGGTGGCGCTGCGCACCAGGATCGCGTCGACGTCGGCGATGGCGGGGAGGAGCTCGGCTCGGTCGGCTCCGTTGCAGTGCCGGATCTCGAAGTCCGGGCCAAGGGCGTCGACCGTGGCCGGGGAGAGTTCTTCGGCGATGAGTACTACGGGTTTGCTCACTTCGGTCTTCAGTCCTCACTGGTCCTGGGGGCCCCTCCCGTGCGCCGGAGGGCCACGGGGGAGGACGGCCGCGTCCCGACGGCCGAGGGCGGTGGAGGTGGGCAGCCGCGTGGAGACGCACGACGCTGTGAGCCTGTGACGCGCTTGTGTGTGCAGTGTATCGGCGGAGGGGCGGCCCCGGTGGGGGATCACCGGAGCCGCCCGCCCCGCCCGCGGGCCGCCGCGGCCGGCTGCGGACCCGGACCGGACGGGGCCGGTCCGGCGCCGTGCTCAGTCCTCGTCGTTGACCCAGCTCATGAGCTTGCGCAGCTCGCGGCCGGTGGTCTCCAGCAGGTGGTCGGAGTCGGCCTTCTTGTACTCGTTGTACTTCGGCAGGCCCGCGTTGTACTCGGCCATCCAGTTCCTGGCGAAGGTGCCGTCCTGGATCTCGGCGAGGACCTTCTTCATCTCGGCCTTGGTGTTCTCGTTGATGATCCGCGGGCCGGTGACGTAGTCGCCCCACTCGGCGGTCTCGGAGATCGACCAGCGCATCTTCTCCAGGCCGCCCTCGTACATCAGGTCCACGATCAGCTTCAGCTCGTGGAGGCACTCGAAGTACGCGATCTCCGGCTGGTAGCCGGCCTCGGTCAGGGTCTCGAAGCCCGCCTTGACCAGCGCCGAGGCACCGCCGCACAGGACGGCCTGCTCGCCGAACAGGTCGGTCTCGGTCTCCTCGGTGAAGGTGGTCTTGATGACGCCGGCCCGGGTGCCGCCGATGCCCTTGGCGTACGACAGGGCCAGCGGGAAGGCGTTGCCCGTGGCGTCCTGCTCGACCGCCGCGATGCACGGCACGCCGCGGCCCTCCTCGAACTGGCGGCGGACCAGGTGGCCCGGGCCCTTGGGGGCGACCATGCAGACGTCCACGCCGGCCGGGGGCTTGATGAAGCCGAAGCGGATGTTGAAGCCGTGGCCGAAGAAGAGGGCGTCGCCGTCCTTGAGGTTCGGGGCGATGGACTCCTCGTAGACCTTGGCCTGGATCGGGTCCGGCACCAGGACCATGATCACGTCGGCCTCGGCGGCGGCCTCGGCCGGGGTCACCACGCGCAGCCCCTGCTCCTCGGCCTTCGCCCGGGACTTGGAGCCCTCGGGGAGGCCGACGCGGACGTCGACTCCCGAGTCGCGCAGGGACAGGGCGTGGGCGTGGCCCTGGCTGCCGTAACCGAGGACCGCGACCTTGCGGCCCTGGATGATGGACAGGTCGGCGTCGTCGTCGTAGAACAGCTCGGCCACTTGGGGTATCTCCTTGTTGTTCTTGCCGTACGGGGGTCTTGCCGTACGGGCCGGGGGTGCGGGGCCCGTCCCCGGGACCGCCGCCGGGGCCACCGTATGCCGGTGCGGGCGGGGACGGGCTGGGGTCTCGCTATGCGGTCCGGTCGAGCGCGCGCAGCGAACGGTCGGTGATCGACCTCGCGCCGCGGCCGATCGCGATCGTGCCGGACTGGACCAGTTCCTTGATGCCGAACTGCTCCAGCATCTTCAGCATGGCCTCCAGCTTGTCGCTGCTGCCGGTCGCCTCGATGGTGACGGCCTCCGGGGAGACGTCGACGGTCTTGGCGCGGAAGAGCTGGACGATCTCGACGATCTGCGAGCGGGTCTCGTTGTCGGCGCGGACCTTCACCAGGACGAGTTCGCGCTGGACGGCGGACCCCGGCTCCAGCTCGACGATCTTCAGCACGTTGACGAGCTTGTTGAGCTGCTTGGTCACCTGCTCCAGCGGGAGGTCCTCGACGTTCACCACGATGGTGATGCGGGAGATGTCGGGGTGCTCGGTGACTCCGACGGCGAGCGAGTCGATGTTGAAACCGCGGCGGGAGAACAGCGCGGCGATCCGGGCGAGGATGCCGGGGGTGTTCTCCACCAGGACGGAGAGCGTGTGCTTGGACATCGGGCGTGGTCCGTTCCTCGGGTTCCTCTGGGTTCTCAGTCGTCGCTGTCGCCGAAGTCGGGGCGGACGCCGCGCGCCGCCATGACCTCGTCGTTGGAGGTGCCTGCCGCGACCATCGGCCAGACCATCGCGTCCTCGTGGACGATGAAGTCCACGACGACGGGGCGGTCGTTGATGGAGTTGGCCTTCTCGATCACCGCGTCGAGCTGGGCGGGGTCCTCGCAGCGGATGCCGACGCAGCCCATGGCCTCCGCCAGTTTCACGAAGTCCGGGACGCGGGTGCCCCTGTTCTCGGGGGCGACGGCGTCCGGGCCGCTGTGCAGCACGGTGTTGGAGTAGCGCTGGTTGTAGAAGAGGGTCTGCCACTGGCGGACCATCCCCAGCGCGCCGTTGTTGATGATCGCGACCTTGATCGGGATGCCGTTGAGGGCGGCTGTGACCAGCTCCTGGTTGGTCATCTGGAAGCAGCCGTCGCCGTCGATGGCCCAGACGGTGCGGTCCGGGACGCCGGCCTTGGCGCCGAGCGCGGCCGGGACGGCGTAGCCCATGGTGCCCAGACCGCCGGAGTTCAGCCAGGTGGCGGGCTTCTCGTACCGGATGAAGTGGGCGGCCCACATCTGGTGCTGGCCCACGCCGGCGGCGAAGACCGTGCCCTCGGGGGCCAGGGCGCCGATGCGCTCGATGACCTGCTGCGGGGCCAGGGAGCCGTCCTCGGGGTGGTCGTAGCCCAGCGGGTACGTCTCGCGCCAGCGGTCGAGCTGCTGCCACCACTCGGTGTGGTCGCCGGTGTGGCCCGCCTCGTGCTCGGCGCGGACGGCCACGATCAGGTCGGCGATGACCTCGCGGGCGTCGCCGACGATCGGGACGTCGGCCGCGCGGTTCTTGCCGATCTCGGCCGGGTCGATGTCGGCGTGCACGATCTTGGCGTACGGCGCGAAGGAGTCCAGCCTGCCGGTGACGCGGTCGTCGAAGCGGGCGCCGAGCGCGACGATGAGGTCGGCCTTCTGCAGGGCGGTGACGGCGGCGACGGTGCCGTGCATGCCGGGCATGCCCAGGTGCTGCGGGTGGCTGTCGGGGAAGGCCCCCAGCGCCATCAGGGTGGTGGTGACGGGGGCGCCGGTCAGCTCGGCGAGCACCTTCAGCTCGGTGGTGGCCCCGGCCTTCAGGACGCCGCCGCCGACGTACAGCACCGGGCGGCTCGCCTCGGTGATCAGCCGGGCGGCCTCGCGGATCTGCTTGGCGTGCGGCTTGGTGACCGGGCGGTAGCCGGGCAGTTCGGCGGTGGGGGGCCAGGAGAAGGTCGTCCGGGCCTGGAGGGCGTCCTTGGCGATGTCCACCAGAACCGGGCCGGGGCGGCCGGTGGAGGCGATGTGGAACGCCTCGGCGATCACCCGCGGGATCTCGGCCGGGTCGGTGACCAGGTAGTTGTGCTTGGTGATCGGCATGGTGATGCCGCAGATGTCGGCTTCCTGGAAGGCGTCGGTGCCGATCGCCTTGGAGGCCACCTGGCCGGTGATCGCGACCAGCGGGACGGAGTCCATGTGCGCGTCGGCGATGGGGGTGACCAGATTGGTGGCGCCGGGGCCGGACGTGGCCATGCAGACGCCGACCCTGCCGGTGGCCTGGGCGTAGCCGGTGGCGGCGTGGCCCGCGCCCTGCTCGTGGCGCACGAGGACGTGGCGCACCCGGGAGGAGTCCATCATCGGGTCGTAGGCGGGCAGGATGGCGCCGCCGGGAATGCCGAATACCGTGTCGGCGCCGACTTCCTCGAGAGAACGGATGAGGGACTGGGCGCCCGTGACGTGCTCGACGGTGGCGGGCTGCGGCTGCGCTCCGCCGGTACGGGCCCGCGGCTGCGGGCGGGGGGCCCCGGTGGCCTGCTCGGTCATCGCAATCTCTTCTCGGAGAGTGAGGGTTTGACGCTCGTTGTGGGTGGCTGTGAGTCGGTCGCGCTCGAGCGCTGCTGGTACTGGTGCAACAAAAAACCCCTCGTGCCGTCAGGCAAGCGAGGGGAGCGCGTCGATGTCGTCCACGGGGCGGTCGTGCCCCGTGTCAGTCGACGCGCTGTCCAAGTACGAGAATTCGGGTGCGCATGGCACTGACCTTCCTCCCGTGGCGCCTGAGGTGTCAAGTGGGTGGGACGGACGTCTCACTATTCGGGCGCAGGGGAGGATGCGTCACCGGATCGGGTCCGGCCGCTCCGCTCCTGCGTACGGGCAGCGAACCGGCGACCACCACCGAGCGGCCGCCGCCCGGGACGTGCTGCTCCCCGCCGGAGACGGGGTAGCTCCCGCGGGCCAGGGCGTGCCTGAGCCGGTGCTCGTCCAGCGGCTTGGAGAAGGCCGCCCCCTGGGCGTGGGTGCAGCCCATCGCGCGCAGCGCCGCGGCCTGTTCGGGCAGGTCCACCCCGTCGGCGACGGAGAGCATGCCGAGGTCGTCGGCGATCCGCAGCAGCCCGGAGGTGATTTTGCGCACCCGGGAGGACTCCACCACGCCGTCGACCAGGGCGCGGTCCAGTCTCAGCATGTCGGCGGGGAGCCTGCGGAGCGCGGCGAGGCCGGGGCGCGCGCCGCCGAAGCCGTCCAGGGCGATGCCGACGCCGATCCGCCGCAGCGCCGTGACCCACAGCTCCAACTCGTCCAGGGAGACACGCGGATCGGTGTCGGCCAGCTCCAGGACGAGGGCGTCGGGCGGCAGCCCGTGCCGGGACAGCAGCGCCTCGACGGCGGCCGGCGTGGTGGACCGGTCGGTGAGGCGGCACGCGTCCAGCCGTACGGACACCGGTACGCAGTAGCCCGCGCGATAGCGCTCGGCGGCCTGCTCGACCGCCCTGCGCAGCAGCCACCGGGCCGTCTCGGCGCCGGTGTCCCCGCGGGCGCCCGCGGCGGCCGGGACGTGCTGCGCGCGCGGGCCGTACTGCGGGGCGTACTGGGTCTGCGGGGCGTGCGGGGGCTCGCCGGGCGGGAACGGCACGCCCCGGGCGGAGCGCCTGCGGGCCTGGGCGACGACCGAGGTGATCTTTCCGCTGGAGAGCTCGACCACGGGCTGGTGGAGCAGCGCGAACTCGCTCTCGGCCAGCGCGCCGCGCAGCCGGTCGGTGGTCAGCTCCGCGCGGCGGACGGCCTCGGCCTGCGGCTGCGAGGCGTACAGCTCGACGCGGTTCTTGCCCGCCTGCTTGGCCCGGTACATCGCCAGGTCGGCGTGGCGCATCAGGACGGCCGGGGTCACGCCGGGCTCGGCGAAGGCCACGCCGATGGAGGCGGCGACGCGCGCCTCGCCGCCCTCGACGCGGTAGGGCCGGGAGAGGGTGGTGCGCAGCCGTTCGGCGATCTCCAGGACGCGGTACTCGCGCTCGGCCCGGTCGCACCTCCCGTCGCCGACGATGAGCGCGGCGAACTCGTCGCCGCCGAGCCGGGCCGCGGTGTCCCCGGCCCGTACGGCCTCCCTCAGGCGGCGGGCCGCCTGGACCAGCAGTTCGTCCCCCGCCTGGTGGCCGATGGTGTCGTTGACCGCCTTGAAGCCGTCGAGGTCGATGTAGAGGACCGCCGTGTGGCCGGCCTCGGCGTCCCCCCGGCGGCGTCCGCCGAGCGCCTGGCGGACGCGCTCGGTGAACAGCGCGCGGTTGGGCAGGTCGGTCAGCGGGTCGTGGGAGGCGTTGTGCTGGAGCTGCGCCTGGAGCCGCACCCGTTCGGTCACGTCGCGGCTGTTGAAGATCAGGCCGCCCTGGTAGCGGTTGACCGTGGACTCGACGTTGAGCCAGCGGCCCGAGGCGTGCCGGATGCGGCACTCGATGCGGGTGGAGGGCTCCTCGTCGGGCGGGGTGGCCAGGAAGCGGCGCACCTCGTGCAGGACGCGGCCGAGGTCCTCGGGATGGATGAGGGAGGCGAGTTCGGAGCCGACCAGCCTGTCCGGCTCGCGGCCGTAGACGCCGGCGGCGGCCGGGGAGACGTAGCGCAGCATCCCGGCCGGGGAGGCGATCATGATGACGTCGCTGGACCCCTGCACCAGGGACCGGAAGTGGTTCTCCTTCTGGGCCAGTTCCTGGGCGAGGTGGATGTTGTCCAGCAGCATGATGCCCTGCCGCACCACCAGGGCCAGCACGACGGTGCAGCCGGTCAGCAGCACCACCCGGTCGATGGCCCCGCCGTCGCGGACGTTGTAGAGGATCCCCAGGGTGCACACGGCGGCCGCCAGGTACGGCGTGAGGGCGGCCAGCGAGCCGGTCATGGCGCCGTTCGCCGGGGCGGGCGGCCGGACCGCCGGGCGGAGGGGGCCGGGCCGCCCGTCCCGGCGGACGGCGCCCTCCCGGCCGCCGACCCAGGGGGCGTGCGCGAGCAGCAGGGAGCCGGCGAACCAGCCGGCGTCGAGGAGCTGGCCGGAGGAGTAGTTCTCCCGCAGCAGGGGCGAGGTGAACAGGGCGTCGCAGAGCACGGTGAGGGCGAGGGCCCCGATGACCGTGTTGACGGCGGACCGGTGGGCGGCCGAGCGGCGGAAGTGCAGGGCGAGGACCATGCTGATCAGCACGATGTCCATCAGGGGGTAGGCCAGGGAGAGGGCCACCAGGGAGACGGACTCGCCCTGCCAGTACGAGGGGTGGTCCAGCGCCAGGCTCCAGGAGAGGGTGAGCAGCGAGCCGCCGATCAGCCAGGCGTCCAGGACGAGGCAGATCCAGCCCGCCCGGGTGACCGGCCGTTTGGCGAGGACCAGCAGCCCGATGATGGACGGGGGCGCGAAGAGCAGGAAGCAGAAGTCGGCGGCCGAGGGGCTGGGCACGGGCAGGCCCAGCACGACCTCGTACCAGCCCCAGATCCCGTTGCCGAGCCCGGCCATCGCCGAGGAGACGCCGAACAGCACCCAGGCGGGCCGGAACGGGGAGCCGGGGTGGGTGCGGGCGTAGTGCAGGCAGGAGCCGGCGGCGACGAAGGCCGCCGCGCTCAGCCCGAAGTCGCCCATGAACAGCGCCACCGTCGCCGATCCCCAGCCCAGCGCCGCGCCCACCGCGTACGCCCCGCACACGGCGGCCAGTACGAGCCGGGAGAGCACCGGCCGGCCGGCGGCGTCCGTTCCGCCGCGCCGCCGGGCCGGGCGGGGCAGCCGCGGGAAGCGCGGAAAGTACGGAAGTCCCGTTCCCCGGGTGTTCATCGTGTCGCCCCCGGGCGCGGTCGGCCGGTCGGCGCCCCGCATCCCGTGGATCGGGGCCGTGCTCGACGCCGCTCGTGCGTCCGGCGGTTCGTCCGGTGGCCGTGCATGTCGCCCGTCCCCCCTCGCTGGTCTGGTACACCCCCGACCGGACGATACACCAGGTCAGTCACTCAGGGACATAGCCTCTCTACGCAGCGTGACTGATGGAGGAATTGCCGATACAATCCGCAGCCACTCGTATCCGGAGCGTGCAAGGAGCGGTGAGGGCGGCCCACCGCGCCTACACCACCCGCCCCGCGCCCGTGCGTCCCCTCTCCCTCGCCCGCTCCCGCGCCCTCTCCCGCGCCCTCCCTCCCTGCGGCCGTCACCCGGCCGTGGCGACGACGTGCTCCAGGCCCTCCCCCGCCGCGAAGCTCCGCAACTGGGAGCGCAGCAGCCGCCTGACGCGCGGCAGGAACGCGGACGTCGAGCCCCCGACGTGGGGCGTGATCAGGGTGCCGGGCGCCCTCCACAGCGGGTGGTCGGCGGGCAGCGGCTCGGGGTCGGTGACGTCGAGCGCGGCCCGCAGCCGCCCGGACTCCAGCTCCGCCAGCAGCGCGCCGGTGTCCACCACGGCCCCGCGGGCGACGTTCACCAGCAGCGCGCCGTCCTTCATCCGGGCCAGGAAGTCCCCGTCCACCAGACCGCGGGTGGCGTCGGTGAGCGGGGTGGTCAGGAAGACCACGTCGGCCTCGGGCAGCAGCCGGGGCAGGTCGGCCGGGGTGTGCACCGGGCCGCGCGGCGTGGTGCGGGCGGTGCGGGCCACCCGGTGGACCGCCGCCGGCTCGAAGGGCTCCAGCCGGTCCTCGAGGGCGGCGCCGATGGAGCCGTAGCCGACGATCAGCGCCGTCCGGTCGGCGAGGGACGGCCGGAAGCCCTGCCGCCACTGCCCGGCGTCCTGGGCGCGGACGAAGGAGGGGATGCCGCGCAGCGAGGCGAGGGCGAGGGTGAGTGCCAGTTCGGCGGTGCTCGCGTCGTGGACGCCGCGGGCGTTGCACAGCAGCGCGCCCCGGGGCAGTTGCGGTACGGCGGGCTGCACGTGGTCGATGCCGGCGGTGAGCGTCTGCACCACCCGCACGTTCGGCATGTGCGCCAGCGGGCGTACGGCGACGGCCGGACCCCTCAGGTAGGGAACGGCGTAGAAGACGCAGTCCGCGGGGTCGGCCGGGAACTCCTCCTCGCCGTCCCAGTGGACGTAGCGGAGCGATTCGGGCAGACCGCCTATCTCGGCGGGCGGGATGGGCAGCCAGACATCTGCGGAAGCCATGGCCAGAGGCTATCCGGAGGCTGTGCGGAGGCGCCGGGAGGCACCCGTTAGGTTGGGAGCGCCCTACGGGGGGCGACCCCGCGGGGGCGAGGAGGGAGCACGTCCAGGTGGAGCGCAGGACAATCGGTGCGGCGGCACTGGAGGTGGGCGCGATCGGGCTCGGCTGCATGCCGATGAACTGGGCCTACACCACGTCCGAGCAGGACGGCGAGTCCTCGCTGCGCACGGTGCACGCCGCGCTGGACCACGGGGTGACGCTGCTGGACACCGCCGACATGTACGGGCCGTTCACCAACGAGCTGCTGCTCGGCCGGGTGCTGAGGCGGCGCCGCGCGGACGTGTTCGTCTCCACCAAGTGCGGCCTCCTCGTCGGCGAGCAGCACATCGTCGCCAACGGGCGCCCCGGCTACGTGAAGCGGGCCTGCGACGCCTCGCTGCGCCGGCTGCAGACCGACGTGATCGACCTCTACCAGCTCCACCGCGCCGACCCCGAGGTGCCGATAGAGGAGACCTGGGGCGCGATGGCCGAGCTGGTCGCGGCCGGCAAGGTGCGTGCGCTGGGGCTGTGCGCGGTGGGCGCGCGGGCGCAGCGGCGCGGCGCGGGCGCGCCGCTGTACGCGGGGACGGTCCGGCAGCTGGAGCGGGTGCAGCAGGTCTTCCCGGTGAGCTGCGTGCAGGCCGAGCTGTCGGTCTGGTCCCCGGAGGCGCTGGCGACGCTGCTGCCGTGGTGCGAGGCGCGCGGGATCGGCTTTCTGGCGGCGATGCCGCTGGGCAACGGTTTCCTGACCGGCACCCTCACCCCGGGCGGCGGCTTCGAGCGCGACGACGTGCGCGCCCGGCACCCGCGGTTCACGGCCGAGATGATGGCCGCCAACCAGCCGATCGTCGCCGGTCTGCGGCGCGTGGCCGCCCGGCACGGCGGCGCCACCCCGGCGCAGGTGGCGCTGGCCTGGCTGCTGGCGCAGGGGCGGCACGTGGTGCCGGTGCCGGGCGCCAAGAAGGAGCGCTGGGCGGTGGAGAACGCCGCGGCGGCGGAGCTGGAACTGACCGCGCGGGACCTGGCGGAGATCGCCGCGCTGCCCCCCGCGCAGGGTTCCTGGGACTGAGGCGGGAACACTCGGCGCCTCCCCGTCGTACGGTCGGGTGTACGGGCCGGCCGTGCGCCGCGCGCACCGGCCGGCCGTCCGCACACCGACGGCCGAGAGCCGCCCCGAGTCGAAAGGCGCGCTGATGGTGCGAAGCCGCTCACTGCCCGTGCGACCGCCCACCCGTCCGCCCCTGCGGGTGGCCGCCGCGGCTCTCGCCGGGCTCGCCCTGCTCGCGGCGGGCTGCTCCGACGGCGGGTCCGGCGGTGGGTCCGACGGTGGGCCCGGGTCCCCGGACCGTACGGGCGCCACCGCCGGCCCCTCCCCGGACGGGTCCCGCTCCCCCGGCTCCTCCCCCGCGCCCGCCGAGGGATCGGCGAAGGTGGTGGACACCGTGGCGAAGGGGCTGGACTCCCCCTGGGGGCTCGCGCCGCTGCCCGACGGCGACCTGCTGGTCTCCTCCCGGGACGAGGGCACGATCTCGCTGGTCGACGCGGAGAGCGGGAAGGTCTCCGAACTGGGCTCGGTGCCCGGGGTCGACCCGGGCGGCGAGGGCGGCCTGCTGGGCATCGCCGTGTCGCCCGACTTCGCCGAGGACCGCCAGGTCTACGCGTACTTCACCAGCGCCTCCGACAACCGGATCGTGCGCATGCTCTACGAGGCCGACGAGGAGGAGGGCAACCGGCTCGGCGCGCCCAGCACGGTCCTCCGCGGCATCCCCAAGGGGATGATCCACAACGGCGGCCGGATCGCCTTCGGCCCGGACCGGATGCTCTACGCGGGCACGGGCGACTCCGGCGACCGGAGCCTGGCCCAGGACAGGGAGTCGCTCGGCGGCAAGATCCTGCGCATGACGCCGGACGGCGAGCCGCCCGGCAGCGGCAACCCCGATGCGGACTCGGTCGTCTACTCCTGGGGCCACCGCAACGTCCAGGGGCTGGCCTGGGACGCGGAGGAGCGGCTGTGGGCGGCGGAGTTCGGCCAGAACACCTGGGACGAGCTCAATCTGATCCGGCCCGGCGGGAACTACGGCTGGCCGGAAGTGGAGGGCGAGGCCGGCGAGGAGGGCTTCACCGATCCGGTCGCCCAGTGGAGGCCCGCCGACGCCTCCCCCAGCGGCATCGCCGTCGCGGAGGGCTCGGTGTGGATGGCGGCGCTGCGCGGGGAGCGGCTGTGGCGCGTTCCACTGGATGGCGCGGAAAGGGTGGCGGAGCCGCAGGCGTTCCTGGAGGGTGAGTACGGGCGGTTGCGGACGGTCGTCTCCGACGGCGGCGACGGACTGTGGCTGGTGACCAGTGAGACCGACTCGCGCGGTACGCCCGCCGAGGACGACGACCGCATCCTGAAGCTGGAGGTCAGTTGATGTTCAACCTGATCGAGGAGCTGTTCAGCCCCGGGCGCCGGCACGCCGAGGACGAGCGCAGGCGGCTGGAGAACACCCGGGTGGAGGAGGGCGGCCACGATCCGGGCCGCGGCCCGATCGACCTCGCCTCGGGGCACGTCCTGATCAGGGCCCGCCGTCCGGCCCGGGCCTCCGGGCCGGCGGCCTGACGGAGCGGGCGCCGCACCGGCGCCGGCTGCGCCCGCTCACCCCACCGCCGCGCGGCCGCGCTCCCGCACCGGGTCCACCAGCCGCAGCCGGTGCGCCATCGCCGCCGCCTCGCCGCGTCCCGAAACCTCCAGCTTGGCCAGGATGTTGGAGACGTGGACGCTGGCCGTCTTGGGCGAGATGAACAGCTCCTCGGCGATCTGCCGGTTGCTGCGGCCCGCCGCGACCAGCCGCAGGACGTCGCGCTCGCGCGGGGTGAGGCCGAAGGACTCCACCGGGTCGGCCGGAGGCGTCCCGGCCGCGGTCCCCGGTCCGCTCCCGCTCCCTTCCGCGTTCCCGCCCCCGGGGGCCGGGAGGGGGACGCGGGCCCGCCCGGCCAGCCGCTCGACGCTCTCGCGCAGCGGCGCCGCGCCCAGCCGCAGGGCCGTGGCGTGCGCGCGGGCCAGCAGTCCGGCGGCCCGCTCCCGCTCCCGCCCGGCGTCGAGCAGGGCCTGTGCCCAGCGGTGGCGGGCCTGGGCCAGCCGGTAGGGCCGCTCCAGCCCCTCGAAGGCGGCCGCCGTCTCGGCCCAGCGGTCCGGGTCGTCGCGTCCCTCGGCCCGCCGCAGTTCGGCGTCCAGCATCAGCCCGTGCGCGGCCCACACCGGCACCAGCCTCGGCAGCCTCCTGGCCGCCTCGCGGATCCGCTCCAGCACGCGGGCCCGGCCCGGCTCCGCGGCGGGCAGCCCGCGCGCGTCGGCCTCCACCGTCAGCGCGGCGTGCAGCAACGGCCAGGCGTAGCGCTCGGTGGAGAGCGGGAAGCCCCGGTCCAGGGCCTCCTCCAGGACGCGCCGGGCCTGGAGCGGCCGGCCGCGCATCGCCTCGATCTCCAGCGCCAGCCGGGCGAGCGGGATGGTGTACTGCGGCTGCGGGTCGTGCGTGCCGTAGTGCGTCCAGGCCTCGGCCAGCAGGTCCGCGGCCCGTTCGGGGTCGCCCCGGCGGACGGCGAGGTGGGCGGTCTTGAGCGCGGCCGAGCCGCGCGGCTTGGCGCTGCGCGCCAGCTTGCGCGTGGCGGCCAGCGCCGCGTCGGCCTCCTCCCAGCGCCCCAGCGAGACCAGCGACTCGGCCAGGTTGCCGTGGAGCCACGCCCTGGTGTCCTGGAGGCCGAAGCGGTGGGCGGCCCGCAGCCCCTCCTCCGCCACCTGCACGGCCTCCGCGGAGCGGCCCACTCCTTCCAGCGCGGAGGAGAGGTTGACGTGACAGCGCCCCACGACGGCGACCTCGCCCTGCTCCACCGCGCGCCGGGCGACCTCCTCCATCTCGGCGAGCCCGGTGTCGACGTCGCCGGAGAAGACCCGCAGGCTGCCCAGGGTCAGCCGGGCGTGCAGCTCGGTGCTCGCGGCCCCCACCAGGGCGGCCAGCTCCACCGCGCGCCGTGCGGTGGAGAAGGCGTCCGGGCCGGGGTCGTGGACGGCGCCCCAGGCGGCGGCGCCCGCCAGCACCTCGGCGTGCACCGGGGAGGGCGGCAGTCCGCGCACCAGTTCCTGGGCCCGCCCCAGCTCCGCCCAGCCGTCGCCCTGGGCGGTGGTCTCCGCGAGCTTGGAGCGCTGGGTCCAGAACCAGGCCGCGCGCAGCGGGTCCCGTTCCTCGTCCAGCAGCCGCAGGGCGCGCTTGATGACGGCCTGCGCCCTCTTGCGCTCCCCCGACAGCTGGGCGGCGGTCACCGTCTCGGCCAGCAGGTCGAGGTAGCGCAGCGCCCCGCTCTCGCGCTCCTCCCCGTTCCCGCGGTCCTCGCTCCCGCAGGCCGGGTACACCTCGGCCTGGTCGAAGGAGCGCAGGGCGCTCCGGGTCCGGGGCGTCGCGTCCTCCCACAGCTCCAGGGCCCGGTCCAGCAGGCGCAGTTGCTCGGCGTAGGCGTAGCGGCGGCGGGCGGCGACCGCGGCGTCCAGGACGGCGGGCAGCGCCTTGGCCACGTCGTGCGCGGCGTACCAGTGGCTGGCCAGCCGGGCGGCCCGCTCGTCGGTGCGGACCAGGGAGGGGTCGTTCTCCAGTGCCTGGGCGTAGCGGCGGTTGAGGCCGACGCGCTCGCCGGGCAGCAGGTCCTCCGAGACGGCCTCGCGCACCAGGGCGTGCCGGAAGCGGTAGCCGTCGCCGTCCTGGGTGGGGGCGAGGACGTTGGCGCCCACCGCGGCCCGCAGCGCCTCGATCAGCTCGTCCTCGGGCAGCCGCGCCACCGCGGCGAGCAGGGCGTGCTCCACCGCGGAGCCGCCCTCGGCCGCGGTCCGGACCACCTGCTGGGCGTCCTCCGGCAGCGCTTCGACGCGTACCAGCAGCAGGTCGCGCAGCGAGTCGCTGATGCCGCAGGCGGTTCCGGAGACCGTCAGCTCCTCCACGAAGAAGGGGTTGCCCTCGGAGCGCTGGAAGACCTGCTCCACCAGTTCGTGCTCGGGGACCTCCACCCCCTGGATGCCGGCCATCTGCGCCCGCACCTCCTCCCGGCTGAGCCGGGGCAGCTCGATCCGGCGGACGGTCCGCAGCCGGTCCAGCTCGGCGAGGAAGGGGCGCAGCGGATGGCGCCGGTGGATGTCGTCGGAGCGGTAGGTGGCCACGATGACCAGCCGGGCGCGGTCGAGCGAGCGGAAGAGGTACGCCAGCAGCTCGCGCGTGGAGCGGTCGGCCCAGTGCAGGTCCTCCACGACCAGGACGAGGGTGCGCTCGCGGGAGAGGGACTCCAGCAGCCGGGCCGTCAGCTCGAACAGCCGGGCCCGGCCGTCCTCCTCGTGCCACTCGCGGGTGGTCTCGCCCAGCTCCGGCAGCAGGCGGGCCAGTTCGCCCTCCTGGCCCGCGGCGGCGGCCGTCAGCTCCCGGCCGAGCCGGCGGTGCAGGGAGCGCAGCACGGTGGAGACGGGCGCGAACGGCAGTCCCTCGGCGCCGATCTCGACGCATCCGCCGACGGCCGCGACCGCGCCGCGGGCCCGGGTGGCGGCCAGGAACTCCTCCAGCAGGCGCGTCTTGCCGACGCCGGCCTCCCCCGCCACCACCACGGCCTGCGGCTCGCCCGTGCCGGCGCGGGCGAGCGCGTCGGTCAGGGCGGCCAGTTCGGCTCCGCGGCCCACGAACACCGGGCTGACCCTGGAACTGTCCACGGCGCCGAGCATCGCACAGATGCCGGGCGCCGCGGCACCGGGTTTCGCCCGCAGGGCTTCCGCCGGAAGCGCACCCGCCGGTGCGGGGGCGGCCGGTGCGGGAGCGGGCCTCAGGCGGCCCGGACCCACCGGTCCGGACCCCCGTCCGTACCGCCGCCGTTCCCCCGCCCGCCGTTCCCCCGTCCGCCGTTCACCGGCTCCCCGTTCCGCCCGGCGGCCCGCTCCTCCCGGCGGCGACGGCGGCGGGCGGCGGCGACCCGGCTCGCCAGCCGTTCCCGTTCGGCCTCGCGGCGCAGTTCCTCGGCGCGCAGCCGGTGCGTCTGGTAGTCGAACATCCCGGTCTCCTCCGGTCCTCGGTGGTCGTCCCGTCCGCCGTCCGCGGACAGGACCGACCTTCGTCCCCAAGGCGGGGCGGCCGCATCGGGAGCCTGACCGATGTTCCGGGCCCCGGGTTCCTTAGGACGCGAGGGGGTGGGGCGTGAGGCCTCCTCAGACGGGCTTCCCGGCGGGCGCCTCCCCCGCCGGGGAGTCCGTCCGAGGAGGCCCAGCCGAGGCACCCGGGCAAGGAGACGGCCCGGCCCCCGCGCTCCGGGCGGGAGCGCGGGGGCCGGGCCGTGCCGGCCGGGCGGGCGGGCGTCAGCCCTGGACGCCCAGCTTCTCCAGGATGAGCTCGCGCACCCGGGCGGCGTCCGCCTGGCCGCGGGTGGCCTTCATGACGGCGCCGACGAGCGCGCCCGCCGCGGCCACCTTGCCGCCGCGGATCTTCTCGGCGATCGCCTCGTTGGCCGCGATCGCCTCGTCCACGGCGGCGCTCAGCGCGCCGGTGTCCGAGACGACCTTGAGGCCGCGCCCGTCCACGACCTCGTCCGGCTCGCCCTCGCCCGCGAGGACGCCCTCGATGACCTGGCGGGCCAGCTTGTCGTTGAGGGAGCCCTCCGCGACCAGCGCGCACACCCGGGCGACCTGGGCCGGGGTGATCGGCAGGGCGGACAGCTCGGTGCCCTGCTCGTTCGCCCGGCGGGCCAGCTCGCCCATCCACCACTTGCGGGCCTGGTCGGCCGGCGCCCCGGCGTCCATGGTGGCGGTGATCAGGTCGATGGCGCCGGCGTTGAGGACGGACTGCATCTCGTGCTCGGAGATGCCCCACTCCTCGCGCAGCCGGTTGCGGCGCACCCGCGGCAGCTCGGGCAGCCCGGCCCGCAGCTTCTCCACCCAGTCGCGCGCGGGGGCGACGGGCACCAGGTCCGGCTCGGGGAAGTAGCGGTAGTCCTCCGCCTCCTCCTTGACCCGGCCGGAGGTGGTGGAGCCGTCGTCCTCGTGGAAGTGGCGGGTCTCCTGGACGATCGTCCCGCCCGAGCCCAGCACCGCGGCGTGGCGCTGGATCTCGAAGCGGGTGGCCCGCTCCACGCTGCGCAGCGAGTTGACGTTCTTGGTCTCCGAGCGGGTGCCGAACGTCTCGGTGCCGTGCGGCCGCAGCGACAGGTTGACGTCGCAGCGCATCTGGCCCATCTCCATCCGGGCCTCGGACACCCCGAGGGCGCGGATGAGCTCGCGCAGCTCGGCGACGTACGCCCTGGCCACCTCCGGCGCGCGCTCCCCGGCGCCGGTGATCGGCTTGGTGACGATCTCGATCAGGGGGATGCCGGCGCGGTTGTAGTCCAGCAGGGAGTGCACGGCGCCGTGGATGCGGCCGGTGGCGCCGCCGATGTGGGTGGACTTGCCGGTGTCCTCCTCCATGTGGGCGCGCTCGATGCCCACGCGGAAGACCTCGCCGTCCTCCAGCTGGACGTCCAGGTAGCCGTCGAAGGCGATCGGCTCGTCGTACTGGGAGATCTGGAAGTTCTTCGGCATGTCCGGATAGAAGTAGTTCTTCCGGGCGAACCGGCACCACTCGGCGATCTCGCAGTTCAGCGCGAGGCCGATGCGCACGGCGGACTCCACGGCGGTCGCGTTGACCACCGGCAGCGAGCCGGGCATGCCGAGGCAGACGGGGCAGGTCTGCGTGTTGGGCTCGGCGCCCAGCGCGGTGGAGCAGCCGCAGAACATCTTGGTCCTGGTGCCCAGTTCGACATGGACCTCCAGGCCCATGACGGGGTCGTAGGAGGCCAGCGCGTCCTCGTACGACACCAGTTCAGTGACAGTCACGGAAAGCCAAACCTTTCAGGCGCTGCGGTCAGTCGTCGGCGAGGACGTCGTCGATGTCCAGGCGGCGCAGCTCGCGGATGAGGACGGCGGCGTTGGTGAGGACCGCGGCGCCGGAGACGACGGCGTCCAGCAGCTTGAGCCTGTCGGTCTCGCGGCGGGCGAGCTGGACCTGCTTGACGATGCCGACGATGCCGAAGAGCGAGGTGCCGATGGACAGGTACAGGCCGGGCCTGGACTTCTTGAATCCCTTGGCCTTCTTCAGGGTGCTCACAGCGCGGGTGCCTCCTCGAGCAGCGGGTGTCCCCAGCGTGCGTGGAACGCGGCCTCGACCGCCGCTCCGACACGGTAGAGCCGGTCGTCGGCCATGGCGGGGGCGATGATCTGCAGACCCACCGGGAGCCCGTCCTCGGGGGCCAGGCCGCACGGCAGCGACATGGCCGCGTTGCCCGCCAGGTTGGACGGGATGGTGCACAGGTCCGCCAGGTACATGGCCATCGGGTCGTCCGCCCGCTCCCCGATGGGGAACGCGGTGGTCGGGGTGGTCGGGGAGACCAGCACGTCCACCTGCCCGAACGCGGCGTCGAAGTCGCGCTTGATGAGCGTGCGCACCTTCTGCGCGGAACCGTAGTAGGCGTCGTAGTAGCCGGAGGACAGCGCGTAGGTGCCCAGCATGATGCGGCGCTTGACCTCGGGGCCGAAGCCCGCCTCGCGGGTGAGGGAGGTGACCTCCTCCGCCGAGCGGGTGCCGTCGTCGCCGACGCGCAGGCCGTAGCGCATGGCGTCGAAGCGGGCCAGGTTGGAGGAGCACTCCGACGGCGCGATCAGGTAGTACGCCGCCAGCGCCTTGTCGAAGGACGGGCAGGAGATCTCGACGACCTCGGCGCCCAGCTCGCGCAGCAGCTCCACCGACTCGTCGAAGCGCTGCATGACGCCGGCCTGGTAGCCCTCGCCCGCGAGTTCCCTGACCACGCCGACCCGCAGGCCCTCGACGTTCCCGTTGCGGGCGGCCTCGACCACCGGCGGGACGGGGGCGTCGATGGAGGTGGAGTCCAGCGGGTCGTGCCCGGCGATCACCTCGTGCAGCAGGGCCGCGTCCAGGACCGTGCGGGCGCAGGGCCCGCCCTGGTCGAGGGAGGAGGAGAAGGCGACCATGCCGTACCGGGAGACGCCGCCGTAGGTCGGCTTGACGCCGACGGTGCCGGTGACGGCCGCCGGCTGGCGGATGGAGCCGCCGGTGTCGGTGCCGATGGCCAGCGGGGCCTGGTACGAGGCGAGCGCCGCCGAGGAGCCGCCGCCGGAGCCGCCCGGGATGCGGGTGAGGTCCCACGGGTTGCCGGTCGGGCCGTAGGCGCTGTTCTCCGTGGAGGAGCCCATCGCGAACTCGTCCATGTTGGTCTTGCCCAGGATCACCACGTCGGCGTCCTTGAGGCGCCTGGTGAGCGTGGCGTCGTACGGCGGGATCCAGCCCTCGAGGATCCTGGAGCCGACCGTGGTCGGCACGCCCTCGGTGGTGAAGATGTCCTTGAGCGCGAGCGGGACGCCGGCCAGCGGGCCGAGCCTCTCGCCGCGGGAGCGCTTGGCGTCCACGGTGCGGGCGCGGGCCAGCGCGCCCTCGCGGTCCACGTGGAGGAAGGCGTGCACCTTCTCGTCCACGGCCTCGATGCGGGCGAGGTGGGCCTCGGTCACCTCGACGGCGCTCGCCTCGCCGGAGGCGATCCTCGCGGCGGTCTCGGCCGCGGTGAGCCTGGTCAGATCACTCGAATGCGTCACGGCGTTCACTCCTCACCCAGGATCTGCGGCACCTTGAAACGCTGCTGCTCCTGGGCCGGGGCGCCGGAGAGCGCCTGCTCGGGGGTCAGCGACGGACGGACCTCGTCCGGGCGCATGACGTTGGTCAGCGGCAGCGGGTGGGAGGTCGGCGGTACGTCCTCGTCGGCGACATCGGAGACGCGGGCGACCGCGCCGATGATGTCGTCGAGCTGTCCGGCGAAGTGGTCGAGCTCTTCGTCCTTCAGCTCCAGACGCGCCAGCCGGGCGAGGTGGGCGACCTCCTCGCGCGTGATGCCAGGCATGCAGCGATTCCTCGGGGTGAGTGGTGGATCTTTCGGGGCTTCTCGGACTCTTCCTTCGGTCCGCCCCAATCCTATGGCTCCCGGCGCCGTGGACGCACAGCGCTACCACGCGGGGCCCGCGGGCGCGACCGGACCGCGTCCGGGCGCCGCGGGCGGCAGGGCGCTCCCGGAGCGCCGCCGCGCGGTCTGCGCGGACCGGCGGGAGGGCGGGCGGTGGACGGCGGTGGAGGGCAGTGGACGGCGGTGGGGGACGCGGCCCGGCGGGCGGCGGCCGGCCCGGCGGGGCAGGGCGGGGCTCAGCGCGCGGGCTGCCCGTGGGAGCGGCGGGCGACCTCGCCGGCGAGGCGCGGCAGCGCGGGCGCGCGCCCCTCGGCCGGCGGCGGCTCCCCGTTGCGCGCCCGCAGCCAGGCGGTGGCCTCGGCCGGGGGCATGGCGGCCGAGACCAGCCAGCCCTGCACGGCGTCGCAGCCCAGGTCGCGCAGGCGCTCCCAGGTCTCGTCGTCCTCCACGCCCTCGGCGACGACGAGCAGGCCGAGGGAGTGCGCGAGGTCGACCGTGCAGCGCACGATCGCGGCGTCCTCGGCGTCCACCGCGAGGCGGGCCACGAAGGAGCGGTCGATCTTCAGCTCGCTCACCGGCAGCCGCCGCAGGTGCACCAGGGAGGAGTAGCCGGTGCCGAAGTCGTCCAGGGACATCCGCACGCCGTGGCCGGTGAGCGCGGCGAGGGTGTCGGCGGCCTGCTGCGGGTCCTCCAGCAGGACGTGCTCGGTGATCTCCAGTTGCAGCGCCCCGGCCGGGACGCCGTGCCGGGCGAGCCGGGCGGCGACGGATCCGGCGAAGCCGGGGCTGTGGACGTCGCGGGGCGAGACGTTGACGGCGACCGGCACGGTCAGACCGCGGGAGCGCCAGCGGGCGACCTGGGCGAGCGCGGTCTCCAGCACGTACTCGGTCAGGCGCGGCATCAGGCCGGAGGACTCGGCGATGGCGATGAACTCGTCCGGGGGCACCCTGCCCCGCTCCGGGTGGACCCAGCGGACCAGGGCCTCCAGGCCGGAGACGGAGCCGTCGAAGGCGACCTTGGGCTGGTAGTGCAGCTCGATCTCGCCCGCGTCCAGGGCGCGGCGCAGATCGCCCAGCAGGCCCAGCCGGTCGGGCGTGTTGCCGTCGCGGGTGGCCTCGTAGACCTCGACGCCGCTGCGGTCGCGCTTGGCCTGGTACATCGCGACGTCGGCGCGGCGCAGCAGGCCCTCGGCCTCGCCGGCGTGGTCCGGGAAGACGGCGACCCCCGCGCTGGCCTCCAGTTCGAGGGTCAGCCCGTCCAGGTCCAGCGGCGAGCCGAGGGCGGAGACGAGCGCGCGGGCGATGCGCTGGGCGCTGGTGGGCGAGTCGGCGAGCGGGAGCAGTACGGCGAACTCGTCGCCGCCGAGCCGGGCCACCTCGGCACCGCGGGGCAGCGCCGTTCGCAGGCGGTCCGCGATCTGCAGCAGCAGCCGGTCGCCCGCCAGGTGGCCGAGGGTGTCGTTGACCGAGCGGAAGCGGTCGAGGTCGATGAGGACGAGGGCGGAGCGGGCGCCCATCCGGTCGGCCTCGTCCAGGGCGGACCAGGTGCGCTCCAGCAGCCACTGGCGGTTGGCGAGCCCGGTGAGGGGGTCGCGGAGCTGCTCCTCGGCGCGGGCGCGGGCGATCCACAGGGCGGAGTCCAGCGAGACCAGCGGCACGGCGAACAGCGGCAGCAGCAGCGGCATGTGGACGGCGACCACCACGATCAGCGGGGAGATGGCCAGCAGCGCGAGGGCGACCAGCCCCTGCCGTGCCAGGGCGGTGCGGGCGACGGTGGGCAGCCCGCCCTGGCGCGGGGCCAGGATGTACCACAGCAGCGTCCGGGTGACGAGCAGGTAGGCGCCGGCGGCGAGCAGGACCTCGGGGAGCGCGTACACGCTCCAGGCGGCCGGGCGCCAGGGGTTCTCCACCGAGGGGCGCACGCCGAAGGCCGCCAGGCAGAGCGCCGCGGCGCCGATGCCGAGGATGTCCACCGCGCCGTGCCGCAGCGCCTGGCGCCAGCGGTGCCGCCGGGCCGCGCCGACCAGGACCACCACGGCGAGGCTGACCAGGGTGGCGGGGATCCAGCCGTACAGCAGCAGGATGGCCAGGGTGAGGGCGGCGCCGGAGCCGGTGCCGCCCCACCAGCGGTCGCGGCCGAGCGCGACCAGGTGTCCGACGATGAGGCCGGTGAGGACGGCGAAGGACCAGCCCGTCACACCGCTGGGGAAGAGGGCGTGCCCCTCGGAGACCACCCGGTGGACCCCGGCGGCCAGTGCGACGGCGGCGACCGCGACGACCGCGCGGGAGAGTCCGGGCACCTTCGGGCAGGCGGCGTGCTGCGGCCCCGGCACGCCGTCGCAGCCGTCGCCCGGCGGGGCCTGTGGGTGTACGCGGCGGTGCCACTGCCGTCCCCGGTCCCGGGGTTTCTGCTGCATGCGCGTCCCTCTCACAGCCGTCGGTGCCCACGTCACGGCAGGCGCACCCCGTCAACAGTAGGGCGCGGACAGCCGTGGGGGCAGTGATCGATCGGGCTTGCCCGAATGCCGACCGGTCGATCGCGTCCCTCTGATAAGCGCCGCGCGGACCCGCGCCATCACTCACCAACGGCACTGTGCGGCAGGGCCGTTGACGGCCGTGGCACCGACGCCGTCACTCCGCGGGCGGCTCCGCGGCGGGCTCGACGGGGGTGACGGCGGCCTCCCGCGCGGCGTCGGGCCCCTGCTCCAGCAGGACGGCGAGGCCGTCGTCGTCCAGGATCGGCACCTTCAGCTGCACGGCCTTGTCATATTTCGATCCAGGACTGTCGCCTGCCACAACAAAATCAGTCTTCTTGGAAACAGAACCGGTCACTTTTGCTCCCAGGTTCTGCAGCGCCTCTTTCGCGCCATCCCGGGTGTACGACTGGAGCGTTCCGGTGACGACGACGGTGACGCCCTCCAGCGGACGCGGTCCCTCCTCGTCGCCGCCCTCCTCCTCCATCCGGACGCCGGCGGCCCGCCACTTCTCGACGATCTCGCGGTGCCAGTCCTCGGCGAACCAGGCCCTGAGCGAGGCGGCGATGGTCGGACCGACCCCCTCGGTGGCCGCCAGCTCCTCCTCGGACGCCTCGGCGATCCGGTCCAGCGAGCGGAACTCCCTGGCCAGCGCCTCGGCCGCCACCGGTCCGACATGGCGGATCGACAGCCCCGCGATGATCCGGGCCAGCGGGCGCTCCTTGGCCGCCTGGATGTTCTCCAGCATGGCCAGGGCGTTCTTCTTCGGCTCGCCCTTGAGGTTGGCGAAGAAGGTGACGACCTTCTCCTCGCCCGTCTTCGGATCCCGCTTGGGCAGGCCGCTGTCCTGGTCCAGCACCAGGGACTTGATGGGCAGCAACTGCTCGACGGTGAGGTCGAACAGGTCGCCCTCGTCCCTCAGGGGCGGTGTGGCCGGCTCCAGCGGCTGGGTCAGCGCGGTGGCGGCCACGTAGCCGAAGTGCTCGATGTCCAGGCACCTGCGGCCCGCCAGGTAGTAGAGCCGCTCGCGCAGCTGCCCCGGGCAGGAGCGGGCGTTGGGGCAGCGCAGGTCGACGTCCCCCTCCTTGGCCGGTTTCAGCGGGGTGCCGCACTCCGGGCAGTCGGCGGGCATCACGAACTCCCGCTCGCTGCCGTCCCGCAGGTCGACCACGGGGCCCAGGATCTCGGGGATGACGTCGCCCGCCTTGCGCAGCGCGACGGTGTCCCCGATCAGCACGCCCTTGGCCTTGACCACGTCCTGGTTGTGGAGGGTGGCGAACTCCACCTCCGAGCCGGCCACCGTCACCGGCTCCACCACGGCGAACGGCGTGGCCCGACCGGTGCGGCCGATGCTCACCTTGATGTCCAGCAGCCTGGTGTTGACCTCCTCCGGCGGGTACTTCCAGGCGATCGCCCAGCGCGGCGCCCGCGAGGTGGAGCCCAGCCGCCCCTGGAGGGGGATCTCGTCCAGCTTGACGACGACCCCGTCGATCTCGTGCTCCACCGAGTGGCGGTTGGCGCCGTAGTGCGCGATGAACTCGCGGACGCCCTCGACGGAGCCGACCACCCTGTTGTGCGCGGCCGTCGGCAGGCCCCACTCGCGCAGCAGCTCGTACGCGTGCGACAGCCGGTCGATGTCGAAGCCCTCGCGGGCGCCGATGCCGTGCACCACCATGTGCAGCGGGCGCTCCGCGGTGATCTTGGGGTCCTTCTGCCGCAGCGAACCGGCCGCCGCGTTGCGCGGGTTGGCGAACGCCGGCTTGCCCGCCTCCACCAGCCGCGCGTTCAGCTCCTCGAAGCGCTCCATGGGGATGAACACCTCGCCGCGGATCTCCACCAGCGCCGGGACGCGGTCCCCCGTCAGCCGCTCGGGGACCTGCGCGATGGTGCGGACGTTGGGCGTGATGTCCTCGCCGGTGCGCCCGTCGCCGCGGGTCGCGGCGCGCGTCAGCCTGCCGTGCTCGTACGTCAGGTTGACCGCGAGCCCGTCCACCTTCAGCTCGCACAGGAAGTGGTACGGGACGCCGCTCAGCTCGCGTGCGATCCGGTCGGCCCAGGAGTCCAGCTCCTCGTCGTCGAAGGCGTTGTCCAGCGACAGCATCCGCTCGCGGTGCCGTACGGCGGTGAACTCCGTCTCGTACGAGCCGGCGACCTTCTGGGTCGGCGAGTCGGGCGTGGCCAGCTCCGGGTACTCGGCCTCCAGCGCCTGCAGCTCGCGCATCAGGGCGTCGAACTCGGCGTCGCTGATGACCGGCGTCGTCACGTAGTACCGGAAGCGGTGCTCGTCGACCTCCCGAGCCAGCCGCGCGTGCCGCTCGCGCGTCTCGCTGTCCGGGCTCACCATCTCCATGAACACTGCCTCCCGTTACTCAGGGTCGTTTGCGAGCGAGCGTGCGGCCCGGACGCAGTGTGCGAGCGCGGCCCGCGCGTACGCGGGCGAGGCGCCCGCCAGCCCGCAGGCGGGCGTGACGACCACCGACCGCGTCAGCAGCTCCGGAGACAGCCCCAACCTGCGCCACAGCGTCCTGACACCCATGACGCTACCGGCAGGGTCTGACAACGCGCTCGAGTCCGGCTCCACCGCGGGCACCACTCCCGCGAACAGCGCCGTACCCGCTTCCACCGCCTCTCCGACCGCCTCGTCGTCACGCTCGGTGAGCAGGGAGAAGTCGAAGGAGACCCCCGCGGCGCCCGCCCGCCGCAGCAGCGCGAAGGGCACCCCGGGCGCGCAGGAGTGCACCACCACGGGAACCCGGCCGTCCGGATCCCCCGCCGGTTCCCGCACCGCCTCCACCACCTGCCGCAGCGCGCCCTCGACGACGCCGCGGTCCACGGCCGGGTGGGTGCGGTACCCGCTGGCGGTGGGCACCCGGCCCAGCAGCACCGCCGTCAGCGACGGCTCGTCGAGCTGGAGGACGACCCGCGCGCCCGGCACCCGCCGCCGCACCTCGGCGAGGTGGGCGCGCAGCCCCTCGGCCAGGGACCCGGCCAGGTAGCGGCAGGCGCCGGCGTCGCCCAGCATCGCCTCGCCCCCGCGGCGCTCCAGCGACGCCGCCAGCGTCCACGGCCCCACGGCGGAGACCTTCAGCGCCCCGGAGTACCCCTGGGTGAACTCCTCCAACGCGTCGAGGTCCTCCCCCAGCCAGGAACGGGCCCGCCGGGTGTCGCGCCCGGGCGCGTCGCCGACCCGCCAGCCGCTGGGCTCCAGCCGCGCGTACAGCTCCACCAGCAGCCCGGCCGTCCGCCCGATCATGTCCGCGCCGGGCCCGCGCGCGGGCAGCTCCGGCAGGTACGGGAACCGTTCGAACGTGCCGGTGACGGCCTTCGCCGCCTCCCGGGCGTCGGTGCCGGGCATCGACCCGACGCCGGTCGCCGCGGCCGTTCCCCACACGTGCTCCCTCACGCCGACGGCCTCACCCTCAGATCGGTGATCTCCGAGCCCGCGGGCAGGTCGAGGGCGGTGAGGACCGCGGTCGCCACCGCGTCCGGGGTGATCCAGCGCCCGGGGTCGTACTCCTTCCCCTCCTGCCGGTGCACCTTGGCCTGCATGGGCGTGGCGGTGCGGCCCGGGTAGACCGAGGTCACCCGCACCCCGCCGCCGCCCTCCTCCGCGCGCAGCGAGTCGGCCAGCGCCTTCAGCCCGTGCTTGCTGGCGGCGTACGCGCCCCAGTTGGCGTTCGCGTTCAGGCCGGCCCCGGAGTTGACGAAGACCACGTGGCCGCGCGCCAGGCGGAGCTGGGGCAGCAGCAGCCGGGTCAGCTCCGCGGGGCCGACGAGGTTGACGGCCAGGGTGGCGTTCCAGACCTTCGGCGTCAGCTCCCCGACCTCGCCCAGGTCCACGACCCCGGCGACGTGCAGCAGCGAGTCCACGTGCTGCGGCAGCTGCTGGTGGGACAGCGCCCACGACAGCCGCTCGGGTTCGGCCAGGTCGCCGACGAGGGTGCGGGCTCCGGGGAAGCGCTCGGCCAGCTCCCTGGCGCGGCCCGCGTTCCGCGCCAGCAGCCACAGCTCGTCGCCCCGTTCGGCCAGGCGCCCGGCGAGCGCGGCCCCGATGCCGGAGCCCGCCCCGGTGATCACATGCGTTCCCATGGGCCCATCGTCCCATCCGCCGTCCCCGGTGGCGGGAACGGTGCCGTCCGCCGCGGCCCCCGTGATCGAATGCGGTCCATGGCCGACTCAGCCCCGCACCCCCCTCAGCCGGAACCCCGGCCGGACCGGCCCGCGTCCCCCACCCCCGTCCCCGCCGTACCGCCGCAGGGCGGCCGGCGGCGGGCTCCCGGCGGCCGGTCCGGGCACATGGTCGTCTGCGGCGACAACTCCCTGTCCCAGCGGCTGGTCCGCGAACTCGCCTCCGTCTACGGCCAGCGGGTCACCGTCGTCCTGCCCTCGCTGCGCGGCGGCGACCAGGGCCCGCAGATCGCCGCGCTGGTCGGCGACCGGCGCCTGGAGGTGCGGGCGGTGGAGGCGCAGGTGCCCGACGACGCGGCGCTGCGGGAGGCGGGCATCGAGCACGCCGCCGCGCTGGCGCTGACCTCCGGCGACGACCAGCTCAACATCCACACCGCGCTGCGCGCCCGCCGCATCAACCCCGAACTGCGCCTGGTCATCCGGATGTTCAACCGCACCCTCGGGCGGTACCTGGAGGACCTGCTCGACCGCACCATCACCGCCCGCGTCCCCGGCCTGGACCAGACGGCCGTGGACGCCTCCACCACCGTCCTGTCCGACGCCGACACCGCCGCCCCCTCCCTGGTGGCGGCGGCGGTGGTCGGCACCAGCAAGGTCATCCACGCCGGCGGGCTGCTGCTGCGGGCCAAGGAGCGCACCGTCGGCACCGCCGGCCACCGCGACCCGCTGTGCACCCTGGCCCTGCTCCCCGACACCCCTGACTCCGACGAGGGCGACGTCTACACCGACCCCGAGGACCGCGACGGCCCCGTGCTGCTGCCCGACCCCCGCGAGCTGGAGGGCCTGCCGGACGAGCGCGGCACCGTCGTCCTGGAGGCGATCACCCGCCGCCCCGGCCGGGCCGCCGCCCCCGCCCCCCGTGTGCCGCGGCTGCCGGTGGCCACCTTCTTCTCCCGGAGGCTGCGCGCCTCCCTGCTGGGGCTCACCGCCGTGGTCGTGCTGCTCGCCGCCGCCAACTGGTACGTCACCCGCGAGACCCCGCTGCACGCCGCGTACATCACCCTGCTCAACGTCATGTCCATCAACGAGCCGGAGCTGGAGGGCAGCTTTGGGGAGCAGGTCCTGCAACTGCTGGGCGGGCTGGCGGGCACCGCCCTGCTGCCGCTGATGTTCGCCGTCGTGCTGGAGAGCTACGGCACCTTCCGCCGGGCGGCCACCCTGCCGCCCCCGCCGCGCGGCATCGACCGGCACGTCGTCCTGCTCGGCCTGGGCAAGGTCGGCACCAGGGTGCTGGACCAGCTGCTGGAACTGGGCATCCCGGTGGTCTGCGTCGAGCGCGACGCGGAGGCCCGCGGCATCGCCACGGCCCGTGCGCGCCGGGTGCCGACCCTGATCGCCGACGTCACCGAGGGCGGGGTGCCGGAGGAGGCGGGGATAGCGCGCAGCCGCGCCCTGCTGGCCCTCACCAGCGACAGCGGCACCAATCTGGAGGCCACGCTCTACGCCCGCCAGGTCAACCCCGACCTGCGGGTGGTGATGCGGCTGTTCGACGACGAGTTCGCCGCCACCGTCTACCGCACGCTGCGCGACACCTACCCCGGCGCCCAGACCCGCAGCCGCAGCGTCTCCGCGCTGGCGGCCCCGGCCTTCGCCGGGGCCATGATGGGCCGCCAGGTGCTGGGCGCCATACCGGTCGGCCGCCGGGTGCTGGTCTTCGCCGCGGTGTCGGTGGCGGGCAACCGGCTGCTGGAGGGCCGCACCGTCGGCGAGGCGTTCCGCCCCGGCTCCTGGCGGATCCTCGCCCTGGACACCGCCCCGCCCGACCTCCGCCGCGCCGACCTGGGCTCCCTGTCGTCCGGCGCCCGCACGTACACCCTCACCGGCGACCTCGCCTGGCGGCTGCACGACGGCTACGTGATGACGGAGGGCGACCGCGTGGTGGTCGCCGCCACCCGCGAGGGCCTGGGCGCCCTGCTGTCGGGGGAGGACCCGCGCGGGGCGGACGCGGCCGCCGGCGCACCGGTGGGATGAGCGGGCCGGGGGACGCCGGCCCGCTCATCCCACCGCTCCCGTCGCTCCGGCCACGCGGGACGGACGGAACGCACGGGACGGACGGAACACGCTGAACACGAGGAGACGGCCATGGCGGCTCCGCACCCCAGCCGGGTGCTCATCGACCAGACGACACTGTGCGAGGCGGCGAGACTGCTCGACGGCACCGCCACCCCCCTGCCCCCGCCCCCGCCCCTCGGCCGGCTCGGCGGCAGGCCGCCGGGCACGGCCGAGCGCCTGGTCCACCTGTCGACGCTGCTCGACGCCCTGCTGCTGTACGACGAGATCCACGTGCTCGACGCGCACCTCCCGGCCGACGCGGAGGGGCTGGCCCTGCGGCGCGTGCTGCTCGACCGCCGTGTCCTGCGGCACGTGGACACGCGTCCCCTCGCGGAGGGCGTCTCGCAGGAGCTCACCGGCTTCCTGCGCGATGCCGGCGCCTCCCGGGAACCGGCGGGCCCGGGCCGCCGCCACCGCCACGCGTCCGCCGAGGAGGTGGGCGACGGCGTTCGCCGGCTGCTGGAACACCGGCCCCCGGAAGGGGAGCACGAGGACCTGGTCCAGGCCCTGCACGGCGACGTCGAGGGCGACATGGCCCACTGGTGGATCGGCGAGCGGGCCGCCGAACTGCGCGCCGACCCCCTGCGCACGCTCGGCGCGCAGACGCTCCGCTACATCGGCTACTGGAGCAGCGGCGCGATCGGCGGCGGCGTCTCGCACCTGCGCACCTTCGTCTACTGGCGGGCCTCCGCCCGTCTGCGCGTGCCGTTCCTGCCCTCCCTGCACCGCCTGCCCGTCTACCACCTCATGACCGAGCACGTGCGCCGCACCGTCCAGGACCGCGTCTACGAGGCCGTCGCCGACGCCTTCCGCGCGACCGTCGAGGAGGTCTACGAGGAGGAGGAACCCCTCCCGCTGTACCTGCCGCCCGCGCTCGCCCTCTTCCTCGACCACCTGCGCTCGCACGGCGACATCGCCGCCGCCGTGGACGACCTGCGCCGGCGGTACCGGGGACTGCGCCGGTCCCTGGCCGGGCTCCAGCAGGGCCTCGACGCCGGTTCGACGCTGGGAGAGGTCCGGGCCGCCCGCCGCCGCCTCGCCGCGGCCCTGGAGGCGCTGCGCGCCGAGATCGGGCCGGACGACCGGGCCGGGGCCCCGGACTCGGTCGACCGGCTCGTCGACATCGTGCCCGGTGTGCTCAAGGCGGCCGCCAACCCCCTGGACGTGGGCGGCTACGCCGACGCCCTGCTGGCCCGCCCCGCCGACCGGATCCGTTCGTGGTGGCTGCGCCGTCCCGTGCGCGCCGCGCTCCGGCTGAGCACCCGGCTGGAGGACCTCGGCCGGTACGACCGCCTCCTGGAGGAGGCGACGGGCCACCGCTGCGGCGCGGACGAGGTGGAGGAGCTGCGCGCCGGGTACGGAGCGGCCCTGCGCCTGTACGGCGGCGACGGCCGGCTCCCGGCCGCGTCCCCGCTCGCGGCGGCGGAGGCGCCGGAACAGGACCCGGCCTGAACCCGGCCCCGGGCCCGGTTCGGCGCGCCCGCCGCGGCCTCCCCCCTCACGGATGCGTCACGGCCCCGTCATGGCACTGCCACCGCTCCGTCACGGCGCGGGCGCGCCGGCCCTCCCGTCCGCCGCCGCCCGGTCCCCCGCCGGGTGGGTGACGCGGATCTTGGACTGGCCGTGCGGGCGGCGCTCCCAGTCGTCCATGAGGCGCGCCCGGAGGCCGTGCCGGGCGGCGAGGCCGGTCAGCGTCTCGGTCCGGTAGTAGAAGTCCTCGCGCAGCACGTGGTGTTCGCGGCCCTCGGTGCGGTCGAAGGTGAAGTCGAAGAAGCCGCCCGGTGCGAGGATCCGCCCCACGCTGGCCAGGCACTGGTCGATGACGTGCAGCGGCGAGTGGGAGAACACGCTGTGGGCGTGGACGACCGTGAAGTGCCCCTCGGGCAGGAAGTCGAAGGTCAGGTCGTCGGCGATCGCCAGGTACGGCAGCTTGGCCTGGAGTCCGTAGCGCACGAGGGTCCGCTTGGCCTCGATGAGGATGTCGGGCGATATGTCGATGCCGTAGTAGTGGCCCGGCTCCAGGTGGTCGATGAACAGCCGGCCCGCCCGCAGGTTGCCGCAGCCGATCTCCAGCATCCGGTCGTCCGGCCGCAGACCGTGTTCGAGCAGGTAGTCGAACTGCATCTGCCCGATGGCCAGCCAGCGCTCGGGGGACGGCCTGCCGCCGACCGCCGCCTCCGGGCTGCGCGCGGCGTCGGAGGCCATCACGGCCCGGTAGTAGGCGATGTGGTCGCGGTGCCTGGCCCGCAGCCAGGCGTCCCGGGCGGCCCGGCGCAGGTGGGCGGGTACGCGCTCGGGGTGGCCGATCGCGTAGCGCACCTTGTGGGCGAGGGCCGCGCGGTTCCGGGAGAGCCTGGAGTCGGTGGGGGTCTCGGTGGTTCCCATGGACACCTCCGTGTCGCTCGGGTGGCGAACCGGTGGCGCCAGTATCCACCGGACGCCCCGCACGCGCACCGCGCGCGGCCGGCGCTCAACCCGCCGGGCCCCGTGCGCGTCCCGGTCCGTACGGGGTGACCTGCGCGGCGTCCCCGAAGCCGGGGATTCCGGCGACGGATCCACCGCGCTATACACACCGTGTATACACTCGACTTATACGCACCGCGTATACACACATGGCATACAGCCGTCGGGGCAGGGCGCTCGAACCCGTCCGGCGGCGGGAGGGAAGGCACCATGTACGGCAAGGCGTTCGCCCCCGAGTACCAGGGCGCCCTGGCCGCGCTGTCGGTGAACTCGTCCCTGGAGGACGTGCTGGCGGCGGGCACCGAGCGGCTGAGGGCCGCGCAGCGGGAGGGCTCGGCCGCCGAGGCGGCGCGCTCGGGACTGGCGGTCGCCGAGGCGCACCGCAGGCTGGGCAACACGGCCGAGGCCGATCGCGCCTGGAAGGCGAGCTACCGCACCGCCCGCGGGGCCGGGGACGCCTCCGCCATGGCCTGGGCGCTGTGGAGCGGCGGCACCCTGGCCCGGCAGCGCGGCGCCCTGGCCCTCGCCCGGCGCCTCCTCGCCCTGGCGGCCGAACTCGGCGGGCGGAGCGGGGACGTCGTGGTGCGCGGCTACTCGCTGGCGGGCCTGGCGGAGACCGGCCGCATCCAGGGCGACTACGAGGCCGTGGGCGCGTTGCACGAGCAGCTCCTGGCCGAGGCCCGCAGACGGGGCGAGGCGCGGCACACGGTGTGGGCGCTGGAGGGCATCGCGCAGATGCACCGCAACAACGGCTCCTACGACTCGGCGTACGCGATGTTCGCCGAGGCGGCGGAGATAGCCTCCGGGGCCGACGACCGGCGGGGGCGCGCCTGGGCCCTGCGCGGCATGGCCGACGTCGTCTCCGCGCGCGACGGGGACACCGGCCGCGCCCTGGAGCTGCTGGACGAGGCGGAGGCGGCCTGCCGGGAGATGAGCCTGTCCGGCGCGCTGGCCTACAACCACAAGATGCGCGGCAACGTCCTGTACCGCGCCGCCCGCTACGCCGAGGCCCGCGACCTGTACCGGCTGGCCCTGGCGGAGTTCCGCGAGATGGACGAGCCGCGCGGCACCGCGCTCGCGCGGCTGGGACTGGTCAAGTCCCTGGCCCGGCTGGGCCGCGACCGCGCGCGGACGGCCGCCGACCTGGCCGGGCTCGCCCGCGACCTGGAGCGGATCGGGCTGCGGCACTCCCGGCGCATGGTGCTGGCCGCCCACGAGGAGCTGGGCATCGAGGCTCCCCCTGGCATCGAGGCTCCCCGGGCCGCGGCGCCGGAGGCCGGGCAGTGACGGCGGCGGTCCCGGCGGTCCCCCCGGTGGCTCCCGCGGCCCCGGACGCCCGGGCCGTCCTGGAGCGCTGCCGGCGGCTGGTCGCGCCCGCGCTGGCGGCCGCCGTGGACCGGCTGCACCCCTGGCCCGCGGAGATGGCCGCCTACTCCCTGGGCTGGTGCGGGATGGGCGGCGCGCCCGCCGCCGGCGCCCCGGGCAAGGGGCTGCGCCCGGCGCTGGCCGTGCTCGGGGCCGAGGCCGCGGGCGCGCCGGGCGAGGCGGGCTCGGCGGGCGCGGTGGCGGTGGAGCTGGTGCACACCTTCTCCCTGCTGCACGACGACGTCATGGACGGCGACGCGGTCCGGCGGGGCCGTCCCGCGGTGTGGAAGGCGTACGGCACCGGCCCCGCGGTGCTGGCGGGCGACGCGCTGTTCGCCCTCGCGGTGGAGACGCTGGCGGGCGCGCCCGGCGCACGCGGGCCGGCCGCGGTCGGGCGGCTGGCCGCCGCCCTGACCGACCTGGTGCGCGGCCAGTCCGACGACCTGCTGTTCGAGTCGCGCCCGTGGCGGGGCCCCGGCGCGGTGCCGCCCGGCGAGTACCGGGCGATGGCCGAGCGCAAGACGGGATCCCTGCTGGGCGCCGCCCTCGCGCTGGGGGCGCTGCTCGCCGGGGCGCCCGAGGGGACCGTGGCCGCCCTGGACCGGGCGGGACGGCGCCTGGGCACCGCCTTCCAGATCACGGACGACGTCCTGGGCGTCTGGGGCGACCCCCTGGTCACGGGCAAGCCCGTCCACGCCGACCTGCTGCGGCGCAAGAAGACCCTGCCGGTGCTGGCCGCCCTGAGCACCGCCGGGGACGCTCCGGGCGGACCGGCCGCCCGCCGTCTCGCCGGTCTCCTGGAGACCCCGGGCGCCCTGGGGCCCGGCGGCGCCCGCCGGGCGGCGGAGCTGGCCGAGGAGGCGGGCGGCCGCACGGCCGCGCTGGCCGAGGCCCGCCGTCTCGCCGCCGAGGCGCACGCCTGCCTGGAGTCGGTTCCGCTGGCGCCGCGCCCGCTGGACGAGCTGCGGGCCCTGTCGGCCCTCCTGCTGGACCGCACGGCGTGACCCGCACGGTGCGGCCCCGCCCCCGTCCCCCGTGCGGCCCCGGCCGCTCCCGTCCCGCCCCGTCCTCCGTCCCGCCGCGTCCTCCGTGCGGCCCCGGTCCCGTGTTCGGCCGTATCCGGCTGTGTCGGCCGTGTCCGGTTCCGGTCTTGGCCGCCGTGCCCCGCCGCCCCCACCATCGGATCCGGCGGCCCGCCCGGGCCCCCGCCGGCCCCGGTCGGCACGGCACCGCCACGGGCCCCGGCCCGGAGGGGAGGGGCAGGTGGACCTGCGGCTCAGCGGCAGACGGGCACTGGTGACCGGTGCGAGCAGCGGACTCGGTGCGGAGATCGCCAGGGTGCTGGCCGCCGAGGGGGCCTCGGTCGTCGTCCACGGACGGGACCGCGGCAGGGCCTCGGCGGTGGCGGAGTCCATCCGCGACAGCGGCGGCGACGCCGTCACCGCGATCGGCGACCTGGGTACGGACGCCGGCGCCGACGCGGTCGGAGCCGCGGTCGCCGCGAGCGGTCCCCCCGTCGACGTCCTCGTCAACAACGCCGGCGTCTACGACGTCACGCTGGGCTGGGACACGACCCCGCCCGACGTGTGGGCCGAGACCTACAACACCAACGTCCTCTCCGGGGTGCGCATGATCCGGCGCTTCGTCCCCGGCATGCGGGAGCGCGGCTGGGGACGGGTGATCCAGATCAGCAGCGTCGTCGGCGCGCTGCCCCCCGCGGGCTACCCCCACTACGCCGCGGCCAGCGCCGCCCGGAACAACCTCGCCAGGTCCCTCGCGCACGAGCTGAGGCACACCGGCGTGACGTCGAACGCGATCGCCGCGGGCGGTTTCGTCACCCCTCCCGTGGAGGAGATGCTGCTGGACGCGGGCAGACGGTTCGGCTGGGGGGAGACCCTGGAGGAGGTCGAGCCGAAGGCCGTCGCCGCCTTCGGCCCCAACGACACCGGCCGGCTCGGTCGCCCCCGCGAGTGCGCCGACCTGGTGGCGTTCCTGGCGGGCTCGGGCGCGGACTACCTCAACGGCGCGGTCCTGCCGCTCGACGGCGGCTGGTAGCCACGCCCCCGCCGGCGCGGTGCGGGCGGCGTCCGGCCGGTCTCCGCGAAGGGGTTCGGCCGGCCGTGCGCGAGCGGCAGGGCGCCGGGCCCGGCGGGGCGCGCGTGCGGGAAGTGGGTGTCCTGCCCGCCGAGCCCGGCCGTGAACCGCGGGAAGCCGTCGGCCGCGGCTCCAGACCTCACCCGTCGTCCCCCCGGCGGTGCTATCCCCGCCGGGGGACGACGGTGATGCCGCCGGACTTCTCCAGCACCGCGTACGCGATCTGGTCCAGGCGCTCCAGTCCCTGGCTCTGCCGCGCGGCCTGGAGGATGTCGGACTCGGTGATGTGCAGCCGGTCCGTCCGGTGCCGGAGCACCCGCCCGTTCTCCAGGACGACCACCGGAACGCTGTCGGTGATCCGGTCGAAGGCGGGGAAGCGGAAGCCGAGGTAGTCGGCGAGCCGGTCGGCGCCGATCAGGGTGGTGATCACCAGGGCGGCGGTGGTCAGGGAGAAGTCGTCCCCCAGCAGCGCCTGCTGGGTGGCCTCGCTGATCACCAGCAGCAGGACCAGGTCGAAGGTGGTGACGTTCGCCAGGGTCCGCTTCCCCGCGGCCCGCATCAGCAGCATCAGCACCAGGTAGATGACGAGGGCGCGCAGCACCGTGTCCACGGCGGGCTCCTTCTAGGGGTAGACGAACTGGTCGAAGCCGACGCGGGGGCCGCCGTCGCCGACGGTGACCGTGCCCGGGTGCGGGCCGATGGCGTCGGGGCGGTAGGAGATCCGTACGGTCGGCGGGGCCGGGTCGGCGAGGAAGGTCAGCCGCAGTCCGTCCGGGCCGCTGCTCCAGGTGTCCGGCTCGGGGATCACCCGGCCGATGTCGGCTCCGTCGACCCAGTCGGAGGAGAGGGTCAGCACCACCTGCCCCTCCCGGACGGCCGCGGCGCCGGTGGCGACCTCCAGTTCGGTGCGGGCGGTGTGGCGGGTCAGGCGCGGGTAGTCGACCGTCACCGCGCCCGAGGCGTCCGACGCGCTGACCGAGCGGAAGACCCCCAGGCCCCCGAAGAGGCCGAGCAGGGCGGCGAGGAGGATCAGGGCCATCACCGCCCAGCCGACCCGTTCGAACGCCCACTCCTTGCGCTGGAAACCTTCCGCCTCCTGGATCTGCAGCCCGTCCGAGCCCATGCGCCACCTCCCTCGACACCCTTCCTGCTCCTCCGCTTCCTGTTCCTCCGCCGCGGGAGGCGGAGGGAGGAGGACCGCCGATTCCCTCCTTCGATACCGCCCGGGCATCCGTCCGGGTGAGCCGGGCGGGAGCGCACGGTGCCGCCGTCGCGGCGGGGCCGGGCAGCGTGGCTGAGCACCGTGGCCGGGCAGCGGGGTCGGGCAGCGTGGCCGGGCGCCCGGTCGACGGCATCGCGGAGGCGGCGGCGCGGGCCCTGCGCGCCGCCGGTGGACCGGAGTAGGCTCCCGGCGGGGACCTCTTCGTCGGGCGGTTCGTCGGACGGGTCGTCGGGCGGGTCGTCGGACGGACGGGACGCGTGAGGAGGGGGCCGCTCGATGGGCGGAACGGTGACCGCGGTCAGCAGCAACGGGCAGTACTCGTTCAGCAAGCCGAACCGGGAGAGCGTCACCCTGCTCGCCGGGCTCGGGGTCGAGGGGGACGTGCACGCCGGGGAGACGGTCAGGCACCGCTCCCGCGTCGCCCAGGACCCCACCCGGCCGAACCTGCGCCAGGTCCACCTGATCCACGAGGAGCTGTTCGCCGAGGTCGGCGAGGCGGGCTTCGACGTGGGGCCGGGCGAGCTCGGCGAGAACATCACCACCCGCGGCGTCGATCTGCTCGGCCTGCCCGTCGGCACGCTGCTGCGCCTCGGCGGCGAGGCGGTCGTGGAGCTGACCGGTCTGCGCAACCCGTGCCGCCAGATCGACGCCTTCCGGCAGGGGCTGCTGAAGCGGGTCGTGGGCCGCGACGAGGACGGCAACGTCGTGCGCAGGGCCGGGGTCATGGGCGTCGTCAGGACGGGTGGTGTGGTGCGTCCCGGCGACGCGGTCGGGGTCGAGCTGCCGGACGGCCCGCACCGCCCGCTGGACCGCGTCTGACCCCCGCCCGGCCGGATCGTCCGGCCGGGCCGCTCGTCCCGTCCGGCGTCGGGTCAGGACGCGGGTGGTGGTGCCGCCGTCCTCGGCGGCGTCGCGCACGTGCGTGAGGCCGGTCCGCCCGAACGGGGCCCGGCCCCCGGCCCCGGAGGAGGCGGCCCGGCGCCCGCGGCCGGCGGGAGAGCCGGGCGCCCTGGAACAGCGCGGCGAAGCCCTCCCGCCGCCACGGGCACCGGCCGCGGCCGGCGGTCGCGCTCCGGAACGCGTCAGCCCCGGACGGCCGCCGCCCCGCGGCGCTCGGTGGCGGCGATGGTGGCCGAGCCGACCACGCGGGTGCCGTCGTAGAGGACGATCGCCTGGCCCGGGGCGACGCCGCGCACCGGCTCGGTGAAGGTCACGCGCAGCTCGCCGTCCACCGGCTCGGCGGTGACCGGCGTCTCGCCGCCGTGGGCGCGCAGCTGGGCGGTGTACGTGCCCGGCCCGGCGGGCGGGGCGCCGCACCAGCGGGGGCGGACGGCGGTCAGGGCGACCACGTCCAGGGCGGCGGCCGGGCCGACGGTGACGGTGTTGTCCACCGGGGAGATGTCCAGGACGTAGCGCGGCTTGCCGTCGGGGGCCGGGTGGCCGATGCGCAGGCCCTTGCGCTGGCCGACGGTGAAGCCGTACGCGCCGGAGTGGGTGCCGAGCTTCCTGCCGTCCTCGTCGACGATGTCGCCCTCGGCGGTGCCCAGGTGCCGGGCGAGGAAGCCCTGGGTGTCGCCGTCGGCGATGAAGCAGATGTCGTGGCTGTCGGGCTTCTTCGCCACCGCCAGCCCCCGGCGCTCGGCCTCGGCGCGGATCTCCTCCTTGGTGGTGGCGGTGTCGCCGAGGGGGAACATGGCGTGGGCGAGCTGCCGCTCGTCCAGCACGCCGAGCACGTAGCTCTGGTCCTTGGCCATGTCGGCGGCGCGGTGCAGCTCGCGGCCGCCGTCCTCGCGGACGACGACGGTGGCGTAGTGGCCGGTGCACACCGCGTCGAAGCCCAGCGCCAGGGCCTTGTCCAGCAGCGCCGCGAACTTGATCTTCTCGTTGCAGCGCAGGCACGGGTTGGGGGTGCGGCCCGCCTCGTACTCGGCGATGAAGTCCTCCACCACGTCCTGGCGGAAGCGCTCGGCCAGGTCCCACACGTAGAAGGGGATGCCGATGACGTCGGCGGCGCGGCGTGCGTCGCGGGAGTCCTCGATCGTGCAGCAGCCGCGGGCGCCGGTGCGGAAGGACTGCGGGTTCGCCGAGAGGGCGAGGTGGACGCCGGTGACGTCGTGTCCGGCCTCCACCGCGCGGGCGGCGGCGACGGCGGAGTCCACGCCGCCGGACATGGCGGCGAGGACGCGGAGGCGGGGAGCGGGGCTGGGCGCACCGGTCGTGTCAGTCATAGCGCTCCCCAGGGTACGGGTCCGCGCGCGGCCGCACGGAACCCGCGTGGAACCCGCACGGAACCGTACGGGTGTTCCCGGGCGTTGTGCGGGCTGTGAGCGAGAGAGATGCCCTGGAGGACCGCCGTGCGGGCCGGGCGGGCCGTGCGGACCGTGCGGGCCGGCCCGCGGTCGGCCGCCGCGCCCTGCTGGTCGGCGGCGCGGCGGCGGGACTGGGCGCGCTGGGCTGGGCGGCCCGCGACGACCTGTCCCGGATGTGGTGGCGGACGCCGGGCGTGGACCGGCCGCGCACGGAGGGCGAGGTGGACCATCCGGGCGCGGAGTGGCTGCCGGCCTCCGAGGCGAACTGGCGGCGGGCCGACCGGCCCTACGACTTCACCATCGACCGGGTGGTGGTCCACGTCATCCAGGGCTCCTACGCGGTGGCCCTGAAGGTCTTCCAGGACCCGTCCCACCGGGCCGCGACCCACTACGTGGTGCGCACCTCCGACGGGAAGGTGACGCAGATGGTGCGGGAGCTGGACGTGGCGTACCACGCGGGGAACCGCGCGTACAACGAGCGCAGCGTCGGCATCGAGCACGAGGGCTTCGTGGACCGCGCGGAGACCATCACCGACGCCACCTACCGGGCGTCGGCGGCGCTGACCGCCGGGATATGCGACCGGTACGGCCTGCCCCGGGACCGCGAGCACATCGTCGGCCACGTCGAGGTGCCCGGCGCCGACCACACCGACCCCGGGCCGCACTGGGACTGGGACCGGTACCTGCGGATGGTCCGGGACGTGCCGGTCCGCGAGGCGTGAGCGGGGATCCCGCCGGTCCCCCCGGGCGGGGCCGGCCGGATCCGCCGTCCGCGCGGCCGGCTACGCGCCGCCCACGTACTCGCGCAGGTGCCGGGCGGTCAGGGTGTCGGCCTTGGCGACGAGCTCGGCCGGGGTGCCGGTGAAGACGATCCGGCCGCCGTCGTGGCCGCCGCCCGGGCCGAGGTCGATCAGCCAGTCGGCGCGGGCCATCACGGCCTGGTGGTGCTCGATGGCGATGACGGTGTTGCCCTCGTCCACCAGCCGGTCCAGCAGGGCCAGCAACTGGTCCACGTCCGCCAGGTGGAGTCCGGTGGTCGGCTCGTCCAGCACGTAGACCGCGCCCTTCTCCGCCATGTGGATGGCCAGCTTCAGGCGCTGCCGCTCGCCTCCGGAGAGGGTGCTCAGGGGCTGGCCCAGGCTCAGGTACTCCAGCCCCACGTCGACGAGCCGGCCCAGGACGGCGTGCGCCTGGCCGGAGGGGAAGAAGGCGTGGGCCTCGGCCACCGACATGGCCAGGACCTCGCTGATGTCCTTGCCGCGCAGCGTGTGGGCGAGCACCTCGGGGGTGAAGCGCTTCCCCTCGCACTGCTCGCAGACCGAGGCCACCCCGGCCATCATGGCGAGGTCGGTGTAGACCAGGCCGATGCCGTTGCAGTTCGGGCAGGCTCCCTCGGAGTTCGCGCTGAACAACGCCGCCCTGACCCCGTTGGCCTTGGCGAAGGCGGTGCGGATGTGGTTCAGCAGGCCGGTGTACGTGGCCGGGTTGCTGCGGCGCGAGCCGCGGATCGGCGACTGGTCGGCGACGACGACGCCCTCCCGGCCGGGCAGCGCGCCGTGGATCAGCGAGCTCTTGCCCGAGCCGGCGACGCCGGTGACCACCGTCAGCACGCCCAGCGGGATGTCGACGTCCACGTCCTTGAGGTTGTGCTGCCGCGCGCCCCTGATGGGCAGGTGCCCGGTCGGAGTGCGCACGTCCTCGCGCAGCCGGACCCGGTGCTCCAGGTACCGCCCGGTCAGGGTGGACGAGGCGCGCAGCCCGGCCACGTCGCCGCTGTAGCCGATCTCGCCGCCGGCCGACCCGGCCCCCGGGCCCAGGTCGACGACGTGGTCGGCGATGGCGATGACCTCGGGCTTGTGCTCGACGACCAGGACCGTGTTGCCCTTGTCCCGCAGGCGCAGCAGCAGGCCGTTCATCCGCTGGATGTCGTGCGGGTGGAGTCCGGTGGTGGGCTCGTCGAAGACGTAGGTGACGTCGGTGAGGCTGGAGCCGAGGTGCCGGACCATCTTCACCCGCTGGGCCTCGCCGCCGGAGAGGCTGCCGGAGGTGCGGTCCAGGCTCAGGTACCCCAGGCCGATCTCGACCAGCGAGTCCAGCAGCTGCCGCAGGCCGGCCAGCAGGGGCGCCACCGACGCGTCGTCGATGCCCCCGACGAACCGGGCCAGGTCGCTGATCTGCATCGCGGAGCACTCGGCGATGTTGACGCCGTCGATCCGCGAGGAGAGGGCCGCGGCGTTGAGGCGCGCGCCGCCGCAGGCGCGGCAGTCGGTGAAGACCACCGCCTGGTCGGTGAAGGCCCGGATGTGGGGCTGCATCGACTCGCGGTCCTTGGAGAGGTAGGTGCGCCGGATCTTGGTCACCAGGCCCTCGTAGGTGATCGCCCCGCCATCGGTCTTGATCTTGGTGGCGGGCTTGTGGAGGAGGTCCTCCCACTGGGCGGGGGTGAAGTCCTTCAGCGGGGTGTCGGGGTCGAAGAGGCCGGAGCCCGTGACGACCTTCCAGAACCACGAGCCCACGGTGAACCCGGGGGCGGTGATCGCCCCGTCGTTCAGGGAGCGCTCCCGGTCCACGACCTGGTCGACGTCGATGTCCGAGACCCTGCCGACGCCCTCGCACTGCGGGCACATGCCCTCGGGGCTGTTGAAGCTGAAGGCGCTCGACGTCCCGACGTGCGGGGTGCCGAGCCTGCTGTAGACGATCCGCAGCATGGTGTGGGCGTCGGTGGCGGTGCCCACCGTGGAACGGGAGTTGGCGCCCATCCGCTCCTGGTCGACGACGATGGCGGCGCTCAGGTTGTGCAGTCCGTCGACGTCGGGGCGGCCCAGGCTCGGCATGAACGACTGGACGAAGGCGGTGTACGTCTCGTTGATCAGGCGCTGCGACTCCGCGGCGATGGTGCCGAAGACGAGCGAGGACTTGCCGGAGCCGGAGACGCCGGTGAAGACCGTCAGACGGCGCTTGGGGATGTCCAGCGAGACGTTCCGGAGGTTGTTCTCCCTGGCCCCGCGGACCTGGATCACGGCATGGCTGTCGGCGGCGTGCGGCGGTCGGGGGCTGGAGTGGTCGGTGGGCATCCGGTCTTCCCTTGCTGCGAGTCGCGGCGGTTGTCGTTCCCGCGGCCGGCCGGGCGGTCTGCGAGCGGGCAGGCAGGAAACTGCGTACAGCGTACTCGTGCGGTCGCCGGCGCGAGGTGGATTCCGGCCAGGCTCGCAGAGGGGGCCGGAGCCGGGCTGGTGCCGGACTCGAGCCCGGCCGCGGCGGTACCGGCCGGCGCTACGACAGCCCGGCGCCGCGGGCCCGCTCCACGGCCGGGCCGATGGCCGCCGCCACCGCGTCCACGTCCGCCTTGGTGGAGGTGTGGCCGAGGGAGAAGCGCAGGGTGCCCCGGGCCAGGTCCGGGTCGGCGCCCGTGGCCAGCAGGACGTGACTGGGCTGGGCGACGCCGGCGGTGCAGGCCGATCCGGTGGAGCACTCGATGCCCTGGGCGTCCAGCAGGAGCAGCAGCGAGTCGCCCTCGCAGCCGGGGAAGGAGAAGTGGGCGTTGGCGGGCAGCCGCCCGGCCGGGTCGGGGTCGCCGCCCAGGACCGCGTCCGGCACGGCCTCGGTCACGGCCGCCACCAGTGCGTCCCGCAGCGCGCCGATCTCGCGGGCGAACTCCTCGCGCCGCTCGGCCGCCAGCCGCGCGGCGACCGCGAAGGCGGCGACGGCGGGCACGTCGAGGGTCCCGGAGCGCACGTCGCGCTCCTGGCCGCCGCCGTGCAGCAGCGGCGTGGGGGCCCACTCGCGGCCCAGCAGCAGCGCGCCGACGCCGTAGGGGCCGCCGATCTTGTGGCCGCTGACCGTCAGCGCGGCCAGCCCCGAGGCGGCGAAGTCCACCGGGACCTGGCCGACGGCCTGGACGGCGTCCGCGTGCATCGGTATGCCGAACTCACCGGCCACGGCGGCCAGTTCGGCCGTGGGCTGGAGGGTGCCGATCTCGTTGTTGGCCCACATCACGGTGATCAGGGCCACGTCGCCGGGCTCCCGCTCGACCGCCTCGCGCAGCGCGTCGGGGTGCACCCGTCCGTGGGAGTCGACCGGCAGCCACTCGACGCGGGCGCCCTCGTGGTCGGCGAGCCAGTGGACGGCGTCGAGGACGGCGTGGTGCTCGACCGGGCTGGCCAGTACGCGGGTGCGGGCGGGGTCGGCCGCGCGCCTCGCCCAGTACAGGCCCTTGACGGCGAGGTTGTCCGCCTCGGTGCCGCCGGAGGTGAGGACCACCTCGCTCGGCCGGGCGCCCAGGGCGGCCGCGAGGGCCTCGCGCCCCTCCTCCACGGTGCGCCGGGCCCGCCGTCCGGCCGCGTGGAGCGAGGAGGCGTTGCCGGCGAGGCCGAGCTGGGCGGTCATCGCCTGCACCGCCTCCGGGAGCATGGGGGTGGTGGCGGCGTGGTCGAGGTAGGCCATGGTTCCCCGATTCTACGAGCCGCCCGTACCGGAACGGGAGCGAGGACCGGCCAGCCGGCCGGTCCTCACGGAGGGGCGCCGCCCGCGGAACCGGAACGGAGCCGCGGGGCGCGGGCCGGGCGCTCCGCCGGCCTCAGTCGACCTTGTGCTCGGCCTGGAACATCCAGTGGTGCTTCTCCAGCTCGGCGATGATGTCGATGAAGATGTCCTGGGTCACCGGGTCCGGCTCCTCGGTGGCCGCCATGCGCTCGCGCATCCGGTTCACCACGGCGCCCAGGGCGCCGACCATGACCTGGACGGCCTTGTCGTCCTTGTGCCAGCCGCTGTCCACACCGGAGATGCCGGTGCCGGAGGCGACGGAGGAGGCGCGGCCGTCGGGGGCCAGCCCCAGGGCCGCGGCGCGCTCGGCGACGGTGTCGGAGTAGGTGCGCGCGGTCTCCACGACCTCGTCGAGCTGGAGGTGGATGGAGCGGAAACGCGGCCCGATCACGGTCCAGTGGATCTGCTTGGCGACCAGCGACAGGTCCACCAGGTCGACCAGCGCGCCCTGCAGCGCCTCGCCGACGACCTTGAGGTCCTGGTCGGGCAGTGTGCTCTTCACGGCGTACATCCGTTGACCACCTTCGCTTCTCTTGCCGGGTTCTTCACATCTGAGTTGATTTACTGGATTTATCCCTTTCCAGGCTACCCGCGCAGGGCTTCGCCACTCATGCGCCGCCCGGACCGCCCGGCCCGCGTCACGGCGCGTTTGCGCCGGTCACGGCGGGTGCCGCGGCGCGTCGGCGACGGTGTACGCGTTCCCGCCCGCGCCCGGCGCATGCGGACGCGGCCCCGGACCGGACGGTCCGGGGCCGCGGGGTGCGCCGCGAGCGCGTGACGGGTGCGCGACGGGCGCCCGACGGGGGTCTCAGTCCAGCGGGGCGCGGGCGAGCTGGCGGGACTGGGCGACCAGGCGGTCCTGGCTGTCCCAGACCTCCGCGTCCTCCTCCAGGAAGCCGCCGGCCAGGTTGCGGGTGCCGACCGCCACCCGCACCGGGCCCGGGGCCGGGCGCCGGCGGATGTGGGCGGTGAGTTCCACGGTCGGCACCCAGCCCGACAGACCCAGCTCGAAGGCGGTGGGCGGCAGGGCGTCCACCGCCAGCAGCAGGGAGAGCGGGTCGGGATCGCGGCCGTCGGCGAGGCCGAACCAGCCGCGCATCTCACCGCGCCCGCTGGGCGCGCCGACGGCCCAGCCGACGGTGGCCGGGTCCAGGCGCAGGTCGAGCTGGTGGGTGATGGGCGGGACGGCGGCCGGGTCCATGCCGTCCTTCGCTCCGAGGCAGTGCTCGTACGGCGGGAGCTGCGGCGGCTTGGCACTGGTGCGGACGTCGTCGGAGAGCGCGTCCAGGTCCCCGTAGCACGCCAGCACGCGGATGCGCTCGACCTCGCGCCCTTCCTCGTCCGTCTGGACGAGCGAGGCGGCCCCGGTGGACAGGGTGCGGCCGGTGCGCACGACGGTGGTGCGTACGGTCGCCGGGCCGGGCCGGGAGGCGGTGAGGTAGTGCGCGGTGATGGTGAAGGGGTCGGGGTGCGGCAGTGCGTCGCCGAGGGCGCGGCCGAGCAGGGCGAGGAGGTAGCCGCCGTTGACGGCGTGCCCGATGGTCCACTGGGCGGAGAGGTCGGCGCCGTAGACGCCCTCCCCCTGTGCGGTGACGGCCGTGTCGCGATCGAACGCGCTGGTACCGGTGGTTGCCTCGGTCATGGCAATACACGGTACAGGTTTTTATTACCGGCTAGTAGCCAGGTGGCGGCGGACCCCCTCACGCCTCCTCGCCGCTCTCCTGGGCCCGCTGGCTGCGGCGGTGCCAGGCCCTCGGCGCGCGCCAGTTGTAGCGCAGGGCCAGCAGCCGCAGGACGAAGGCCAGGGCCGCCGCCGCGCCGCTGGTCACCCCGTTCAGCTCGCCGGCCTTGATCAGCAGGGCCACCGCCGTCGCCCCGACCACGGCCGGCACGGCGTAGACCTCGCGGTCCCAGCGCAGCAGCGAGGGCACCTCGTTGGCCAGGACGTCGCGCAGCACGCCGCCGCCCGCCGCCGTGGCCAGCCCCATGACGACCGAGGCGGTCAGGCCCAGCCCGTACGCGTGCGCCTTGACCGTGCCGGTGACGCAGAACAGGCCCAGCCCCGCCGCGTCGAAGACCATCACCGCCCGGTTGATCCGCTCCACCTGCGGGTGGAGGAAGAAGACCAGCGCCGTGGCGGCCAGCGGGGTCAGCAGATAGCCGAGGTCGGTGAAGGCGGCCGGGGGCACCGCCCCGATCACCAGGTCCCGGAAGAGCCCGCCGCCCAGCCCGGTGACCTCGGCGAGCAGCGCCATGCCGACGACGTCGAAGTTCTTGCGGACGGCGAGCAGCGCGCCGGAGACGGCGAAGACGAAGATCCCGGCCAGGTCGAGCCAGTGCTGGACGGAGGGGGTGAACAGATCCACCCCCCGGTTGTAACAGGCGCCGCGAAAGCCCCGCCGCCCGCCTCCCGCCCGTGCGGGCGGAGAGG
>NZ_JARVKV010000049.1 GCF_029813835.1 Streptomyces sp. DH37
GTCCGGCCCGGGAGCACCCCTCCCGTCAGACCTGGGCGCCGCTGTCGCCGGGCGCCCGTCCGTCCCACCGCCGGGAACCGCCCGCCGGGGACTTCCGCCTCGCGGGCCGGGGCGGCGGCGCGCTGCTGCGCGCCTCCAGCTCGATGGCGACGGGTGTCGCGGTGAACATCGAGGACCAGGTGCCCACGACGATGCCGATCAGCAGCGCGAGGGCGAAGTCGGTCAGGGTGTCGCCGCCGAGCAGGGCGAGCGTGGCCAGGATGAACAGCGCGCCCATGCCGGTGTTCACGGTGCGGGGCACGGTCTGGATGATCGCGGTGTTGGCGACCCGGGCGAAGGGCGTCCTGCCCGCGGCGCCCCACAGCTCGCGGATCCGGTCGAAGACCACCACCGAGTCGTTGACCGAGTAGCCGATCACGGTGAGCAGGGCGGCCAGGAACACCCCGTCGACCGGCTTGCCGAGCCAGGCGAAGATCCCGACGAGGATGAGCACGTCGTGGGCCATCGCCAGCACCGCCCCCACCGAGAAGGTCCAGCGGAAGCGGATCGCCAGGTAGAGCATCTGGGCGGCCAGCGCGACCCCGAGGGCGATCAGGGCGCCCCTGCGCAGCTCGTCCCCGAGGCTGGGGCCGATCAGCTCGTCGCGGACCTTCTCCGTCTCCCCGCCCAGCTCCTCGATCGTCTCGGCCACCTCGACGGCCTCGGCGTTGGACAGCTCGTCGGTGCGCACCGTGATGTCGCCGTCCCCGGAGGACTGGACGACGGCGCGGGGGAAGCCCGCGTCCGCCAGCGCCGAGCGGGCCCGTTCGGGGTCGACGGGCGAGGCGGTGGAGTACTCGATCAGACGTCCGCCGGTGAACTCCACCCCGAAGTCCAGCCCGCGCACCGCGATGCCCGAGCCGGCCAGGACGACGGCGGCCAGCGAGACGGCCAGCCAGCGCCGCCGCCGGCGCATCAGGTCCGGCTCGCGTCGGGTGATCCACTCCCGCACCCGGCCCACGCCGGCGATGCCGGTGATCCTCGGCCGCCGGCGCACCGCGCCCCGGGAGACGGCGAACTCGGCGAGCACCCGGGTGATCAGCAGGGCGCTGACCATGGAGGCGAGCACGCCGATGGACAGGGTCACGCCGAAGCCGCGCACCGGCCCGGAGGCGAAGAAGAACAGCAGCCCGGCGGCCAGCAGCGTGGTGACGTTGGAGTCGGCGATGGCGCTGAGGGCCTTGCGGAAGCCCTCCGTCAGGGCAGTGCGCAGCCCCCTGCCGCGGCGGGCGGCGTACTCCTCGCGGGCCCGTTCGAAGACGAGGACGTTGGCGTCCACGGCCATGCCGATCGCCAGCACGAAACCGGCCAGGCCCGGCAGGGTGAGGGTGGCGCCGAGCGCGACCAGCGCGGCGTAGGAGATGAGCCCGTAGCAGGCCAGGGCCACGGCGGCGAGGGCGCCCAGCAGACGGTAGACGGCGATGATGAACAGCGCGGTCAGCGCCGTGCCGATGACCGCGGCCCAGGCGCTGGCCTCGATGGCCTCCTCGCCCAGGGTCGGGCCGACGGTGCGCTGCTCGATGATCTCCACCGGCACCGGCAGGGCGCCGCCGTCGATGAGCAGGGCCAGCTCCTTGGCCTCCTCCTGGCTGAAGTTGCCGGTGATCTGGGTGGACCCGCCGGTGATGCCGGTCTCGCAGGCGACCGAGGGATCGACCTGCGGCGCGGAGATGATCTCGTCGTCCAGGACGATGGCGACCCGCCGCGCGGGGTCGCCGGGCGGTGAGCAGGCGGCCTGGCCGGTCAGCTCGGCCCAGGCGTCCTTGCCCCTGCCCCGCAGGTCGACGGTGACGTACCAGCCGCCGCCGGACTGCTGGTCGATGGCGGCCGCGGCGTCCTCCACCTCCGCCCCGGTCAGCCGGGTGGGGCCCAGCCGCAGCCGCTGCCCGGAGTCGTCGGGCAGGACGCGTTCGCCCTCCTTCGCCTCCTCCCCGGGGGCGGCGGCGCCGAGGACGGGGTGGAAGGAGAGCTGGGCGGTGCGGCCGAGGACGTCGGCGGCCTCGCGCGGGTCCTGCAGGCCGGGCAGCTCGACGATGATCCGGTTGTCCCCGGACCGGGTGATGCCCGGTTCGGCGACGCCGAGCGCGTCGACGCGGCGGCGCAGCACCTCCAGGGTGCGGTCGGTGGCCTCGCGGTCGGCCTCGGTGGTGGGCGAGTCGCGGGTCTCCAGCACGATCTGGGTGCCGCCGCGCAGGTCGAGGCCGAGCCGGGGGGACGAGGTGACCGTCAGGTAGGCGGACAGGGCGATCACGGCGAGGGCGAGGACCGCCCGCACCAGGGTGGCGCGTTTCAAGGAATGCCTCCAGCAGGGCGCCGCGGCGGGATGCCGGCCGCGGCGGTGGGACGACGGGGGACGTCAGCTGCCTGGCGGAGGTGGCGGGGCCCGGCCCGGGTGGCGTGCGGTGTGCGGGAGGTGGCCGGCGGTCTCCGGCGGGAGGGCGGAGAGTCGTATGCCCGCCGGGGGCCGGGCGAGGTGGGCGCGGGCCGGCAGGGCGGCGCCGGCGGGGTGCGGCGCGTGCCGCTCGGCCGCGGAGTCCCGGTGCAGCAGGGGGACGCGGTCGCAGCCGGCCGCGCAGGGCGCGCCGGCGGTGTGGGGGTCGGTGCGGGCGTCGGTGGGCGGCGCGGTGTGCGGCGGCTCCGCGGCGGAGGCCGCGCCGGCCGCCAGGGCGCCGAGGAGGAGGACCGCCACCGCCAGGAGCGCCCGGACCGGAGCGGCGCGGGACGCGGTGGTCCGCTGGGCCATGCCGCCTCCTCCTCCGGTCCTCTCCGGTGCTCCCCCGCGCCCTCCGCGCCCGGTCGCGTCCCCCGCGGACACGGCCCCGGGCTCAGGGCTCGATCAGTCCCGCGCGGATCGCGTAGCGGGTCAGCTCCAGGCGGTCGCGCAGCCCGAGCTTGTGCAGCATGTTCGCACGGTGCCGTTCCACGGTCTTGACGCTGATGACCAGTGTCTCGGCGATCTCCTTCGAGGAGTGGCCCTCGGCGACCAGCTTCAGTACCTCCTCCTCCCGCGCGGTGAGCACCCGTTCGGGCAGGTCACCGCCCTGCCGGACGCGGTCGAGGTAGCTGCGGATCAGCGCGGTGACCGCGCCCGGGTAGAGGAACGGCTCGCCGCGCATCGCCGCGCGGCACGCCTCGACCAGGTCGCGGTCGGCGACGGACTTCAGCACGTATCCCGAGGCCCCGGCCTTGAGCGCCTCGAAGAGGTACTGCTCGTTGTCGTACATCGACAGGATCAGGATGCGCAGCCCGGGGTGGCGGGCGGACAGCTCGCGGGCCGCCTGCAGCCCGGTCATACGGGGCATGGCGACGTCGAGGACGGCCAGGTCCGCGGGGTGTTCGCGGGCCGCGGCGACGGCCTCGGCGCCGTCCCCGGCCTCGGCGACGACGCGCAGGTCCGGTTCGCCGTCGAGGATGAGGCGCACCCCCCGGCGGACCAGCGCGTGGTCGTCGGCGAGCAGGATGCGGGTCACGGCGGGCTCCGGCGCCTTCATACGGACGCCTCCTCTCCTGTGGTGGCCGTACCGGCCTCGGGCGGGCCGGCCACGGGAACCGCCAGCCGCACCCGAGTGCCGCCGCCCGGGGCCGGGCCGATGTCCAGACCGGCGCCGACGAGCAGCGCGCGCTCCCGCATGCCGCGGATCCCGGCGCCCTCGCGGGCGGGGCCGATCCCCCGGCCGTCGTCGTCCACGCTCAGCTCCACGCCGCCGGCGGTGCGCCGCAGCCGCAGCTCCACGCTCCCGGCGTCCGCGTGGCGGGCGACGTTGGTCAGGCTCTCCTGGGCGACGCGGTACAGGACCAGCTCCCGCTCCCGGTCCAGCGGCGGCAGGGCGGTGTCGAAGCGGCGGCGCACCACCAGCCCGGTGTGGGTGGCGTAGTCGGCGGCCAGCGCGGTCAGGGCGCTGACCAGGCCGAGGTCCTCCAGGACGCCGGGACGCAGCCTGCGGGCCAGCCGCCTCACCTCGTCCAGGCTGCCCCGGGTGGTCTCCTGGGCGTGCCGGAGCTCCGCGCGCAGTTCCCGGTCGGGGGTGTGGTCCGCCGCCCGCTTCAGCTCCAGCAGCACGGCCGTCATGCTCTGGCCGACCTCGTCGTGGAGCTCCTGGGCGATGCGGCGCCGCTCGGCCTCCTGCGCCGACAGCACGCGGGCGCTGCTGGTGGCGCGCTCGGCCTCCAGCCGGTCGAGCATGGCGTTGAAGGTCCGGATCAGGTCGGCCACCCCGCCGTGTCCGGCCACCGGCAGCCGGTGGCCGGGCCGGAGCAGGTCGACCGTGGTCATCAGGCGGGTCAGCCTCTCCAGCGGGGCCAGGCCGACGCGCAGCAGGGCGGCGTTGGCCACCAGCATCACGGCCAGACCGGTGACCAGGACGACCGCCTCGGTGGCCAGCACCGGCACCGAGACGGTCACCGGCGCCCACAGCAGCAGCGCCGTGGCCGCGCCGAGCACCAGGGCGTTGAGCCCGAAGATCCGCCAGAACAGGGACACGGCGTGCACGACCTCCTCGATCACCTGTGTCCCCACCACTATCCGCCACCCGCGCGGTCCGGTCTCCGTCGCCCCGGGTCGTGCCGCGCCGGTCCGCCGCGGCGGGGCCGCCGCGGTCGAGCGGTGGCGGCACCCGCTCCCGGCCGTGCGGCCGGGGCCCCGGCCCCTCCCCCACGCGCCGCGTACACCCCGCCCCCGCCCGGGAATGGGTGGCGCCACCGATGGACCGCGGCCGGTGCGCCGTCCATGGTGGGGGCACAGGGGCGCGCGGCCCCTCGCCACGGCGGGGCCGCGCGCCCTCCCGTATGCCGTCCGCATCCCTCTGCCCGGAAGGAACACGACCGCGATGACGATCGACGCGGCCCGCTCCGAGGACCCTCCCGAACGCCTCACGGCGCACGACGTCCGCCTGCGTCTGGAGCACGAACGCAACTCCCGGCTCTCCCAGCTCACCGCCGTCGAGGAGGGCGCGGACCAGGCGTCCGCGGATCTGCTGGCGGTCCAGGCGGCCGCCGTCCGCTGGGTGCTGGAGGAGATCGACCTGGCGTTCGCCCGGCTGGACGACGGCACCTACGGGACCTGCGAGGGGTGCGGCAGCGCCATCCCCGCCGGACGGCTGGAGATCCTGCCGTACACGCGCAGCTGCGTCGGCTGCCGGCAGCGCTCCGCCTGACGGCGCGGGGGGCGCGGACACCACTCGCCCGCGCCCCCGCCGCACCCCCTCCCGTATCCCTGCTGTCTCTCCTGCTGTTCCCCCGCCGTATCCCCGCGCCGTATCCCCGCGTGCCCCCGCGCCCGTACGAGGACGTGAAGCATTGAACGACCAGGCCACCGGTGTCCACGGCGCCGGCCTCACCCCCCGGGAGCTGGCCGCGCTGCGCGAGGACCTGGAGGAGCAGCGCCGGTTCCGGCTCGACCAGCTGCGGGAGTCCGGCCGTCCACGGCCCGGCTCCCCCGCCGGGCGCGGCCGGGCCGAGGTCGAGGCCCGGATCGCGGAGTCCGCCCGGATGGTCCTCGCCGACGTGGAGGCCGCCCTGGAGCGGATGGACCGGGGCCGGTACGGCGTCTGCCTGCAGTGCGCCCGCCCCATCCCCGCGCGGCTGCTGGAGATCGTCCCGCAGGCCCGGTACTGCGCCCACTGCCGCCGGGCCGGGGAGGCGGGCCGGTGACGCCACCTCCCCTTCCGCCGCCGCTGCCGCCCCTGCGCGACCGGGCGCGGCCGGTGCGCCGCCCGCACCCGGGCCTGGCGATCGACCTGGGCAGCGCCCGCACCCGGGCGTGGCTGCCCGGGCGCGGTCTGGTCGCCGACGTCCCCACCGCGTCCGCCGCCGGCCCCGGCGGCTCCTCCCCCGTCCGGCGCGGCGCGGTCGTCGACGCCGAGGGCGCCGCGCGGCTGCTCGGCCGGCTGCTGGACGGGTACGTCCCCCGCTCCGGCCACCGCCCCGTGGTCGTCCTCACCACCCCCGTGCTGTGCGGCGACGGCGACCGCGCCGCCGCGCTCGCCGCCCTGGAGGTCCTGCGGCCCCGCGCGGTCCTGACCGTCGACGGGGTCCGGGCCGTCGCGCTGGTCACGGGCGCCGACCAGACCCGGCCGCTGCTCGTCACGGACGTCGGGGCCCGGCTCACCGAGGTCGCGCTGCTGGAGGACGGCGCCGTGGCCGCCGCCCGCCGCATCCCCCTGGGCTCCGCCGACATCGGCGGGTCCACCACCGCGGCCGCCCTCGCCGACGCGGTCGTGGAGACGGTGACCGATCTGCTGCGCGACGACCCGACCGCCCGGACGCTCGACGCGCTGGAGGGCGGCCTGCTGCTGTCGGGCGGCGGCGCCCGGCGCCCGGACGTCGTCCACCGGCTGGCCCGGCGGCTGCTCACCCCCGTCCGGCCCGCGCCCGCCCCGCACACCGCCGCCGTGCGCGGCGCCGCCGCGGCGCTGTCGGCGGCCCGCCGCCACCCCTCGCTCACCGGTCCCGCATGAGACGGCGGGGACCGCGGCGCCCGCCGCGGTCCCCGCCCGTCCGGTCCTGCTCGGCCCGGCTCCGTCCGGTCCCGTTCCGTCCGGGCCCGCTCAGCCCAGCGCCTGCGCCAGGTCCGCCACCAGGTCGTCGACGGCCTCGATGCCGACCGACAGCCGCACCAGGTCCGACGGCACCTCCAGCGCCGAGCCCGCCGCCGAGGCGTGCGTCATCCGGCCCGGGTGCTCGATCAGGGACTCCACCCCGCCCAGCGACTCGCCGAGCGTGAAGAGCTGCGCCCGGTTGCACACCTCGACCGCCGCCTCCTCGCCCCCGGCGACCCGGAAGGAGACCATGCCGCCGAAGTCGCGCATCTGCTTGGCCGCCACCTCGTGCCCGGGGTGCGTCTCCAGCCCTGGGTAGTACACCTGGGCGACCTTCGGGTGGGAGACGAGCAGTTCGGTGATCCGCGCGGCGTTGGCGCAGTGCCGGTCCATCCGCACCGCGAGCGTCTTGACGCCGCGCATCACCAGCCAGGAGTCGAACGGCCCGGCGATGGCGCCCATCGCGTTCTGGTGGAAGGCCAGTTCGTCGCCGAGGGCGTCGTCGGCGGTGACCAGCGCGCCGCCGACGACGTCGGAGTGGCCGCCCATGTACTTGGTCGTGGAGTGCACCACGACGTCCGCGCCGAGCGCGAGCGGCTGCTGGAGGTAGGGGCTGGCGAAGGTGTTGTCCACCACCAGACGGGCGCCCGCCGTCCGGGCCACGTCGGCGAGGGCGGCGATGTCGGCGATGCCCAGCAGCGGGTTGGACGGGGTCTCCACCCACACCGCCCTGGTGCGCGGGCGCAGCGCGGCGCGTACGGCCTCCGGGTCGGCGGAGTCCGCGACGTCCCACTCCACGCCCCACCGCTCGGCGACCCTGGCGAAGAGCCGGAAGGTGCCGCCGTAGGCGTCGTTGGGGATGACGACGTGGTCGCCGGGCGACAGCAGGGTCCTCAGCAGGCAGTCCTCGGCGGCCAGTCCGGAGGCGAAGGCCAGCCCGCGCCGGCCGCCCTCCAGTGCGGCGAGGTTCTCCTCCAGGGCGGTGCGGGTCGGGTTGGCGCTGCGGCTGTACTCGTAGCCGCCGCGCAGCCCGCCGACCCCGTCCTGTTTGAACGTCGACACCTGGTGGATCGGCGGCACCACCGCCCCGGTCACCGCGTCGGGTTCCTGTCCGGCGTGGATGGCGAGGGTCTCGAAGTGCTGTGCCGGGGGCCGTGCCGCGTCATGGGCCGCGTCATGTGCCGCGTTCTGCGCCGCGTCGCGCGCTGCGTGCTGGTCGTTCATGGCCACGAGCCTAGCCCCGCGGGCCGTACGGTGGAGGCATGGAAGCCCTGCTGTTCCTCATCGCCACCGCCGCCGTCATCGGGCTGCTCATCGTGCCCGCGGTCCGCCGCCGCCGCGAACTGCGGGACTCCGGGGGACTCGCCGTCCGGGCCGCCGGCGATCCGGACCGCTACGGCCTCGTGCCGCCCGAGCGGCTCGACGTCCGGCTGCCCGGCCCCGACCGGGAGCTGATCGAGGCGCTGGAGGAGACCCAGCGGACCCAGGACTGGCGGCCCGTCGCCCGGCTGCTCGCGCTGACCGGCGACGAGTGGGAACTGCGCTGGCAGCGCGTGCAGTCGCTGGCGGGCGCGGCGGCCGTGGAGCTGGCGCGGTCGCGCACGGCGCCCGCGCCCGCGCAGGAGCCCGCGCCGGGAGCCGCGCGGGAGGCCGCACAGGAGCCCGCGCAGGAAGACGCCCCGGCGCGCGCCCACTCCCTCTCCAAGGACCGGCCGCAGGCCCCGGCCCCCTCCGCCGACGCGCGCTGGCTGCGGGACTGGCGCACCTCCTCCCCGCGCGACGCGGGCTGCGCGCAGGTGTACGCGCAGTTCCTGGTCTGGCAGGCGCTGGGCGACACCGGCTCGGCCGACCGGCGGATCATCCTGGAGGAGGCCCGCGAGATCGCCCGCGAGGCGATCCGGCTGGCCCCGGCCGACCCCACCGCGTACATCACCGAGCTGTTCGCCGCCCGCGCGCTGGGCGTGCGCCGCCCCGAGTTCGAGGCGCTGTGGGAGGAGGTGCGCAGGCGGGCCCCGCACCACATGGGCGCGCACCTGGTGGCGCTGCCGTACTGGTCCGCCCGGGGCCACGGTTCCAAGGAGGACGCCTACGCCTTCGCGCAGCGCGCGGCGGGCGAGGCCCCCGAGGGCAGCCTGCTCCCGGCCCTGCCGCTCTTCGCGGTCTACGACCACCTGCCGGAGGCCAACATGGTGCGCGGCCTCTACCAGAGCGCCGTCGTCGAGCAGGCGATCGCGGGCGCCCTGTACGCCCTGCACCACGCCCCCGCCGGCCACCCCGTCGCCCCGCACGTGCGCCACCTGCTGCTGTGCTTCCTGGTGCGCGCCGAGCGGTACGCGGAGGCCGTGGAACAGGTGCGGGCCGTCGATGGTTATGTCGGTGCGCTGCCCTGGGTCGACGGCGGCGACCCGGCGGCGGAGTACGCGGCGTACCGCGCCCTGGCGGTCGCCGGCTACGAGAGCCTGGGCGGCGGCGCGGCGCACACCCCGCCGGAGCGCTGAGGCGTAAGGGGGACGCACCGGGCGGACCCACCAGGCGGCACCGGGCCCACGAGGCCCGCCGAGGCCACGAGGAGAGTTGACCATGCTGTTCGGCCACTTCAAGAAGTCCCTCCCCACCCCGGAGGAGGCCCTCAGGGGCCGCCCGGAGCGCCCCTACACCGTCCCGGAGACCCACACGGTCCTGGGCAACCCCCTGCTGGGCCCGTATCCGGAGGGCCTGGAGGTGGCCGACTTCGGCCTGGGCTGCTTCTGGGGCGCGGAGCGCAAGTTCTGGCAGACGGACGGGGTGTGGACCACCCTGGCGGGCTACCAGGGCGGCCACACCGAGAACCCGACGTACGAGGAGGTCTGCTCGGGCCTGACCGGGCACACCGAGGCCGTCCGCGTCGTCTTCGACCCGTCGAAGGTCGCCTACGAGGACCTGCTGAGGCTCTTCTGGGAGTCCCACGACCCCACCCAGGGCTTCCGCCAGGGCAACGACGTGGGCACCCAGTACCGCTCGGCGGTCTACACCCACTCCGCCGAGCAGGAGGCCGCGGCGAAGGCGTCGCGCGACGCGTACCAGCCGGTGCTGACCTCCTCCGGCTACGGCGAGATCACCACGGAGATCCTCCCGGCCGGCCCCTTCTACCCGGCGGAGGCGTACCACCAGCAGTACCTGGACAAGAACCCCGCCGGCTACTGCGGCATCGGCGGCACGGGCGTCAAGCTAAGTGCCCCGTCGGAGACGAACTGGGGCCGCTCCTGCCCGACCGGCATCGCTCCGGCCGACGGCTGACCGACACGCCCTGTCCTCGTCGTGGCTGCTTCTCTCTGGGTACGGTCGGGCTGATGTCCGCTGCGTGCCGTCGTCTGCCTCGGCGGCGCGCGGCCAGTCACGACCTTGGGGAGTTGGTTCGGCATGCCGTCCGACGCTGCACGGGAGTCGGAAGAGGGGTTCACGTCGGAGGGGGCCGCCCGGGTGATGGCTGCGGCCTGCCGGTCCGCCGGACTCGACAGCGACGGCGCGCGGTTGATCCGCTTCGGAGAGAACGCCCTCTTCCGGCTGGCGGCGCATCCGGTGATCGTGCGCATCGCGCGGTCCACCGACTACCTGCCCTCGGTGCGCAGAGAGGTGGCGGTCTCGCGCTGGCTGGCCGAGGAGGGCTTCCCGGCCGCGCGCACCGTGGACGACCTGGAACAGCCGGTGGTCGTCGCCGGCCGCCCGGTGACCTTCTGGCACCTGATCGAGGAGGGCGACCGGAAACCCACCTACGGGGAGCTGGGCGGCCTGCTGCGGGACCTGCACGCGATGCGGCTCCCCGCCGGCCTGGAGCTGCCTGCCTACGACGCCTTCGGCCGTACCGACCTGCGGGTCGAGAAGGCGGCGGGGATACCGGAGGACGACCGGGAGTTCCTGCGCAAGCGGGGCCGTGAGCTGCGCGACCGGCTGGCAGAGCTGCGCTTCGACTCCCCCAGGGGACCGGTCCACGGTGATGCCCACGTGCAGAACCTCATGGTGGACTCCGGCGGCCGGACGCTCCTGATCGACTTCGAGAACTTCAGCCACGACCATCCGGAGTGGGACCTGATGGTCACCGCCACCGAGCACCACAGCCTGGGGTGGCAGACGGCGGAGCAGTACGCGGCGTTCGTCGGGGCGTACGGCCGGGACCTGCGGGACTGGGAAGGCTTTCCGGTCCTGCGTGGCATTCAAGAGTTCCAGATGACGACCTGGCTCATGCAGAACATCGCCGAGGGACCTGCGGTGGCCGAGGAGTATGCACGGCGCATCGCGTCCCTGCGGGACGATGACGCGCCCCGGAACTGGCAGCCGGGCTGACCGGCCGACCGTCCTCGTCGCGCTACTCGTCGTCCAGCTCGGCCAGGGCGTCGCGCACCTGCTCGTTGAAGCGCTGGACGGCGGGGTTCTGGGCGTACGCGGACACCTCGCGCTGGAAGTCGGTGACGTACCGCAGGAAGCGGGCCGACTGGAGCGCGTCCCCGTCCTCGACGGCCAGCGTCGCCGTGTCCACGGCTGCTTCCAGCTCGCCGTTGAGCAACTGGCTCTGGGCGAGCACCATCCGGCAGAACCCGAGTGTGCGGGCGTACTTCGGATCGGTGATGGCGACGGCGCGTTCGGCGAAGCGCACGGCCTCGGCGCCCTGGCCCAAATCGCGGAAGCAGTGGCAGAACTCCCCGTACAGCTCGGCCTCGTCCATGTAGGACAGCCAGTCGGGGTCGTTGGCGGTGTCGGCCCGCTCGAAGTACCGCTCGGCCTCGTTCATGGCGCGGGCCGCTGCCGTGCGGTCCTGCGCGGTGGACAAGGCACGGGCCTCGTGGGCGGCGAACAGGGCCATGGCGCGCGGTGTGGCCCGTCCCCGGCCGCCTTCGAGCGATGCGCGGGCGAGCTGGACGGCGCGGGGCGCCTGGCCGAGGTAGTTGGCCTGGTGGCTCATGTTGGTGAGGATGCGGGCGCCCATCATCCGGTCGTCGATGACCTGGGTGAGCCGCAAGGTGGCGATCATGTAGCGGTTGGCCAGGGTGTGGTTGCCGGTGTCGTACGCGGTCCACGCGAGAAGCTGCGCGATCTCCGTCGCGGCCTCGAAGAGGGCCTTGCCCACACGCTCGCTGTAGCTGGCGCCGAGCAGCGGGAGGACGTCCTCGCGGAAGTAGTGGCGCAGCGCCTTGTGTCCGTGTCCGCCCCCGAACTTGAAGTCGAGGTGCATGAACATCTCCGCGGCCGTCCGCATGGCGGCCACGTCCCGCATGCCGACACGGCGGGCGCCGGGGGCGTCGGCGGTGAGTCCGTCCGCTCGGGAGACCAGCCACGACAGGACGGCCGAGTTGACGTCGCCCTCGGGTAACAGGTCCGCGCCGGTTTGGGCGTCCTCGGGGCGGAACTGGGTGAGGGTGTCCAGGTGACCGAGCGCTTCGGACAGCGAGTGCGCGTAGCCGGCGTTCCCGGCGGGCGCGGCCGGTGCCATCTCGGTGAACCCGAGATCGGACGGCGTGATCCTCCGCCCCAGCTTCTCGCTCAGCGCTTCCGCCAGGAATGCGGCCGTCTGCGGCTGGATGCCGCCACCGTCCAACCAGCGCTGGACGGAAACGTGAGTGGTCCCGAGGTGGACGCCTCGCCGTGCGGCGATGTCCCGTACTCGTCTGGCCAGTCCCTTGTTGGATGCTCCGGCCTCGGCCATGACGGCGACCAGTCGGTGATTCGGCTCCCTGCGCATGCTCCCCTGCCCTCCCGAGAAGGCGTCAGGCGGCCATCGTTACACGGGGATTGCTCCTGCGGTCAGGGGGTTCATTGGTGAACCCCCCGCCTCTCCGTGAACCCCCGGGCGTGCACATGGACCCCTCGGCGATCACTCCCACCTGCGTGAAACCCGCCTTTGACTGTTCTCACACGACGGCGGGGCGCCGCTCCCGCCGATGGGTCGAAGGGGTACGCCATGGAGACGCGCGAAGCAGTACATGAGCCGTTCCTGCGGACGGCGGGCCGCACTCCCCTGGAGCCTGCGTCGCTGGCGGCGGCCGAGCGCTTCCGCGCGGTCATACTCGATGCGGAGTCGCCGGACACCGCGCACGTCGCGCGTCGTACGGCGGCCGAGGTGCTCGATGACTGGGAGCTGCGGCACCTGGCGGACGACGTGACGCTGTGCGTCTCGGAACTGGTCGGCAACGCCGTGCACCACGCCACCCCGGACGGCTGGCAGGACGGGCTCGGCGGGGAGCGGCGCATCTCCGTCGCCTTCCGGGCCTGGCCGAAGTGGTTGTTCGTGGAGGTCTGCGACCAGGACTCCACCCCGCCGATGCTGCCGACCGGGGACCTCCCCGATCCGCTGGCCTCCGCCGTCCCGTCCGAGATGACGCTGCCGGACCACGGGCGCGGCCTGCTCATCGTGCAGAACCTCGCCGATGCGACCTGGTGGGCGCCTCGGGACAGCGGCGGCAAGAGCGTCTTCTGCCGCTTCGACCTGAGCGGCGGGGCCGGCTGATGACCGGCCCCTCACAGACTCCGCAGACGTCACAGGCAGCCGGACCCCGATGGGTGCTCATGGGTCCGGGTGGCGTCCTCGGAGACCGCCCGGAGACTGACTGGCCTTGCTCCGGCGCGGTGGGCGGCTTCCCGGTGGATGGGGTCCCCCGTCCCTCCTCGGGGAGCCGCCCGGCACGACACACAGCGAAGAGCGGAAGGGATACCGATGCTGGCAGCGCTGGTACGTCGGGGCGACCTGGTCCGAGCACAGGGCCAGTGGCAGGAGGTCAAAGCAGTACGCAGACAGCCGTACGGCTCCTGCGGCCCGACCGTGACCTTCATTTTCAAGCGCGGTCCGGCCTTACGGCTCCGCACGGGCGCGAACGTGCCGGTGCGGCGGGCCGACCGGGAGACGCGCCGATGACCGTCCGCTCACGGATGCGGTTCGTGCACTGGTCCCTGAGTATCGACCTGGACAACGGCACCCCGGCCTACGAAGCGGCGTGCACGACGTGTGACGCCACCTCGGGGCCGTCCGCCGACAAGCGAACCTCTGAGCTGTGGTGCCTGCGCCACGCGGGCCGCACCGGTCACACAGGCTTCCGGGCCACCATCACGAGCCGCTTCCGCGCCACACCGCTGGAAGGTCCTCGGCCGCCCTGAGTCGGGACGGAACCGCACCACCACAGACGACACAACCGGGCCACCCCCTCAACCCTGGCAGGCGCTGGGGTGGCCCGGCGGAGATCCCGGAGGACCCCGGTGCCGATGGTACCGGGGCACTTCGGCGTGCCCTCGACCAACTCGGCCTCGAAGCAGCGCAGTTCAGGCGACCACCTGGGAGAGGGGCACGGGCCGATGCACGACCCGGAGGAGACAGGTTTCACAAGCGACGGGCTCGACCTCGACGCAGCGCTGTGGGTCCGCGGCGTCGACTACCTGTCGGGCTGGCGGGAAGCGACGGACGCCGCGCGGGAACTGGCCGATGCGCTGGAAGCTGCGGGCGTGGAAGCAGCCGACATACAGCTTCGAGCGGACACAGACCCGGACGGCTCCGGAGCCGTCACCCTGAAATGCTCCCCCGAGGTCGCACGGAAGGTAGCCAGGCTGGTGGGATAGCGGGGGTGCTGCCTCCGCTGATGTGCTGCACCGCCCACTGATCACCGCTTTACAAGTTCGATCACCGAGCTGCGTGGCCTGCTCGGCTCTCTCGCCTCTGGAGGCTCTTGATCCTCCTGCGGCTGTCTCGATCCACGGCCGTCCGGGGGCGTTGATGTCAACTGGTGATGTCAGTCAGGCAGACATCAATCAGGCAAAAGAAGCGGCTGCACGACCTGAGAGGGGAGCTTCCCAAACAACCTGACGCATGGTCATATACCCATATAGCGACGGGTGTTAAGATCGCACCTCTGGGTGATCTTGGGGGGAAGCGTGCCTGACGGTTTGTACGACTGGCTTCTCGAAGCCGTGTCGGAGTTCGGCCGGTCATGCAAGATGAAGCTCGCTGGCGGGGGCGGTCCCGAGGCTGCGATACGCAGCCCCCTAGAAGCACTCCTCAAGGCTGTAGGGGATCACCACTCTCTCCACGAAGTGACCTGGCACGACGAGGTGTCGATCCCCGAGCTCGGAGTGCGCCCGGACTACGCCCTCCAAGTCAACGGACTTGTGACCGGCTACATCGAGGTTAAAAAACCAGGCCTCAGCATCGACCCCGAGGGCTTCACCGGACGCAACAAAGCGCAGTGGGAACGACTCCGTGACCTGCCCAACCTGCTTTACACCAATGGCACCGAATGGCGTCTGTTCCATCACGGAGACCAGCTCGGCGAAACCGTCCGGTTTACCGGCGCCCTGAGGAGTGCAGGGGAGCGACTCGAACCCACCGACCCAGCGGCGTTCGACGCGCTTATGCGGACATTCCTGCTCTGGTCTCCTCCCCCCATACGCCAAGTTTCCCGACTCGTACAGCACATCGCTCCGCTCTGCCGCCTACTGCGTGCCGCTGTTCTGGAACAGTTGGCTGCCGAGGCGAAATCCTCCGCAGCCGAAGACGACGTACGCGCCCGGCCGTTCTCCGGACTCAAGAGCGACTGGCGCAAACTGCTGTTCCCCTCCGCGGACGACGCGACGTTCGCGGACGGCTACGCACAAGCCGTGACCTTCGCCTTGTTGCTGGCCCACACCGAGGACATTCCCCTCACCGAGAGCAGCCTTCACGAGATCGGCCGCAGGCTGGACGCCGACCACGCTCTCATGGGCAAAGCCCTTCAGTTGCTCACCGACAACATCAACGAACGCTTCGAGGTGACCCTAAACCTGTTGACGCGCACCGTCAGTTGCGTTGACTGGCCGGCCATCCGTCGAGGCAACCGAGACGCGTACCTGCATCTGTACGAAAACTTTCTCACCGTATACGACGGCAAGCTGCGCCAGAAAAGCGGCTCGTACTACACACCTCGTGAGGTGGTGGAGGAGATGGTCCGCCTCACCGAGGAAGTACTGCGCACTCGGCTCGGCAAAACGCAGGGTTACGCCGAGGACAGTGTGCGGATCGTCGACCCGGCCATGGGGACAGGGACTTTTCTTCACACAATCATCGAGAGAGTCGCTGCACAATCTTCCGAGCGACATGGCCCCGCTATGGCACGAGATGCCATCGGCCAGCTTGCGCGGCGTCTGTATGGTTTCGAGCTACAGATGGGGCCCTTTGCTGTCGCCGAAATGCGTGCATCCGACCTTTTGAAGCGCCACCAGACGCCACTACCCGAGGGTGGACTCAACCTTTTCGTCACAGACACACTGGACAACCCTTTCGTGGAGGAGCAGGAGTTGGCCTCCACCTATGGCGTCCTCTCCGCCTCACGAAAGCGCGCAAACAGGGTGAAGGGGAAGATCCCTGTCACCGTGGTGATCGGAAACCCGCCGTATGACGACAAGGCAGAGAACCGTGGTGGATGGATAGAAAAACGCCCCAAAGGACAGGAGCCACCCCTACTCGACACCTTCCGATACCCGGGCAATGGCCGGTACGAGCACGTACTCAAGAACATGTACGTGTACTTCTGGCGTTGGGCAACATGGAAGGTTTTCGATGCTCACGAAACCGATCAACACGGAGTAATCTGCTTCATTACTCCATCTGGCTTCGCCACCGGTCCCGGCGGACGGGGCATGCGCGATTACTTGCGGCGTACCTGCGACGAGGGCTGGATCATCAACCTCTCCCCCGAGGGACAGCGCGCGGACGTGAGCACCCGCATCTTCCCGAAAGTGGCCCAGCCCTTGGCTATCTGCATCTTTGTACGCCGGGCCGACGCGCACCCTGAACGTCCTGCTCGTATCCACTACCGGACTGTCGCGGGCAAGCGCGCAGAAAAGTTCCAACAGCTTAAAGAAATCCGGTTGGATGATGGCGGATGGCGCGAGGCGCACCACGAGAATGTATGCCCGTTCACCCCTGTCACGCAGTCCGGCTGGGATGACTTCCCCGCCCTGAACGACCTCTTCCCTTGGAGCAGCCTAGGAGTAACATCGAACCGATCCTGGGTGAGTTCCCCCTCAGCCGAGACCCTGCGTCGTCGCTGGGCCCGACTGATCCGCGAAGACGATCCGGTCGAGAAGGCTGAACTTTTCAAAGTGACTGATGGCCGCACTCTCGACCGGAAGAGGGACCCGCTTCCGGGAAGGCCAGCCCATCAGCTCCCGATCGGGGAGGAGACCTCCACCGTTCCCGGTCTGCTCCGCGTCGCTCTGCGCAGTTTCGACCGACAGTGGCTAATCGCCGACAACCGCGTCCTCGACCGTCCGCGCCCCGACCTGTGGGCGGCGCTCCGGGAGGGGCAGCTTTTCCTAAATCAGCAGTCCTCGCATGAAATCGATTCTGGCCCTGCGGTAGTGGCAACCGCCCTGATCCCCGATACCCACCATTTCAACGGGCGAGGCGGCAGGATCATGCCGATCCTGCACCCCGATGGTTCCGCCAACGTCCCCGCCGGCCTGCTGGTGCATCTTGCCCACGAACTCGGCTTGAAGCAGGTCACCGTCCAGGACCTGGCGGCCTATACGATTGCCGTAGCTGGGCACACGGTCTTCACCGAGCAGTTCACCGAAGAACTTCTTACCCCCGGCGTACGACTGCCGATCACCCGAAACCGGGAGACTTGGCAAAAGGCTGTCAGAATCGGCGCCGAGGTGCTATGGGCCTCTACCTACGGCGAATGCTGCCCGGATCCGGGAAATGCCCGCCCCGCCAAGGACGTCACTTTCCCTCAGGGGGACCGACGTCAGATTCGATATCTTACTCACATTGGCGCAGGAGTCCCGGAAAAGATTCGATACGACTCCAAGACACAAACGCTGCATGTCGGTGAAGGGTCCTTCGCGCCAGTCCCCGAGGAAGTGTGGGCCTTCGATGTCGGCGGCATGCCAGTGCTGCGAAAGTGGTTCGGTTATCGTAAGTCCTCCCCCAACAGCAAGAAAACGAGTCCTCTTGACGACATCCATGTCGACAGCTGGCCGAGCGAGTGGACGACCGAACTCATCGAGTTGCTGTCCGTACTGCGCCGCTTGGTTGACCTGATGCCCGACCAGCGAGATCTGCTCGCAGAGGTCCTGGCTGGTCCGGTCGTGACGGAGGAGGAGCTCGAGGCCGCCGGAGTGCTCCCGGTGCAGGATGCCGCGCGTAAGGCTCGGCACGATGCCACAGAAGGACTCTTTGCAGGACAAGACGAAGTTTCCTGAAGCACAGGGAAATCAAGGATCAGGCTAGATAACCGACCGCTTCATCCAATGAAAAATCACCTTGGGCCAATTTGCGCAAGGCGTACGGAATGCGAGAATAATTAACCTCGGATTTACCAGAAGCTTCCAAAGCATCCGCGAATGCCACAACCTCGCTTAGCTGATTCTCGGCTTTCTCCTGCTCGGCACGGTGAAATAGCGCTGCCCCGAACGCGGTTACCGACAAGGTTCCGTTCGTCTCCGTGATCACTCCCATCCAGAGCAAGGTCGGCACGTCAGCCTGTACCTGTTGCGGATTAAGTCCACGAGCCGCCGCAGATTCTGGATCTCGGACGGGGTTAGGAAGAGTGCTGCGCATTAGTTCAGTCAGGATCTGGTACTGCGAGTTGCTTAGGACAACATGAGGGATGGACATGCGCTATGCCTAGCACATTGGAAGCTCCACTTGTCGCAAGCGCACACACTCCGCTCGGAAAGTACGTTTATATCTTGGTGCAGGCATGGTGCTACCAGTGCCGCAGATCAACTCCGACAGCCCAGGCCAGAGCAGGGAGGCCGTGGTCACCCTCGGCCGTCGTCTGTCATCGTCGGCCGCCCTCGCACGCCCCATAGACGGTCCGGAGGGCGATACGGCGTGGTGGGATGGCCCTATGACTGACGTCGTACCGACCGACCCCCATGCCGAATCCGAGTGGGGGCGCGTCGCCCTCTGGCTCGACCCCTCGAACATCCGCTGGCTGGCCCAGCACTGCTGCTGCGGCGACGAGGCATCCGAAGAGGACCATGACCGGTGCAGCCGCATTCGCTTCCGCTCCAGCACGGCCCTTCACAAGTCCAGGAACAGCGCATGAGTCCCGGGCTCTGCCATCCGGTTACCGCACACGATCTTGAAAACCGTCGTGGCGGCAACGTCACCGTGGGTTCAAATCCCACAGCCTCCGCCCTTCAACGGCCCCTGACCAGCATAAACGGTCAGGGGCCGTCGTCATGCCTACTGCCCGTCGGCGACCACCATTCCCCATGATTCCCCGCCCGATGGGGCACGGAAGGGGCACGGCCATCACAGTACGAATCGGTTTCTATGAGTCACGGGTTTCGAGGTTTGGAAGCTGCCATACTCGCTCGCGGATATAGAGGGCGGGAGGTAGGCGAATGTCTTCGTTCGTCAGCGCAGGGGGCTTTGGCATCCTCATCCTTGCTGCGGCACTCGCACTCGGGCTCAGGCGTCATAGTCATAGCAGGAGACGTGTGCCTGGACCGACTGTGTACCGGATGTTGAGTCCCCAGGGACCTGCCGAGACCTTCGACCTGTCGAGTCCTCCGTCTCCCTTCCGGATCATGGCGCCTGGAGAAGGCGTGGTACCTACGCTCGCGCGGAAGCACATGGCGGGGCCTGGGACAGCATGGTTTGAGCCGGGTGGTCCCCTTGTGTTCGAGCTTGGCACCGGCGATACCCACGTCATCCCACGGGAGCACATCGTGAGCGTGGAGCGGTATGACGGAAATTATCCGCGTGAAGCTGACGAACAGATTTTGAAGATCACGCTGAGTCCTACGTCGTCGCTCTGGATGATCGTGGTCCATGCGAAGGTGAGGGATCTCGGCAAGTGGTTCAAGCTCCGAGCTAAGAGCCGCTGAGGTCGGCGGAGCGACTTTGGACGGGAGCTGCCTTGGGGCGAGAGATCGGGGGTCCTTACGCTGGCCCGCGAATCGGGCTGGCTCCTAGCCTGCCCGCAAGTGCCCGATCTGGGCCCCCGATCTTCGAGGCTCGCCCCAAGGTGGCTGCCTAAAGTCGTCGGAGCCGACCGGGCCCAGCCACCGCGGCTCCTTCATCGGGCGGCCGTTCAGCCGCGCGGCCGGCGGACGCCGGGGCGGAGCGGGACGAAGGCAGGAGCGTCGGCCCGGCGGGAGCCGGGCCGCGCGCGGCGAGCGGTAGCGAGCCGCCTTGAGTAAGTGAAGACAGGTTTCGACAGTCGACAGTTCAGCCAGTGGGTTGGGCCAGGTGCGGGCTGTCGGCGGTGATGCGGTAGGCGAGTTGGGCGCGGTCGCCGCTGGTGGTGAGTTCTTCGAGGATCAGCGGGCGGTCGTCACGGCCCAGGGTCGTGCGGGTGGTGTGGATGACCGGGGTGGCGTCCGGGAGCTGGAGCGTGATGCGCTCGTCGGGCAGCGGCATGCGGGCGCGGGTGGTCTCGGTCCACGACAGGGTGTGTCCGGCCTCGGTGAGCAGGGCGTAGATTCGCGCGGGTTCGGTGTCGGGGTGCTCGGCCAGTGCGGTGCCCTCGGCGGTGGCGAACGGGATCAGGGTCCGGTACAGGGCGCGGGTTCCGGTGGTCGGGTCGGTCAGGAGTCGGTCGACGCCGAAGAGGGCTTCGCCTTCGTCCAGGGCGAGGAGCGGGCCGGTGGTGGCCGTGGTCTTGGTGCGGTAGACGCTGGGCTCCTCGGCCGGCTCCCATGCGTCATGGCCGGTGGTGAAGCGGCCTTCGGCGTCGCGGGTGACGGCGCGGGGGATGGTGAGGACTGGGGTGGGGGCGCCGCGGACGAAGCTGCCCTTGCCGTGGATGACCTCGATGAGTCCTTCGCTGCGCAGGGCTGCGATCGCGTTGCGCACGGTGGGCCGGGAGACCTGGTAGCGCTCGATGAGCTGGGCCTCTGAGGGCAGCGGCACGCCTGGCGCGAACTCCCCGGAGGCGATGGCGTCGCGGATGGCGGCGGCCACCTGCTTGTAGAGCGCTCCGGGGCGCTGAATCTCTCCCATGGGTGCCTCGCTGTCGGGTGAGGAAGCGGCGCCGCTCGCTCGGCGCGATGTCACTCGTCAGCATAAGTGCTTGCGCTCGGCCGTCAAGGCATGCATAGTCATCACTCGTCATTACGAGTGATGTCAGCACAGTGCTGGCGTCCGATCGGCCAAGGAGGCCAACCACTGATGCAGTCCATCCCTGTGGACACCTCCCGGCTCGGCGTGCTGCGGTGCGCCGTCGCGCCGGAACCGAAGATCGCGGACTTCGAGAAGCAGGAGGTCAAGAAGGACCGAGAGGGCAACACGATCTACACCGTGGGCGTCATGGTCCGCCAGGAGGGGCGGCGGGTGTCGGTGATCGAGGTTGCCGTCACCGGAGAGCCCAAGGGCGTCACAGAAGGGGCCGAGGTACGCATCACCGGTCTGGAGGCGTTCGCCTGGGCCATGGGCGACCGGCACGGCATCAGCTTCCGTGCCGCCGCCGTCACCCCGGTCACCCCGGCCGCCGCGCCGTCCGGCAAGGGCGGTGGCGTCTGATGGCAGACCTGATCCTGGTCGTCTTAGCACTGGTGGCAGTGGTCTGGCTGCTGGGCGGCGGCGAGTGGCTTCGCCGGCGGCGGCCGGACTGGCACTGGTACCTGACCGGCTACCCGCTCACCGCCGCGCGGGTGGTGCTGACCTGGCGGAAGGTCGCACAGCTCAACGACCTGTCCGTCTCCTACCGGCCGCCTCGGCGCGTGCTCGGCGCAGTGGTGGTCAAGGGCACGGCCCTGCGCTCGACACCTCCGCGGATCTCCTTCCCGCGCGCTCTGCCGAACGGCCTGTCGCTGCTGGTGCGGCTCCGCCCGGGGCAGACTCCGGCGCCGTTCGTGGAGGCTGCCGAAGCGCTGGCGCATACCTGGGGCGTGCACAGTGCGCGGGTCACCTCCCCTCGGCGGGGCGTCGTGCTGATCACGGCGACGGCGCGTGATCCGCTCGATGAGCCGCGTATGCCGGACGACTCCGGCTCGCCGTCGCTGCTGTCGGCGGTGGTCGGTGTGCTGGAGACCGGCCGTGCGTGGGTGATGGACTTCCGGCGTGTGCCGCACTGGCTGATCGTCGGGGCCACCCAGTCGGGTAAGTCCACACTCCTGGCGCGGCTCGTCGCCCAGCTCGCGCCGCAGCCGGTCGCCCTGGTCGGGATCGACTGCAAGGGCGGCATGGAGCTGGGGTTGTTCGGGGACCGGCTGTCGGTGCTGACCACCTGTCGCCGTGAGGCGGTGGCCGTGCTGAGCGCGCTCGTCACCGACATGCAGGAGCGCATGCAACTGTGCCGCCGGGCCGGTGCCCGGTCCGTCTGGGACCTGCCGGAGAAGTCGCGGCCGGTGCCCGTGGTGGTGATCGTGGACGAGTTGGCGGAGCTGTATCTGACCAGCGGATCGAAGGAGGACCGGGCGGAGGCCGAGCAGTGTTCCAGCTACCTGCTGCGGCTGGCTCAGCTCGGCGCGGCCCTGGGGGTGCATCTGGTGGTCGCCGGGCAGCGGGTCGGCTCCGATCTGGGACCTGGCGTGACCGCGCTGCGGGCACAGCTCACCGGACGGATCTGCCACCGGGTCAACGATCCCGGCACGGCGGAGATGACCCTTGGTGATCTCCACAAAGACGCCGTGATCGTCGCGCAGACCATTGGCACGGGTCAGAAGGGTGTCGCGGTCACCACCGATGACACGGACGGCTGGGTACGGGGCCGCTCCTGGCTGACCACTCCGGAAGAGGCGCGGCGCATCACCTCGGAGCATGCGGGCATCGCTCCGCGCCTGCCCTTTCTGAGCGCTGCCCTGGGCGGGGGTGAGCAGGAGTGACCAGTTCCCCGATGCCGCTGGTGGTGATCTTCGGGCTCGTCACCGTGCTCCTGGTCCGCTCCCGCGACGTCCGGCCCTGGGAAGCGGTCGTGGTCGCCCTGTTCGGCTTCTACCTGGCCCTGACGCCGGTCGGCTGGGCCGTCCTCGGCGCCGTCGAGTGGCTGCTCGGCGGCTTCCTGCACACCTGAGACGAGAAGAGAGCCGCTGATGCCGATGCGCCGTGTGCGCTGCCCCATCTGCAAGGGCGAGGGCTCCCGGAAGACCTGGACCGGCCGCCGGCACCGATGCCGTGTCTGCCGGGGTGCCGGGACCATCCGCTGACCCGCCCGTCACCACACCGGTCCGTCAAGGAGTGATCGCCATGGACGCGAGCCACCCATCCCCATCCATCCGTGCCGCTGTGGCGGCCCACCCCGGGAGGTCCCCACCATCACCGCCGAGTCCATGACCTCGGCCGACAGGCGCGCCGTGCTCGACCGCGCGGCGCGCCTGCGCCTTCTCTCCGACGCCGAACGCGACGTCATCCGCCTCGCGTCCGATCCACTGTTCCCGCGCTGGCTGGAACAGATAACCGCCACCGGCGGCTGTGCACACCCGGTGCACCTGGCGGGCTCCACCACCACCTACGACGCGCTCACCGGTGAAGTCCTGCACCACTACGACACCGCGAACGAGCCGGGCGAGCGGCTGTCGGTCCGCTGCCGCAACCGCCGCTCCACCGTCTGCGCCCCGTGCTCCCGGCTGCACGCCGGGGACACCTTCCACCTGGTGCGCGCCGGCCTGGTCGGCGGCAAGAACGTCCCCGCCGACGTACGGGACCGGCCGCGGTTGTTCCTGACCCTGACCGCCCCCGGCTTCGGCTCGGTCCACCGTGCGGCCGACGGATCCCCGTGCCGTCCTCGGCGGGCTGGTGGCGAGTGTGAGCACGGGCGCCCGGTCGGCTGCCCGGTCGTGCACGACGTAACCGATCCGCTCGTCGGCCAACCGATCTGCCCCGGCTGCTACGACTACTGCGGCCACGTGCTGTGGCACGCCTACGCGGGGCGGCTGTGGAAGGCATTCACCGACAACCTCTACAACCACTTGGCCGCGCGTACCGGACGCACCCGGACCGGACTCCGCCGGACGGTACGCCTCTCCTACGCCAAGGTGGCCGAGTACCAGAAGCGCGCGGCCGTCCACATCCATGCCGTGCTGCGCCTCGACGGCGCGGGCGGCCCGGCCACTCCGCCCCCGGCCTGGATCGACGCCGACACCCTCACCCGTGCCGTGCGCACCGCTGCGGCGGCCGTCCACCTGACCACGATCCACAGTGCCGCGCTCGGTGAGTACGCCTTGCGCTGGGGCGATCAGCTCGACGTCCGGCCGCTGCGCGCCTTCGACGGCCCCGAAGGTCTGACCGACGACGCGGTCGCGGCGTACGTGGCGAAGTACGTCACCAAGGGCGCGGCCGACACCGCCGCCGGCCTCGACCACCGGCTGACCGGCCCCGGTGACCTGCGCACCGCTCCCGTCCCCCCGCACGTACGCGCTCTCATGGCAACCTGCTGGCGCCTGGGCGGCCTGGCCGAACTGGAGCCGCTGCGGCTGCGGGCCTGGGCTCACACCCTCGGCTACCGGGGCCACGTCCTGACCAAGTCCCGTGCGTACTCCACCACCTACGCGGCCCTGCGCGCCGAACGCGCCGAGTACGAGCGGGCCGTGCAGGACTCGGGGTCGCTCCCCGGACCGGAGACGGTCACCGATGCCCACTGGCGCTACGTCGGCTCCGGCCACTCCCCCGGTGCCGCGCTCATCGCCGCGGGCGTCGCCGACGACCTGGCCCGGAATCGGGAGGTGGCCCGGGAAGCTCTCCGCTCCGGCCCCGGGGGCGCTCTTGGCACCTGAGGAACTGAGAAGGCGGGTGGCCGCGTCCCGTGCCCGGCAGGGGCTCCCGCCGGTCATCGAGGACCTGGCGGTGATAGAGCGCGTGGCGCGGGTCCTCGCCCTGGTCGAGCCCGGGACCCGCACCGCGTGCCGCCGCGCTACGCGATCCAGTCGAAGATGAACCGGTCGGGGTCCCATCGCTTGCGCGGGTTGGCGGGGGCCACCTCTATGGCTCGTACGGTCGCGGTGACGATCGCGCGGCGCTGGGAGTCGTTCATCTTCTCCCAGCGTTCCCGCATGTCCTCGTAGCTGCCCACGAAGGCCAGCAGGACGGCCGTCCTCGACGTCTTCGACAGTTTCGCCCGGTTGCGCTCCAACCGCTCCTCGACCGGCTGGCGGGCGATCATCCATTCCTTGCGGCTGATCTTGCGGTTGCCGAAGTCCCGGGCAAGCTCCTCCAACTCCTCCTCGTCGGCCCGGATCTCCTCGTAGAGGCCGTTGCCCTCGTCGTCCGGGCGCTGGAGCCGCTTCCGGAGCGTGGGCGAGTCGAGCGCGGTCAGGATCATGTCCCGTACGTGCTCGTCCGTCTTCCCGGCGTTGGTCGCCGTCCCCCCGCACCCGTCGGTGCCGGGGGTGTTCGGGCAGACGTAGCGCGGTACGCCTGAGCGGGGCCTGCCGACCATGCCGTGTCCGCACGGCGTGCCGTCCGCCTTCGGCTTCGCGCACCGCAGGATGCCGGAGAGCAGATAGCTCCGCCTGGTGGTGCCCTCGACCTTGCGGCGCCGCTCGGGATCGGACAGCAGTGCGCGCAGCCGGTCGGAGTCCTCATGGCTGATGATGCCCGGCCATATGGCGTCGGCGACGATCTCGCCGAGCAGGGGGCGGGTCTTCTCCCAGGAACTGCGCGGAGTGTGCTCGCGCCGTCCGCTGATCCGCGCGGACGCCAGCATGCGGCGCAGTGCGCTGGGCTTCCATGGGATGCCCGCCACGGTGGTGATGCCGCGCTTCTGCCAGTCGCGGCAGATGCTCGCCAGACTCTCGCCTGCCAGTACGCGGCGGGCACCTTCTCGGATGATCTCGGCCTCGTCCTCGCGCACGGTGATCCGGTCGTCCTCGTAGCCGAAGGGGCGCTTCCCGCCGCCGGCGACCTTCCCCGCCTCGGCGGCCTGGCGGCGCTGGCGCTGCTGGCGCTCGGCCTTGTGCTCCGCCTCGTGGCGGGCGGCGGCGCCGAGCATGCGCGCGATCATGCGGCCGGTCGGCGTCGCGAGATCGATCTCCCCGCTGACCGTGGCCAGCTCAAGGCCGTACCGGTCGGCGAGATCGATCACATCCTCCAGTTCGCGCGGGGAGCGTGTCAGCCGGTCCACGTGCCAGCACACGATGGCGTCCACGGTCCCGTTGCGCACGTCCGCCATGAGTTCCTGCCACGCCGGGCGCGGCGCTCCGGAGTAGGCGCTGACGTCGTTGTCCGTGTGGACGGCCACGACGTCCCAGCCCTTGCGGGCGCTCAGTGCTCGGCAGTCCTCCTCCTGGCGGGCGACTCCGAGACCCGCTCCCCCTCGGTCCTGGCTGATCCGGCAGTAGATCGCTGCTCGTCGCGTCATGGGTCACATGGGTACACCCTCGTAGGCACGGGCGTGAGCTGCCCGGTGGGCGTGGCCAAGGCCGAGTGACCGGCGCCGCCGGGGAGCCGTCCACGGCCCCGGGGGCCCGGAGCATGAGCGGGTGGAGCTGCTCCGAACACCCGGAGCACCTCCGCAAGCGCCCCGGGATGTCCGGCGTACTGGACGGCTCCCACCGCTCCGCCGCTGAAGCGGCCGGTCGGCAAGCGGCAGTACAAGCGGCAGCAACCACCAGCAGCACCCGGACGAGAGCCCCGGGAGGCCGCCGCGGCATCGGCGGCACGGGCGCCGGGCTGAGTGCCCCGCCCGAGCCGAGCCGGGGCGTCGTGCCCGACGGGCGTCGCCCCGGTCGACGGCTGGGCGACACCGGCCAGGCTTCCAGCCGTGGCTGACACTCGCCGGAAGCTGGCCCGCGCCTGGTGGGCTGCTGACCGGATACTCGGCGGTCGGCAGCGGCCGACACGGTTCCAGCGGTTCATCGCGCGGCATCCGCTGGGCGTGGGACTGACCGTGGGCGCACCTCTGGCAGGGATTTCCGTGGCCCTCTCGGAGGGCTCCATGGGCGATGCGGTCATCGGCGTCTGCTTCGGCGCTGCGCTCGGTACCGTCTTCGGTCTGACGGCGCTGTCCGAACGTCACCGGCAACGCCGCCTCCTTCGGCCGAGCCTCCGGGACAGCTCGTGAACAGTCTTCTCCACAGGGCAGATGGCGTGTCATGCCTGCGGGCACCGGCGTCGAGCTGAGTGCCCGTCGGAGACGGACCATGCTCTTCCCGACCGACCGGCATCGCACCGGCCGGGGAGTGACGGCCGGCTCCGTGACGCGGATCCAGCCCGTATGAATCAGCGCCGAGCACCGCGATCCTCCGGGACGATTGACCGGGCTGCCGGACCGGCGATCGTGGTCATTCCCTCCACTGTCACGGTCGTGTGGTGCTTCTTCCAGGCACCCGTCGCATGCGGCGCTCCGGTGCGGGGGCATAGGGACGGCTGCCGGAACAACGCATACGGCCTGCTGCGCTCTGCGTGTAGGCGCCGGAGACCTTGCCGCTGTCGTGGCGGCGCAGGTGCCACACGGGCGCCCCGTAGGCGTTGACACCCCACACGTGGGCGTCGACCAGCAGTTGGTCGTCCGCCCGGTGGAGGGAGTTGTAGAGCGTGGTGCCGTGCGCGCGGAGCTCGAGGCCCGGCACGCCGAGCAGGGGTCGGTAGTGCATGAGCGCGAGTCGGCAGCGGGACTCGATGCCGTGGCCGAACTTCTCCTCCCGGCCGCGCTGCCGGACGTTCTCGCTGTCGGCGTCACCGATGGCGATGCGCACACCGCACTCCTCGGCCGTCCGCTCCCGCAGCATGTCGTTGAGGCGGGGGTACGCCTCGTGCAGGGAGACGGCCGCGTAGACCAGCACGTCGATGTGCTCGCGGGCCCGGGCGAGCATGTCCGTGATCACCGATACGGGGACGTCCGCGCGCTCACTCACCCGCGTTCGTGACCGGGCACGGGCGTGGGCTGCCCGGTGGGCCCGGTGGCAGGGCGTCGGCAACGAGGGGCATGTGAAAGCTGCGTGATCCAGGCAGTGACCCGGTCCGCCTCCCCTTGGAACGATGCCCCTGCTGCACCTCGCGACTACGACACAAGGTGGTTTGACCCCGTGAGACCGACCCGCGCGACCCTCGTCGTGGCTGCCGGCGCCCTCGCCCCGGCCCTGCTGCTCTCCACTCCGTCCTTCGCCGGCGCCACGCAACCGCCGGCCGCCGCCGCGGTGTCGGAGACGGGCTCGCCCTACGACGAGATGGACGTGGACGATCTGCGCGTCGCCATCGCCAGGACCCTGGCCGACCCCGACAGCGGCAAGCGCGTGACCCGGGAGGCCAACGAACTCCTCGACAACGGCACCCCGGAAGAGATGCGCGCCTGGCTCGAAACCGGCTACCGCCTCGCCCAGGCCGAGGACGACCGCGTCGCCATCGCCAGGACCCTGGCCGACCCCGACAGTGGCAAGCGCGTGACCCGGGAGGCCAACGAACTCCTCGACAACGGCACCCCGGAAGAGATGCGCGCCTGGCTCGAAACCGGCTACCGCCTCGCCCAGGCCGAGGACGACCGCGTCGCCATCGCCAGGATCCTCGCCGACCCCGGCATCAGCGACGCCCTGCGCGCGGCGGCGAGCGCGGCCCTGGACGACAACACCCCGGAGGCACTGCGCCACTTCCTCGAGGTCGGCCGGTACGAGGTCGACGGCTAGGACCGGCCGCATCCCGGACGACGCGCGCCGCCCCCGCCCCGCACCGGCGCCCGGCGCCGGGAGAGTGGAACGCCTCGTCGGCCGGCTCCCCTCCCCGGCCCCCGGCACCTCCCGGGGACCGTCCGATCACCGTCGTGAGGACCACCGCGCCCTTCGTGGCCCTCCGGCCGGTGTGGATGCCCCCGCCGCGCGGGTGCGGCATCCTGGTGCGTCCACACGATCCACAGCGGGGGCACAGGGGGCGCGGCGTGCGGCGCAGGGGAGCGAGTCGGCTGGGGGCCGCGATCGCGGGCGCGCTGGCGGTGGTGACCGCCGCGCTGGGGCCGGTGACCAACTACGCCAGTGCCTCGGTGCCTTCCTGGGCGCAGAGCCCGTGGGTGGTCTGGCCGCTCTTCGGGGGCCTGGTCCTGGTCGGCATCGTGCTGGTCCTGCTGGCGAGGCGGCTGGACGGCGGCGGGGCGGACGCCGCGCCGTCCCTGACCCCGGTGCCACCCCTGACCCCGGTGCCGCCCCTGGCGGCCTCCCGGCTGGGCTCGCTGCGCCCGCCCCCGCCGCCCGAGCACACCCGTGGGCGCGATCCGGAGCTGAACCGGCTGGAGGAGATGCTGCGGCGTCCGAACGGCCGCTTCGCGGTCCTGTGCGCGGCCGGAGGCGTGGGCAAGACGACCATCGCCACCGAACTGGCCCGCAGGGCCGAGCGCGACGGGTACGCGGTGTTCTGGATCCGCTGGCGCGACACGGTCTCGCTGGGCGAGCAGCTCACCCAGGTCGCCGTCGCCTGCGGCCTGCCCGAAGAGGCTCTGCGGGCGGCTCACGCCGGGCGGGCGAGCCTGCCCGACCTGGTGTGGGAGCGACTCGCCCGCACCAGGAAGTGGCTGGTCGTCCTCGACAACGCCGACCGGACCGACGCCATCGGTCCGCAGTCGGAGACGGTGGCCCACTACCGCGGCTGGATCCGCCCCGACGGCGGCGGACTGCTCCTGGTCACCAGCCGCGACACCGGCCCGCACGTCTGGGGCGACCGTGCCGAGCTCCTGCGCCTGAGGCCCCTGGACGCCCCGGCGGGCGGCCGGGTGCTGCTCGACGCCGCTCCGGGGGCCGGAACCCCGGAGGAGGCCGAGGCCCTGGCCAACCGGCTCGGGGGCCTGCCGCTGGCGCTGCGGGCGGTCGCGAAGTACCTCACCGGACGTACCGGCCGCTACCGCACGTTCCGCGCCTACCAGGAGGCCCTGGAACGCGACCTGCCGTCACTGCTGGGCGCGGAGGACCCCAACGCCGCCGATCCGGAGACGGCCCGGCAACTCGTCCGCCACACCTGGGAGCTCTCCCTGGACCAGTTGGAGTCCGAGGGGGTCCCGCTGGCCCGCCCTCTGCTCCGGCTGCTGGCACTCTTCGCCGAGGCCCCGATCCCCCGCTCGCTCATCACCCGCGACCTCGTACGCGACGCCACCGGGCAGGCGGTCACGGAGGCCGAACTGGACCGGGCCCTCGCCGGTCTGGACCGCTACGACCTGCTCGGCGTCCCCGAGACCCCGGTGAGCGGCGACGTCCCGGTCCTGGTCCTGCACCCGCTGGTCCGAGAGATCACCGCGCTCGCGCACAGCGCCGAGGCGCCCGACCTCTCGGCCTGGCACCGCGCCATCGCGACCCGTCTGGCGATCGCCGCGGACGAGTTCCGTGACGCCGGACGCTCCGACCGGAGCACCGTGCGTCTCCTCACCCCCCACCTCCCGCCGCCGCCCGGCTCCGGCCACCGCCCCGGCGGCACCGACGGCCCGCCTGACGGGAGAACCACCTCTCACCGGTACGGGTGACGGCGTCCCCTTCCCCTCCCTCCTTCCGCTCCCCCGCGTGTCCGGGCGTGCCCGGCGTGACCGGACACGGCTTCGTACGGGGCGCGTACGTGCGGACACGGCCGTGCCCGGCGGCGTGGGTCGTGGGGGAACGAGTGGGCGCGTGGAGGCGGTCCGCCGGGGAGAGCGGCGACGGGCGGAAACCGGCGATTCCACCGATGGCGGGCCGAAGGGACCGGGGGGAGGCGGGTGGTCCGGGCGGCATGACGGGTCCGGGCGGCGCGGACCGGTCGTATGGTCCTATGCTGCGCGCTGTCATGGCGGCACGGCCGTCCGGAAGCGGGTTCGTGACGTCCGAGCGCCGAGGTCCGCCGGTCCCCGAAGACCCTGAGCGACACCAAGGAGACAGCAGTGCTCTCACGGGATGAAGCCCTCAGCTCGGCACGCCGGTTCCTCGACGAGGCGTTCCCCGAGGGGGAGTTCACGATCGTCCTGCAGCCCGAGCTGACGCAGGAGCACCCGGTGGCGTGGGCGGTGCGGTTCGACTCGCAGGAGCACATCGACACCGGGAACATGGCGCTCGCGCCCTTCGTCCGCGTGGTGGTCGTGCCCAAGGACGGCAGCGGGCCGCACTTCCCCCCGACCCACCAGCCCCTCGGCGAGTACCTCGGGGAGCTGGCCAAGGACGCCTACACGACGGGCGCCTGACAGCCGTTGCCCCTGGGCACACCCCCGGCGGCGGCATCGGACGCGGCCACCGGTGCGTGCCCCCGTCATCGGGGCGCCCGTCGCGCCCCGCCGGGTCTGCGGGGGTTCTCCGTCGTGCTCGGATACCCGCCGTTCCTCCTCGTGCCGGCGTTGTGGATCCACGCCTTCATCGGCTGCCCGCTGACGCCGGAGGCGGATCCGCGCCGCCGCGAGGAGGAGCTCCGGCGGCGCGAGGGCGGCACGGGCGGCACGGGCGGCAACGGGAGCGGTTCCCCGCGGAGTTGAGCACCGGGCGGGCGCGGGCGGCGGGGCGCGGGCGGCGGAAGGGCGTCGCCGCGCCTTCCCCCGCGACGTCCCTCGCCCAGGGGAACCAGGTGATCGTCTTCGGACGGGCGTGCGTGCCCGGAACGGACGTTCCGGGCAGGGCCGAGCCGCTGAACTGAACGATTGCCCTTGTGCAACTTTCCCCCCTACTTTGGTGGGACCGCGCACACGGTGCGGTACCGATCACGGCGGCGCGGAGGAAGAGCGTGGAGCACGCGGCGGACGTCGACATCGCGCTTGACCGTGATGTGTTCATGCGCACGCTGGTACGGGAGCTGGCCACCTCCCTGGAGACGGTGGTGGGGCTCCAGGAGGCCTCCGGCTACATCAGTCTGGTCGGCCAGTCGGTGGGCGAGTGGATCAACGAGTCCTACACGCGGGCGCTGGCCGTCGACCGGCTCAGCCGGAAGCAGGTCGCCGAGGTGATGGTGGACCTCAAGCAGCGCATCCAGGGCGACTTCCACGTCGTCGAGCAGGACGACGGGAGGATCGTGCTGGGGAACCGCCGCTGCCCCTTCGGCGACAAGGTCCTCGGACGCACGTCGATGTGCATGATGACCTCCAACGTCTTCGGCACCGTCGCCGCGCGCAACCTCGGCTACGCCAGGGTCGAGCTGCGGGAGACGATCGCCCGCGGGGACGCGGGCTGCCGCGTCGTGGTGTGGCTGACGCCCGACCCGGACGCCGGGGAGCGCGAGGGCCGGGAGTACTTCGACGACGCCGCCCTCGCCCGCCGGGAACAGCGGCCCTGACCGGAACGGGTGTGTCCCTGATGAATCCTGGCCTGTTCCAGGCCGTCACCAGGCCGCTGCCCCACGCCGTGCTGCTGTGCGCGGCGGACGGGCGGATCCTCGCCTCGAACCTCGCCGCCTTACGCGCCCTGCCCGAACTGGCCGCCGGGAACAGCCTGGTCGAGCTGGAGGCCGGGGACCCGGAGGTGTTCCGCCGCCATCTGGACTTCTGGCTGCGCAGCGGCGATCCCCTGCCGGGCTCCCTGACGGTCGAGAGGGCCGACGGCGCGCGGGTGCGGTTCCGCTGCCACGGCGCGCGGGCGACGTGGTGGAACGGCGACTCCGGGCCGGTGGTGCAGCTCCATCTGACCCCTCTGGACCGCGGCGACCAGTTCATGGTGCTGAGCCAGCGGGTGACGGCGCTCGACCAGGAGGTGGCCTTCCGCCGGGTGGTGGAGGACGAGCGCAGGCGGCTGCTCGCCGCCGAGCGGGCCGGGCGGTCGCGGCTCCAGCGCCTGTACCGCTTCACCGCCGCCCTGACCGCGGCGACCACGCTGGCCGACGTCGTGGAGGCGACGGGCCGGGCCGCCCCCGTCGCCCTGGACGCCGCGGAGGTGGTCCCGGAGCTGCACTCGCGCCGGCTGGTGCCGTCCCTGGAGCCCGCCGAGAGCCTGCTGGCGATGTCGGGCCAGGACTGGGTGGACCTCGACCACGGCGCGCCCGCCCCCGGTGGACCGCGCACGGACGAGGGGGCGCCCGGCGACCGGGCCGTACGGGAGGACCGGGCGGCCGGGGACACCGGCGGGTCCGTGGTCCGGATGCCGCTGGAGGCGGCCGGTCTGGTCCTGGGACGCCTCACCGTCCGCTACGGCTCGGCCGTCCCCCCGGAGCCGGAGCACATCACCGCCGTCGTCCAGCAGATCGCCCAGGCCGTGCGCCGCGCCGGGCTGTACGAGCACGAGCACCGGCTGGCCGAGCGCCTGCAGCGCAGCCTGCTGCCGAGGCTGCCGGACGTCGCCGGCCTGGGCGTGGCCGGCCGCTACGCGCCCGGCACCAGCATGGTCGAGGTCGGCGGGGACTGGTACGACGTCTACGTGCTGGGCGAGCACCACGTCGGGCTGTCCGTGGGGGACGTCGCCGGGCACGGTCTGGCCGAGGCCGCCGTCATGGCCCGGATCAGCGCCGCCCTGCGCAGCATCGTCCTGCGCTGCGGGCACGCGCCGGCCGTCGTCCTCCAGGAGCTGAACGCGTTCGTCGACACCTACCACCCCGGACTCATGGCCACCGCCTGCTACCTGGTCCTCGACCGGCGCTCCGGCACCGTGCGCTACTCCCGGGCCGGGCACCCGCCGCCCCTGCTGATCGGCGCCGACGGCGGCAGCCGCCACCTGGACGAGGGGCTCGCGCCGCCGCTGGGCCCGGTGCCGGAGGTGTGCTACCGCGAGGCGGAGCTGACCGTCGGCGGCGGGGAGACCCTGCTGCTCTACACCGACGGGCTGATCGAGCGCCGGGGCGAGTCCCTGGACGTCGGGCTCGCCCGGCTGGCCGCCCTGGCCCGCGACAGCGTCGGCCTCACCGTCGACGAGCTGTGCGATCTGTTCCTGCACCACCAGCCGGGCGCCGACTTCCCCGACGACCGGGCTCTGCTGGCCGTCCGCCTCCCTTAAGACCCGACGCTCTGATGCCCCGCCGCCCCGCCGCCCCCGGCACGGGCGCGGGCGCGGCGGGGCACGCGTGTGAGCCGCCCGCGCGCGGCGGGCGGCTCACAGGGGACGGCGGACCGGGCGGGGCCCGGCCGGAGGCGGCCGGAGCCGGGAATCAGGCCGAGACGGTCTGGAACTCCCGCAGGAACGCCTCGTCGAACGCCTTGAGGTCGTCCGGCTTGCGGCTGGTGATCAGGGTGTTCGGTCCCTCGGTGCAGACGGAGACCTGCTCGTCGACCCAGTTGCCGCCCGCGTTGCGGATGTCCGTCCGCAGGCTCGGCCACGAGGTCAGCTTCCGGCCGCGCACCACGTCCGCCTCGATCAGCGTCCACGGCCCGTGGCAGATCGAGGCGACCGGCTTGCCGGTCTGGAAGAACTCGCGGACGAAGGCGACGGCCTTCTCGTCCGTCCGCAGGAAGTCGGGGTTGGCGACGCCGCCGGGCAGCACCAGCCCGTCGTAGTCCTCGACCGCGGCCTCGCCGACCTGCCGGTCCACCTCGAAGGTGTCGGCCTTGTCGAGGTGGTTGAACGCCTGGATCCGCCCGCCGCTGGTGGACAGCAGGCTCGGGGTGCCCCCGGCGTCGATCACGGCCTGCCACGGGTCGGTCAGCTCTATCTGCTCCACGCCCTCGGGGGCGACGAGAAAGGCGACCTTCACTTCTGCCACGTCCTTTCGGCAGCTCGGGTCCTCGTTGCGTACTCCTGTTGCTCCCCCGTACTCCATACGGGTCCCCGGCGAGGGCCGTCCTATGCCCCCTATGTGGTGTTCCCGGGCTTTCCGGGCGGATCGGCCGGTCCCGTTCCCGCGCCGGAGAGGCGGACGGCCCGCCGGAGCGGTCGCTCCGGCGGGCCGTCGCCCGTGCCGTCAGGGGCTCATGCGCACGGTGTCGCCCCTGTGACCGGCCGGGTCACTTGGTGCGGTAGGCGTTGACGATCGTCTGGGAGAGGGTGTTGCCCTTCTTGTCCCTGACGTCGGCCCGGAAGGAGACGGTCCCGTTCTTGCCGGGGTTCTTGACCGTGATCCTGCCCTTCTTGACCGTGGCCTTCTTCCACTTCTTGCCGCCGTCGAAGGAGACGTGGACGGTGAGCGACTTCAGGTTCTTGCCGGCGGCCGAACCCTGGACCGTCACCGGCACCGAGACGGTGGCCCTGGCCTTGGAGGTGCCGTCCAGGGCCAGCGCCGGGGCGTAGCGCACCGCCGTCGCCGGGAGCCTGGTCTCCTCCGCGGTGCGGGCCGAGGTGAAGGTGTAGGAGGCGCTCACCCTGGTGCTCAGCCTGGAGACCCCGCTGCGGCTGAGGGTGGTGACCAGCTTGTACGTCGCCTTGCCCTTCGGCAGGGTGAACCCGGTGTAGTCGAAGGCCTCCTTCTCCTCGGCGTACTTCTTGCCGTTGCGGTACAGCGTCGTCCTCGCCGAGTCGTAGACGCTGTCGCCGTGGTGGCCGGCGCCGTCCGCGAGCGGGTTGAGCATGCCGTAGAGGTCGTCGCCGTCGCGGAAGATGCCGTCCTGCCGTCCCAGGCTGGGGCCGAAGACGCCGTTGTTGAAGGTGCGGGAGTAGGTCTTGCCCGCGGTGTACCTCTTCTCGTCGGCGTAGTAGCCGGCCTCGTACTCGCCCTTCTTGTCGTACTGCGCGAAGTACTGCGACCACGCGATGCCCTTGGCCTTGACGTACACCGTCACGGCGCGTGGGAGCCTGCGCTCCGTCCCGGAGAACCAGCCCGAGTCGGACGGCACGGTGGCCAGCACGCCGGTGCGGCCGGCGGCCGACGCTCCCTGCCGGACGTTCAGCCTGGCCATCTCCGACCGCTTGGTGTGCGTCGTCAGACCGGTGTAGAAGGCGCCCTCGCGGCGGTGGGCGGTGTTGTAGTCGGTGTTGCCGTTGGTCCACACGGTGCTGGCGCTCGACTCGACCTCGACGCCGTTCGTGCCGCCGACCTGTGCGGTGCGGAAGCCCTGCCCGCCTCCCGTCGTGCCGCCGCCGATGCCGAGGAAGCCGTCGCCGAACGAGCCGCTGAACTCGACGGTCAGGTCGCTCTGGCGGGCCTTCCCGTCCGGCACCGTCATCCTGATCTCCTTCGCCTTGCGGGCGTCGAAGGTGAGGGTGGTGTCCTTGGTGAGCTTCACCCCCGGCGCCAGGAGCCAGTCGCTGCCCTTGAAGTCCTCCTCCGTGCTGCCGGGCAGGGCGATGTCGGTGGAGAGGGCGTAGGTGCCCTTGGGCACCCGGACGGTGGCGGTTCCGGTCTTGCCGTCCAGGCCCTTGAAGGTGTCGTCCTGGTAGCCGATCAGCATGCTGCCCCACAGGGGAGCCGCCTTGCCGTCGCGGCCGATGGCGCGGACGGTCAGGTCGTAGGACTCCACCTCGCGCTCGACGGCGCCCGCGGTGCGGACGGTCTGGCCGCCGCCGGTCGCGGTGATCGCCACGCTGTACCCGCCGTCCACGCTGCCGCCGAGCCGGGTGTCGGCGGTGACGTCGACCGTGGCCGTGCCGCCCGCGGGGACGGTGACCTCGTCGGCGGCGAGGGTGAACATGCCCTTGGGCGCGGCCTTGCCCCTGGGGTCGGTGCCGGCCGCGGTCAGGGCCAGGGTGACGTCCTCCGTCCCGAGGTTGCGGTACGTGACGCCCTTGGTGACCGGCTCGTCGTCGGCGTGCGGCCACCGGGCGGTGCCGAAGCTGACCGACACCGGCTCGGCGACGATCGTCTGCTTCATCGCCCTGGCCACGTCGGCCCGGCCGGAGCCCTGCTGGAAGGCGGAGTAGCCCTTGCCGGGCTTGGTGGAGGCCGTCAGCACGCCCTTGATCCGCTCGCCGGTCCAGTCGGGGTGCTGCTGGGCCAGCAGCGCCGCCGCGCCCGCGACGTGCGGGGTGGCCATGGAGGTGCCGGAGATGGAGACGTAGCCGTCGGCGACCGGCTCGCCCTCCTGCTCGACGAGGCTGCCCTTGGCCGCCGCGGCGCCGATGTCCACGCCGGGGGCGGTCAGGTCGGGCTTGACCGCGCCGTCGCCCGTGCGCGGGCCGATGGAGGAGAAGTCGGCGAGCCGGTCCTGCTTGTCCACCGCGCCGACCGTCAGCGCGGCGTCCGCGCTGCCCGGGCTGGCGACGGTGGAGGCGCCGGGGCCCTCGTTGCCGGCGGCGATGACGAAGAGGGCGCCGCTGTCCTTCGACAGCCTGTTGACGGCGTCCTCCATCGGGTCCACCTCGGGGGTGTCGCCGCCGCCGAGGCTGAGGTTGACCACCTCGGCGCCCTGGGCCACGGACCACTCCATGCCGGCGATGATGTCCGAGTCGCTGCCGTAGCCGTCGTCGTCGAGGACCTTGGCGTTGAGCAGCTTCGCGCCGGGCGCGACGCCCCTGTACTTCCCGTTGGACCTCCCCCCGGACCCGGCCGCGATGGAGGCGACGTGGGTGCCGTGACCGTAGCGGTCCCTGGCGTCCTTGGAGTCGGAGAAGTTCTTCTCCCCGGCTATCCGCCCGGCGAAGTCCTTGTGGGTGGCGTCGATGCCGGTGTCGACGACGGCGATGGTGACGCCCTTGCCGTCGTAGCCGGCCTTCCACGCCGTCGGGGCGCCGATCTGCGGAACGCTCCTGTCGAGCGCCGCCCGGCGGACGCCGTCGAGGGAGACGGTGGCGATCCCGGGGGCCGCCGCGAGCTGTCCCGCCCTGGAGGACGGGCGGGTCAGCGCCGCCCAGGCCTCGGCGGCCCGGTCCTCGGCGACGGCCAGCGCCTCGCCGTTGACCGATCTGAGGGTGGCGCGCACGGTCGGCTCGGCCTCGGCGTGGAGTTCCGCCCTGGCCGCGGGCTTCGCGCCCCGGTAGGTGACGATGACCGGCACGTCGGTCCCGGTCTTCCTGCGGTACTGCTCGCGGCTCAGCTCGGTGACGTCGAACAGCCGCCGGTCGAGCCGGCGTTCGCCGATGAGCCGGATGACGTCCTGCGGGAGCACATAGGTGTGCCCCTCGGTGCGGACCACCCTGACGGGTACGTCCTCGCGTCCCTTGGCGCGGATCACCCCGGCGACCCTGCCGCGCCGGTCGAGCACGACCCGGTCCCCGGTGACGAGGGTGACGGTGCGCTGGACGCCGTCCGCCCGGCCGGCCCCCCGCGGGGCGCCGGACTGCGACGGCTCCGTTTTCGGGGTTTTCAGGGCCTTCGGGGTTTTCGGGTTCTCCGGGACGGTCTTCGGGGCGGCGGACGATGCGGTGGTCAGCCCCATCGTCAGTGCGACGGCCACGGCGGTGGCTATCGCGGCGGCGCCCGCTCTCTTCCGTTGTGTCAATTTTCCCCCTGGTGAGGTCATCACCATGCGTGGGGGACCCCAGCGGCCCCCCGCGCGCTCAGTCTGCGGGAGGCCGGGACACCTGCGCCATATGGCGTCATAGGGGACAGGCGTTCTACGTGTGCCACCGCGTCGACTCCCCCTCGGTCCGGGGTCGTCGGCGCGGCGCACCGGCTCTCGCGATGGTGAGGACGCTCCCGGGCCCCTCCCGGTTCACTTCCGCCCCACCCTCCCGCGCGCTCTGCCCTTTCGGGCACCGCCCCTGCCCGGCCGCGGACCGTCCGGCGCGCCCGGAAACGCCGGAGGCGGCGGACGCGGCGCGGTGCGCCGTGTCCGCCGCCTGGCGGGACGGGATCCGGCCGGGGCCGGAGGGGAGTGCGGGAGCCCGGGGGCGGCCGGAGGGGGCCGCCGGGGGATCAGAGGGCGGAGCCCGCCTTCCAGTCGGCCCAGGACATGTTCCAGCCGTTGAGGCCGTTGTCCGGGGTGATCTGCTTGTCGGGCGAGTTCTTCACGATCACGACGTCGCCGAGGAGCGAGTTGTCGAAGAACCAGGCGCCGTCCTGGCTGGGGTCGTTCGCGCCCTGGACGTCGTTCAGGCCCACGCAGCCGTGGCTGGTGTTGACGTTGCCGAAGACCGAGTCGGAGCCCCAGTAGTTGCCGTGGATGAAGGTGCCGGAGGTCGACAGGCGCATGGCGTGCGGCACGTCCTTGATGTCGTACTCGCCCTTGCCGTCGTCGTCGGTGAAGCCGACGGTCGCGCCGTTCATCCGGGTCTCCTTGAACTTCTCGGAGATCACCATCTGGCCGTTGTAGGTCGGGGTCTCGGGCGCGCCCGCGGAGATCTTGAAGGTCTTGACGGTCTTGCCGTCCCGGACGACCTCCATCGTCTTGCTCTTCACGTCGACCGTGCTGACCTGGGAGCGGCCGACGGTGAAGCTGAAGCTCTTGTCCTGGACGCCGGTGATGCCCTCGGCGCCCTCGACCCCGTCGAGGTTGAGGTCGACGGTGACCTTGGAGCCGGACTTCCAGTACTCCTGGGGGCGGAAGTCCAGGCGGGTGTCGCTGAACCAGTGGCCCACGATCTCCTGGCCGCTGGTGGAGTTGACCTCGATCGCGGACTGGACCGCCTTCTTGTCGGTGATGCCCTTGTCGAAGTTGATCGAGACGGGCATGCCGACGCCGACGGTGGAGCCGTCCTCGGGCGTGAAGTAGCCGATGAAGCTGTTGGAGGGCGAGACCGTGGTGAAGGTCGAGTTCTCGTGGACCTCGCGGCCCTTCGCGTCCTCGGCCTCGGCGGAGATCGTGTACTGGGTGGCGCGCTCGAGCTGGCCGTTGGGCTTCCAGCCGCTGCCGTCCGCCGCGAGGGTGCCCTCCACCTCCTGGCCGGTCGCCGTGGCCTTCATGGTCACCGAGGTGAGCTTGCCGCCCTTCACACCGACCTGGGCGGCGTGGATGCTCGCGTTGTCCGCGCCGTCCTCGGGGGTGATGACTATTCGGGCGTCGGAGGCCTTCTCCGCCGCCGCCCTGTCAACCTGCGCCTGCCCCTTCTCCGGCTTCTTCGCCGGGTCGGCGCCGGAGTCGCCGCCGCCCTCGTCCCCGCCCCCGCACGCCGACAGTGTGAGCACTCCACCGAGCAGCGCGGCCACCGCCACGACGCCCCTGCGGCGCTTGCCGTCCGTCATCACACACTTCTCCATCCGCTTACGAACCTCTGGCTCCCGATGCGCGTCCCACGCCGTCCGGTGAGGGTGCAGCGGGATATCCACCCCACAGCCGCACGTACGAGAACGCAGGGGAGCTGTGACCCGTTCCACCCAGGGTAAGACTGTGGGGTAAGACACCCTTCCGTCGCCAGGGGTTGCAGTGCCGAGCAGGGAATTCCCCCGCGGCCCCGGATCGTTACCGCAGACTCACCGCCCGATGACACCCGATCACATCACACCGTTTTCCACCTGTCACTGCATCTATGGGGCAATGTGACCGATTTCGCAGGAGACGGCGGAACAGCGCGCGGCCCTCTGTCCCGACCGCCCTTCACGCGGCCCGCTCCCGTCGTTAGCATCGGTCGCAGCACCGTCGATCCGCTGCTCCGAGGGGGCCCTTCCGTGCGAGCACACCGCCGACTGCTGGTGACCACCGCCGTCGCTGGCGGCCTCCTGGGCGGCCTGTGGTTCGTACCGTCCGCGAACGCCACGGACGACGGCGCGCCGGCCCGGGCCGCCGCCTCCCAGGCGCAGGTGCGGAGCCAGGCGCAGACCGGCCCGGGCGAGGGCGTGGAGCTGGCCGACACCGGCACCTTCGACAGCACGCCCTACCTCCTCGGCGGCTTCGGCTTCCTCGGCGCGGGCGCCGCCCTGCTGGTCAACGCCCGCGTCCGCGCCGGCCGCGAGGGGCTCACGCCAGCGGCCCGGTGACGGACTCGGCCGCCGCCACCAGCCCTCCCCCGCGTACGAACGCCTCGGCCGCCGCCAACTCCGGCGCCAGGAAACGATCTTCGCCGGGGCCCCGCACACCCGCCTCACGCGCCGCGGCCACCACGGCCGAGGCGGCGGGCGAGGGCGTCAGCCCGTCCGCCGCCCGCAGCTCGATCGCGCGGGCGGCGGCGTAGAGCTCCACGGCCACCACGCGGGTCAGCCCGTCGACGGCGGTGCGCAGCTTGCGCGCGGCCGACCAGCCCATCGAGACGTGGTCCTCCTGCATCGCCGAGGACGGGATCGAGTCCACCGAGGCCGGGACCGCGAGCCTCTTCAGTTCGCTGACCAGCGCGGCCTGGGTGTACTGGGCGATCATCAGGCCCGAGTCCACGCCCGCGTCGCCCGCCAGGAAGGGCGGCAGGCCGTGGCTGCGGTTGCGGTCCAGCAGCCGGTCGGTGCGGCGCTCGGCGATGGAGGCCAGGTCGGCGGCGGCGATGGCGAGGAAGTCCAGTACGTAGGCGATCGGAGCGCCGTGGAAGTTGCCGTTGGACTCCGCCCGCCCCTCCTCCGGGAGCACCACGGGGTTGTCCACGGCCGCCGCCAGTTCCCGCTCGGCGACGGTGCGGGCGTGCGCCAGGGTGTCGCGCCCGGCGCCGGCGACCTGGGGCGCGCAGCGCACCGAGTAGGCGTCCTGGACCCGCGGGGCGTCGTCCTGGTGGTGGCCGGTGAGCCCGGAGCCCTCCAGGACCTTCAGCATGTTGGCGGCGGACGCGGCCTGGCCGGGGTGCGGGCGGATGGCGTGCAGCTCGGGCGCGAGCACCCGGTCCGTGCCCAGCAGCGCCTCCAGGGTGAGGGCGGCGGTGATGTCGGCGGAGGTGAACAGCCGGGCGAGGTCGTCGCAGGCCATCACCAGCATGCCGAGCATGCCGTCGGTGCCGTTGAGGAGGGCCAGGCCCTCCTTCTCCCGCAGCTCGACGGGGGCCAGGCCGTACTCGGCCAGCAGCTCGGCCGCCGGGCGCACCCGCCCGTCGGGCCCCTCGGCGTCCCCCTCGCCCATCAGGGCCAGCGCGCAGTGCGACAGCGGCGCCAGGTCGCCGGAGCAGCCGAGCGAGCCGTACTCGTGGACGACGGGCGTGATCCGCGCGTTGAGCAGGTCCGCCATGGCGCGGGCCACCTCGGGCCGCACCCCGGTGTGGCCCGAGGCCAGCGTCTTCAGCCGCAGGAACATCAGCGCCCGCACCACCTCGCGCTCCACGCGCGGCCCCATGCCGGCGGCGTGCGAGCGGACGATGTTGCGCTGGAGCCGGACCCGCAGGTCGGCCGGGATGTGGCGGACGGCCAGGGCGCCGAAGCCGGTGGAGACGCCGTAGACGGGGTCGGGCCTGGCGGCCAGGTCGTCGACGACCCGGCGGGCGGCGGCGAGGGCGGCCAGCGCCTCCTCGGACAGTTCGACGCGGGCCAGGCCGCGGGCGACGGCGACGACGTCCCCGGCGGTGGTGCCGGAGGAACCGACCACTACGCGGTGCTGCATATCCATATTCAGGAACACTAAAGAGTGAATCGAGTTCTGTCACGACCCCGCCGCGCCCGTGTGCGCCGCCGGAGGCCGGGGCGGGATCAGACGTCCAGGCCGCGCAGCCGGCGGCGGTCGCCCCGGGACCCGATCCTCCCCCGGTCCGCCTGGTCCGCGAGGCGGACCACCTCGTCGCCCGCGTCGTCGGCGCCCTCCCGCCCGGCCACCACCGGCTTGTCGGTGCGGGCCGCCTTGGCGCGGTACTGGGCGGCGTCGGCGAGGCGGAACAGCCGGCGGGCCGAGCGGACCGGGCCTATCGGGTCGCCCGTCGAGGCGACTCCGCACGCCACCCCCTGGCCCGTCTCCAGCTCCGCCGCCCGGCGGCACACCTCGTCCGCGACCCGGACCACCTCGTCCGCCGAGGGCCCCACCGCCAGCAGGCAGAACTCGTCCCCGCCCAGCCGGGCGACCAGGGTGTCCGGGAGCATCGCGCCGCACAGGGACAGCACCGAGGCGAAACGTTCCAGCAGCCGGTCGCCGGCCTCGTGGCCCAGCACGTCGTTGACCGTCTTGAGACCGTTGACGTCGCAGACCAGCAGGCTGACCACCGTCCCGTCCGCGCGGTGCCGCTCCAGCGCCTCGTCCAGGCGCGCGTCCACCGCCCGGCGGTTCGCCAGGCCGGTGAGGGGGTCGGTGAAGGCCAGCCGGCGCACCTCCTCCAGCCTCTCGGTCTGGGCGATCCCGGCCGCGATCACCGACGCCAGCGCCTCGGCGAAGTCGGCGTCGGCGCGGTCGAAGACCGGCCGCCCCGGCTCCCGCGCCACGTACAGCTCGCCCCACACCAGCCCGTCCACGACGACCGGGGCGACCACGCAGCAGCCCCGCCCGCGGCGGCGCAGCGCCAGCGGGCGGCGCCCGACCGGCGCCGCCGGCCCGTACCGGGGCTCGTCCCGCGCGCCGGACGCCGTCTCCACCCAGGCGCGCGGCCCGCCGTCCGGCCCGCCCCCGTACGGCAGGCCGGTGATCTCGGGGAAGTCGTGGACCGGGTACGCCTCGTCCTCGGGGAACTCCCGCTCGTCCCCGCGCCGCTCGCCGGTGTTCACCAGCACCCGCAGCCGGCCGCGCTCGCGCTCCCAGACGGACAGGGCCGCGAAGGAGCCGCCCAGCGCGGCCCGCGCGCCCTCGGCGGCGGTCCGGGCGACGTCGCGCAGGGAGTGGGCGGCGGCCATCTCCTGCGCCAGCCCCACCACGGTCCTCAGCCGCGCGTCGTCACCCATGCCGTACCCGATCCACACGACCCAGGTTATGGGCCTTCACTCCGGGTCGCCGACCGGCTCACGCCGGCCCGCTCCGGCTCACCGGGCTCGTGCCCGATCGTGCCCGGCTCACTCCCCCGGCCAGCGCGGGGCCCGCTTCTCGTTGAAGGCGGCCACGCCCTCGGCCCGGTCGCCGGAGAACGCCACCGTGCGCCAGGCCGCGTCCTCCACCTCCAGGCCCGCGCGCAGGTCCATGCCCCAGCCGGTGCGCAGCGCCCGCTTGGCCGCCCGCAGTCCCACCGGGGAGTTGGCGGCGATGCGCCGGGCCAGCGCCAGCGCCTCGGCCCGGTCCTCGCCGTGGGGCGCCAGGTGGTCGACCAGGCCCAGCTCGCGGGCCTCGGTGGCCTCCACCCGCCGCGCGGTGAAGATCAGCTCGGCGGCGCGGGCGGCGCCCACCCGGCGCGGCAGGAGCTGGGTGCCGCCGCCGCCGGGGATCACTCCGACGGACACCTCCGGCAGGCCGACCACCGCGGTGGGGTCGGCGACGATCAGGTCGCAGGACAGCGCCAGCTCGAAGCCGCCGCCGAGCGCGAAGCCGTGCACGGCCGCGACGGTGGGCATCGGCAGCTCCAGCACGCCGGTGTAGGCGGCCCGGGCGTACGGCCGCTGCCGCGCCAGGTCGGCGTCGGTGAAGGAGTTGCGCTCCTTCAGGTCCGCGCCCACGCAGAACGCCCGCTCGTGGGTGGAGGAGAGCACCACGGCCCGCACCCCGCGGTCGGCGGCGAGCGCGGCGCACGCCTCCCCGATGCGCCGGGCCATCTCGGTGGAGACGGCGTTCATCGCCTTCGGCCGGTCCAGCACCAGCTCGGCGACGTGCGTGTCCGGCTCCCGCCGCACCACGACCCACTCGCCGAACCGCTCCTCGCCCACGCCCGCGCCCTCGACCACGCCGCCCACGCCGCCCACGCCGTCCATGCCGTCCACACAGCCCTTCCGGTTAACGATCGCTCACTGGTGTACGGGCGCATCATGCCATCCGCCCCGCCCGGCGGGGCAGGGGTGAGCCGTGCGGGGAACGCACGGTAGGAGGGGGCGCGGAAAGGAGAGCGCGGGAGGAGGAGCGCGGAAAGGGGGGAGGAGCCGCTCAGGAACCGGGGGAGCGGCGGGACAGCTGCCACGGCTCGACGACGCCGAGGCCGCGCACCGGGCGCTGGTAGAGGGGCTGGAGCGCGAAGCGGTACGGCGCGGCGTCGTCCGTCTCCTTCTCCGACTCCGGCGCCTGGCCGGAGGCGACCAGCTCCGCGCGCAGCGCCTCGTCCACCAGCACCGTGTCCTTGGGCGCTATCGAGGTCAGCCGGCTGGCCAGATTGACCGTGTTGCCGAAGACGTCGCCCATGCGGGTGGTGACCGTGCCCAGGGCCATGCCCACGCGCAGCTCCGGCATCGTCGCGTCGTTGGCCAGGGTCTCGATCAGCCGCAGCCCGATCTCGGCCGCGGTGCCCGCGTCGTCGGCGACGTAGAGCACCTCGTCCCCGAGCGTCTTGATCAGCCGGCCGCCGTGCGCGGCGACCAGGTCGGCGGCGGTGGTCTCGAACGCCTCGACCAGCTCGCCCAGCTCCTCCTCCTCCAGCCGCCGGGTCAGCCGGGTGAAGCCGACCAGGTCGGCGAAGGCGACCGCCAGGCGCCGGTCCACCATCTCCTCGTCGTCGGCCGCCTGCACCACCCGGCCGGTGGCGGCGGCCAGCTGCCGCCGCCAGACGTACACCAGGAACTCCTGGAGCTCGGGCAGCAGCAGCTCGACCAGCGGGTACGCCACCTCGGTACGGGTCATGCCCGGCTCGGGCGGCTCGGTCAGGCCCTCCAGGAAGGAGTCGATCTGCCACTCGGCCAGCCGCGCCGTGGTCTGCCCGGTGGACCGCGCCACCTGCACCGCCATCGCCTCGCTGAGCAGCCCGGCCTCCACCAGGCCGGCCAGCCGCCGCAGCGCGATCACGTCCGTCTCGGTGAGCGCCCTGGCCTGGCCGATGTCGGCGAACCCCATCGCCCGCCAGAAACGGGCCGCCAGCTCCATGGGGACGTCGGCGGCGCGGGCCGCCTGGAAGGGCGTGTACTGCCGTCCGGCGCCGAGGATGAGCTGCTCGATGCGGAGCGCGAGGGGGTCCTCCTCGGCACGGGCCGTGCCGCCGGCCGCCTCGCCGTCCGCCGTCGGCTCTTCGGCTGGGGTGCCCGAGTCGTCCACTGCCCTTCCGTTCCACTCACTGCCGCCGCGCCCGCCGCGCTGGGTCGAGTCAACGATACGGCAGGTGTGCCCTACCTCACTCTTCCGAAGGCTCCCCCGGCGACCCCTCCGGGGCGGGCCTGAGGTGCACGATGTCGCCCGCGTCCACCGGCTGCTGCACCCCCTCGCCGCTGGCCATGACCAGCCGCCCCTCGCCGTCCACCGCGACCGCCTCGCCCGTCAGCTCCCGCCCGCCGGGCAGCACCGCGCGGACCCGCCTGCCGAGGGTGGCGCAGCCGGCGGTGTACGCCTCGCGCACCCGGCTCGCCTCCGGATCGCCGCCCGCCTCGTGCCAGCGGCCGTACCACTCCTCCAGCGAGCGCAGCACCGCGCGCAGCAGGGTGTCGCGGTCGGTGACGCGGGCGCCCGCCAGGGCCAGGGAGCCGGCCGTGGGCACCGGCAGCTCCTCCGCGCGCAGCGAGACGTTGAGCCCGATGCCCAGCACCACCCCGGCGGGCCCGCCGGGGCGCTCGACCCGCTCCGCGAGGATGCCGCCGATCTTGCGTTCCTCGCCGCCGGCCCGCACCAGGACGTCGTTGGGCCACTTCAGCACCACGTCCGTCCCCGCGGCGCGGGCCAGGGCGCCGGCCGTGGCGACCCCGGCGAGCAGCGGCAGCCAGCTCCACCGCGCGGCGGGCACGCCGGGGACGAGCAGCACGGAGAGGAAGAGCCCCGAGCGGGCGGGCGCCGTCCAGCTGCGCTCCAGCCGCCCGCGCCCGGCGGTCTGCCGCTCGGCGACCAACACCTCGCCCTCCCGCGCCTCGCCGCGCGCGGCCCGTGCGGCGAGGTCGGTGTTGGTGGAGCCGGTGTCGGCGACCACCTCCAGGGAGGTCCACAGCGACGCGGGGCGCACCAGCGCGCGGCGCAGCGAGACGGCGTTCAGAGGGGGCCGTTCGAGGTCCGACCAGGGACTGTCCGACGGGTCGTTCGGTGTCATGCAAGACAGATTAGGTGTGGCAAACACCGCACCGCCGGACGACCGGTCCGCCGATACGCTACGAGTCGGTAGCCAGACGCCACGACGAGGAGCCGCAGCCCGTGTCCGAGCAGCAGAGCCCAGCCGCCGAGAACCAGGATCGTCACACGACCGCGGGCAGGATCGCGGATCTGCGGCGGCGCGTCGAGGAGGCCACGCACGCGGGTTCGGCGCGGGCGGTGGAGAAGCAGCACGCCAAGGGCAAGCTGACGGCGCGCGAGCGGATCGAGCTGCTCCTGGACGAGGGCTCGTTCACCGAGCTGGACGAGTTCGCCCGCCACCGCTCGACCAACTTCGGCCTGGAGGCCAACCGCCCCTACGGCGACGGCGTCGTCACCGGCTACGGCACGGTGGACGGCCGCCCGGTGGCCGTCTTCTCCCAGGACTTCACCGTCTTCGGCGGCGCGCTGGGCGAGGTCTTCGGCCAGAAGATCGTCAAGGTGATGGACTTCGCGCTGAAGACCGGCTGCCCGGTCATCGGCATCAACGACTCCGGCGGCGCCCGCATCCAGGAGGGGGTGGCCTCCCTCGGCGCGTACGGCGAGATCTTCCGCCGCAACACCCACGCCTCCGGCGTGATCCCGCAGATCTCGCTGGTGGTCGGCCCGTGCGCGGGCGGCGCGGTCTACTCGCCGGCCATCACCGACTTCACCGTGATGGTCGACCAGACCTCGCACATGTTCATCACCGGCCCGGACGTCATCAAGACGGTCACCGGCGAGGACGTCGGCTTCGAGGAGCTGGGCGGCGCCCGCACCCACAACTCCACCTCCGGCGTCGCGCACTACATGGCCTCCGGCGAGGAGGACGCCGTCGAGTACGTCAAGGCGCTGCTGTCGTACCTGCCGTCCAACAACCTCTCCGAGCCGCCCGCCTTCCCCGAGGAGGCGGACCTGGAGACCTCCGACGCCGACCGCGAGCTGGACGCGCTCATCCCGGACTCGGCCAACCAGCCGTACGACATGCACGACGTGATCGAGCACGTGCTGGACGACGGCGAGTTCCTGGAGACCCAGCCGCTGTTCGCGCCGAACATCCTCACCGGCTTCGGGCGCGTGGAGGGCAGCCCGGTCGGGGTCGTCGCCAACCAGCCGATGCAGTTCGCCGGCTGCCTGGACATCGACGCCTCCGAGAAGGCCGCGCGCTTCGTGCGCACCTGCGACGCGTTCAACATCCCGGTGCTGACCTTCGTCGACGTGCCCGGCTTCCTGCCCGGCACCGACCAGGAGTACGGCGGCATCATCCGGCGCGGCGCCAAGCTGATCTACGCCTACGCCGAGGCCACGGTGCCGCTGATCACCGTCATCACCCGCAAGGCGTTCGGCGGCGCCTACGACGTGATGGGCTCCAAGCACCTGGGCGCCGACCTCAACTTCGCCTGGCCCACCGCCCAGATCGCGGTGATGGGCGCGCAGGGCGCGGTCAACATCCTGCACCGCAAGACCCTGGCGGCGGCCCGGACGGACGAGGAGCGCGAGGAGCTGCGGGCGAAGCTCACCGCCGAGTACGAGGACGCCCTGCTCAACCCGTATGTGGCCGCCGAGCGCGGGTACGTGGACGCCGTGGTCGTCCCCTCCGAGACGCGCCGCCACATCGTGCGGGGCCTGCGCTCGCTGCGCACCAAGCGCGAGTCGCTCCCCCCGAAGAAGCACGGCAACATCCCGCTCTGACCGCCCGCGACAGCGAGGAGACCGTGACCATGATCAAGGTCGTACGCGGCAATCCGACCCCCGAGGAGCTGGCCGCCGCCCTGGCGGTGGTGCGCACCCGGGCCGCCGCGCTCGCGGCGGCGGGGCCCGGCGGGTCCGCCGCCGGGCACGGCTCGGAGTGGTCGGACCCGGCCCGCACCGTCCCCGGCCGCCGTCTGCCGCACCCGGGCCCGCGGGCCTGGCGGACGGCGTACTGGCCGGCCTGAGACGCGCCGCGCCGCGGCCGGCGGGGGGCCTGAGTACGCGTACTCAGGCGCCCCCGCCGGCTTTGCCGCAGGATCGGGAGCATGCTCTGGTCCGACCCGGCCGACGAACCCCCCGAGGAGCTGCGCACCACCCAGGCGATGCTCCGCCGCACCGGCTGGCTGATCGCCGTCGCCATGGTGGCGGTCTTCCTGCTGCTGTGAGGGCCACTGCGAGCCTGGGCGGGGCCTGGGCGGGGCCTGGGCGGGGCCTGGGCGGCAGCGCGCGGTCGGAGGCCGGCCGGGAGTCTTCCTAGGATGGACCGCATGGCCCACAACACCGCGCCCCGCCGCCGTCTCGTCCTCGCCTCCCAGTCCCCCGCCCGGCTCGGGCTGCTCCGGCAGGCCGGGCTGTCCCCCGACGTGATCGTCAGCGGTGTGGACGAGGACGCCCTCGACGCCCCCACACCCGGCGAGCTGGCCCTGCTGCTGGCCGAGGCCAAGGCGGACGCCGTGGCGGGGCGGGCGGAGGCGGCCGGCGCGCTCGTCGTCGGCTGCGACTCGGTGCTGGAGCTGGACGGACGGCCGCTGGGCAAGCCCGCCGACGCCGAGGAGGCCACCGCCCGCTGGAAGGACATGCGCGGGCGGACGGGCGTCCTGGTGACGGGCCACTGCGTGGTGGACACGGCCACCGGCCGCCGCGTGTCCGCGACCGCCGCCACCACCGTCCGCTTCGGCGAGCCGAGCGACGAGGAGATCGCCGCCTACGTCGCCAGCAGCGAGCCGCTGCACGTCGCGGGCGCCTTCACCCTCGACGGCCGCTCGGCGCCCTTCGTCGACGGCATCGAGGGCGACCACGGCAACGTCATCGGGCTGTCGATGCCGCTGCTGCGCCGGCTGCTGGCCGAGCTGGGCGTGCCGATCACGGAGCTGTGGGCCTGAGCGGCGGCTCGGAGGGGCCGGCGGGCGCGGCGACCGTGTCCCGCGGGCCCGCCGGGTCCCCCGTACGGGGGCGGGGGCCGTACGCCACCAGGGTCAGCACGACGAGTCCCAGCGCGGCCATCAGGGCGGCGAACGCCGCCCAGCCCACCAGCCCGACGGTGAGCGCGCCGAGCACCCCGTGCACCACCGCCGCGCCGGTCAGCAGGGCGCGGGCGAGGCGGGCGGGCGGCCGGTCGGCCAGCGCCGTCCGGAGCGACAGCACGGCGCACAGCAGCAGGTAGGCGCCGAAGAGCGCGCCGCCGATCCATGTGGAGACGGCCATCGCGCGCGGGTCGAGCCCGGCCAGGGACATGTCCTGACGGTCGACCGCCAGACCCAGGACCCAGTGGAGCCACCCGGCGCCGACGGCCTCCGCCGCGAGCACCACGGCCGCCGCCAGGGCCACCGGCCTTCTGTGAGCCATACGGTCCCCCACTCGTCCTCCGCGGAACGCGCGCGGCGCCGTCCCGTGCGACAGCGCGCATGCTACTAACGGGTAACGGCATGGGAAAGACCTCGCGCCCCGGCAAAGAATCACCCCGCCATTCGTAGGAACCCCACAAAGTGGCGGAGATCCTCGCAGGCCCCCTGGACAGTAACCTTGGCCACACCGAAGATCTCCAGCCGGACGCGAGATCCCGGCGTACCGTGTACCCACAAGGGATTTGGGCCTCATGGGGCTCCTGGGGTCACCTTCCGTGTGGGCAAGCTCACCCCCCAGGGCGACTCGGCGTGCGGTGTCGCCGATACCTAAACTCACCTTGTTTCAAGGAGGGAGTCATCGTGCGCAAGGTGCTCATCGCCAATCGCGGTGAAATCGCTGTCCGCGTCGCCCGGGCCTGCCGGGACGCCGGGATCGCGAGTGTGGCCGTCTATGCCGATCCGGACCGGGACGCGCTGCACGTCCGGGTGGCGGACGAGGCTTTCGCGCTGGGCGGTGACACCCCCGCCACCAGCTACCTGGACATCGGCAAGGTGCTCAAGGCCGCCGCCGACTCCGGCGCGGACGCAGTCCACCCCGGCTACGGTTTCCTGTCGGAGAACGCGGAGTTCGCCCAGGCCGTCATCGACGCGGGGCTGAACTGGATCGGCCCGCCCCCGCAGGCCATCCGCGACCTGGGCGACAAGGTGGCCGCCCGCCACATCGCCCAGCGCGCCGGCGCCCCGCTGGTGGCCGGCACGCCCGACCCGGTCTCCGGCGCCGACGAGGTCGTCGCCTTCGCCGAGGAGCACGGCCTGCCGATCGCCATCAAGGCGGCCTTCGGCGGCGGCGGACGCGGTCTGAAGGTCGCCCGCACGCTGGAGGAGGTCCCGGAGCTGTACGACTCGGCCGTGCGCGAGGCGGTGGCCGCCTTCGGCCGCGGCGAGTGCTTCGTCGAGCGCTACCTGGACCGGCCCCGGCACGTGGAGACCCAGTGCCTGGCCGACAAGCACGGCAACGTGGTGGTCGTCTCCACCCGCGACTGCTCCCTCCAGCGCCGCCACCAGAAGCTGGTGGAGGAGGCCCCGGCGCCGTTCCTGACGCAGGAGCAGAACGCCGAGCTGTACCGCGCGTCCAAGGCCATCCTCAAGGAGGCCGGCTACGTCGGCGCGGGCACCTGCGAGTTCCTGGTGGGCCAGGACGGCACGATCTCCTTCCTGGAGGTCAACACCCGCCTGCAGGTCGAGCACCCGGTCACCGAGGAGGTCACCGGCATCGACCTGGTCCGCGAGATGTTCCGCATCGCCGACGGCGAGGAACTCGGCTACGACGACCCGCCGATGCGGGGGCACTCCTTCGAGTTCCGCATCAACGGCGAGGACCCGGGCCGCAACTTCCTGCCCGCTCCGGGCACGGTGACGCGGTTCGACCCGCCGTCGGGTCCGGGCGTGCGGCTGGACGCGGGCGTGGAGTCCGGCTCGGTCATCGGCCCGGCCTGGGACTCCCTGCTGGCCAAGCTGATCGTCACCGGCGCCACCCGGCAGCAGGCCCTCCAGCGCGCCGCCCGCGCCCTGGAGGAGTTCACCGTCGAGGGCATGGCCACCGCCATCCCGTTCCACCGCGCGGTGGTGCGCGACGCGGCCTTCGCCCCCGAGGTCAACGGCCGCCCCGAGGGCCCGTTCGACGTCCACACCCGGTGGATCGAGACCGAGTTCGTCAACGAGATCAAGCCGTTCGCGGCCCCCGGCGCGGACGACGAGGAGGACGAGCCCGGCCGCGAGACGGTGGTGGTCGAGGTCGGCGGCAAGCGCCTGGAGGTCTCCCTGCCCGCCTCGCTGGGCATGACGCTCGCCCGTACCGCCGCGGCCGGCGGCGCCCGCCCCAAGCGGCGCGCGGCCAAGAAGTCCGGGCCCGCCGCCTCCGGTGACGCCCTGGCCTCCCCGATGCAGGGCACCATCGTCAAGGTCGCCGTCGAGGAGGGCCAGCAGGTCTCCGAGGGCGATCTGATCGTGGTGCTGGAGGCGATGAAGATGGAGCAGCCCATCAACGCCCACCGCGCCGGCATCGTCAAGGGCCTGAACGCCACCGTGGGCGCCGGTGTCAGCTCCGGCGCCGTCATCTGCGAGATCAAGGACTGATCCGCGGACTCCCGGCACACGGGAAGGGGGCGGGACGGCTTCGGCCG
>NZ_JARVKV010000004.1 GCF_029813835.1 Streptomyces sp. DH37
CCCCTGCGGCGGTGCCGCAGGGGCCTCCAGGCGTCCGCGGCCCCTTGGGTACGGGCGCGGCTCGGGCACGGACGCGGCGGTCTGCGTACGGCGGTCTGCGTACGGCGGGCGGGAGGCGCCGGGCTGACCGGCGCCGACGGCCGGTGCGCGCCCGTGAGCCCGTGACCGGCCGCTGCCGCGCGAGGCGTCCCGCCGGGATCGCCGGATGGCCCTCCACCCCGGCGCGGGTACGGCCGCCCGGGCCGCCGCGCGACCGCCGGGCCCGAGGAGGCCCTCAGAGAGCCCTGAGGAAGCTCTGAGGAGGCCCTGAGGAGGCCCTGAGAAAGTCCCGGAAGACGGAGGGCCCGCGGGACCGGTCCCCGGCGGAGCGGCGTCCCCGCGCGTTCCCGCCCCTCCGGGCCGTCCGCCGGTTCCGCCCCGCCGCCGGGCGGGCGGCGTCCGGGCGCTCCGTCAGTCCCGCTCCGTCCCGCCGTCCGCGTCCGCCTCCGTCCCGGGCCGGGGACGGCGCTCCTTGCGGCGGTGGCTGGTGTCGCACCACGGGAAGCGGTGGCTGCGGCGGCAGGTGCACAGGGCCACCGTGAAGCGGTCCGAGCGGGCGGTACGGCCGTCGGGGAGGTCGACCTCCACCGGGCCCTCCACCAGCACCGGCCCCTCGGGGTCGATCACCACCCGCCGGGCGCTCCGCCCCTCGGCGGGTTCAGGGCCGGTCGGCACGGATCACCACCAGTTCCTCGGTGCGCTGCCCCGGGGCGATCAGGCCGCGCTCCTCCAGCCAGGCGGCGCGCTCGCGCAGCACCGGGCCGAACGGGATGATGGTGCGGGCCACCACGGAGGACTTCAGCCCCTCCTCGCGCAGCAGGCCCAGCGTCGTCTCGGTGCCGCACAGCGCGGAGTGGACCATCAGCAGGGTGCCGCCCGGCGCCAGCAGCGAGGGCGCGCAGGCGCACAGCCGGTCCAGCACCGCGCGGCCGTCCGGCCCGCCGTCCCAGCACATCGCCGCGCCCTTCCGGGGCAGTTCGCGCCGTGGGGAGGGCACGTACGGCGGATTGGTGAGGACCACGTCGAAGGGGCGGCCGTGCTCCGCCTCGGCCGCCGCGTCGGCGAGGTCGCCGCGCCGCACCGTCAGCGGCAGCCGGTGCAGCCACGCGTTGCAGCGGGCGGCGAGCACGGCCCGTGGCGAGGCGTCCAGCGCCACCGCCTCGGCCGCTCCCATCCGCAGGGCGGTCATGGCGAGCACTCCGGTGCCCGTGCAGAGGTCCAGGACGCGGGCGCCGGGGGCGAGCGCGGTGTCGTGCAGCGCCTGCCTCAGCAGCCAGGTGTCGTCCTGCGGCGCGTACACCCCGGGGGGCCTGAGCAGCAACATGAACACCGAATACCTCGTTTGCCGCTCCCCTAACGTCCTTCCCGCCGCCGCGGGGCGCCGACTAGCCGGCCCGTCCGGGGGTACCCGGGCGGTTCCCTACAGGAGGTGGACATCCATGAAGGCAGTGGTCTGGCACGGTCGGCGCGACGTACGGGTGGACGAGGTCCCCGACCCGGTGGTGCGCGAGCCGACGGACGCGGTGGTGCGGATCACGTCGTCCGGACTGTGCGGCTCGGACCTGCACCTGTACGACGTGCTCACCCCGTTCATGACGGAGGGCGACATCCTCGGGCACGAGCCGATGGGCATCGTGGAGGAGGTCGGTCCCGAGGTGCCGAACCTCTCCCCCGGCGACCGGGTGGTGATGCCGTTCCAGATCGCCTGCGGCACCTGCTTCATGTGCTCGCAGGACCTCCAGACCCAGTGCGAGACCACCCAGAACCGCCACTCCGGCACCGGCGGCTCGCTCTTCGGCTACACCAAGCTCTACGGCCGGGTGCCCGGCGGCCAGGCCCAGTACCTGCGGGTGCCGCAGGCGCACTACGGGCCGATCAAGGTGCCCGAGGGGCTGCCGGACGACCGCTTCCTCTACCTGTCGGACGTGCTGCCGACGGCCTGGCAGGCCGTGGCGTACGCGGACGCCCCCAAGGGCGGCACGCTGGCCGTGCTGGGGCTGGGCCCCATCGGCGACATGTGCTGCCGGGTCGCCCTGCACCTGGGCGTGGGGAAGGTCATCGGGGTCGACCTGGTGCCCGAGCGGCTGGAGCGGGCCCGGGCGCGCGGCGTGGACGTGCTGGACCTCACCGAGCACGACGACGTCGCCGACGTCATCCGCGACCGCACCGGCGGGCGCGGCGCCGACGCGGTGATCGACGCGGTGGGCATGGAGGCCCACGGCAGCGCGGTCGCCGGGATCGCGCAGAAGTCGACCGGGCTGCTGCCGAAGAAGATCGCCGAGAAGCTGATGACCACGGCGGGCGTGGACCGGCTGGCCGCCCTCCAGCTCGCCATCGACGCGGTGCGGCGCGGCGGCACCGTCTCGATCATCGGCGTCTACGGCGGGATGACCGACCCGCTGCCGATGATGACCCTGTTCGACAAGCAGATCCAGCTCCGCATGGGCCAGGCCAACGTCCGGCGCTGGATCCCGGAGATCATGCCGCTGCTGACGGACGAGGACGTGCTGGGCGTGGACGACTTCGCCACCCACCACGTGCCGCTGGAGAAGGCCCCGGAGGCGTACGAGATGTTCCAGAAGAAGGCCGACGGAGCGGTGAAGGTCGTCCTGCGGCCGTAGGGGCCCCGGCCCCTCCCCCGACGGGGCGGCGCGGGCCGGAAGACCGGACCCTCACGGCCCGCGCCGCCCTCCCCCGGCCCCCTCGCGCTCGCGCCTGCGGCGCATCAGGACGACGAACAGGTCGATCAGCCCCACCGCGGTCAGCACGGCGCAGATCCAGGCGACGGTGCGCAGCGAGTCCGCGCTGGGGCTGTCGCCCGGTCCCGAGTCCGCCGCCCAGAGGGCGAAGAACACCGTCCCGGCCAGGAAGACCGGGGTGTAGAGGACGGACAACAGCAACCGCAGGCCGAGCGGGCTGCGGGCCGTCACGGGTTCGGTACCGGTGCGCGACCGGCCGGGGATCCGCATGCGGGTGCACCTCCTTGTCGGGGATCGGGGTCGGAGTCGGGAATGAGATCGGGGATCGGAGTCGGGTCGGGCCCGGGTACCCTCCGGTGCTCGCCGCCATGCCGCCGCCGCACCTCAGCCGCACCCGGTCGGCGCGCCCCTGTTGCCGTGGACTCCCGCCTGCTGACAGGGTTTCCGGGGTCTGAGCGTCCCCGGGAGACCACGGAGGCTCCATGCCCGTCCGACACCCCCGTCCCACCCGCTCCCCCCGCCGCCGCACCGGCGCCCCCGCCGCGGCGCTGCTCCCGTCGCTGGTGCTGGCGCTGCTGATGCCCCTGCTGTCGCCGCCCGCCGCCGCGGCGCCCGCCGCCGACACCGGCCGCGAGCCGCCCGCGAAGCGGCCCGTGGCGACCGGTCACGGGGGCGCGGTGGCGAGCGTCGACCCGTACGCGTCCCGCGCCGGTCTGGAGGTGCTGCGCGCGGGGGGCAACGCGGTGGACGCCGCCGTGGCCACCGCGGCGGCGCTCGGTGTCGTCGAGCCCTACTCCGCGGGCGTCGGCGGCGGCGGCTACCTCGTCCACTACGACGCGCGCACCGGCCGCGTCCACACCGTCGACGGCCGGGAGACCGCGCCGGCCGCCATGCGGCCGGACTCCTTCCTCGACCCGGCCACCGGCGAGCCGATCCCCTTCGACGAGGCGGTCAACTCCGGCCTGTCGGTGGGCGTTCCCGGCACACCCGCGACCTGGGAGGAGGCCCTGGACCGCTGGGGCACCGTCTCCCTGGCGAAGGCGCTGCGGCCCGCCGTCCGCCTCGCCGAGCGCGGCTTCACCGTCGACGAGGAGTTCCGCGCGCAGACGGCGCAGAACGAGGACCGCTTCCGCGACTTCACCTCCACCGCCGAGCTGTTCCTGCCCGGCGGCGAGCTGCCGGAGATGGGCTCGCGGTTCCGCAACCCCGGACTCGCCGCCACCTACCGGCTGCTGGCCCGCGAGGGCACGGACGCCCTCTACGGGGGGCGGCTCGGGCGCGAGATCGCCGACACCGTCCGCAGGCCGCCCGTGGCGCCGGACGCCGACCGCAGGGTGCGGCCGGGCCTGATGACCCCCGGCGACCTCGCGCGGTACCGCGTGCTGCACCAGCGGCCGACGAAGGTGGACTACCGGGGCGTGGAGGTGTACTCCATGGCCCCGTCCTCCTCCGGGGGCACCACCGCCGGTGAGGCGCTGAACATCCTGGAGGGCTTCGACCTGGCCGGGATGGACCGCGCCCAGGCGCTCCACCACTACCTGGAGGCGAGCCGCATCGCCTACGCCGACCGCAACCGCTGGGTGGGCGACCCGGCGTTCTCCGACGTGCCCACCGAGGAGCTGCTGTCGGAGCGCTTCGCCAAGGAACGCGCCTGCCTGATCGACCCGGGCAGGGCCCTGACCAGCCCGCTGGCGCCCGCCGATCCGCGTGACCCGGACTCGTGGGACTGCGCCGCGGGCCGGGGCGGCGACGAGGGGCACGAGGGCCCGTCCACCACGCACCTGGTCACCGCGGACCGCTGGGGCAACGTGGTGTCGTACACGCTCACCATCGAGCAGACCGGCGGCTCGGCGATCACCGTGCCCGGCCGGGGCTTCCTGCTCAACAACGAGCTGACGGACTTCGACTTCACCCCCCTGTCGGAGGAGGTGGCCGGTCCCAACCTGCCCGGTCCGGGCAAGCGGCCGCGCAGCAGCATGTCGCCGACGATCGTGCTGGAGGACGGCCGTCCGCTGCTCGCGCTGGGCTCGCCGGGCGGCTCCACCATCATCACCACCGTGCTCCAGACCCTGGTGAACCGGCTCGACCTGGGCATGACGCTGCCCGAGGCGGTCGCCGCGCCGCGGCTGTCGCAGCGCAACACCGCGGCGACGCTGGCGGAGCCGGCGTTCCTGGAGTCCGCTCCGGAGCGGGCGCCGCTGGAGCGGCTGGGCCACCGGTTCACGCCTCCGCCGCCGGCGTTCACCCCGTCGCCGGAGATCGGCGCGGTCGCCGCGCTGGAGGTCCTCGGCGACGGGCGGGTACGGGCCGTCGCCGAGCCGGAGCGGCGCGGCGGGGGCTCGGCGATGGTGCTGCGCCCCTCCCGCCGGTAGGGAGGGGCGCGGGGGCCGGGGCCGGGGCCGGGGCCGTGTCGGACAGGTGTCAGACCCCTGTCAGACGGGTGTCAGATCCCTGCCAGACCCGCGTCAGACGCGTGTCGGACCCGCGTCAGGGCTCGCGGCCCCGGCCGTCCCCGGCCCCGCCCTCCGGCCCCTCCGCGCCCCCGCCCCGGACGTCCTCCGTCCTCCCGATGTCGTTCGGCTCCGCGGCGACCTCCGGGTCCGGGGGCGCGATCCGTCCGGCCAGCTCGTCCACCACCAGGGTGTTCCGGTCCACCGCGCCGGTGCGGTAGGCGACCCGGCCGACGACCTGCCCGGTGACGGGCGCGGTGAACAGCTGGAAGAGGGCGATGAGCAGCAGCAGCCCGGCATAGGGCAGCGGCACCCGCAGGGCCGCGCCCAGCAGGGACAGCAGCACGCCCAGGGTCTGGGCCTTGGAGGAGGCGTGGAGCCGGGTGGCGGTGTCCGGGAAGCGCAGCAGCCCCAGCGCCCCCAGCAGGCAGAAGAGGGCGCCGGTCAGCAGCAGCACGGCCGAGGCGCCGGACAGCGCCGCCTCCGGTACCCCGCTCACCGCAGTTCCTCCCGCTCCTCGATGAGCCGCGCCGCCGTCATCGCGCCGATGAAGCCCAGCAGCGCCAGCACGATCAGCACGGGCACGAACGTGGTGTACTCCCACACGGCGATGGCCACGCACACCCCGGCGACCAGCAGCGTCACCAGGACCTCCACCGCCACGATCCGGTCCAGGGAGCGCGGACCGCGCACCAGCCTGACCACCACCATCACCGCCGCGGCCGAGAGCAGGGCCAGCGCGACGACCGCGACCGCGTTCACCGCCGTCCCCCCTCCGCCCGCCCGTCCCTCCGCGACAGGCGCTCGCGCGCCTCGGCGGTGCCCAGGGCCCGCACCACGCGGCGTTCGTCCCCGGCGGTCTCCGCGCGCCGCGCCAGGACCTGCGACGGGTCGTGCACGGGCAGCGCGTGGACGTACAGCCTGCGCCGCTCCCGGTCGATCTCGAGCACCATCGTGCCCGGCGTCAGCGTGACCAGGTGGGAGGTGGCGGTGATCAGCAGGTCGGTGTCCGCCTCCAGTTGCACCTCCAGCACCGCCGCCCTCGCCCGCGGCCCGCGCAGCACCGCCTCCCGGGCCACCACGACGGCCGAGCGGACCAGGTCCACCAGGACGTGCGCGGCCATGGCGGCCAGTGCCGCGGGGTGGATCGACGCCCGGTGGCTGATCGGCGGCAGCGGGAAGAGGAGGACCACCAGCACCGCCACGGCCGCGCCGCAGACCAGCACGACGGGGCTCACCGAGCCCCACAGCCCGATCCACAGCAGCCACAGCCAGGCCGCCACCGGCCAGCGTCCCCGCCACCGGTTCCCGGGCGGGGCCGGGGCACCGGTGGCGGTGTCGTCCGTCGGGGTCATCGGTGCTCCCGTTCCTCGGTGTCCTGGGGGTCCCGGGTGTCCTCGGTGTCCCGGGTGTCCCGGGCGTCCTCCGCCTCGTGGACACCCCCGGGGAGTTCGGCGTGCCGTCCGAGCACGGCCTCCAGATACGCGTCGCGCTCCAGCAGGTCCGCCGCGGCGCGTTCGCTGACCCGGGCCACCGGCCCGGCGCCCAGCGCCACCGCCACGCCGATCAGCACGGTGCCGACGGTGGCGCCGAGCATCAGCCGCGCCCCGCCGCCGCGGAGCCGCGCCGGGGACGGGCTCCCGGAGCCGGTGGCGAACGCCGCGCGCCACACCTTGGCCATCACGTACAGGGTCAGCAGGCTGGTGAGCAGCGCCGCGGCCAGCAGGGCGAGGACGGCCGCGCCGCCCCGTTCCACCCCGGCCTGGAGCAGGACGAGCTTGCCGACGAAGCCGGACAGCGGCGGGATCCCGGCCAGGCTCAGTCCCGACACCAGGAACAGCGCCGCCAGGACGCCCGGCGGCGGGGTCGCGCGGGCCAGTCTGTTCAGGGACGCGGTGCCGCTCCAGCCGGCCACCAGGCCGGCGATCAGGAACAGCGCGGCCTGGACGGCGATGTGGTGCATGGCGTACAGAACGGTTCCGGTCAGTCCCGTGACGGAGTACAGGGACAGGCCGAAGAGCATGTAGCCGATGTGGCTGACCAGCACGAAGGACAGCAGCCGGTTGAGGTCCTGCTGGGCGATGGCGCCCAGGGCGCCCACCAGCAGGGTGACCCCCGCCGCGACCAGCAGCGGCGTCCACGGCTCGGTGCGCGGGAAGAGCAGGGTCTGGGTGCGGACCATCGCGTACAGGCCGACCTTGGTCAGCAGCGCGGCCAGTACGGCGGTGATGGGGGCCGGGGCGGTGGGATAGCTGTCCGGCAGCCAGAAGTGCAGCGGCACCACGGCCGCCTTGATGCCGAACACGATCAGCAGCAGCAGGCTGAAGACGGTCCGCAGCCCCTCGGGGAGGCCGGGGATCCTCTCGCCGAGGTCGGCCAGGTTGACCGTGCCGGTGGCCGCGTAGACCACTCCGATGGCGGTGAGGAAGAGCAGCGACGACAGCAGGCTGGTGATGGTGTACGTCATCCCGGCCCGGATGCGGCCCTCGTCGGCGTTCAGGTTGATCAGCACGTAGGAGGCGGCGAGCATCAGCTCGAAGGCGACGAACAGGTTGAACAGGTCTCCGGCCAGGAAGGCCAGGGAGACCCCGGCCGCCAGCAGGAGGTAGGCGGGGTGGAAGGGCGCGTGGACCGGGTCGCCGCCCTCGGCCGTGCCCTGCCCGATGGCGAAGACCAGCACCGCCAGCGCCACCGCCAGCGCGACCGTCAGCAGCAGTGCCGAGAGCCGGTCGGCCACCAGGGCGACGCCCGCCGGGGCCGGCCAGCCCCCGACGTCGAGCACCAGCGGACCGCGCCGGTCGCTGAGCACCAGCAGGACCACGGCGTCCACCAGTGCCACCAGCAGCCCGCCGGTGCCCAGCAGCCGCTGCGCGCCGGGGCTGCGCCACACGGCCAGGGAGAGACCCGCCACCAGTACGGGCAGCAGGACGGGCGCGATCAGCAGCCAGTCGGTCACCGTTCCTCCCCCTTCTCCGGTCCGGGTCCCGGCGTGTCCACCGCGCTCCCGGCCGCCTCCGCGTCACCGGGGCGCCTGGGGTGCTCGCTCTCGCCCAGCCTGCGGTCCTCCACGTCGTCGCGGACCTCGTCGTGGCCGAGCAGCAGCCAGCTCCGGTAGACCAGGGCGAGCAGCAGGACGCTGATGCCGAAGGTGATGACGATCGCGGTCAGGGCCATGGCCTGCGGCAGGGGGTCGGCGAACGAGGCGGTGTCCCGTCCGTGCCCGGTGACCGGTGGTTCGCCCGGCGGCCCCGCGGCCAGCAGGATCAGCAGGTTGGTGCTGTGCCCGAGCACGAGGAAGCCGAACAGCAGGCGCATCAGGGAGCGTTGCAGCAGCAGGTGGAAGCCGACGGCGAACAGCCCGCCCACCACCACGGCCGACGTCAGGTCGAGTGTCGTCATCGGTCGCGGCTCCCGGGGGCGTCGGACGGTGCGGGCCGTTCGGGCTGCCCGGGTTCGTTGTCGGGCTGCCACGGGGCCTCCTCGACGGGCACCTGGGCGGGCCCCACGGCCGCCAGCAGCTTCAGGCACACCCCGACGACCAGCAGGTAGACCCCCGTGTCGAAGAACACGCTGGTGGTCAGCTCCACGTGGCCGAACACCGGCAGCGTCCCGCTCGGCAGCGCGGTGGCCAGCGGCTCGCCGCCGAAGGCGACGGGCGCCAGCCCCGCGGTCGCCGCCAGGGCCAGCCCCGCGCCCGCGACGACGCGGGGGTCCACCCGTCCGGCGAACGCGATGTCGATCCGGCCGCCCACCAGGTAGCGCAGTGTGAAGGCCTGCCCGGCCACCAGTCCCCCGGCGAAGCCGCCGCCGGGCCGCAGGTGGCCGGAGTAGAGCAGGTAGACCGAGAGCACCAGGATCGACGGGAACAGCAGCCGGGTGACGACCTCCAGCAGGATCGAGCGGTCGTGGGCGGGCATCGCCGACGCCTCCGGCAGCCACCGGTCCTGCGGTACGCCCCAGCGGGCGGTGACCGGGTGCCGGTCCGCGGACGGGGGCCGGGACCGGATGGTGCCCGCGGCCCCGCGCCGGCCCGCCGGGAGCAGGATCAGGGCGCCCACGCCGACGGCCGTCACCAGCAGCACGGCGATCTCGCCGAGGGTGTCCATGGCGCGGAAGTCCACGATGATCGCGTTGACGACGTTGTGGGAGCCGGCCTCCTCGACGTGGTCGGTGTAGTAGGCGGACACCGCCGGGTCCCGGCGGGCCGCGGAGGCGGCCATGGCCAGCAGCCCGACGAGCACGCCGCCGGCCGCGGACAGCGCCAGGCGCAGCCGGCGCGTGCGGGGCCGCGCGCGCTGGGGGCCGAAGTGGGCCGGGAGCCCGCGCAGCACCAGCACGATGATGACCAGCGTCAGCGTCTCGACCAGGATCTGGGCCAGCGCCAGGTCCGGCGCCCCCTGCACCAGGAAGAACCCCGCGACCCCGTAGCCGACCGCCCCGGCCAGCAGGGCCGCCGACAGCCGGCGCCGTACGCGCGCCAGGACGGCCGCCGCGGTCAGCACCACCACGCCCAGCGGCACCTGGAGGGCCGAGGCCCACAGCGGCGGGGCCGGCAGCGGGGCGTCCCGCAGCAGCAGGGCCGTGCCGGGCACCACCAGCACGGTGGCCAGCAGCACGGTGAGGTAGACCGGGAGGGAGCCGACCTGGGTGTGCCGGGTGAACCCCAGCGCGGCCCGGTCCAGGCCCCGGTTGAGCCGCCGGTAGCCCTCCTGCGCGTCGGGGGCGCGGGGCGACCGGTCGCGGACGGCGGCCAGGACGGGGCGCAGGCGGTGCAGCAGGAGACCGACGGCCAGCGCGGCGGCGGAGAGCGCGAGGGCCGGGGTGAGCCCGTGCCAGAGCGCGAGGTGGTACGGCTCCTCCCCCCGCGGCGGCAACAGGTCGGCGTAGGGCTCGGTGAGGGCCTCGGTGCCCGGGTACCCCACGCCCAGCGCCAGGGTGGCGGCCACCAGGACGGTGACGGGCCCCGCCATGCCGAGCGCCTGGTCGCCGGGGTCCTTCTGCGCGGTCGGCTCGGCGCCGGGCCTGTCGCCGAAGGCGCCCCACACGAACCGGGCGGAGTAGGTGACCGTCAGCGCCGAGCCGGCCACGAGGGCGGTCAGGATCCACTCCTCGCCCGTTCCCGTGCCGTGCCGGGCCGCGGCCCAGAAGGCGTCGAGGTACGCCTCGTGGCCCAGGTAGCCCGCCAGCGGGGGCAGCCCGGCCATGGAGGCGGCGGCGAGCACGGCCAGCACCAGCAGGACCTTTCTGCGGCGGCCCAGACCGGACAGCCGGCCGATGTCGCGGGTGCCGGTGTGGTGCTCCACCAGGCCGGTGATCAGGAACAGCGACGCCTTGAAGGTGGCGTGGGCCAGCAGCATCGCCTCGCCGGCGAGCGCGGCGTTGCGGGTGCCGTAGCCGAACAGCGCGATGAGCAGGCCCAGTTCGCTGATGGTGCCGTACGCCAGGACCCGCTTGAGGTCGCTCTCCCACAGCGCCCGCCAGGCGCCGACGACCAGCGAGACCAGGCCGACGGTCAGGACGAGGGGCCGCCAGGGGGCGGCGTCCGCGAAGCCGGGGGCCAGCCGGGCCGTGAGGTAGACGCCGGCCTTGACCATGGCGGCGGCGTGCAGGTAGGCGCTCACCGTGGTCGGGGCGATCATCGCGGCGGGCAGCCAGCCGTGCAGGGGCACCTGCGCCGACTTGGTGAAGACGCCGACCAGGACGAGCACCAGCGCGGCGGGTGCGTACCCCCCGCTCGGCGGGTCGGCGACCAGCTCCGAGACCCGGTAGGTGCCGGCCGCCTCGCCCAGCATCACGAAGCCGAGCAGCATCGCCAGGCCGCCGCCGGTGGTGACGACCAGCGCCTGCTGGGCCGCCTCGCGGTGCTCCCGGCTCTTCCCGCGGCCCGCGATGAGCAGGAACGACACGACGGTGGTCAGTTCCCAGAAGACGTACAGGACCAGCAGGTTGTCGGCGGTGACCAGGCCGAGCATGACCCCGGCGAAGACGAGCAGCAGCGCGGACTCGCGGCCGTGCCCCTCGGAGGTGTAGCGGGCGCCGTAGACGAGGACGGCCGCTCCGACGCCGCTGACGACGCACACCATCAGCAGCGAGAGCGCGTCCAGCCGCAGGACGACCTCCAGGCCCAGCGAGGGGGCCCATGCGAAGCGCTCGACGGGCGTGTCGCCGTCCAGGACGGCGGGGGCGAGCGCCGCGGCCCAGGCCAGTACGGCCAGCGGCACCAGCGCGGCGATCCACCACACGGCCCGGCCGGCGCGCGGCGCGAGGGCGGGGAGGACGGCGGCCACGGCGGCGTGGGCGGCGATCAGAACCAGCACGGGCACTCCTGGATGGACCACGCATAAGCTAACAGAGCGTAGGTAAATGAACGCATATCAGGCGTTCGTACGCCCGGCTGCGGCGCGGTCGCGCCGGAGGCCGCGGTGATCGCGGCGGCTGTGGTGGCTGCGGTGGTCGTGGTGGCTGTAGCGGCCGTGGCGGTCCCGGCGGCCGTCGGAGGGCGGCCGGTTCCTCCCGGGGCGCCGGGACGCCCGCGGCCCGCGCGCACACCTCGCACAGCCCGCGGCGGGCCTCCGGCCCCTGGGTGACCTGGCCCATCCCCCGCGGCTCGGTGACCAGCCGCGACTCGATCCGCAGGTGTTCGGGGCACAGGCCCACGTGGCAGCGCGAGCACACCGCGACGGCGGTGGTGGCGCGGTCCCGGGACAGGCACTCGTAGCAGTTCATGGCCTCGGTCCGTTCTCGTCCAGTGCACGGCCGCGCAGCCCCAGCGAATCCTCCAGCTCACGGATGCGCGCGTCGAGCCGCTCGGCACGGGCGGCGCGTTCGCACGGGGCGAGCGGGGGCCTCTCCATGATCACCAGGGCGGCGCAGCGGTAGAAGAAGTACGCCGGCACGACGACCGGCCAGGCCATGCCGTACAGGAACGCCGTCAGCGCGGTGGCCGACCGGCCCTGCTGCCGGAAGCGTTCGACCGGGTCCTCGTCGGCGTGCCAGTCGTGCTCCAGTTCGATGACGCGGGTCCGCTCGATGCCGTACGCCACGCGGGCGGTCACCAGAGCGGCCGTCGGATAGCCCAGCAGACAGAGTGATAACGCCAGGAGGCTGACCAGCATGCCGAATTCCTCCCTCCTTCCGCACGTCGCGCAGTACCCGCCGGATGCCGGTGGAAACACCCCTTGTGCGGTGGTTTCGGGCTTCCGGGACGTGCGGAGAACCGTTTCCCCACCGGCCGCGCGGGTACCCCGCGCTGCGCCCGCCCACCGCGCGGGACCGGGGGGCGCGACGCCGCAGCACGTGTGAGGAGAGCGAGATGGGTGAACGGGACGCATCGCCCGGCGCCGTGGCCGAGGAGGACGTGGTGGCCCTCCTGATGCGGCAGCACGACGAGATCCGGGACCTGCTCGACGCCGTGGAGACCACCGCGGGCGACGACCGCCGCGAGGCGTTCCGGCGGCTGGTACGGCTGCTGGCCGTGCACGAGACCGCCGAGGAGGAGGTCGTCCACCCCTACGCGCGCGGAGCCGTCGAGGACGGCGAGGAGATCGTCGGCCTGCGCCTGGAGGAGGAGCGGCGGGCCAAGGAGGCGCTGCTGCGGCTGGAGCGGATGGACTGCGCGGGCCCCGGCCAGGCGGACTTCCTGCGGGAGTTCGCGGCGCTGCGCGAGGAGGTCGAGCAGCACGCCCGCGCCGAGGAGCGGCACGAGTTCCCGCGGCTGGAGGCCGAGAGCGACCCCGAGCGGCGCAGGGCGATGGCCCGGGCCGTCCGGGCCGCGGAGGCGGTGGCGCCCACGCGGCCGCACCCGGGGGTGGAGTCGGGGGCGGAGAACACGGCGGTGGGCCCGTTCGCCGCCGTGGTGGACCGCGCCCGGGACGCCATCCGCCGGGAGGGGCGGTGAGCGGCGCGCCCGCCGGGGGCACGGGGGGTGGACTGCGCGTGGTCGTCCTGGGCGCGACCGGCAACGTGGGCACCTCGGTGGTACGGGCGCTGGGCGGCGACCCGCACGTCGCCTCGGTGCTCGGCATGGCCCGCCGCGTCCCGCCGTGGACACCGCCGAAGACCGAGTGGGCGAGCGTGGACGTCGGGGCCGGCGGCACGGGCGGTCCGGCCGGCTCGGACGGGGAGGGGAGCGGCGGCGAGGACCCGGCCGGGCGGGCCGCCGAGGAGCGGCTGACCGACCTGTTCCGGGGCGTCGACGCCGTGGTCCACCTCGCCTGGCTGATGCAGCCCACGCACGCCCCGCTGGTCACCTGGCGCACCAATGTGCTGGGCACCGCCCGGGTGCTGCGCGCGGTGGCGGCGGCCGAGGTTCCGGCGCTGGTGTACGCGTCCTCGGTGGGCGCCTACTCCCCCGGTCCCGCGCACCGCGCGGTGGACGAGTCGTGGCCGACCCACGGCGGCCGGCCGGACGCCGCGTACTGCCGGGAGAAGGCGTACGTGGAGCGGCTGCTGGACGGCTTCGAGCACGACCACCCCGAGGTGAGGGTGGTGCGGATGCGGCCCGGCTTCCTCTTCAAGCGGGAGTCCGCGAGCGAGCAGCGGAGGCTGTTCGCGGGCCCGTTCCTGCCGCAGCGGCTGGTCCGGCCCGGTGTGGTGCCCGTCGTACCGGACCTGCCGGGGCTGCGGTTCCAGGCGCTGCACACCGACGACGCCGCCGAGGCGTACCGGCTCGCGGTCGTCGAACCGGTGCACGGCGCCTTCAACCTGACCGCCGATCCGGTGGTGGACGCCTCCGTGCTGGCCGATCTGCTCGGCGCCCGCGTGGTGCGGCTGCCGCTGGGACCGGTGCGGGCGGCGGTGGGCGCCGCGTGGCGGCTGCGGCTGGTGCCCTCCCCGCCGGAACTGCTGGACGCGTTCCTGCGGCTGCCGGTGATGGACCGCGGCCGGGCCGAGCGGGAGCTGGGCTGGGAGCCGCGGCGGTCGTCGCGGGAGGCGCTGCGGGAGCTGATGCGCGGGATGCGCGAGGTCGCGGGCGCGCCCACCGCGCCCCTGTCGCCCGTCTCGGACGGCGGGCGCCTGCACGAGATCGCCACCGGGGTGGGCGGGCGGCCCTGACCGGGCCGGCCCGTCCGCCTCGGGCGCCCTCGGTCGCGCGCCGCACGGGACCCACCGCACGGGCTCAGGATGGCCCTACGCCCCGCCGCGCGGGCTCCGGGGCCGGCCGCAGGATCTCCACCAGGTCCTCCGCCGGCGCGCCGCCGGAACCGGACCGGAAGGCGCGCTGCCGGCGCCGGGCCGCCGCCCGGCCCGCGAGCAGGCACCAGCGCCACCAGCGGTCCAGCTCCCCCTCCGTGAGCCGCTCGGCCGGCACCAGGGCGGGCCACCGGTGCACGCGCGCCTGGGCGGTGACCTTCGCGCCGCCCTCCACCGGGTCGACGGCCAGGGCCGGGACCCCGGCGCGCAGGGCGAGCACCAGGCCGTGCAGCCGGTCGGTGACCACGACGTCGAGCCGGGCGAGGACGGACTGGAGCTGGGCCGGGGTCCGGCACAGCCGCCAGTCGCCCGGGGCCAGCCGGGTGTCCAGCTCCACCCGCGCGCAGTCGGTCCGCGCCAGCCACCCGGTCACCCGTTCGGCGACCTCCTCGTGGCGGCGGCGCCCTCCGTACTCCCCCTGCCCGTGGGTGAGGACCACGCCGGCCACCGGGGTGACGGGCCGGCCGGGCGCGGCGGCGGCCAGGTCGGCGGTGGGCCGCACCCCGTCGGCGTCGCGCGGCAGCACGTGGTGGAAGCCGCGCACGGCGGGGTCGCCCGGGTCGATGACCGACACGCCCACGGCGACGCGCACGCAGTCCGCGTAGCGCTCGTGGAGCCGCGCGACCTGGGGCCCGTGCAGCGGTCCGCAGACGAAGACCACATGGGTGTACCGGGCCGGGTCCGCGTCCTCCAGGCGCAGTGCGTCCGGCCGGAAGCCGGGACTCCAGGCGGTGTCGTGGGGGATGCCCGAGCGGCCCAGGACCTCCCGGACGCGTTCCAGCGCCAGGACGTCGCCGGCCGTGACCTCGCCGTGCAGGAAGGTGAACCAGCCCGTGAGCAGCGTTCTGGGTGTTTTCCGCGCTGCCATCCGGGGACTCGGCGTCACAGCGCCACTGCGTAGGCGATGAAGAACCCGGCGACCAGGACCGCCAGGACCAGCAGCAGGGTCAGCGGCACCGGTCCCCAGCCGCTCGGGGTGTTGGCGTTCTGGTCCGGGGCGCCCGCGGGGGTGCTGCTCTCGCCGGGCGGCGTCTCTCCCGGCGGCACCTCACCGCCGGGCTCGAGGCCGGGTGACCGCCTGGGGTCCGGATCCGGATGCGTTTCGCTCATGGTCTCCGAGTGCGCAGCCGACCGCCCCCTTACACCAGCATCAGCGAACAAAAGAGAGAAGAGGTTGTCGATGACGGGTGAACGTGACCGGCGGCGGGCCGTGGTGACCGGCGGCGCCGGGTTCGTGGGCTCGCACCTGTGCGAGCGGCTGCTGGACGACGGCCTCGCGGTGACGGCCGTGGACAACCTGCTCTCGGGCGCCGAGGGCAACCTCGCCCATCTGCTCGACCGGGACGGCTTCGCCTTCGTCCGGCGCGACGCGTGCGCCCCGGACGCCCTGGCGGACCTGCCCGGCGGCCCCTTCGACCTGGTGTTCCACCTGGCCTGCCCCGCCTCGCCCGCGGACTACCTGCGGCTGCCGCTGGAGACCCTGGAGACGGGCAGCAGCGGCACCCGCAACGCCCTGGAACTGGCCGCGCGCGACGGCGCGCGGATGGTGCTGGCCTCCACCTCCGAGGTCTACGGCGACCCGAAGGAGCACCCGCAGCGCGAGGACTACTGGGGGCACGTCAACCCCGTCGGCCCGCGCAGCGTCTACGACGAGGCCAAGCGGTACGCCGAGGCGCTGGTCACCGCCCACCGGCAGGCGCGCGGCACGGACACCGCGATCGTGCGGATCTTCAACTCCTACGGGCCCCGGATGCGCGCCGGGGACGGCCGCGCGGTGCCGACCTTCATCCGGCAGGCCCTGGCGGGCGAGCCGCTGACGGTGGCCGGGGACGGCAGCCAGACCCGTTCGCTGTGCTACGTCGACGACACCGTGGCGGGCATCGTGGCACTCGCGGGGAGCGACCTGCCGGGGCCGGTCAACATCGGCGGCGAGGAGGAGACCACCGTCCTCGACATCGCCCGGCGGATCGTCAAGCTCACCGGCTCGGCCTCGCCGATCACCTTCGTCGAGCGCCCCGGCGACGACCCCGCCCGGCGCTGCCCGGACACCGCCCTGGCCAGGGAGAGGCTGGGCTGGGCGCCGCGCGTGGAGTGGCAGGAGGGGCTGGAGCGGACCATCGAGTGGTTCGCCCGCGGGAACGCCGCCTGATCACCGCCTGATCACCGCCCGGCTCCCTGCCCGACCTCTACCCGGCCCCTGCCCGGCCCCTGTCCGGCCTCCGCCCCCGAGCACCGCCCGGCCCCTGCCCGGCCCCGCCGCGTACGCCCGGGGGCCGGGCGCCGCGGCCCCCGTTCCGTCACCCGATGGAGTCACTTCCCCCGTACAGAGTCGACCTCGGGCGTTTGACTCCACTGCCGACGGTAACCACGGACGCCACGGCATCACCAGGGGCACCTGGATGCCACCGGGACCCACACCACGGAGGCACCCTTCATGCGCATCCTCGGCATCAACGCCGTCTTCCACGACCCGGCGGCGGCACTCGTGATCGACGGCCGCACGGTCGCGGCGGCGGAGGAGGAGCGGTTCAGCCGCCGCAAGCACGGCAAGCGGCCGGTGCCCTTCTCCGCGTGGGAGATGCCCGAGCGTTCCGCGGCCTGGTGCCTGGAGCAGGCCGGCCTCACCCCCGCCGACCTGGACGCGGTCGCCTACTCCTTCGACCCCGCCCTGGCGGCCCCCGCCGAGTCGCTGGGCCTGAACGACCCCTGGGACCACCTGCGCCAGGAGTACGCCCGCCGCGCCCCGTCCTTCCTGGCCGAGGCACTGCCGGGCCTGGACCCGTCCATCGTCCGCTTCGTGCCCCACCACATGGCGCACGCCGCGTCCGCCGGGATCGCCGGGCCGCACCGCGACACCGCGGTGCTGGTCCTCGACGGGCGCGGCGAGTCCGCCTCCCACCTGTCCGGCCGCTACCACGGCGACCGGCTGGAGGTGCTGGCCGCGCAGCAGCTGCCCCACTCCCTCGGCCTGGTCTACGAGGAGCTGACCGAGCACCTGGGCTTCCTGCGCTCCAGCGACGAGTACAAGGTCATGGCGCTGGCCTCGTACGGCAAGCCGCGCTTCCTGCCCCAGCTGCGGCAGTGGGTGCACAGCGACGGCAGGGGCGGCTTCGCCGCCCACGGCGTGGAGTGGGCCGCGCTCGCCCCACCGCGCGCACCGGGCGCCGAGTGGAACCAGGACCACGCCGACCTGGCCGCCAGCGCCCAGGCCGTGCTGGAGGAGACGCTGCTGGACCTGGCGAGCTGGCTGCACGCCGAGGGCGGCGGCCGGGAGCTGACCCTGGCCGGCGGCGTCGCCCTCAACTGCGTGGCCAACTCCCGCCTCGCCGCCCAGGGCCCCTTCGAGCGGGTGTGGGTGCAGCCCGCGGCCGGCGACGCGGGCACCGCGCTGGGCGCGGCCCTGCACCTGGCCGCCGCGCACGACGAGTCCCCGCTGCCGATGCCCGGCGCGGACCTCGGCCGCGGCTGGTCGGACGGGGAGATCGAGGACTTCCTGAAGGAGGCGGCCGTCCCCTACGAGCGGCCCGCCGACATCGCCGAGGAGGTCGCCGAGGCCCTCGCCGCCGACGGCATCGTGGCCTGGTTCCAGGGCCGCAGCGAGTACGGCCCGCGCGCCCTGGGCCACCGCTCGCTGCTGGCCCACCCGGGCCGGGCGGAGAACCTGGACCGGCTCAACCGGGTCAAGGGGCGCGAGGAGTTCCGCCCGGTGGCGCCCATGGTCGCCGAGCGGCGCGCCGCGGAGATCTTCGACGGGCCCGTGCCCAGCCCGTACATGCTGTTCGTGCACGACGTGGCCCGCGAGTGGCGCAGCCGCATCCCCGCGGTAGTGCACGTCGACGGCACCGCCCGCATCCAGACGGTGAACCCCGAGGGCGAGCCGCTGGTGGCGCGGATGCTGGACGCCTTCGAGCGCCGCACCGGGCTGCCGGTGGTGGTCAACACCAGCCTCAACACCGCCGGGCGGCCGATGGTGGACTCCCCGCGCGACGCGCTGGAGTGCTTCGGCTCCTCCCCGGTGGACCTGCTGGCCATCGGCCCGTTCGCGGTGCGCCGCGGAAGGTTCTTCGCATGAGCGCCCCCCACCGGGCGGCCGCCGACTACTCCGTGGTGATACCCACGGTCGGGCGCCCCTGCCTGGCCGACTGCCTGGCGGCGCTGGGCGAGTCGGTGGGCCCCGAGCCGCGCGAGATCGTGGTCGTGGACGACCGGCCGCAGCCCGAACCGCTCCGCGAGGACCTCCCGCTGGACGCGCTGGGTCCGCTGCGCGAACGCGCCACCGTGGTGCAGACCGGCGGCCGGGGCCCGGCCGGCGCCCGCAACATCGGCTGGCAGATGGTCACCGCCCCCTGGGTGGCCTTCCTCGACGACGACGTACGGGTCGGCGCCCGCTGGCGCGAGGCCCTGGCCCGCGACCTGGCCGGGGCCGACCCCACCGTCGCCGGGGTGCAGGGCGTCCTGGACGTGCCGCTGCCCACCGGGCGGCGGGCGACCGACTGGGAGCGCAACACCGCCGGGCTGGCCCGCGCCCAGTGGGCGACCGCCGACATGGCCTACCGCACCGAGGCGCTCAAGGCCGTCGGCGGCTTCGACGAGCGGTTCCCGCGCGCCTTCCGCGAGGACGCCGATCTGGCGCTGCGGGTGCTGGACGACGGCTGGCGCATCCGGCGCGGCGGCCGTCTGACGTCCCACCCGGTGCGCCCGGCGGACCGCTGGGTGTCGGTGCGCGCGCAGCGCGGCAACGCCGACGACGCGCTGATGCTGCGGCTGCACGGCCCCGCCTGGTGGCGGCGGGCCGCCGCCCCCCGGGGCCGCATCCGCCGCCACGCGGCGGTCACCGCCGCGGGCCTGGGGGCGCTCGTCCTGGCCGCGGCCGGCCGCCGGCGGGCCGCCGCCGTGGCCGGGGCGGGATGGCTGCTGGGCACGGCCGAGTTCGCCTGGGCCCGGATCGCGCCGGGGCCCCGCACCCGCGAGGAGGTCACGACCATGCTGGCGACCAGCGCGCTCATACCGCCGCTGGCGGTGTACCACCGGCTGGCCGGGACGCTGCGCCACCGCGCCGCCACCCCCTGGGACACGGGGCTCGCCCCCCACTCCGGCCGGGGCGGTGACGCATGACGGCGGTGCGCGCGGTACTCCTCGACCGGGACGGGACCCTCGTGGAGGACGTCCCCTACAACGGCGACCCGGCGCTGGTGCGCCCGGTGCCGGGCGCCGCCGAGGCGATGGCGCTGCTGCGCTCCCGCGGCGTGCCGGCGGCGGTGGTGACCAACCAGTCCGGCATCGCGCGCGGGCTGATCGGCTGGGACGACATGGGCCGGGTGCACGCCCGGATCGACGAGCTCCTGGGCCCCTTCCACGCCTGGGCCGTCTGCCCGCACGGCCCCGGCGACGGCTGCGCCTGCCGCAAGCCCGCCCCCGGACTGGTGCTGGACGCCGCCCGGCGGCTGGGCGCGGCCCCCGCCGAGTGCGTGGTGATCGGGGACATCGGCTCCGACATGGGCGCGGCGCGCGCCGCCGGAGCCCGCGGCATCCTCGTCCCCACCCCCGTGACCCTGCCGGAGGAGGTCCGGAGCGCGCCCGCGGTCGCCCCCGACCTGCTCACGGCGGTGCGCGTCGCGCTGGACGGGCCGTGGCCCCCCGCCCCCGCGGCGGAGGACCGCGGCCCCGCGCCGGTGTCCGTGCCGGGCGCCGGCCCGGCGACCGCGCGCGCCGCCGTCCGTACCGCCGCCCGTACCACCACCGCCCGGAGGCCGTCATGAGAGCGCTCGTCGCACGTCTGGACAGCTTCGGGGACGTACTGCTGGCGGGACCGGCGGTACGGGCCGTGGCCGCGCGCGCCGACCGCGTGACGCTGCTGTGCGGCCCGCGCGGCGCGCCCGCCGGGCGGATGCTGCCCGGTGTGGACGAGGTCCTGGTCTGGGACGCCCCCTGGGTGGGCTTCGACCCGCCCCCCACCGGGCGGGACGACGTCGAGAGGGCCGTCGCCCTGATCGCCGGGCGGCGCTGCGACACCGCCCTGGTGCTGGCCTCGGCCCACCAGAGCCCGCTGCCGACCGCGCTGGTGCTGCGGATGGCGGGCGTCTCCCGGATCGCCGCCGACAGCGTGCACTACCCCGGCTCGCTGCTGGACGTGCGCCACCGGCGCGACGAGCACGCGCACGAGGCGGAGGCCGCCCTGGCGCTGGCGGAGGCGGCCGGCTTCCCCCTGCCCGCCGGCGACGACGGGCGGCTGCGGGTGCTGCCGCCGCCCGCCGTGGGGGAGCTGACCGGCCCGCCGGGCTACGTCGTCCTGCACCCCGGGGCGAGCGTGCCCGCGCGGCGCTGGAGCCCGGAGCTGTCGGCCGAGGCCGTCACCGCCCTGGCCGGGGCCGGGCACCGGGTGGTGGTCACCGGCGTGCCCGAGGAGCGCGAGCTGACCGCGTACGTGGCCGGCCGCGACGGGCTCGACCTGGGCGGGCGCACCTCGCCCGCGGAGCTGGCCGGGGTGCTGGCGGGCGCGGCGGCCGTGGTCACCGGGAACACCGGTCCGGCCCACCTGGCCGCCGCCGTGGGCACCCCGGTGGTCTCGCTCTTCTCGCCGGTGGTGCCCGCCGAGCGCTGGGCGCCCTTCCGCGTGCCGCTGGTGCTGCTGGGCGACCAGCAGGCCCCGTGCGCGGGGACCAGGGCCCGCGTCTGCCCGGTCCCCGGGCACCCCTGTCTGGACCGCGTGACCCCGGAGGACGTGGTCACGGCCGTGGAGAAGGCCGCCGCCGAGGGCGGCGGGCGAGGAACAGCCGCCGAGGGCGGCCGGGAGGGAGCCGCATGAGGATCCTGCTGTGGCACGTGCACGGCTCCTGGACCACCGCGTTCGTCCAGGGCCCGCACACCTATCTGGTGCCCGTCACCCCCGGCCGGGGACCCGACGGGCTCGGCCGCGCCGCCACCTTCGACTGGCCGGACAGCGTGGTGGAGCTGACGCCGGAGGAGCTGCGGGACGCGGACGTCGACCTGGTGGTGCTCCAGCGCCCCCACGAGCCGGAGCTGGCCGAGGAGTGGCTGGGCGGCAGGCGGCCGGGCCGCGACGTGCCCGCCGTCTACCTGGAGCACAACGCGCCGGACGGGAACGTGCCCGACACCCGGCACCCGATGGCCGGACGGCCGGGCCTGACGATCGTCCACGTCACCCACTTCAACCGGCTGTTCTGGGACTGCGGGCCCTCCCCCACCGCCGTCATCGAGCACGGCATCGTCGATCCCGGACCGCTGTACGCCGGCGATCTGGAGCGGGCGGCCGTGGTGGTCAACGAGCCGCTGCGCCGCGGCCGCACCACCGGCACCGACCTGCTGCCGCGCTTCGCCGGGGCCGCGCCGCTGGACGTCTTCGGCATGAGGACGGAGGGGCTGGCCAGGCGGCTCGGCCTGCCGGAGGACCGCTGCCGTTCCCACGACCTGCCCCAGCGCGAGCTGCACCGGGCCATGGCCCGGCGGCGGGTGTACGTGCACCCGGTCCGCTGGACCTCGCTCGGCCTGTCCCTGCTGGAGGCCATGCACCTGGGCATGCCCGTGGTCGCCCTCGACACCACCGAGGCGTCCGCGGCCGTGCCCGAGGGGGCCGGAGTGCTCTCCAACCGGCTCGACGTCCTGACCGACGCCGTCCGCGGCTTCCTCGCCGACCCGGCGTACGCGCGCCACGTCGGCGAGCAGGCGCGTACGGCCGCACTGGCCCGCTACGGGCTGCCGCGCTTCCTGGACGACTGGGAGCGGCTGATCAAGGAGGTGGCCCGATGAGGATCGCCATGGTGTCCGAGCACGCGAGTCCGCTCGCCGCGCTCGGCGGCCCCGACGCCGGGGGCCAGAACGTGTACGTGGCGCAACTGTCGAGGGAGCTGGCGCGGCGCGGTCACCACGTCACCGTCTACACCCGCCGGGACGCGCCCGAGCCGCCCGACCGGGTGCCGTTCGGGCCGGGCGTCACCGTCGAGCACGTGCCCGCCGGGCCGCCGCGCGCGGTGCCCAAGGACGAGCTGCCGCCGCACATGCCCGCCTTCGGCGCCCATCTGGCGCGCCGCTGGTCGGGGCGGCGGCCGGACGTGGTGCACGCGCACTTCTGGATGTCGGGCACGGCCGCGCTGATCGGCGCGCGGGAGGGAGGCGTCCCGGTCGTGCAGACCTTCCACGCGCTGGGCACCGTCAAGCGGCGCCACCAGGGCGCGGACGACACCAGCCCGCCGGAGCGGATCGACGTGGAGCGGCGGATCGGCCGCGAGTGCGACCGCGTCCTGGCGACCTGCGCGGACGAGGTGTTCGAACTGGCCGCCATGGGCGTGCCGCCCGAGCGGACGTCAGTGGTGCCGTGCGGCGTGGACACCGAGGAGTTCAGCCCCGCCGCCTCCGCCGGGCGCGCGGACCGCCGCGGCCCGCACCGGCTGCTGGCGATCGGCCGTCTGGTGCCGCGCAAGGGCTTCGACCAGGCGATCGCGGCGCTCGCGGAGATCCCCGGCGCCGAACTGGTCGTCGCCGGCGGCCCGGAGCCCGCGCTGCTGGCGGACGACCCGGAGGCCGCGCGGCTGCGCCGGCTGGCCGGGGAGCACGGGGTGGCGGACCGGGTGCGGCTGCTGGGCGCCGTGCCGCACGAGCGGATGCCCGAGCTGATCCGCGGCGCCGACCTGGTGCTGTCCACGCCGCGCTACGAGCCGTTCGGCATCGTCCCGCTGGAGGCCATGGCCTGCGGGGTGCCGGTCGTCGCCACCGGCGTCGGCGGCCATCTGGACTCGGTGGCCGACCGGGTCACCGGGCGGCTGGTGCCGCCCGGCGACCCCGGCGCGCTCGCGCGCGCCGTCAACGAGCTGACCGGCTCCCCGGAGCTGCTGCGCCGCTACGGCGAGGCCGGTCGTGAGCGCGTCCTGGCCCGCTTCTCCTGGGAGCGGGTCGCCGACGGCGCCGAGCAGGTGTACGCCCAGGTGGTCGCGCGCCACCGCGTTCCCACGGGGGCCATCCGATGACGACGCCCAAGACCGCCAAGAGCACCCTCAAGAGCACCGCCGAGAGCACCGCCAGGAGCACGACCGGGACCGCCGGGAACGGCACGCGGGTGCGCCGGACCCGGCCGGCCCCGGAGCCGGGGCCGGTCGCCGGCCACTGCGACGAACTGCTGCACGCGCTGGTGGCCTTCCGCGACCAGGCGGGCACCGCCCAGCGCTGGGGCGAGCGCCTGGCGGGGGTGCTGGCCGGCGGCGGACGGCTGCTGGTGGCCGGGAACGGCGGCAGCGCCGCCCAGGCCCAGCACCTGACCGCCGAGCTGGTGGGCCGCTACCGCGACGACCGCCCGCCCTTCTCCGCCATCGCCCTGCACGCCGACACCTCCTCCACCACCGCGATCGCCAACGACTACGGCGTGGACGAGGTGTTCGCCCGGCAGGTGCGGGCGCACGGGCGCGAGGGCGACGTGCTGATGCTGCTGTCGACCAGCGGCGCCAGCGCCAACCTGCTGTCGGCCGCCGAGGCCGGACGCGGGGCGGGCATGGCGGTGTGGGCGCTGACCGGTCCCGCGCCCAACCCGCTGGCCGCCGGCAGCGACGAGTCGCTGTGCGTGCGCGCCGGTTCCACCGCGACCGTCCAGGAACTCCACCTGGTGGCGGTGCACATGGTCTGCGCCGCCTTCGACGCCGCGCTGGAGGACGTGCTGGAGGACGTGTTGGAGGACCGCCTGCCGGGAGGGGGGAGCGCGAACGATGACTCCGATGCCTGACGCGATGCCGGATCCGATGCCCGACATGACGCCCGATCCGCCGTACGGCCCGGCCCGCGGTCCGGCCTCCGGGCCGGCGCCCGCCGCCACCGCGCTGGTGGTGGTCGGCGACGCCCTGCTCGACCGGGACCTGGTCGGCCGCGCGGACCGCCTGGCCCCGGACGCCCCGGTGCCGGTGCTGGAGGACTGCGAGGAGCGGCTGCGCCCGGGCGGCGCCGCCCTGGCCGCCTATGTGGCGGCGCTCGGCGGCCGCGCGGTCACCCTGGTGACCGCGCTGGGCGACGACCCGGCCAGCGAGCGGCTGCGCGAACTGCTCTCCCCCTGGGTCTCCGTGGCCGCGCTGCCGCTGGACGGAGCCCTGTCGGAGAAGACGAGGGTGCTGGCCGGGGGCCGCCCGGTGGTCCGGATGGACCGCGGCGACGGCCGCGCCCCGTCCGGCTCCCGCGGGGCCGTGCCCGAGGAGGTCCGCGAGGCGATCGCCTCGGCCCCGGCCCTGCTGGTCTCCGACTACGGCCGGGGCACCGCGGACGCCGTACGCGGGCTGCTGGCGGAGCGGGCCGCCCGGGTGCCCCTGGTGTGGGACCCGCATCCGCGCGGCCGCGAACCGGTGCCGGGCACCCGTCTGGTGACCCCGACGGCGGCGGAGGCCCGGCTGTTCGCCGGACGGCTGGACGACGGCGGCTCCGGAAAGCCGGACGGCCGGACGGCGGGGGGCGCGAGGCCGGCGAGGCCCGCGAAGTCCGCGAGGCCGGCGAAGCCGTCCGGCGAGCCGGACAGCCTGCACACGGCCGCCCGCCACGCCCGGGCGCTGGCGGACGCCTGGGGCGCGGCCTCGGTGGCCATCACCCTCGGCGACCGCGGAGCGCTGCTGTCCTACGGCGACCACCCGCTGCTGGTGCCCGCTCCCGCGCGGCACAGCGGCGACTCCTGCGGGGCGGGCGACCAGTTCGCGGCCAGCGCGGCCGGCCTGCTGGCCGACGGCGCGCTGCCGGAGACCGCCGTGCGGGGCGCGGTGGCCGCCGCCACCGGCTACGTGGCGGCCGGGGGCGCGGGCGCGCTGGCCTTCCCCGACCGGGCCGCGCCCCGGCCCTCCTCGGCCGCCTCCGACGAGGACGCCGAGCGGCTCGTGGCCCGGGTGCGGGCGGCGGGTGGCACGGTGGTGGCCACCGGCGGCTGCTTCGACCTGCTGCACGCGGGCCACGTCGGGCTGCTCCAGGCGGCTCGCCGCACCGGCGACTGCCTGGTGGTCTGCCTGAACTCCGACGCCTCGGTGCGCCGCCGCAAGGGTCCGGGCCGTCCCATCAACCCGCTCTCCGACCGCGTCCGGGTGCTGCGCGCCCTGGAGTGCGTGGACGCGGTGGCGGTCTTCGACGAGGACACCCCCGAGGAGCTGCTGAAGCGGCTCCGCCCGGACGTGTGGGTCAAGGGAGGCGACTACGCGCTCGCCGACCTGCCCGAGGCGGAGCTGGTGGAGGGCTGGGGCGGGCAGGCGGTGCTGCTGCCGTACCTCGACGGCCGCTCCAGCAGCCGCATCGCCGAGCGCGCCGCGGTGTCCGTGGCCCGGAACGGGGCGCGGTGAACAGCCCGGAACGGGGCACGGTGAACAGCCGGTCGACCACCCCCGTGAACGGCTCCGCGGGCGCCCCGCACCTGCCCCGGCTGCTGGTGCTGCGCGCGCTGGGCCTGGGCGACCTGCTGGCCGGGGTGCCCGCCCTGCGGGCGCTGCGCCGGGCGTTCCCGGGCCACGAGACCGTGCTCGCCGCTCCCCCGGAGCTGGCCGTGCCCGCCGAGCTGAGCGGCGCGGTGGACACCCTGCTGCCCGCCTCGGCGCCCGGCCGCGCCGTCCCCGGGATCACCGGCTGGCAGGGACCTCCACCGGAGATCGCCATCGACCTGCACGGCAAGGGGCCGGAGAGCATGCGGGCCCTCGCGGCCCTGAACCCGCGCCGCCTGCTGGCGTTCGCCGCCGAGGACGGCCCCGAGTGGTACGCCGAGGAGCACGAGCGGGACCGCTGGTGCCGCTTCCTGGCCTGGTACGGCATCCCCGCCGACCCCGCCGACCTGCGCCTGCCGCCGCCCGCCGTGGCCTCCCCCGCCCCGGGTGCGGTGCTGCTCCACCCCGGCGCGGGCTCGCCGGCGCGGTGCTGGCCCGTCGAGCGGTACGCGGCCGTGGCCGGGGAGCTGCGGCGCGCCGGGTGCCGTGTGGTGGTCACGGGCGGGGCCCGGGAGTACGACCTGCTGGCGCGGCTGGCCAAGCTGGCCGGACTGCCCGACGCCGACGTCCACGGCGCGCCGCCGCTGGAGCGGCTGGCCGCCCTGGTCGCCGGCGCCTCGGCCGTGGTGAGCGGCGACACCGGCGTGGCCCATCTGGCGGTGGCCTACGGCACCCCGTCGGTCACCCTCTTCGGGCCGGTGTCGCCCGCGCTGTGGGGCCCGCCGCCGCTGGAGCGCCACCGGGTGCTGTGGCACCCGGGCCCGCCCGGCGACCCCCACGGCCGCCGCCCCGACCCCCTGCTGCTGCGCATCCGGCCGGAGGAGGTACTGGCCGCGCTGTCCCGGCTGCCGGAGGTGCGTGCCGCGTGAACGACTCGCCGATCGGCGTGGTCATCGCCACCCGCGACCGCGCCGACAGCCTCGCGCGCACGCTGCGCGTGCTGACCGAACTGCCCGAGCGACCGCCGGTGCTGGTGGTCGACAACGCCTCGACCGACCACACCCGCACCATGGTCTCGGTGCTCTTCCCGCAGGTGGCGCTGATGCCGCTGCCCGAGAACCGCGGCGCGATCGCCCGCAACCTGGGGCTGGCGGCGATGGAGACGCCGTACGTGGCCTTCAGCGACGACGACTCCTGGTGGGAGCCGGGCTCGCTGCGGAGGGCCGCCGACCTGCTGGAGGCCCACCCGCGTCTCGGGCTGATCGCCGCCCGCACCCTGGTGGGGCCCGAGGAGGAGCCCGACCCGCTCAACGTCCTGCTGGAGGAGTCCCCGCTGGGTCCCGCCCGGGACCTGCCCGGCCCGCAGGTGCTGGGCTTCCTGGGGTGCGCCTCGGTGGTGCGGCGGTCGGCGTTCCTGGACGCCGGGGGATTCCACCCGCTGCTGTTCTTCGGCGCCGAGGAGACCCTGCTGGCCTACGACCTGGCCGCCCGGGGCTGGGGGGTCGCCCACTGCCCCGAGGTCGTCGCCCGCCACCATCCGGATCCCTCGCCGCGGTCCGGGCGCGGCGCCCGGGTGCTCCGCAACGAACTGCTCACCGCCTGGCTGCGCCGCCCGCTGTCGCTGGCGCTGGGCCGCACCGGGGTGCTGGCCGCGCGGGCCCGCCGCGACCCGGACGCCCGCCGCGCCCTGCTCGGCGCGCTGGCCCGGCTGCCGTCGGCGGTGCGCGCCCGCAGGCCCCTGCCGCCGTACGTCGAGGAAGCCGCACGCCGTGTGGAAGGACAGCACCGTGGCCCCTGAGCCCGCCGAGACCGCCGAGCACGTCCGCACCGAAGGGACCCGGGACGCCGACACCCGGGTCTCGGTCGTGGTGATCACCCACAACCGCCGGGAGGAGTTGCTGCGCACCCTGGGCCGGCTGGCCGAACTGCCCGAGCGGCCCCCGGTCCTCGTCGTCGACAACGCCTCGGCGGACGGCACCGCCGAGACCGTCGCGCGCGTCCATCCGTGGGTGCGGCTGCTGCGGGCGGAGCGGAACCTGGGCGCGGTGGGGCGCAATGTGGCGGTGGAGCGCGTGACCACGCCGTACGTGGCCTTCTGCGACGACGACTCCTGGTGGGAGCCGGGCTCGCTGGGGAGGGCCGCCGACCTGCTCGACGCGCACCCGCGGCTGGCGGCGGTCACCGCGCGCATCGTGGTGGAGCCCGGCGGCGCCGAGGACCCGATCGTCGCCGAGCTGCGCGACTCGCCCGTCCCCGGCCCCGAATGGCTGCCCGGCCCGGCCCTGGGCTCGTTCCTGGCCGCGGCGACGGTGCTGCGCGCCGGCGCCTTCCGGGAGGCGGGCGGCTTCTCGCCCCGGCTGTGGCTGGGCGGCGAGGAGGAGCTGCTGGCCACCGATCTGATGGTGCGCGGCTGGTGGCTGGCCTACGCCGAGGAGCTGACGGTCCACCACGCGCCCTCGGCCGTGCGGGACGCCACCGCGCGCCGGGAGGACGGGCTGCGCAACACGCTGTGGTTCGGCTGGCTCCGCCGTCCGCTGCCCGCGGCGCTGCGCCGCACCTGGCGCCTGGCGCGCACCGTACCGCGCGACGCGGCGTCGGCGCGGGCGTTCGGGCGGGCGCTGGCGGGGCTGCCGTGGGTGCTGCGCGAGCGCCGGGTGGTGCCGGGGGAGGTCGAGGAGCGGCTGCGGCTGCTGGAGGAGGAACAGCGCCGCTCCGCCGCCCGCCGGTACGTCGACTGAGGCTGCGGAGCGGCGGGCGGGGTACCGGCGGGGTACCGGCGGACGCCGCAGGAGCCGGTACCCCGCCGGGGCGCGGGGCGCGTTCTAGGAGCGCGCCTCGCGGGTCGCGGAGCGGTTGGCCTTGCGGATGGCCCGCAGCAGCTCGTCCTTGCTCATCCGGGAGCGTCCGTTGATGTCCAGCCGCCGGGCGATGGAGTACAGGTGCTCCTTGCTGGCGTTCTCGTCGACGCCCTCACCGCTGCGCCCGCCCTTGCCGCGCGGGCGGGCCGCCCGCTCGTCGGAGGGTCCCTTGCGGCCGCCCTCCTTGCGCTCCCAGTGGTCGCCCACCTTCTCGAACGTGTGCTTGAGGGCGCCGTAGGCCGTCATGTGGGCGCGCCGGCCCTCTCCGTACTCCTCCACTGCGGAGTCGTGGGCCTTGATCCAGGTGCGCTGCGCCTCCTCGGGGGAGCGCTCCAGGGTCGACGGAAGCTCCTTCCGTGCTGGCACGTTTCTCACCTCCGATTGATCCGGTTTGTAACGGGTTCCCCTCCGTCCGTCACGGAAACGGCAGGTGTCGATGCGCACCGGAGGGTCACCCGCCCCGTGGGGACCGCGGCCCCGCCGGCCCGTGCGGAAGGGCGCGGGAGGACCCGGGAGGCCCCGGCGGTCGCCGGCTGCCACCGACGGTCACCGGGAAGCCCCCGACAGAACCTGACAGACCCCGACAGACACCGAGAGGGGTGCCGAGCATGCGGTACGAGGAGCTCACCGGCCAGGTCCAGGCGCACGCGGACCTGCCCGACCGGCAGGCGGCGGAACGGGCCCTGCGGGCCACGCTGGAGACGCTGGCGGAGCGGATCCCGGACGGTGTGGCCGACCATCTGGCCGCCCAACTGCCCGGGGAGGCGGCCGAGTCGCTGCGCCGGGTGGTGGCCGGGCACGAGACCTCGCCGCAGCGCCGGGCCGACGCCCGCACCCACGGCGAGCCGTTCGACCTGACCACCTTCGCCGGGCGGGTGGCCTGGCGGTCCCGCGCGTCGGAGGACACCGCCGTGCGGGAGGCGACGGCGGTGCTGGAGGTGCTGGACGCGGCGGTCTCCCCCGAGCTGATGCTCAAGGTCGGCCACGTCCTGCCGCCGGACATCCGCGAGCTGCTGCCCTCCAGCCGCGCCCGGGAGTCCTGAGCCCCGGCCGGGTCCGGGACGGGCCCGGGCAGGGACGGGACAGGATCCGGACAGGCCGGAACCCCCGGGGGCGGGGACAGGCCCCCGGGGGCGCGCCCGCGGGGCGGCCGCTACCGGAAGCGGTCGCCCACCGGCTTGGCGGGCTGGTCGGGGGTGCCGTGCGGGGGCGGGTTGTACGGCTCCGGCGAGGTCGCCGGGCTGACCGGGGATCCGCCGGGCCGGCCCTCCGGTCCGGTGGGCGGCACGGAGCTGCCGGGGGACCGCGGACTGCCCTCCTCCAGCTGGTGCAGGCGGGACGTCAGCAGCGCGATCACATGGGTGCGGTGGGCGTGTTCGCGCTCGTAACGGAGCAGCTGCTCCAGGTCCTCGTGCGACAGGGACCGGATCCGGTGCCCCAGCTCGCCCGCGGAGAGGTGGTCGTAGTCGGGGAACGGGAGTTCGTCGTGGTCGGTGGTACTCATCCGCCCCGGGTGTCCGGTGGGCGGACCGCGAAAACCCGGCGGCTCCCACGATTATCCCGACGGAGGAACCGGGGCAAGCTATACGTAGCGGGTTGCTGCCGGAACGTCGGCGTCTCGTATCCGTGTACCTGTTCGCCTGGGATCAGTAGCCTCAGGAGTCCCTGTCATATTCACCGACCGGTTGGAGACTTTGATGGAGCGTCCCGCCTGGGCTCCACAGGACATAGATCTGTCCGTTCCGAGCGTTTCCCGTATCTACGACTACTACCTGGGCGGGTCGCACAACTTCGAGGCCGACCGGGAGGCCGCCCGGCGGGCCATCGAGGTTTTCCCGGGGCTGCCGAAGATCATGCAGGCCAACCGCGCGTTCATGCGCCGGGCCGTCCGCTTCGCCGCGGACCGGGGCATCACCCAGTTCCTCGACATCGGCTCCGGCATCCCCACCTTCGGCAACGTCCACGAGGTCGCGCAGGCCGCCGCCCCCGGGGCCAGGGTGGTCTACGTCGACAACGACCCCGTCGCCGTCGCCCACAGCAGGGCGGTCCTGAAGGGCCAGGAGGAGCGCACCGGCGTCGTCGCCGCCGACTTCCGCAGGCCCGGGGACATCATCGGGAGCGAGGAGGTCGGCCGCCTGCTCGACCTGGACCGGCCGGTGGCCCTGCTGCTGGTGGCGCTGCTGCACTTCCTGGAGGACGCCGACGACCCGTGGGCGAGGGTGGCCGAGCTGCGCGACGCGCTCGCCCCCGGCAGCCTGCTGGTCCTCACCCACGCCTCGGTCGAGGGCGGCCCGCGCAGACCCGAGCAGGGGGACGAGGTCGAGGGCGTCTACCGCAACATCGGCTCGCCGCTGATCATGCGCTCGCGCCGTGAGGTGGAACGGTTCTTCGACGGCTTCGAGATGGTCGAGCCCGGCCTGGTCTCCATGCCGAACTGGCGCCCGGAGGGGCCGGTGGACCAGGAGGACCCCGTGGTCTTCACCGGCTTCGGCGGAGTGGGACGCAAGGCGTGAGTCAGACGTCCCAGGGGCCCGCCTCCGGCCGCCCCCTCGCACCGGAGGCCCCCGGCGACCCGCACGACGGGCACCGCCGCTTCGCCAGGATCTGGAGCCGCGCGGTCTACCCCGCCACGGCCACCTCGATGACCCGCGCCGAGTTCGAGGACTACCTCCTCCCCCTGGCGCGCGTGCTCGGCGAGGCGCTGCACGCCCGCCCCTTCGACCCCTCGCCGGGACGCGGCGTGGGGGCGGCCCTCGTCGAGGCGCACTGCACGGCCCCCGAGGCGCTGCCGCAGGTGCTCGGCGTGGTGGACGCCTACCTGCTGCTGTACTGCAGCGATCCGGCGGTGCTGCCCACCGAGGAGGGACGGGCCCGCTGCGCCCGGCTCCAGCACGCCGTCTCGGCCGGATTCGCCCGCGCCCTGCAGGAGCGCACCCGCTCCGAGCAGGAGGCGCTGGCCCGGTCCGCGCTCGCGGCGCGCGAGACCGCCGAGAAGGCCCTCCACGAGAGCGAGACCCGTTTCCGGGCGGTCTTCGAGGGGGCCACGGTCGGCATCGGGATCGCCGACATGGACGGGAACATCCTCGACGTCAACAGCGCGCTCGCCCGGATGTTCGGCGGTTCGGAGCACCACGTGCGCAGCCGCAGGGTCTCGGACTGGGTCCACCCCGACGACGCACCGGGCGTCTGGCGGGTCCACGAGGAGCTGGTGCGCGGCGAGCGCGACCACTACCGGGTGGAGAAGCCGTACACGCGCAGCGACGGCACCGTGCTGTGGACCAACCTGACCGTCTCGCTGCTGCGCGACCCCGCGGGCGAGCCGCGCTACATGCTGGCGCTGATGGAGGACATCACCGAGCGCCGCCTGCTGCACCTGCGGCTGCGCTACGAGGCCACCCACGACGCGCTGACCGACCTGCCCAACCGCACCCTGTTCTTCGAGCGGCTGGAGCACGCCCTCTCCCCCGACTCCGGCACCGCCCGGATCGGGCTGTGCTACCTGGACCTGGACGGCTTCAAGACAGTCAACGACAGCCTGGGCCACGCCGTCGGCGACCAGTTGCTGGTGAACGTGGCCGAGCGGCTGGAGAGCTGCGTGGCCTCGCAGCGCCACATGGTGGCGCGGATCGGCGGCGACGAGTTCGTGGCGCTGGTCAGCGACCCCGTGTCGCGCTCGGAGGTGACCGACCTGGCCCAGCGGGCGCTGGACGCGCTCTCCTGCCCGATCCAGCTGGCCGGCCGGGAGCTGCCGGTGCGCGCCAGCATCGGCGTCGTCGAGGGCCCGGTCGGGGAGCTGACCCCGGCGGAGGTGCTGCGCAGCGCGGACATCACCATGTACCGGGCCAAGGCCAGGGGCGGCAACCGCTACGAGCTGGCCGACCCCGACTCCGACGCCCGCACCATCAGCCGCCACATGCTGACCACCCATCTGCCCGCCGCGCTGGAGGGCGAGGAGTTCTTCATCGAGTACCAGCCGCTGGTGCGGATGGAGGACGGCAGCGTGGAGGGCGCCGAGGCCCTGGTGCGCTGGGCCCATCCGCGCCACGGCGTGCTGGGGCCGGACCGCTTCATCCCGCTGGCCGAGCACACCGGGCTGATCGTGCCGCTCGGCCGCTGGGTGCTGGAGCAGGCGGTGCGGCAGGCCTGCGAGTGGCAGGTGCGCGGCATCGGCGGCGCCCGGCCGCTGCGGGTGAACGTCAACCTCTCGCCGCGGCAGCTGCACCACCCGGAGCTGGTCGCCGAGACCGTGGCCGTGCTGGAGAGCGCCGGGCTCGACCCGTCCTCGCTCTGCCTGGAGGTCACCGAGAGCGCCCTGATCCGCGCCGACGACGCGGAGCTGAAGCCCTTACGCCGGCTCGCCGACCTGGGGGTGCGGATCGCCCTGGACGACTTCGGCACCGGCTACTCGAACCTGGCGAGCCTGCGCAGGCTGCCCGCGACCACCCTGAAACTGGACCGCTCCTTCACCCGGGGTCTCCAGCAGGAGCCGGCCGACCCGGTCGACCTCAAGGTCGTCGAGGGCATCGTCTCGCTGGCGCACGCCCTGGACCTGGCCGTGACGGTCGAGGGCGTGGAGACGGCGGCCCAGGCCGACCAGTTGCGGAAGCTGGGCTGCGACTCCGCGCAGGGCTGGTACTACGCCCGGCCCGGGCCGCCGGAGCGCCTGTCGTCGCAGGCGCTGCCGGTCGCGGCGGGGCAGTGACGGCGCCCGCGCCGGCCGGGGCGGAGGGCGCGGGGGGCGCGGGGGGCGCGGGGGCGTCAGGACGCCCTGACGGGGTCGTGCCCCATCGACATCATCCGGTGGCGCCACTCGGGGTCCTGCACCGCCTCCGCGACGCGTACGCGCTCGCGTTCGGCGTCGACGGTGTCGACGACCTCGCGCATCACCGCGATGTCGTCGTCGGTGAGGTCCATGCGGCGCTTCTGCAGGATCGCCAGCACGTGCCGCCCCTGCTCGGCCCCGGCCTGCTCCGGCAGCGCCTCGGTCCGCTCGCCGGCGTCGCTCGTCCTGAGCCAGGCCGCCAGTTCGTTCGACGTCATGTTCACCGCGGTGTGGAACTCGTCCCACAGGGCGTCCAGCTCCAGTTCGGAGATGTCGGCCATCTCTCAACCTCCCGGGGTCTCTCGCGCTGCGCGAGTGCCCGCGCGCGGCCGGGGGAAACCCCGGCCGCGCCGCGTCAGGGGCGGCGCTGCCGTCCCGGCTCCCGTCCGCCTTCCCGTGCGGCCTCCCCGGAGACCTCCGCCGGATCCGGCGGGACCTCCTCCATCAGATAGCGGGCGCCCGGACCGTACGAGCCCGCGGTGTCGCCCGGGTTGTACAGGCCGCACTTGCGCAGGCTGAGGCAGCCGCAGCCGATGCACCCGGTCAGCCGTTCCCTCAGCCGCTCCAGCCCGGCGATCCGCTCGTCGATCCGCCGCTGCCAGGTGCGGGCCACGGCGTTCCACTCGGTGGCGCTGGGCGCCCGCTCCACGGGCAGCCGGTCCAGCGCGGCCCGGGCCTCCTCCAGGGACAGGCCCACCCGCTGGGCGGCCCGCACGAAGGCGACCCGGCGCAGTGCGGTGCGCGGGTAGCGGCGCTGGTTGCCCGCGGTCCGCTCGGAGTGGATCAGGCCCAGCTCCTCGTAGTAGCGCAGGGCGGAGGGGGCGAGCCCGGAGCGGGCGGCCAACTCCCCGATGGCGAGGCGTCCGTCTCGGTCGGTCATGGCGCCGAGCATAGCCGCTTGACCTCAAGTCGGCTTGAGATTGCAGCCTCTTCCCATGACGACCGCGACACCGCCGCACACCCCCGCTCCCGCGCCGCGCGAGGGCCGCGCGTACGCCGATCTGCCCGGGCTGATGTCCCTGATGACCGGCGACGAGAAGCACGACGCCGCCGCCACCTCCACCCTGGACGCCCTCTGGGTGCTCTACGACCGGGTGCTGCGGATCTCCCCCGCCCGCCCGGAGGACCCCGGACGGGACCGCTTCCTGCTCTCCAAGGGGCACGGCCCCATGGCCTACTACGCCGTGCTCGCCGCCCGCGGCTTCTTCCCCGTCGCGTGGCTGCCCGGCTTCGGCTCCTACGGCTCCCCGCTGGGCCACCACCCGGACCGGACACTGGTCCCCGGGGTGGAGATCGGCAGCGGCTCGCTCGGGCACGGGCTGCCGCTGGCCGTGGGGACCGCGCTCGGACTGCGCGCCCGGGGGGCGATCGATCCGCGGGTGTGGGTGCTGGTGGGGGACGCCGAACTGGACGAGGGCAGCAACCACGAGGCGATCGCCTTCGCGGGCGCCACCGGGCTCGACCGGCTGCACACCCTGGTGATCGACAACTCCTCCGCCTCCCACGCCCTGCCCGGCGGCATCGCCGCCCGCTTCACGGCCGCGGGCTGGTCGACGGCGACCGCGGACGGCCGCGACCACGAGGCGCTGTACGCCGCGTACACCCGGCCGCACCCCGGACGCCCGCACGCCGTGATCGCGCGGGTCGAGCCCAAGCGGGCCTGACCGGGTCCCGGCCGCCCACCGAAGAGAACCGAGAAGAACCGAAGAGAACCGAAGAGAAGAGACCTCACATGGACGAGACGCCGGACGAGACGCCGGACACGGCACCGGACACGATGCGCGAGCGCTTCGCCTCCGTCACCTCCCGCCTGCTGGACGAGGACCCGCGGCTCGCGGTCGTCCTCGCCGAGATCGGCGCGGACGGCTTCCGCCGGGCCGCCGAGCGCCACCCGGACCGGGTGGTCAACGTCGGCATCCGCGAGCAACTGCTGGTCGGCGTGGGCGGCGGGCTGGCCCTCACCGGGATGCGCCCGGTGCTGCACACCTTCGCCTCCTTCCTGGTCGAGCGCCCCTTCGAGCAGCTGAAGCTGGACTTCGGCCACCAGGGGGTGGGCGGGGTGCTGGTGAGCGCCGGGGGCTCCTACGACTGGCCCGCCGGCGGCTTCACCCACATGGCGCCGGGCGACGTGGCGCTGCTGGACACCCTGGACGGCTGGACCGTCCACGTCCCCGGCCACCCCGACGAGGCCGAGACCCTGCTGCGCCACGCGTACGCGGGAGGCCCCGGCGGGGACGACAGGGTGTACGTCCGGCTGTCGGCGCAGACCAACGCCCGCCCCCGGCCGGTCACCGGCGAGGGCTTCCTGACGGTGCGGCGCGGCGGGCCCGGGGCGCCCGCGGTGGTCGCGGTCGGCCCGATGCTGGACGACGTCCTCGCCGCCGTCGAGGGGCTGGACGCGACGGTCCTGTACGCCGCCACCATCCGCCCCTTCGACGGAGCCGCGCTGCGGGCGGCCGTCGCGGACTCGCCCGCGCCCGAGGTCGTCCTGGTCGAGCCGTACCTGGCGGGCACCTCCGCGGCGGCCGCCGCGGCGGCCCTCTCCGACGTCCCGCACCGGGTGCTCGGCCTGGGCACCGCGCGGGCCGAGCTGCGCCGCTACGGCACGCTCCCCGAACACCTGGCGGCCCACGGCCTGGACCCGCGCTCGCTGCGGGACCGGATCACCGGCTTCACCGCCCGCGCCGCGGCCTGACGGCGCCCGCGCCGCCGGTACGGACGCCCCCGCGGGCCCGGCGTGCGAACCGGCGGCGGCGCGGGGCCCGTTCGGCCCCGCCGGGCGGAGCCGCCGCAGGGGCGGCGTCCATAACATGACGGGACGCCGGCTCGCACGCGGACGGTGAAACCAGCGGTGTGATGTCGGCGACACGGAACCGGCGTGTGGTTGGGCTATGCCTCTGGGTAGTGCTCCCGGGTAATTCGTTCATCCTTCATCATGTTCAACTCAACCTGCCACCCCCCGCGAAGGGCACCCTGCATGGTTCATTGGCATATTTTCGGCCAATGTCCCGGGGTGATCTTGAAATGACCTACACGCCGGAGACGATGTTGGTGGTGTCGGCCGAACGGGGCGGGACCACTGCAGATGCTCCATCCCCGCCTGGCAGGCAAGCGGGGGCGTACAGCAGAAGAGGGCTCGTCATGGATGGTTACTTCGCCGACCAGCGGCACAGGGACCTGCGTCTGCAGGTGAGGGAGTTCGCGGAACGGGAGGTCGAACCGCGGATACCCGAGATGGAGGAGTCGCGTTCGGTCTCCCACGAGCTGTCCCGGCTGATCGCCCGCCAGGGGTGGATCGGCGTGACCGTCCCCGAGACGTACGGCGGCATGGGCGCCGGCCACCTCGCCAAGACCATCGTCATCGAGGAACTCGCCCGGGTGAGCGGTGCGATGGGCGCCATGGTCCAGGCGTCGCAGCTCGGCGTCGCCAAGATCATCCACTTCGGCAACGAGGAGCAGAAGGAGCAGTGGCTGCCCGCCGTCGCCTCCGGTGACTGCCTGCCGACCATCGCCGTCACCGAGCCGGAGTCCGGCGGCCACGTCCTCGGCATGACCAGCACCGCCGTCCGCGACGGCGACGACTACGTCCTCAACGGCCGCAAGGTCTTCGTCGGCAACAGCCACGTCGGCGACCTGCACGGCGTCGTGGTGCGCACCGGGCCGGGCTCCAAGGGGCTGTCCGCCTTCCTGGTGGAGTCCGACCGGCCCGGCTTCTCGCTGGGTCCGCAGAAGCCCGCGATGGGACTGCACGGTTTCAGCTTCGGGGAGCTGATCTTCGACGACTGCCGCGTCCCGGCGGCCAACCGGCTGGGCGAGGAGGGCGACGGGCTGTCCGTGGCGTACTCCTCCAGCGTCCTGTACGGGCGCGCCAACCTCACCGCCGTCTCCCTCGGCATCCACCAGGCCATCCTGGAGAAGACGACGGAGTTCTGCGCCGAGCGGCAGCGCTACGGCGCGCCCCTGGCCGAACTGGGCTCCATCAAGCTGAAGCTGGGGCAGATGCAGTCGCGGCTGATGACCGCGCGGCTGGCCGCCTACCACGCGGTGCACCTGCTGGACCGCGGCATGGCGTGCGACGCGGAGCTGATGAACGCCAAGCTGGTGAACGTGGAGTACGCCCTGGACTCCGCGCGCGACGCCATGGAGATCCACGCCGCCGCGGGCCTGTTCACCGACCGGCCCGTCGAGCGCTACCTGCGCGACGCCCACCACATCTTCGCCCCCGCCGGCACCTCCGACGTCCAGCGCCTGCGGCTGGGCGAGGTGGCGCTGGGCACGGCGAAGGGGCAGTGGTCCGAGCGACTGTCGGACGTGGTGCGGACGGAGCCCGCGCCGCTCCCCGAGCCGGTGCCCGGGCTGTACCCCGAGACCGTCCCCGAGGAGCCCGCCCGCCGCACGAGGCTGCTGGAGACGCTGCTCAACAGACGCTGAGCGGAGGGGCGCCGGGCGGCGACGCGCATCGGACGCGTCCGTTCCGTGGGTGCCGGCGGCACTCACGGAACAGACTCCGCTCAGGCGCCCTGCTCGCGCCGGTGGATCTGGTCCACCATCTCGGCGGCCATCGACTTGATGGTCTCCAGCCCCTGCCGGCCCCACGGACGCGGCTCCTGGGCCACCACGCAGACCGTGCCCAGCGTCACCCCGGTGCGGTCGATGAGGGGCGCGCCCAGGTAGGAGCGGATGCCTATCTCGTCCACGACCGGGTTCCCGGCGAAGCGCGGGTAGTCGCAGACGTCCTCCAGCACCAGGGCCTTGCGCCGCACGATGACGTGCGGGCAGTAGCCGTGGTCGCGGTCCATCACCCGGCCGACCTGCGGGGAGGACTGCGCGGGGCCCAGCTCCACGGTCTGGTCGGAGCCCGGGGCGTAGAGGCCCGCGAAGTACTGGCGGTGCTCGTCGATGAAGTTGACCATCGCGTAGGGGGCGCCCGTCATCTGCGCCAGTCTGCGCGCGAAGTCGTCGAACTCCGGGATCGGCGCGTCCCCCAGGTTCAGTTCGCGCAGCCGCGCCACCCGCGCCGGGGCGTCGTTGTCCTCGGGGGTGAGGAGCAGGTGGCTGGTGGGGTCATACGACGTGGGGGACATGGCCGCTCCTTGAGTCGATCAGATGCTGGACAAGGGATACGAGGACCTGCGTGCCGGAGCTGGCGTGCCGGGCGTCGCACATCACCACCGGCACCTCGGGCTTGAGGTCGAGAGCCGCCCGGACCTCGTCGGGGTGGTAGCGGTAGGCCCCGTCGAACTCGTTGACCGCGACGATGAACCCCATGCCGCGCCGCTCGAAGTAGTCCACGGCGGCGAAGCACTGGTCCAGGCGCCGGGTGTCGGCGAGCACCACGGCGCCGAGCGCGCCGTTGGACAGCTCGTCCCACATGAACCAGAAGCGCTCCTGGCCCGGGGTGCCGAACAGGTAGAGCACGTGCCGGGCGCTGAGGGTGATCCGCCCGAAGTCCATGGCGACGGTGGTGGTCCGCTTGTCCTCCACCCCCTCCAGGCTGTCCGTGGCGGCGCTGACCTGGGTGAGCAGCTCCTCCGTGCTCAGCGGCTCGATCTCACTGACGGCGCCCACGAAGGTCGTCTTGCCGACCCCGAACCCGCCCGCGACCAGGATCTTCAGGGCGGTCGGAAACGGATCAGAGTCGTTTACGGAGTCCATGCAGCACCGCCTCCAGCAGTTCTCGGTCGGTCGGGTCCGCCCCCATCTGCATGGGGGCCCGTGTGGTCACCGCGCCGCAGTCCACCAGGTCGGAGAGCAGCACTTTGGTGACCACGGCGGGCAGCCGCACATGGGCGGCGATCTCGGCGACGGTCATCGGTCCGTCGCACAGGCTCAGTACCTGGGCGTGGTCGGGCCCCAGATAGCTCTGCGGCTTGGCCCCGGTGGACCTCACCATCGTCAGCAGGTTGAAGTCGGCCGTCGGGCGCGTGCGTCCGTTGCTGACGGTGTACGGCCGGACCAGTCGTCCGGCCGCGTCGTCCAGCCACAACCCCTCCTCGGGATCCGACATCCGTCAGTGCCCCGCGGCCTGCCGTGCCGGTGTGGCCAGATACGGTCGGACGCTCTTGACGAGCATCGCCATCTCGTAGCCGAGGACTGCGGCGTCCGCCTCGCTCTCGGCGAGGACGGCCAGGCACGCGCCGGACCCCGCCGTCGAGACGAACAGCAGCGCGGTGTCGAGCTCGACCACCACCTGCCGCACCTCGCCGCCGCTGCCGAAGCGGATGCCGGCGCTGCGGGCCAGCGAGTACAGACCCGAGGCCAGCGCCGCCAGGTGGTCGGCGGTATCGGTGTCCAGGCCGTGGGCGGCCTTCACCAGACCGTCGGAGGACAGCAGCAGGGCGCTGCGGGTGTGCGGCACGCGCTGGACGAGACCGGTCAGCAGCCAGGACAGGTCGGTCGTCTGGCCGATGGGGGCATCGCTCACCATGATCGCGTTCTTCTCCTTGGGGTGAGAGCCGGGCGCGGGGGGACTAGCGGGGGGTGTTGTCGTCGGTTTCCTCGGCGAGGCTGGCCCCCCTGCGGAAGGCGGCCATCAGGCCCGGGTTGTGCTCGGCCTCGGGACCGTCCGACGCCCCCGGGGCCCGCGTGGACTGGCGCAGTTCGGGAACGAGGTGTTCCTGGCGGCGGCGGCGCGGGAGCTGCGGCCGGTCGCCGGCCGTCGGGGCGCCTTCCGGTTCGCCGAAGCCGCCCGGGTGCGGCAGCGCGGCGGCGTGCGGCATCCCCGCCGTGCCGGCCGGCGGCACGGCCCCGGGGACGTACGCCGACTGCGGAGCGGGCGCGGTGGGCTGCGGGGTCCGGGCCTGGGCCCGGGCCGGGTGGGGCATCGCGGGGGCGGCCGGGGGCGCGGGCCGCACCGCCTCGTGGTGGTAGGCGTCCTGACGGGGCGTCTCGTGCCGGACGGCCTCGGGCGGCAGCGGCAGGTGTCCGCCGGCGCCCGCCTCCGCGGCGGCGGGCACCTGCCGCTGCCGGGACTCCTCGCGCTCCTCGCCCAGGACCGCGTCGGGCACGACGAGCACCGCCTGGGTGCCGCCGTAGATGTTGGTCTGGAGCTGGACGGTGATGCCGTGCCGCCGCGCGAGCGCGGCGACCACGAAGAGTCCGATGCGGCCGTCCTGCAGCAGCTCGGCGACGTCGACGCCGTCGGGGTCCGCCAGCAGCCCGTTCATGCGGTGCTGCTCGGCGGCCGTCATGCCGAGGCCGCGGTCCTCGACCTCGACGGCGAGACCGGCGGTGACGCGCTGGGCGCGCAGCAGGACCTGGGTCTGGGGGGCGGAGAACACCGTGGCGTTCTCGACCAGTTCGGCGAGCAGGTGGATGACGTCCGCGACGGCGTGGCCGCGCAGGGTGCCCTCGATGGGCGGCACCAGCTTGACCCTGGAGTACTGCTCGACCTCGGCGATGGCCGAGCGGAGCACCTCGGTCATGGTGACCGGGCGGCTCCACTGGCGGCGGGAGACCGCGCCGCCGAGGACGGCGAGGTTCTCGGCGTGCCGCCGGATGCGGGTGGCCAGGTGGTCGACGTGGAAGAGGCCCTTGAGCAGGTCCGGGTCCTCGACCTCGTTCTCCAGTTCGTCCAGCAGCTCGATCTCGCGGTGCACCAGGGACTGGAGCCTGCGGGCGAGGTTGACGAAGACCTCGACCTTCTCCTCGCTGCCGCTGGCGTTGCTGCGCACCAGCGCGACCGCCTGGACCAGCGCCAGTTCGGCGGCGCGCTGGGCCTGGGTGACGTCGTGGACGACGAGGCCGAGCGAGTCGTCCTCCGGCTCGGGCAGCGGGCCGTGGACGGGCGGCCGGAGCCACTCGCCCTGTTCGAGCCGGTGCAGCATGGTCTGGAGTTCGGCCTGGTTGTGGGCCGCTGCGTGCCGCAGCCGGGAGTAGCGCTCGGCGGTGGAGCGGGCCTCGGAGGAGGCGAAGAGCGCGGCGCCGACGACCACGGCGCAGCCGAGCAGCAGCGCGCCGCCGAGCACGCCCCAGACGGTGGCGCTGTCGGGTCCGGTGGCGGTCCCGGCCGGGACTCCGCCCAGGGCCCGCAGCACGTAGGCGACGACCGCCGCGGCGGCGACCGCGACCAGGGCGGCGGGCAGGACCGCGAGGCGGATCATGCGGTGCCGCAGCGCGGTGTCGAGAGCGTTCTCATGGGCGGGGCGCCTGCGCCGTCCTCCGTCGTGCGCGGTGCCACCGCCCCGCTTCCTCCTGCGCTTTCCCTGTCCGGGCGGGACGCCGGGGGCGCCGTCGTACGCGGGGGGACCGGAGCGGCCGGGCGATCCGACCGGAGGGGGGGCGACGGACATGGGAGCGGAACTTCCCCTTCCTTGTTGCACCGCGTAGCTCGGGGGCTCAGGCATCGCAGTCCTCGGGAACGTTGAGGTCGTCTCGGCGGGCCGGTGCGCTCACCGGCTCTCGTGGCACCGCCGCAACGTTAGTGGTCACCCGGCGGAGGCGCAGGCCGGGTTGGCATATTCGCCACCCTTCGCCAGCCCCCAACGAGTGAAAGCATCGTGACCCCCTGTGGACGGGCGGCACGATCATAACCCTGGTTTGCCAGGGGCAAGTTACCGTGCCCGGACCGTGACGTTAAGTCGTGCGCGCAACCCGCCAGCCCCGGCGGCGCCGTGCCCGGGAGGACGCGCGGGGCGCCGTGGCGGGCCGGTCCCGGGGAACCCCCGAACACGGAGGCGTCGCCGCTGCGCGGTTCGACGTCGGTCCGGGGCCGGCCGCGGCCCTCGGGATCGCCGAGCCGGAAGACGCGGGTGTCGCCGGCGCCGGACGGGACCACGGGAGCGCGGGATGGCTCGTCCCCGTCGCGGCGCACCCCCGTGCGGACCTTCCCCCGGTGGAGGTTGCCGCGCGCGGTCCCGTACCGGACGGTGCACGACCCGTCCCCGTACGCCTCCTCCACCGCACGCCGCGCCCACTCCCCCGACCGGGCGGGGAACGGCTCGACCGGGCGGGGAACGGCTCGACCGGCGCGTCGTCGCCGTCCAGCGCGGTGCGGGCGTGGCCCTACGGACACCGGCGCAGGTCCGGGCAGACCTGCGCACCGGCATCCGGCCGCCCCGGGGCACGCGCGCGGCGCGAACCGCCGGACGGCCGGGCGGGTGCGCCGCGCCCGGCGCCACCTCGGTCGCCGACCGCCTGGGACCGGACACCGGAACAGTCCGTCGTCCACGTCCACCACCCCACCCCCGGGAGCGGCGCCGGTACCGCTCCCGGCACCACCGTTCCACCGGATCTCCACATCTCCGCCCGCCCGCCGCACGCACCGGCCGGCCCCCGTCCGCATGCCGTAGGGTCGCACTGGCCGGCGCGGGGCGGCCGGCCGCGGCGGGCGGCCCGCCGCCCCGCGCGGAGCCCCGGAAGCACCGGAGAGAACCCAGGACAAGGAGTACCCGTGACGTCCGAGACCGTGGAGCCCGTACTGGCAGGAGTGCGCAACTTCCGCGACGTCGGCGGCCTGCCGACCGTCGACGGACGGCGGGTGCGGCAGGGCGTGCTCTACCGCAGCGGGCACCTGGCGCACGCGACCGAGGAGGACGCCGCCTTCCTCTCCCGGCTCGGCCTGCACACGGTCTTCGACTTCCGCAACTCCGCCGACCAGGCCCTGGAGGGCCCGGACGTGGAACTGCCGGGCGTGCGGAACGTGAACATCCCGCTGTCGGACCCGGCGGAGGGCGCCGAGTTCTGGACGATGGTGCGCGAGGGCGACCTGGCGCAGCTCCGGGCGGCGCTCGGCGACGGCCGGGCCGAGGCCCGGATGGTCGCCTCGTACCGGGTGCTCGTCAGGGGCAGAACCGCCGAGCACGGCCGGCTGCTGCGCGCGCTGGCCGAGGACAGCGTCCCCGCCCTGATGCACTGCGCGGCGGGCAAGGACCGGGCCGGGCTGTCGATCGCGGTGACGCTGCTGGCCCTGGGCGTGGAGCGGGACGCGATCGAGGCGGACTACCTGGAGTCCAACGCCCCGCACCACCGCTACCGCGTGTACCGCTCCCCGAAGTCGGCCGACGGGATGTCGCCGGAGGTGATGGAGCTGATCGCGCCCCTGTTCGAGGTCCGTCCCGCCTACCTGCACGCGGCGTTCGACACCATCGACCGCACCTGGGGCGGGGTGGACGCCTACCTCTCCGAAGGGCTCGGTCTCACCCCGGCCCTGCGCGAGCGGCTGCGCGGCCGCCTGCTGGAGTCCTGACCCCGGCGGGCCGGCCGCGCCCGTCAGCCCTCGCGGACGACGACGAAGTCCGCGAGGGCCGCGAACTGCTCGCGCACCCGGCCCGGCATGTCGACGCCGTCCAGGGCGGCGAGGGCGGTGGCGTGCTGGCGGCGGGCCTCCTGGGAGGTCCACTCGCGGCCGCCGGCCTCCTCGATCAGCTCGGCGCGGGCCGCGAACTCCTCCTCGCTGAAGTCCTCGAACTCCCGCTGGCTCTTGGCGGCGTCCGCGGCCAGCAGCCCGCCGAGCCGCAGCGCGGCCGGACCGCCCGCGGCCAGGGCGGCGACCACCGGCAGGGACTTCTTGCGCTGCCGCAGGTCGCTCCAGGTCAGCTTGCCGGTCGCCCCCGGGTCGCCCCAGATGCCCAGCAGGTCGTCGACGGCCTGGAAGGCCAGGCCCAGGTGGTAGCCGTACGCCTCCAGGGCGTCGGCGGTGGCGTCGTCCGCGCCGCCGAGGACGGCGCCGATGGAGGTGGCGCAGGCCAGCAGCGCGCCGGTCTTGTTGCCCTCCATCTCCAGGCACTCGGCGACGGTGACCTTCTCCCGGTGCTCGTAGGAGATGTCCTGCGCCTGCCCGTCGATGAGCTTGCGGGTGGCCAGGGTCAGACGGCGGGTGGCCCGCGCGGCCTCGGCGGTGCCCAGCTCCAGCAGCACCTCGCCCGCCAGCGCGAACAGCGCGTCGCCGACCAGGATGGCCTGCGCCGGGCCGTGCACCTTCCACACGGTGTCGCGGTGGCGGCGCTGCTCGTCGCCGTCCATCAGGTCGTCGTGGAGCAGGGAGAAGTTGTGGACCAGTTCCACGGCCACCGCGCCGGGGATCCCGGTCTCGGGCTCGGCGCCCGCCGCCTCGGCCGACAGCAAGGCCAGCGCCGGGCGCACCGCCTTGCCGCCGTCGCCGTGCGCCGGGTTGCCCTGGGCGTCGGTCCAGCCGAAGTGGTAGGCGGCGACGGCGTCCATGGGCGGGGCGAGCCGTGCCACGGCGGCGCGCAGCATCGGCGTGGCGAGGGTGCGGCCGCGCTCCAGCAGCGAGACGACACTCGCGGTGTCGACGGCTGTGTCCATCAGGGTCCTCGGGATCGCCGGGGTCACGGGGTCTCCTCTGCGTTCGGTGTCGTGCTCACGCCGCCTCCTGGAAGACGTCGTCGTGCGGGCGGCCGAGGGCGGCCAGCGCTTCCCGGGCGGCGGTCAGCCCGCTGCGCACGGCGCCCTCCATCGTCGCGGGCCAGCCGGTGGCGGTCCACGCCCCGGCCAGCCACAGACCGGGCGCACCGGTGCGGGCGACGGGGCGGAGGCGTCCGACACCGGGTGCGGGGGCGAAGGTGGCGGTGCGCTCCCGCGTGACGAAGAAGTCGCGCACTTTCGCGCCGCGGGCGGCGGGCATCAAGCGGGCCAGTTCGGGAAGGTAGCGGTCGCGCAGGACGGCGACCGGCAGGTCGATCTCGTCCTGCGCGGCGGACTGGGACACCGCGAGGTACTGGCTCCCGCCGCCCTCCGGCGCGTCGCGCAGCCCGGAGGCCGCCGTGCGGTCGAAGACCCACTGCACGGGGGTGCCGAGCGCGGCGAGGAAGGGGCGGTGGAGCACCTTGCGGTCGTAGACCACGTGGACGTTGAGGATCGGCGCGTCGCCGATGCGCAGCAGCCGCTCCGGTTCGTCCAGCGCGCCCTCGGGGAGCAGCCGGTGGGCCTCGCGCTGGTGGACGGCGAGGACGACCGTGCCGGCCTCCAGCGTCGTCCGGCCCCTCGGGTCCGTCGGGTCCGCCGGGTCCGTCGAGTCACTGCCCGCCGGCCGGCGCGCCCCGGTGTCCACGGCGACCCGCCAGGTGCCGTCCGGCTCCCGGGTCAGCTCCCGGACGCGGCTCTGCCGCAGCACGCGTACGCCGGCCTTCTCCAGCGCGGCTCCGGCGAGCGTGTCGTGCAGGTGTCCCAGCGGGACGCGGGACCAGCCGATGTCGGCCGCGCCGGCGTCGCTGAGCAGGCCGGTGGTGAGGACCATCGCGGCCAGCCCGAGCGAGACGTCCGGGGCGCGGGCGTTGAGGGTGGCGACGCCGACGAGGTCCCACAGGGCCCGTACCGCGCGGGGGGACTGGCCGTGGCGGCGCAGCCAGCTCGCGAAGTCCTGGGCGTCCAGGGCGGGATCGGAGGGGTCGACCGTGCCCAGGCGCCTGAGCGCCAGCGCGGCCCGCCCCACGCGCAGCCGCTCGGCCGGGGAGAGGTGCGGGTAGCGGGCGAGGGAGGCCCCCAGGTGGAGGGGGGCGGGCAGGGCCGCGCGGCGGAGCCTGCCCAGCCTGCCGCGCCCGGCGTCGTGGACGGGGATGTCCAGGCGGGGCTGGAGGGGCGCGAGCGCGCTCGCGCCGACGCGCTCCAGGAACCAGCGGTAGGCGGTGCAGCAGCGCAGGTGGACGTGGTGGCCGTTGTCGACGGTCAGCTCCCCCGCGGCGCCGGCGCGGCGGAAGGAGAAGGCGAGCCCGCCGAGCCTGGGCGTGGCCTCCACCAGGGTGGTGGCGACCCCGGCCTCGGCCAGGCGCAGCGCGGCGGTGGTGCCCGCCAGTCCCCCGCCGACGACGACGGCGCGCTGGTCCGCCCCGTGCCGCGGGGCCCGTGGGTCGTGCGCGCCGGTCACCGGGCGCTCTCCCGGGGGGTCAGGCGGGCGGCCCGGCGGGCGTCGAGTCCGGACAGGCCGCGCAGGGCGACGTACGCCTTCTCGCGCGCCGGCAGGGAGACCCGGCCGCGCAGTACGGCGTGGGGGTCGCGGGCGATGCGGGTCAGCAGGCGGTGGTAGATCCCGGCCATGGCGGAGACGCAGGCGGCCGAGCGGCGGTCGAGCAGCGGCAGCAGCCTCAGCCCCTCGGCGAACAGCGCGCGGGCGCGGCGCACCTCGAAGCGGACCAGCCCGGCGAAGTCGCCGTCCGCGGGCGGCGCGTGGCGGTTCAGGCCGGTGGCGCAGCCGAACGCCGCGAGCTCCTCGCGGGGCAGGTAGGTGCGGCCCTCGGCGGCGTCCTCGCGCACGTCGCGCAGGATGTTGGTCAGCTGGAGGGCGAGGCCGAGGGTGTCGGCGTAGTGGGGGGCGCGCTCGGCGCCGGGGGCGCCGGGCACGGTGCCGAAGACCCCGAGCGAGAGCCGTCCGATGGCCCCGGCGACGCAGCGGCAGTACTCCCTGAGCTCGTCCCAGGTCTCGTACGCGCGGCCGCGGACGTCCATCAGGACGCCGTCGATCAGCTCGTCGAGACCGCCCAGCGGGATCGGGAAGCGGGCGGCGGCGTCGGCCAGGGCGACGGCGACCGGGTCGGTGGCGTCGTCGGGGACCTTTCCGGTGCGCACGAGGTCGAGCAGGGCGCGGGTCTCCTCCAGCCGGGCGTGCTTGACCGCCGGGTCCAGCGGGCCGTCGCCGATGTCGTCGACGCGCCGGGAGAAGGCGTACAGGGCCGACATCGCCTGGCGCCGGCCGGCGGGCAGCAGCCGGATGCCGTAGGCGAAGTTGCGGGCCTGGCCGGCGGTGACGGCCTCGCAGTAGCGGTAGGCGGCGAGGACCTGCGGGGAGGGGGGAGGCGTCCGCTCCGCGCCGCGGCCGGCGGTCCGCTTCACCGCGCGGTTCACCGCGCCCGTCCCAGGACGGCCGCGGTCTCGCGCAGCACCCCGGTCCGGCCGGGGCGCGGGGCGCCGGCCAGGACGTCGTACCGGGCGGACCGGATGGCGCGCAGGGCGGCCCGTCCGCCGCCGACGAATCCGGCGATGAGGATCTTCGGTATGCCGGGCACGCTGGCCACCAGCGGGACTCCTTCGTTCAGCAGTTCACGGGCGCGCTGCGCCTCCCAGGCGATCAGGGCGCGCACCGACGCGTTCGCGGTGGGGGCCGCGAGGTCGGCCTCGGTGACCCGGAAGCGCTCCAGGTCCTCGGCGGGCAGGTAGATCCGGTCGCGCAGCGCGAGGTCCTCGGCGACGTCCTGGAGGTGTTCGGCGATCTGCAGCGCGGTGCAGACGGCGTCGGAGCGGCGGACGCGGTCGGGGGTGGTGGTGCCGGTGACGGCCAGGACGAGCCGGCCGACGGGGTCGGCGGACAGCTCGCAGTAGCCCAGCAGCTCCTCCCAGGTGCCGTACCGGCGGACCTTCTGGTCCAGCCGGTTGGCCTCGACCAGCGCGAGGAACGGCTCGGGGGTCAGCGCGTGGCGGCGCACGGTCGGCACCAGGGCGTACAGCAGGGGGTGGCGGGGCCCGTCCCGGCCCTCCGAGCCGGGGTCGCGGGCGGTGCGGAAGACCCGACGCAGCTCGGCCTCGAAGGCGTCGAGCAGGGCCTGGCGGTCGCCTGCGCGGTCGGGGTCCAGGCCCAGCAGGGCGGCGTCGGCGCCGCCGGGCGGAAGGTCGCCGTCCCCGATGTCGTCCAGGAGGCGGACGCAGCCGTACACGGCCATCAGGTCGTCCCGCCAGGCCCGGGGGAGGAAGCGGGGGGCCACGGGGAAGTTCTCGCGCGCGGCCTTGTCGAGGACGGCGCGCGCCCGCGCGTCCGGCACGGGGGTCACCGGGGACCGCCCACAGCCATCGCCGTCACCTCTGTGTCTCTCCAACCGACAGTCCCGTCCCTTTCGAACGGCGGCGTTCCACGACACCCGCGTCCCTCATGCCTCATGCCACCGATGGCGTCCGCGACACCACGGAACCCGGGGAGGCCTGCGGCGTCGGGGGTGTCGGCGGCGTCGGCGACGCCTCTCCCGCGGGCGCCGCCCGCGGTGTCCGCGTACGGAACATCCTATTTCGGGCACGCCCCGCGCATGATCCGCTGCTCGTCCGACCGGGGGCCGGACCGTCCGGCACACCGTTCACCGGCACCGGCTCAGCTTACGTCGTACGCGGGGGCGGCCCGCCGCGCGGGTGGGCGGGCGGCGGGCCGGGACCGTCACTCCGGAGCCGTGAGTCCCCCGATGACCGTGGAGAGGGCTCCCTCGACGAGGGCCTCGCGCTGCTCCGGGGCGACCCGGGAGAGCGGCCCGTCCAGCAGGAGCACCGCCAGCCCGTGCACCGCGCTCCAGGCGGTGATCTCCGCGCCGGGACGCCGTTCGGCGGGCATCCGTCCGGTGTCGACGAGGGCGTCCAGGGCGCCGACGAGGAGCCGGAAGGAGCGGAAGGCCCAGCCGTCCGGGTCCCCCGCGGCCGGTGCGGCCCCGGAGGGGGCGCCGGCCGCGGCGGGGTCGTGGCGGAACGCCGTGCGGAACAGGCCGGGCTCGGCGAGGGCGAAGGCGACGTAGCCGCGCCCGAGGGCCTTGACGCGCTCCTCGGCGGCCCGCCCGGCGTCCTCTCCTCCCCCGGTCTCCCCGGCCGTCCGCTCCATCGTCTCCGCCAGCCACCGCTGGCCGCGCTCCTTGACCGCGTTCAGCAGATCGGCCTGCCCGGCGAAGTGGCGGTAGGCGGCGGTGGGCGAGACGCCGACCCGGCGGGCGGCGGCGCGCAGCACGACGGCCTCGGGCCCGCCGTCGCGGGCGAGGTCGGTGGCGGCCTCGACGAGCGCGTTGCGCAGATCGCCGTGGTGGTAGCCGCTCCTGCCGCCGTTCTCGGTCCGCGTCATGGGGCACCACCTGATGTTGACAGCATTAACATTCCTCTGCGACAGTCGATGTTGACGCCGTAAACATCCTACGGCGCGCATCCGGACAAGGGGGAAGACCATGTTGTCGTGTCTGTCGTGGCTCTCCGAACTCGTACTGCGCCGCACCCGCGCGGTACTGCTGGCCTCGCTCGTCGCCGTCCTCGTCATGGGCGCCGCCGGCTTCGGGGCGTTCGGCGCGCTCCAGAGCGGGGGCTTCGAGGACCCCGACGCGCCCTCCACCCGCGCCGCCGCCCTCATCGACGAGAAGTTCGGCGGCGAGGCCAACCTCGTGCTGCTGGTGCGGGCGGACGACGGCGAGCGCCTGGACTCCCCCGCCGTCGAGCGCGCCGGCCGGGAGCTGGCGGCGGGGCTGGCGGACGAGCCGGGCGTGACGAACGTCGTCTCCCGCTGGGACGCCGGCGGCTCCGCCCTCACCTCGCGCGACGGCACCCAGGCGCTGATCCTCGCCCACGTCGGCGGCGACAGCACCGAGCGCACCGACCGCGCCGAGGAGATCACCGCGAAGTGGACCGGCGACCGGGGCCCGGTCACCGTCCTCGCGGGCGGCCGGGCGGCCGTCGGCAACGACATCACCCAGCAGGTCTCGAAGGACCTCGCGGTCGCCGAGGCGATCGCCGTGCCCGTCACCCTCGTCCTGCTGGTGATCGCCTTCGGCAGCGTCACCGCCGCGCTGCTGCCGCTGGCCATCGGACTGCTCGCGGTCCTGGGCACCTTCGCCGAGCTCTTCGTGCTCGGCAACCTCACCGACGTCTCCGTCTTCTCCGTCAACCTCACCACCGCGCTCGGCCTGGGCCTGGGCATCGACTACGGCCTGCTGCTGGTCGGCCGGTTCCGCGAGCGGCTGGCCCAGGGCGACGCGGTCCCCGACGCACTGCGCACCACCGTGGCCACCGCGGGCCGCACCATCGCCTTCTCCGCCGCCACCGTCATCGCGGCCCTCGCCGCCCTCCTCCTCTTCCCGCCCTTCTTCCTGCGCTCCTTCGCCTACGCCGGGATCGGCGTGGTGGCGATCGCCGCGGTCGGCGCGCTGGTGGTCGTCCCCGCCCTGCTGGCCCTCCTGGGCCACCGGGTCAACAGCGGCCGGCTGCCGTGGGCCGAAGCCGTGCGCCGCCCCGACGCCCCGGTGTGGGGCCGCCTCGCCACCACCGTGATGCGCCGCCCCGCGCTCACCGCGCTGCCGGTGCTCGCGGTGCTGCTGCTCGCCGCGAGCCCGCTGCTGGGCGCGACCTTCGGCAACCCCGACGAGCGGGTGCTGCCGGGGACCGCGCAGAGCCGCCAGGTGGCCGAGGCCGTCGAGGAGGACTTCGCCGGCGACGCCTCCTCCGCGGTCCAGATCGTCACCACCGGCCCGGTGGGCCCCGGCGACCTCGGCGCGTACGCCACCGCCCTCTCCCGGCTGGACGGCGTCGTCCGCGTCCAGGCCTCCTCCGGCGTCTACAGCGGGGGCGAGGCCGCACCGCCCGGCCCGGCGGAGGCCGCGCTCGGCCGCGAGGACGCCCAGCGCCTGACCGTCACCACCGAACCGGCGCCCGCCTCCGGCGCGGCCCAGGACCTGGTGCGCCAGATCCGCGAGGTGCCCGCCCCGGACGGCGTGACCGCCCTGGTGGGCGGGGAGGACGCGCAGCTGGTGGACACCAAGGCCGCCATCGGCGACCGGCTGCCCGCCGCGATCGCCTGGGTGGCCGTGACCACCTTCGTCCTGCTGTTCCTGTTCACCGGCAGCGTCGTCCAGCCGCTGCGCGCGCTGGTGCTCAACACCATCAGCCTGACGGCGGCGATCGGCGCGATGGTCTGGATCTTCCAGGACGGCCACCTGTCCTCGGTGCTCGGCTTCACCCCGATGCCCATGGACACCTCGATGACCGTGCTGCTGTTCTGCATCGTCTTCGGCCTGTCGATGGACTACGAGGTCTTCGTCACCAGCCGGATCAAGGAGCTGCACGACGCGGGCGAGGGGACGGAGGCGGCCGTCTCCCGCGGGCTGTCGCGGACCGGGCGGATCGTCACCATGGCGGCCGGCCTGCTGGCGGTGAGCCTGTTCGCCTTCGGCACCAGCGAGATCTCCTTCATCCAGATGTTCGGCCTCGGCAGCGGCCTGGCCATCCTGATCGACGCGGTCGCGGTGCGCGGCGTGCTCGTCCCGGCCGCGATGCGGCTGCTGGGGTCCGCCGCCTGGTACGCGCCCGAGGTGCTGCGCCGGGTGCACCGCAGGGTGGGCCTGGACGAGGGCGGCGCTCCCCCGCCGCCCCAGGCCCCGGCCCCGCGCGAGACCGCCGGGGCCGGGGCGGCGCGCGGTCCCGCGGCTACTTGCGGGTGAACTCCTCGTACGCCTTCATCACGTCCTCGGTCGGGCCGTCCATGCGCAGCACGCCGCTCTCCAGCCACAGCACCCGGTCGCAGGTGTCCCGGATGGACTTGTTGTTGTGGCTGACCAGGAAGACCGTCCCGGCCTCCTTGCGCAGCTCGCGGATGCGGGCCTCCGAGCGCTTCTGGAACCTCTTGTCGCCCGTCGCCAGGGCCTCGTCGATCATCAGCACGTCGTGGTCCTTGGCCGCGGCGATGGAGAACCGCAGCCGGGCCGCCATGCCGGACGAGTACGTCCGCATCGGCAGGCTGATGAAGTCGCCCTTCTCGTTGATGCCGGAGAAGTCGACGATGTCCTGGTAGCGCTCCTGGACCTGGGCCTTGGTCATGCCCATCGCCAGCCCGCCCAGTATGACGTTGCGCTCGCCGGTCAGGTCGTTCATCAGCGCGGCGTTGACGCCCAGCAGCGAGGGCTGGCCGTCGGTGTAGACCTTGCCGCGCTCGGCGGGCAGCAGGCCCGCGATGGCCTTCAGGAGGGTGGACTTGCCCGAGCCGTTGGAGCCGATCAGCCCGATGGCCTCGCCGCGGTAGGCGACGAAGCTGACGCCCTTGACCGCGTGCACCTCGCGCATCCCCGCCGGAGCCTTGCGCCGCAGGATGCGGTTGAGGGCCGCCGTGGCGCTGCCCCTGCCGCCGCCACCGCCGTTGACGCGGTAGACGACGTGCAGGTCCTCGGCGATGACGGTCGGCGTCCGGGGCTCGCGCACCGGCTCCGCGGAGCCGGCCTGCCCGGTCTGCCCGGCCTTCTGGGTGCTGTCGGCCTCAGCCACGGCCATAACGCTCCTCCGCCTTCCAGAAGTACACGAATCCGCCGGCGCCGACCAGCAGGGCCCAGCCCGCGGCCAGCGCCCAGGCGTACGGCGGGAGGTCGGCGACGGTGTAGCCGTCGATGAGCGCGAAGCGCGTCAGGTCCATGTAGACGGCCGCGGGGTTGGCCTGGGCGGCGACCACCAGCCACTCCGGGGCGCTGGTGCGCTCCCTGAGCATGTACTCCAGGGAGAACATCACGCCGGACGCGTACATCCACGTGCGCATCACGAAGGGCATCAGCTGGGCCAGGTCCGGGGTCCTGCTCCCCAGCCGGGCCATGACCATCGCCAGACCGGTGTTGAAGACCAGCTGCAGCGCCAGGACCGGCAGCACCAGCAGCCACGACCAGTCCGGGAACTGCCGGAAGCCGAGGAGGATGACCACCAGGACGATCATCGAGTACAGCAGCTGCTGCAGTTGCTGCAGCGAGAAGGAGATGGGCAGCGCGGCGCGCGGGAAGTGCAGGGCCCGGACCAGGCCGAGGTTGCCGGAGATGGCCCGGACGCCGGAGAGGACCGAGGTCTGCGTGAAGGTGAAGACGAAGACGCCCGTGACCAGGAACGGAATGTAGTTCTGCTTGCCGCCCGGGACTCCCTCGCGGCCGCCCAGCAGGATGCCGAAGACGAAGAAGTAGACCGCCGCGTTCAGCAGCGGCGTGGCCACCTGCCACAGCTGGCCGAGCTTGGCCTGGCTGTACTGCGCCACGAGTTTCGCCTGGGAGAAGGCGAGGATGAAGTGCCGTCGCGCCCACAGCTGCCGGACGTACTCCATCAGGGAGGGCCGCGCCCCGCTCACCGTCAGCCCGTACTTGGCGGCGAGTTCGGCCGGGGACAGGCCGTCGTCTGGTGAACGCGGGGGCTCGCCCGTCGCGATCGCACCACCGTGCGTTGTCTCGCTCACGTTGAAACTTTCGTCCTCACAGTGCGCAGCCGGGATGGGAATGAGTGCAGCGGGACCCCGGACTCCGTCACCGGACCCGATGCTCTCAGACAGAGCTTGTCAGATGACGGGAGGGCGGCCCAGCCGGGTCAGACGCCACACCGTACGCCACTTCATGGGACGGCGGGGACCGCACGGGGTGGTCCAGCCCTCCCTGAACCCGCCCAGCCAGGCGCGCAGCGCGGGCCGGGAGGGGCGGCGGGCGAGGGTCAGCAGCAGCCAGACGCCCAGGTAGAGCGGGATCAGCGGCAGCGGCAGGTTGCGCCGGGCCAGCCACACCCGGTTGCGGGCGACCATCCTGTGGTAGACCGCGTGGCGGCTGGGGAGGGTGGTGGGGTGGTGGAGCACCATGTCGGCGCGGTAGTCGATCATCCACCCCGCGTCCAGCGCCCGCCAGGCCAGGTCGGTCTCCTCGTGGGCGTAGAAGAACTCGTCCGGCAGCCCGCCGACCTGCCGGAAGACCGCGGTGCGCACGGCGTTGGCGCCGCCGAGGAAGGTCGTCACGCGCGAGGAGCGCATCGGGTCCGACGCGCGCAGCCGCGGTACGTGGCGGCGCTGGGTGACGCCGGTCTCGGGGTCGGCGATGCGGAAGCTGACGATGCCCAGCCGCGGGTCGGCGGCGAACGCCTGCCGGACCAGTTCGGCGGTGTCGGTGTTGGGCAGCAGCCCGTCGTCGTCGAGGAAGAGCAGGACGTCCACCTCGCCGCCGCCCGGCCCGAACGCCTCGATGCCGACGTTGCGGCCGCCGGGGATGCCGAGGTTCTCCGGCAGCTCCACCGTCCGCACCCCGTCCGGCAGCTCCGGCAGCGGTGCGCCGTTGCCGACCACCACGACCCGGATCGGGTCGCCGTCCTGCTTGGCGACCGAGTCCAGCAGGGCGCGCAGCTCCTCGGGGCGGTTGCCCATGGTGAGGATGACCGCGCCCAGGGTCAGGCCCCCGGAGGCGTCCTCCGGACCGTCCGGGCCTCTCGTGCCGTCCGTCACGTCACTCACCGCCCCTCACCGCAGCCGGCTCGACGCCAGGATGGACACCAGGTGCAGCAGCGTCTGGAGGACCGCGACGGCCGCCAGGACGGCGACGCCCAGCCGGGTGAAGAAGAGGTCGCCGCGCAGCGTGTCCGCCACCGCGACCAGCAGGATCAGCAGGGACGCCTCGACGCCGCCGACCAGCCGGTGGAACTTCAGCGCCGCCGCCGCCCGGCGGGCCAGCGCCAGTCCCGAGGAGCGGGGCACGGCCGCCTCGTCCCGGACGGCGGGCAGGCCGCCGCGGGAGCGGGCCACGTCCACCAGGTCGGTCTCGGCCTTGATCAGGATCGCGCCCAGCGCGGCCACGGTGCCCAGGAAGGCCCACAGCCAGTTCGCGGAGGCCCCCTCGGTGCGGAAGACGTCCGCGGCCCGTACGCCGAAGCCGACCAGCAGCGCCGCCTCGGCCAGGTAGTGGCCCACCCGGTCGAGGTAGACGCCGGTGATGGAGGTCTGCTTCCGCCAGCGGGCGACCTCGCCGTCCACGCAGTCCAGCAGCAGGTAGAACTGGATGAGGAGGGCGGCGATGACGGCCCCGGCCAGGCCCGGCACCAGCAGTACGGCGCCGGCGGCCACGCCCGCGACGACCATCAGGTAGGTGAGCTGGTTGGGCGTTATCCGGGTGTTCACCAGATGCCGGGTCCAGCGCAGCGAGATCTCCCGCATGTACAGGCGCCCGGCCCAGTGCTCGCCGCTGCGCCGGTCCTTCACCCCCGCGGGGTGGACGACCGGGCGGAGTTCAGCTACTGATGGCTTTGACATAGTCGGCGTACGCGTCCCTGATCTGGTCGGTGGACAGGTCCAGGTGCTCGAGGATCGTGTAGCGCCCGGGCCGGGTCTGCGGCGCGTACTCCACCGCCCTCACGAACTCGTCCTCGTTGAAGCCGATCTCGCCGGGCAGCACGGGCAGGCCGTGGCGGCGCAGCACGTCGACGATCAGCAGCGTCTGCTCCTCCGCCCCGCGCAGGTGCATCGCGAAGGCGGCACCGAGCCCGCACTGCTCGCCGTGCGCGGCGGCGCGGCGGGGGTAGAGCAGGTCGAAGGCGTGGTTGATCTCGTGGCAGGCGCCGGAGGCGGGGCGGCTGTCGCCGGCCACCGACATGGAGATGCCGGTGAGCACCAGCCCCTCGGCCAGCACGGTGAGGAACTCGTCGTCGCCGCAGCCGCCCGGGTGGCGCAGCACCGCCTCGCCCGCCTGGCGGGCCATGGCGGCGGCCAGGCCGTCGATCGCCTCGCCGGTCACCTTGTGGGAGAGCTCCCAGTCGGCGACGGCGGAGATGTTGGAGATCACGTCGCCGACGCCCGAGCGCACGAAGCGGATCGGGGCCTCGCGGATGACGTCGAGGTCGATGACGATCGCGATCGGGTTCGGCACGCCGTACGAGCCGCGCCCGGCGTCGTTGTCGAGCGTGGCGACCGGCGAGCACAGGCCGTCGTGGCTGAGGTTGGTGGCGACGGCGACCAGCGGCAGGCCGATGCGCGCGGCGGCGAACTTGGCGCAGTCGATGATCTTCCCGCCGCCCATGCCGACGACCGCGTCGTAGTGGCCGGACTTCATCGCGTCGGCCAGCTTGATCGCGTCGTCCAGCGTCCCGCCGCCGACCTCGTACCAGTCGGCGCCCGGCAGCGCGGGGGCGAACCGCTCGCGCAGGGCCGCGCCCGAGCCGCCGCTGATGGCGATGGCGAGCTTGCCGGAGGCCGAGATCCGCTGGTCGACCAGGAGACCCGCCAGGTCGTCCAGCGCACCGGGCCTGATGTCGACGACGACCGGCGACGGGATGAGCCGGGTCAGTACTGGCACGCGATCCCCCGCGCCTTGTCCAGGTCGTCGTGGTTGTCGATCTCGACCCACGCGACCTCGCCGATCGGGGCGACGTCGACGGTGAAGCCGCGGTTCACCAGCTCCTGGTAGCCGTCCTCGTAGTACAGCTGCGGGTCGCGCTCGTAGGTGGCCTTCAGGGCGTCGGCCAGGTCGGCGGCGGCCTCGCCCTCGATGAGGGTCACGCCGATGTACTCGCCGGTGGCGTCGGCCGGGTCCATCAGCTTGGTGATGCGGCGCATGCCCCTGCCGGGCTCGACGACGACCTTCATCTCCTCGTCGGCCAGCTTCTTGACCGTGTCGAGGGCGAGGATGATCCGCTGCCCCTCGCCGCGGGCCTCCAGCAGGGTCTGCTCGACGGAGACGGGGTGGACGGTGTCGCCGTTGGCCAGGATCACGCCCTCCTTGATGACGTCGCGGGCGCACCACAGGGAGTAGGCGTTGTTCCACTCCTCGGCCTTGTCGTTGTCCACCAGGTGGAGCGTGACGCCGTACTTCTTCTCCAGGGCCGCCCTGCGCTCGTAGACGGCCTCCTTGCGGTAGCCCACGACCACGGCGACGTCGGTCAGGCCGACCTCGCGGAAGTTGCCGAGGGTGAGGTCCAGCACGGTCGTGGTCCCCTCGCCCGCCGGGTCCACCGGCACCAGGGCCTTGGGAAGGGTGTCGGTGTAGGGACGCAGACGCCGTCCGGCGCCGGCGGCCAGCACGAGGCCGATCATGCGGGTTCTCCTGTTTCGTCGTGTACGGCGGGCGCCTGCGAGGACACCCAGAAACGGACGCTCTCGGTGGTCACCGTGAGCGCCAGGGCCACGGCCAGGACCGTGAGCGCGATCGTGAAGCCCTGACCCGCGGCCCACAGGACGGCGGCGGCCGTGACCACCACGACGCGTCCCTCGTGCCCGCCGATCGCCCGCACCAGTCGTCGCGGGGGGGCGCCGGTGCCGCCGCGAATGCGGTACACCGTGTCGTAGTGATGGTAGGCGACCGCCGCGACCAGCCCGAACGCGGCGGGCAGGGCGCCGTCCGCCTCGGACCGGGCGGCCAGTACCAGGATCGTGGTGTACTCCGCCGCGCGGAAGAGGGGCGGCACCAGCCAGTCGAGCGCGCCCTTGAGCGGGCGGGCGACGGCGAGGCCGGCCAGTACGGCGTAGCCGAGCGCGGCGGCCGGGAGCGTGATTCCCACGGGGGCCCACAGCGCGGCGGACACCAGCCCGGCCGAGCCCAGCAGGGCGAGGGCGGGGGCGGTGAACGCGGGGAGCCGCGCCCCCCGGAGCGCGGCCGAGCCCAGCGCGACGCCCTCCGCCAGCGGTCCGGAGTCGGCCAGGTCGGCCAGGGCCCGGGCGGCGCGGTCGGTGCGCGCGGCCCTGCGCGTGAGCGAGCGCAGCACCCGCCCGGCGGTGGTGTAGCAGGCGGCGAACGCGCAGCCGGCCAGCAGCACGGTGAAGGTGGTGCGGGGGGTGGTGAGGGCGGTGAGGACGGCGATCAGCGTCCAGCGCTCCCCGATCGGCAGCACGATCATGCGGCGGGCCCACACCGTCCAGCCGACGCTGTCAAGCCTCCCGGACAGGGCGGCGGTGGGGCTGGTGTTGCCGGCGGCCCCTCCCTCCTCGCCTCCCTTCCCGTCCTCCCTCTCGTACCGATCGGCCTCGTTGAAGGAGAAGTCCACCACGTGGCGGCACGTCTGGAGCACCATCGCGCCCAGCGCCAGCGCCCACACGTCGTCACCGCCGCGGGCCGCGCCGAGCGCCAGGCCCGCGTAGTAGGCGTACTCCTTGGCGCGGTCGAAGGTGGCGTCCAGCCAGGCGCCGAGCGTGGAGTACTTCAGCGCGTAGCGGGCGAGCTGGCCGTCGGCGCAGTCCAGTACGAACGAGGCGATCAGCAGCACCCCGGCCGCGACGAAGCCGCCGCGGGTGCCGGTGGCGGCGCAGGCCGCCGCGACCAGCGCGGTGAGCAGCGAGGCGGTGGTCACCTGGTTGGGGGTGAGTCCGCGCCGCGCGCACCAGCGGGCGATGTACCGGGAGTAGGGGCTGACGAGGAAGGTGGTGAAGAAGCCGTCGCGGGACTTCACCGCCGAGCGCAGCCGCACCGCCTCCTCGTCGACGGCCGCCACGGCCCGCTCCGCCTCGGCGCGCTCCGCCTCGCCGGCGGGCACGGCGGCGACGAGCACCCCCAGCTCGGGCCGGTGGACGGCCGGGGCGTCCCCGTCCTCCTCCAGCGCGGCCGCCACCCGGTCGGGCAGGCCGGCGGGCTCCGGGGCGGCGGCCTCCGCGGCGTTCCCCCCGGCGGCGACCGGCGCGGTCCGCGCGGACGGGGCCGGGGCGGAGGCAGGGGCGGACGCGGCGGCCGCCACGGCCCGCGCCAGGGCGGCGCGCGCCCCGGGCCGGACGGTCAGGGCGCCGGGTACCGCGGCCGCGGGGAAGCGCGGGTCGGTCAGGGCCAGCCGCAGGCTGTGCGTGTGGCCGACGAAGCGGGGGTCGACGAGGGCGACGCGCTCACCGGCGGGCACGGCGGCCAGCGCCACCTCCACCCCGGCGGCGTCGTCCGCCACCCGCACGTCGAACCCCAGCGACCGCAGATCGCCCTCCAGGGGCGCCCCCGCGACCGGCGGACCGGTGAGAATGGCGGTCGACAAGAACGAACTCACTCCTTGGAAGCCGTGTTGTCCGCGGCGCGGTCCGTACGGGCGGCATCCGGGCAGCGGTCACCGTGCGCCATCACCCGTTCGGGGCAGGCGGCACGTGGCCAGAGGTTATCGGATCGGTGGAAGCGGCCGTTCACCCCTCATTCACCGGGGAGAGACCACCCCACCGGCACGAAACATGACAGAACACCACGGACCGCGGCCCAGCATCCTCGATCACGGCGGTCCGCACAAGAACCGCGCCCGTGGCGGCCCTCGGCCGGTGACCATGACGCGGCCACGGCGCAGTCGTGACGCAGTCATGGCACAGCCATGACGCAGCCATGGCACAGCCGTGACGCAGCCATGACGCGGCCGTGACCGCGTCACGAAGGACCCGCGGCGCGGCCGTGACGCGGCAGAACACCCCGGCGCGGGGTGCTCCGGACGGCGGTCCCGGTCCCGGAGAGCGAGTCCCCACGGCGCCCCCCCTACCGGAACCAACTCCTCCGGATGGCGGGCGCGACAAGAAGACGCAGGTGGAAAGCGCAGGTCAAAGGGGATGACAACGGTGTTCAGTGCCGCGTTGCCCCATACCCCCCGCCCGTAGTTCACTGAGATCGTCCGCAGGGTCGTCCGCGACACTGACCGCGATACGGGAGGCATCACCCATGGGCGCAGGGCACAACCACGGCGGGTCGCGGCCCGGCGGACCGGGCACGGCGGGCGCCGCGTACCGGGGGCGGCTGCGCGCCGCCCTGGCCATCGCGGTCGTCCTGCTGATCGCCGAGCTCGTGGGCGCCGCGCTGACCGGCTCCCTGGCGCTGCTGGCGGACGCCGGCCATGTGGCGACCGACGCGATCGGCATCGGGATGGCGCTGCTGGCGATCCACGTCGCCAACCGGCCCGGCGGCAGCGAGCGGCGCACCTTCGGCTTCGCCCGGGCCGAGATCCTGGCCGCGTTGCTGAACTGCCTGCTGCTGCTCGGGGTCGGCGGCTACATCCTGGTGGAGGCCGTCGACCGGCTGCGCCACCCGGCGGAGGTGCCCGGCGGGCTGACGGTCCTCTTCGGCGTCGTCGGCCTGGCCCTCAACGGCCTGTCCCTGGCCCTGCTGATGCGCGGGCAGCGGGAGAGCCTGAACGTGCGCGGTGCCTTCCTGGAGGTGGCGGCGGACGCCCTGGGCTCGCTGGCGGTGATCGTCGCCGCGCTGGTGATCGTGCTCACCGGCTGGCGGCAGGCCGACCCGATCGCCTCGCTGCTGATCGCGGTGCTGATCGTGCCGCGCACGGTGAAGCTGGCGCGCGAGGCGATCGACGTCCTGCTGGAGGCCGCGCCCCGGCACGTGGACATGGCCGAGGTGCGGGCGCACATCCTGGGGGTGCGCGGGGTGGAGGACCTGCACGACCTGCACGTGTGGACCATCACCTCCGGCATGCCGGTGCTCTCCGCGCACGTGGTGGTCGGCCGGGAGGCGCTGGAGGCCGAGGGCCACGACAGGATCCTGCGGGACCTCCAGAACTGCCTGGGGCGGCACTTCGCCGTCGAGCACTGCACGTTCCAGCTGGAGCCGCACGGGCACGCGGCGCGCGAGGGGCGGCTGTGCCACTGACGCCGCGCCGGGCGCCCCGTGGTGCGCGCCCGGCGTCCCGCGGCAGGCCGGCGAGCGGCGCCCGGCGGTGTGCGGCACACTGGACCGGACAGTCGGAACATCGGAGAACCGCCGTTCCGGCGCGTTCTGGTGAAAGGCGGACATGACGAACGGCACGGCGGACCCGATCATGCTCGAGTTGGTCGACGAGGACGGTACGACGATCGGGACCGCGGAGAAGCTGTCCGCCCACCAGGCCCCCGGCCGGCTGCACCGGGCCTTCTCCGTCTTCCTCTTCGACGACATGGGCCGGCTGCTGCTCCAGCGCAGGGCGCTGGGCAAGTACCACTCCCCCGGCGTGTGGTCCAACACCTGCTGCGGCCACCCCTACCCCGGCGAGCCGCCCTTCGTCGCCGCCGCGCGCCGGGTCGGCGAGGAGCTGGGCGTGGCGCCCTGGCTGATGCGGGAGGCGGGCACGGTGCGCTACAACCACCCGGACCCGGCCTCCGGCCTGGTCGAGCAGGAGTACAACCACCTCTTCGCGGGGCTGGTGCGCGACGTCCCGCGGCCGGACCCGGAGGAGATCGCCGAGACGGCGTTCGTGACCCCCGAGGAACTGCTCAAGCGCCACGAGGCGGACCCGTTCTCGGCCTGGTTCATGACGGTGCTGGACGCGGCGCGCGGCGGCATCCGCGAGGTGGCCGGGCGCTCGGCGGGCTGGTGACGCCCGCGGCGGGCCGCCCGGCGGGGTCAGCGGGCCGGTGACGGCGGCGTCGACGGGGGTGCCCACGGCGGTGTCGACGGCGGCAGGGGCGTCAGGGGTGTCAGGGGTGTCAGGGGCAGCGTGACCCGCACCACCTTGCCGCCGGAGGCGGTCTGCTCGACCTCGCAGCTCCCGCCCGCCTCGGCGACGGTGGCCTTGACCAGGAGCAGTCCCCGTCCCCCGGTGTGCTCGTGCGCCGGTTCGGCGGCCAGCGCCGCGGGACGGTAGGGATGGCCGTCCTCCACCCCCAGACGCACCCAGCCGGCGCCGAGGGAGACCTCGACGCCGATCTCCGCGGAGAGCAGGGCGGCGTGCCGTACGGCGTTGGTGACCAGCTCGGAGACGATCAGCGACAGGCTGTGCACCAGTTCGTCGGGGACGGGCGCCCGTCTGCGGCGGACGAGGTCCCGCACGGCGTGGCGCGCCCGGGGCACGGAGGACTCCCGCACCGGGGCGGTGAACCGCCAGGTGCCCTCGTACGGCTCGGGCCGGGGCGGAGGCTGGAGCCGTGCCTGCGGCCGGGGCCGCGGTGGCGGTGGTGGTGGCGGCGGCGGTACAACCTGCCGGTCCGGCGCCGCGACCGGCGTCCGTCCGCCCTGGTCAGGGAAGGAATCCCCGCGGATCTCCATCTGCCGTACCCCGCTCTCGGCTCTCGCCGGCCGTTCCCGCCCGGCCCGGTTCCGGACCGGTTCTCCCGTCGAGTGTTGGCCCGCGGTGCGGGCGGTCCGGCCGGGTGACTGCAAGTCGGCACTTATCGATGGCAATTGACAGAAGACTTACGCGCCGTTCGCGACCGTGACCGGCCTTGCGCGACCGGTTCCGCGGCCCCCGCGACGGTCCCGGACACCCGGCCGTTACGATCCGGCCCATGCCCCCGCACACCCCGCCGGACGGCAGCCCGGCCCTGCTGGTCTCCGCCGAGGACGGCGTCGCCACCCTCACCATCCGCAACCCGGCCAAGCGCAACGCGATGACGCCGGAGATGTGGCGCCGGGTGCCCGCCGAGCTGGAGCGGCTGGCGGCCGACCCCGCCGTGCGGGCGCTGGTCCTCACCGGCGAGGGCGGCACCTTCTGCGCGGGCGCCGACATCACCGCCCTGCGCGAGGGCGACGAGGAGTCCCGCGGCCTGGCGGTGGCCGCCGAGGAGGCCCTGGCGGCTTTCCCGCGGCCCACGCTCGCCGCCGTACGCGGCCACTGCGTGGGCGGCGGCTGCCAGCTCGCCGTCGCCTGCGACCTGCGCTTCGCCGCCGAGGACGCCCTGTTCGGCATCACCCCGGCCCGGCTCGGCATCGTCTACGGCGCCTCCTCCACCCGGCGCCTGGTCTCCCTGGTCGGCCCGGCCACCGCCAAGTACCTGCTGTTCTCCGGCGAGCTGATCGGCGCCGGGCGGGCCCTGCGCACCGGACTGGTCGACGAGGTGCACCCGGCGGACGAGCTGGACGGGCGGGTCGCGGCGTTCGCGCGCCTGCTCGTCTCGCGCTCGCAGCTCACCCAGGCCGCCGCCAAGGAGTTCGCCGGCGCCGCGGACGGGCCCGTGCGGCCGGAGCGGATCGCGTACTGGGAGGAGCGCGCCCGGGAGAGCGGCGAGCGGGCCGAGGGGGTCGCCGCCTTCCTGGAGCGGCGCGCCCCGGTTTTCACCTGGCCTCTTACCGGCGGGTAACGTTCGGGCATGACGTCCCTCCCCGCGAAGGCCGGACGGCGCTGCCACGCCGTCGTCAACCCGCTGCACTCGGCCCTCTACTTCGCCCCCGACCTGGCCGGAGAGCTGGCCCCCTACGGCATCGAGGACCCCTCCGCGGTCTACTTCGCCGGGCGCGCCGCCGCGCTGGGCCGGGTCGGCCCCGGGGCCGTCACCGCGGTCTTCTACAACTTCCACCACGACCTCGTCGCCCGCCACGTGCCGGGCGTGTGGGAGCTGGCCGCCCCCGAGACCGTGCTCGCCGCGCGGCTGCGCGCCGCCGACTCCCTGCTGCGGCGGCTCCTGGGCGAGGAGGCGGTGGCCTCCGAGGAGATGGCCGAGGCCGCCGCGCTGGCGCTGCGCGCCGCCGAGGCGTGCACCCGCGCGGGCCGCCCGCTGTACGCCGCGCTCGCCGACCTCCCCGTGCCCGAGGCCCCGCACCTGGCGCTGTGGCACGGCGCCTCGCTGCTGCGCGAGCACCGCGGCGACGCGCACGTCGCCGTCCTCCTGCGCGCCGGGCTGGACCCGCTGGAGGCGCTGGTCAGCCACACCGCCGGCGGCCGCGGCATGCGCCCCAAGTGGGTGCTGGCCACCCGCGGTTACGGCCGCCGGGACTGGGAGGAGGCCCAGGAGCGGCTGCGCGGGCGCGGACTGCTGGACGGCGACGGCGAGTTGACCGGGGCCGGAACGGAACTGCGCAGGGCGCTGGAGGAGGAGACCGACCGGCTCGACCGCGCGCCGTACGAGCACCTGGGCGCGGCGGGCACCGAGCGGCTGACCGAGCTGTGCGGCGCCTTCACCGGCGCGGCCCTCGGCGCGGGCGCCTTCCCCGCGGACCTGGTCGGCAAGGGCTGAACGGATTCCGGGGGACGCTCCAGGAGGGGCGAAAACCGGCCAAGTCGGGCAGAAGGCGTTTGTCCGGAACGTGAGCGGTCACGCGTTTCCCATGTTCCGAGCCATAGCAGACGCACTCCGTACCGTGGGCGGCGCCATCGCGACCGTGGTGACGCTCCCCTTCCGACTCCTCGCCCGCCTCTTCGGCGGAGCTTCGCACGCCGGACGCCGCGTCTGACCGTCCGCCTGTCGGTGCGGCCTGTAACAATGCGGGCTACCGGGGGGAGCACCCAGCACCGAGAAGGCGGAACGGATCGTGACACAGTCCATCGGAGAGACGCCCGTCGAGGGCGCGGCACCGGCCGGCACGTCCGGCGCGGCGTCCGTCGAGGGCAGGATCGCCGAGGAACTCGGCGTACGGGAACGGCAGGTCAGGGCCGCCGTCGAACTGCTCGACGGCGGCTCGACCGTGCCGTTCGTCGCGCGCTACCGCAAGGAGGCCACCGGCGGCCTGGACGACGCGCAGCTGCGCACCCTGGAGGAGCGGCTGCGCTACCTGCGGGAGCTGGAGGAGCGGCGGACGGCGATCCTGGAGTCCGTGCGCTCCCAGGGCAAGCTCGACGCCGAGCTGGAGGCCCGCATCCGGGCGGCCGACTCCAAGGCGCGCCTGGAGGACATCTACCTGCCCTACAAGCCCAAGCGGCGCACCAAGGCGCAGATCGCCCGCGAGGCGGGCCTGGAGCCGCTGGCCGACGGCCTGCTGGGCGACCCGTCCGTGGAGCCGGCCACCGCCGCGGCGGCGTTCGTCGACCCGGACAGGGGCGTCGCGGACGCCTCCGCCGCGCTGGAGGGCGCGCGGGCGATCCTCACCGAGCGCTTCGGCGAGGACGCCGACCTGATCGGCGAGCTGCGCGAGACGATGTGGCGGCGCGGCCGGCTCGTGGCGAGGGTGCGCGAGGGCAAGGAGGAGCAGGGCGCCAAGTTCGCCGACTACTTCGACTTCTCCGAGCCCTTCACCGAACTGCCCTCGCACCGGGTGCTGGCGATGCTCCGCGGCGAGAAGGAGGAGGTCCTCGACCTCACCCTCGACCCGGAGCCGGAGCCCGCCGCCGGGGAGTCCGGGGAGGGCGGAGCCCTGCGCGAGACCACCGGCCCCGGCGAGTACGAGCGCGCCGTCGCCCGCCGGTTCGGCATCGAGGACCGCGGCCGTCCCGCCGACCGCTGGCTGGCCGACACCGTGCGCTGGGCCTGGCGCACCCGCATCCTGGTGCACCTGGGCATCGACCTGCGGCTGCGGCTGCGCACCGCCGCGGAGGACGAGGCGGTCGCGGTGTTCGCGGCCAACCTGCGCGACCTGCTGCTGGCCGCCCCGGCCGGCACCCGCGCCACCATGGGCCTGGACCCGGGCTTCCGCACGGGCGTGAAGGTCGCCGTCGTCGACGCCACCGGCAAGGTGGCCGCCACCGACACGATCTACCCGCACGTCCCGCAGAACCGCTGGAAGGAGTCGCTGGCGACCCTGGCGCGGCTGGCGCGCGAGCACCGCGTCGAGCTGATCGCCATCGGCAACGGCACCGCCTCCCGCGAGACGGACAGGCTCGCGGCCGAACTGTGCGCGGCGCACCCGGAGCTGAAGCTGACCAAGGTGATGGTCTCCGAGGCGGGCGCCTCGGTGTACTCCGCCTCGGCCTTCGCCTCCAGGGAGCTGCCCGACCTGGACGTCTCGCTGCGCGGCGCGGTCTCCATCGCCCGGCGCCTGCAGGACCCGCTGGCCGAACTCGTCAAGATCGACCCCAAGTCGATCGGCGTGGGCCAGTACCAGCACGACGTCTCCGAGGTGAAGCTGTCGCGCTCGCTGGACGCGGTCGTGGAGGACTGCGTGAACGGCGTCGGCGTGGACGTCAACACCGCCTCGGCCCCGCTGCTGTCGCGGGTGTCGGGCATCGGCGCGGGCCTGGCGGAGAACATCGTCGCCCACCGCGACGCCAACGGCCCCTTCCGCAGCCGCAGGAGCCTCAAGGACGTCTCCCGCCTCGGCCCCAAGGCGTACGAGCAGTGCGCGGGCTTCCTGCGGATCCGCGGCGGCGACGACCCGCTGGACGCGTCCGCCGTCCACCCCGAGGCGTACCCGGTGGTGCGCCGGATGGTGAAGGCCACCGGCAGCGACGTCGCGGCGCTCATCGGCAACACGCAGGTGCTGCGCAGCCTGCGGCCGCAGGAGTTCGTGGACGACACCTTCGGCCTGCCGACGGTCAACGACATCCTCAGGGAGCTGGAGAAGCCCGGCCGCGACCCGCGTCCGGCCTTCCAGACGGCGACCTTCAGGGAGGGCGTGGAGAAGATCGGCGACCTGGAGCCGGGCATGGTCCTGGAGGGCGTGGTCACCAACGTCGCCGCGTTCGGCGCCTTCGTGGACGTCGGCGTCCACCAGGACGGGCTGGTCCACGTCTCGGCGATGTCGAAGACGTTCGTGAAGGACCCGCGCGACGTGGTGAAGTCCGGCGACATCGTGAAGGTCAAGGTGCTGGACGTGGACGTGCCGCGCAAGCGGATCTCGCTGACCCTGCGGCTCGACGACGAGACCGGCCCCGGCGCGGGCGGCGGCGACCGTCCGGCGCGCGGTCAGCGCGGCGGCGGGCAGCGCGGCGGGCAGCGTGCCGCCGCCCCGCGCCAGCGCCAGGGCGACCGGCGGGGCGGCGGTGGCGGCCAGCGCCGCGAGGCCGCCCCGGCCAACAGCGAGATGGCCGAGGCCCTGCGGCGCGCGGGCCTGCTCTGACGCCCCGGTGACGCGGTGGGGCGCCGCCCCACCGCGTCACCCGGCTTCACCGCGGTTCCCGGTCGCCCTGTCCCCCGGCCACCACCACGGTGAAGCTCACCGCTCCGTCCGGTTCCCGCTTCAGGGATTCCGCGTCGCCGCCGGTGTGCTCCATCAGATACCGGGCCATCTCCCGGGTCGGACTTCCGGCCTGCGGCCCCGTCCCGTCGGTCCCGGCCGAGTCGGGGTCGTGACGCGGCAGGTCCACCACGGTCGGCTGCCCGAAGGCGAACGGCTTCGCGACGGCCGCCACCACCACCCGCACCCGCGGTGCCGCGCCCCTCCCCCGCCTCTCCTCGAACAGCGTGAGCCGCACGTTCCCCATGCCGTCGTCCATGCTCCACGGCAGCGTCCACTCCAGCACCCCGGGGATCTCCCCGGTGCGGCCGCTCACCGGGTCCTCGGCCAGTGGTCCGAGTGCCGCGAGAACGGCCTCCAGATGCCTCAGGACGTACTTCTGCCAGACCTCCAGCGTCATGGCCTCCCCCCTTCCCTCCACGCCGGCAACGCGCCCGCGGGGCCCGGAGGTTCCCGTGTCCCCCGGGCCGCCGGGCACACATCGTTCACGCCCCCTCACAGAACCGATCTTGCCTTTCCCTGTCCGCTAACCTACGGTTTCGTAACCTACGGACCCGTAGGTCATCCCCCGTTCCCGACCCCCGTGGAGACTCCATGACCCTCACCACCCCGCACACCCCCGGTTCGGAGCAGTGGACGGACGCACGTCTGCTCTACGCCCTGGAAGAGGTGGTGGAGAGGGAACTCAACCGTCATCTGGCGGTCGCCAAGGACTGGATGCCGCACGAGTACGTGCCCTGGAGCGACGGCCGCAACTTCGACGGCCCGCTCGGCGGCGACCCCTGGGAGCCGGAGCAGTCCAGGGTCACCGACATCGGCCGCATCGCCCTGGTGGTCAACCTGCTGACCGAGGACAACCTCCCCAGCTACCACCACGAGATCGCCACCCTCTTCGGCCGCGACGGCGCCTGGGGCACCTGGGTGCACCGCTGGACCGCCGAGGAGGGGCGGCACGGCATCGTGATGCGCGACTACCTGCTGACCTCCCGCGCCGTGGACCCGGTGAAGCTGGAGGAGTTCCGGATGGCGCACATGTCGGAGGGGTTCGAGTCCGACAACCGGCACTCGATGCTCCACTCCGTCGCCTACGTCGCCTTCCAGGAGCTGGCCACCCGCATCTCCCACCGCAACACCGGCCACCAGTCCGGCGATCCGGTCTGCGACCGGATGCTGGCCCGCATCGCCACCGACGAGAACCTGCACATGGTCTTCTACCGCAACCTGCTGCGGGCGGCCTTCGAACTGGCCCCGGACCAGACCATGCAGGCCGTGCGCGACGTGGTGGTGAACTTCCGGATGCCCGGCCACGGCATGCCCGGCTTCGAGCGGGCCGCCGCGCAGATGGCGATCGGCGGCATTTACAACCTGCGCATCCACCACGACGACGTGCTCCAGCCGGTGCTGCGCCACCTGAAGGTCCTGGAGATCGGCGGCCTCGGCCCGGAGGGCCTCAAGGCCCAGGAGGAGCTGGGCCTGTACCTGGGCGGCCTGGACGACGAGGCCCGCAAGCTCGACGAGCGCCTGGCCGCCCGCCGCGCCCGCATCGAGGCCCGCAAGGCGGCCTCCGGGGCCTGAGGCCCCTCGCGGCACCCCGGACCCCCGGCGGGCCGCGCCTCACCACGCCGCCGTGCCCGCCTCACACCCACCCCCGTGCCCGCCCCGTGAACCGCCACGGGGCGGGCACGGCGGCGCCGGCCCGGAACGGGGCAGCAGGTCCGGACCATTGACACGGATGTCGTCGCGGCCGATCCTGAGAGCGCTCTCATAACGTCCACCGCCGTTCCGCCCCCGGACGACGTCCGGCAACCGCCCGGCGGACCGGGCCGGACGTCCCCCGGATGAGCCCCTCACGATGGAGAGACCATGCCCCACACATCGTCTCCGCCCCGAACCCGCCGCGGAGCCCGGCGCCTGCGATGGCTCACGGCCGTCGCGGCGGCCGCCATGTCCGGTGTCCTCTTCGCCAACTCGGCCGCGGCGGCCCCCGTCACGGAGCACTGGACCGGCGACTCCCCCTACTTCTCCCGGACATCGGCTCCCGGCGGCACCGTCGGCGTCGTGTCGATGGACGGCACCACCGACGGCCGCGCGCTCCGGCTCAGGCTCGGCGCCCGCCCCGGCGTCGGCCCGGGCAACGGCGTGGAGATCAGCAGCAACCAGAGCACCTACCGCTACGGCACCTACGGCACCCGCATCAGGACGGCCGACTGCACCGGGCAGGGCCGCCTCGGCGTCGTCACCGGGACCTTCACCTACTCCACCGACCACTCCGACGCCAACGGCAACGGCCTGCCGGACAACGACGAGATCGACATCGAGGTCCTCTGCGCCCAGCCCCACGTCGTCTGGCTGACCATCTGGACCGACTACGACGGGTCGGTGGCGCCGGGGCAGCCGATCCCCGTCCGCAAGATCTCCCGCGCGATCGACATGCGCACCGGGAAGGTCCTGCACAACTGCTACATGGTGCGGCTCGGCGGGGACTGCCAGACCGAGCTGCCGGGCGAGAACAGCCCCGCGAGCGTCACGCCCGTGCCCGGCTTCAACTCCTCCACCCAGTTCCACACCTTCATGTTCGACTGGCAGCCGGACTCGGTGACCTTCTGGACCCACGACGCCGACGGGCGCAGGAACGTGCTCTGGGACTACCGCGGCCCGGCCTCCCGCATCCCGGACAAGCCGTCGGCCTTCATGCAGAACGTCTGGCACACCAACCAGTGGGACCCGCTGGACGGCCCGGCCCGGGAGCAGCCCCAGGTCGCGATCTCCGCCCACGTCGACTCCACCACGCTCCCCCGCTGATCCCGGCGGCCCTGCGGAACGCGGGAGGGCCGGGCCCGGTCCGGTCCAGCCCTCCCCGGTCCGGTCCGGCTCGGCCCGGATCAGATCTCGACGGCGCCGACCTGCCGCAGCAGCCCGAGGTCGTCCCAGTTCCACCAGCTCTCCGCGATCTTCCCGTCCACGAAGCGGAAGGTGGCGTGGCCGGTCCCGCTGACCTCCTTGCCGGTGGGCTCCAGCCCCTGGTACGTCCCCGAGTGGCGGCCGGTGTAGGACAGCCGCGCGCACACCTTGTCGCCCTCGGCGAACAGGTCCTCGATGACCATCACCGGCTGGAACGCCTCCAGGATCTCCTGGTTCTCCTCCTTGGCCTGCGCGAGCCTGACCTCGTAGGAGGAGAGCGAGGGGTCGTGCTCGCAGTAGTCGTCGGTGCACAGCCCGTCGGCCGCGTCGAGGTTCCGCCCGTTGATCACCTCCTCGATGAAGGTGCGGGCCACGCCGGTGTTGAACTGCTCGTCCCGGAAGACCTCCAGGTCCGTGAAGGTCGGCTCCTCGTCGCAGGCCTCCACCAGCCGCTGGAAGATCCGGTCGGTCTCGGGCAGGCGGGAGTTCCGCATCGCCTCCTCGTAGGAGGGGAACTCCACGATCTCCACCACGTGGTCGGGGTCGGAGCGGTCCCGCGCGACGACCGAGTGGGTGGCCGTCCGCTTGCCCTGGGTCGCCTGGACCCAGTCGCCCATCAGCCGGTCCAGCTCGTCGGCCTGGTGGGTCTTGCAGTCGATGACCTGGATGAACGTCATGGTGTCGCCTCCCACCGTCGGAGAAGTCGAGGCAGTTCCAGGCTATCGCCGCCATGCGACGTATGTCCGCACTGATTCTCTTCATCCCGCTATGGTCCGCCTCCGTCCCCGCCGCCGGTCTCCCCGAGGGCGAACTCGGCCCAGACGGTCTTCCCGCAGTACAGCCGGTCGGCCACGCCCCAGCGGGCGGCCAGGGCCTCCACCAGCACCAGTCCCCGCCCGGACTCCGCGTCCGGAGCCGGCACGGGGACGGGCGCCGTGGGATCCGGCCGCCTGCCGCCGTGTGCGTCGGCGACCTCGACACGGAGCGTGTCGGGCCGCAGCAGCCCCGGCCCGACGAGCAGCCGGAGCTGGAAGTGCCGCCCGGCCACACGGCCGTGCGTGACGGCGTTGGCGGCCGGCTCGGCCACGACGGCGGAAACGGCCTCCGCCACCTCGTGGTCCCGCGGCCACCCCCAGGCGGCGAGCTGCCGCGCCGCCGTCAGCCGCGCGTGCCGCGCCCCGTGCGGCGTCGAGGGCAGGAGCCGGGTGAACGTGTGCGTGGGAGCGGGGAGTTCGACTGGAACGATCTGCGAGTTCACGTCACCGAGCGTGTCCGATCACCGGCGCTCCGGCCGGCACCGGGGCCCGTGCCCCCCGCAGCCGTCCGGGACCCCGCCCCGCCCGTACGGCCACGGCGCCTCAGGCGTCCCGGACGTCGAGGCCACCGGGGTGCAGGACGGCCTCGGCTATCTCCCTCACCCGGTCCGGCGTCATGCCGGTGCGCTGCTCGACGGCGAGGGGGTGACCGGTGGGCTCCAGTTCGACGAAGGGGCGCACGCCGACCGCGCGGGTGTGGACGTTCGTCCTCAGGTTGACGGTGCTGGGCGAGTAGAGGGCCAGCTCGGTGCTCAGCCAGCCGAAGTACGGGGCCTCGCGCTCCCTGCCGGGCGTGTCCCACAGCTCCGCGGTGCGGGCGAAGCACTCCCGGCTCAGGGAGACCCACACGCCCCAGGAGAAGGGCTCCTCGCTGCCGGCGACGGGTATCTCGACCAGCCCCTTGACGAAGAAGTGCTCGCCCTTGATCACGCACTGGTCGGAGGAGAGCAGGCTGTCGGGGTCGTCGGCGAGGCTCCCGTCCCAGAAGTCGGGAGCCGCCGCGGAGTAGCCCATCGGGAGCTCCGGATGGTGTTCGCCGCAGCGCGAGCAGGTGAAACCGGGTTCGTTCGTCACGGCGCGAGCCTAACGTCCGCCTCCGACAACGCCGTTCGGCCGCGGTGTCGCCCGGCGTCGTACAGGGTGCGCCGGTCCGGGACGCCGGGGACGCCGTACGGCACGCCCGGGGTGACGGCGGCCGGGTCCGGCCGTTGGTCACGGCGAGTACGGGAGGGAGCGGGCATGACCGGGGCGGAGCAGTGGCAGGCGTCGGCCGACGGCGAGGGGACGGACCGGGAGGCGGAGCGGGTCGACCCCGTACTGCGGGTCGTCGGCAAGCAGATCAAGGTGCTGCGGGAGCGGCGGGGCTGACCCAGCCGGAGTCCGGCCGCCGCATCGGCTACGGCATCGACATGGTCTCGTCGGTGGAGCGCGGCAAGCGCCCGCCCCGGGAGCAGTTCGTCGACGGCGCCGAACGGGAACTGGACGGCCGCGGGATCTTCCACGCCGTCAGGGAGGACGTGGAGGAGACACGGTATCCCGCGCGTTTCCGGGAGTTCGCGAAGCTGGAACGCCAGGCGGTCGAGATCCAGATGTACGACCAGATGGTCGTGCCCGGTCTGCTCCAGACCGAGGAGTACGCCCGCGCCATCTATCCGATGCGCCGTCCGGGCCTGGACGAGGAGGCCATCGAGGGCCACGTCGCCGCGCGGATGGCGCGGCGCGCGGTCTTCGAGCGGCGTCCGGCGCCGGTGATGAGCTTCGTCGTGGAGGAGACCGTGCTGCGCCGTCCGCTGGGCGGCCGGCCGGTGCTGCGCGGGCAGTTGCGGCACCTGCTCGACATCGGGCGGCTGCACCACGTGGAACTCCAGATCATGCCGCTGGAGGCGGAGGAGCACGCCGGGCTCGTCGGCTCGCTCGCCCTGCTGGAGATCCCGACCGTCCCAAAGTCGCCTATACCGAATCCCAGGGCCGTAGTGCATGGTTCACGGAGCGGAAGGACGTGCGCGCGTTCGAGGTCCGCTACGGCACGATCCGCGCACAGGCTCTCACCCCGCGTGAGTCCCCGAAACTCGTCGAGAGGCTTCTGGGAGAGTTGTGAACACCGACCTGACCTGGATGAAGAGCAGCCACAGCGACAACGAGGGCGGCAACTGCGTGGAGATAGCCGCCGTCCCGGACGGCGTCCGCGTCCGGGACTCCAAGGACGCCCAGGGCCCCCGACTCGCCTTCACCCACCGCGAGTGGGCCGGCTTCCTGGCGCCGGCCGCCAGGGGCTGACCGGCCGGCGGGCGCCCGCGCGGGACCGGTACGGCGCGGGCGCCCGTCAGCCGTTGACCCCCGTGTAGAACCGCAGGCTCCGGTTCCACAGCAGCCGCGCCGCGACGAAGGCCGCCAGGCCCGCCGCCGGGGACGCCGCGGCCAGCCAGAGCGGGACGCCCAGCGCCGTGCCGTGACCGGTCAGCACGCCGGCCGGGAGGTAGGCGATGAACGCCAGCGGCAGCACGAAGGTGAACACCCCGCTCACCGCCCGCGGCAGGATCGACAGCGGATAGCTGCCGAAGGTCGCCATCAGCTCGTCCACCCAGGTGCTCCAGTAGAAGGTGGACGGGAAGCGCAGCGCGGCGCAGGAGATGGCGGTGAAGACGGCCGACTCCACCAGCATGCCGCCCACCACCCCGGCCGCGAGGAACGCCACCCTCCCGGCCGTCCACGGCTCCGCCGCCTGCTGGACGGCGAAGGCGAACATGGTGGCGCCCACGGCCAGATCGCCCAGGCCGTGGGCGGGGAAGGCCGAGAGCTGGATCTGCCGGTACACGGGCATCGGCCGCAGCAGGCAGGCGTCGAGGACACCCTCCTGCACCAGGAACGACAGGCTGTGGATCCGTCCGAAGACCAGCACGTACAGGGCGTGGCTCAGCATCCGCATGCCGACGATCAGCAGCACGTCCCCGCTGCTCCAGCCGCCCATGCCGGGGAACCGCTGGAGCAGCACGGCGGCGAAGACGATGACGGACGACTGCCAGGCGATGCCGAAGCCGATCGTCATCAGGAACTCGCCGCGGTACTCCAGCTGCGCGCGGAGGTTGAGCCGGGTGATCCGCCAGGCGACGTACCAGGCGCGGGCCCACCGCCGCGGCCGCCTCGCGGAGGGGGGTTCGACGGCGGATCCGGTGGCGAGGGGCACGGCGGTCACCCTCCCTGGGAGACGACGCGGAGTGCGGCGCGGTGCCACAACCACCGGCTGAGCACGGCGAGTCCGGCCACCCACGCCGCCTGCACCAGCAGCGCGTGCGGGGCCTCGGAGAGCGGGATGCGGCCGATGTAGAGGGACAGCGGCGTGTTGAGCGTCGCCTGGAACGGCAGGAAGGCGCTCATCGTGCGGAACCACTCGGGGAAGAACCACAGCGGCGCGAAGGCGCCGGAGAGCAGGTTCTGCGCGAACTGCACGATCCGCAGGGCCGCCCCGTCGCGCAGCGTCCAGAAGCAGAGCAGGTCGGTGAGCAGCATGACGCGGTACAGGACCAGTTGTCCCAGCACCACCCCGGCCAGGAAGGCGGCCCCGGCCCCGGCGGAGGCGGGCGGGGGCAGCACCCCGGCCGCCCGGCAGACCAGGTAGCCGGCCGCCACCCAGGCGAAGCCGTAGAGCTGCTCGCCCAGCGCGCGCAGCGCGTGGTAGCGGCGCGGCGGGATCGGGCGCAGGAACCAGTAGACGATGGTGCCGTGGTGCAGGTGCTGCTGGACGGTGTCCCGCCCGCCGTGCCGGTCCAACTCCCTGATCCGGATGGCGAGTACGGCCAGTACGGCGTAGCCGACGGCCTGCTCCCGGTCGAGTCCGGCGACGGCGCCGTCGGTCTGCGCGTACAGCCCCCGCCACAGGCAGACCACCAGGAACACCTGCACGGTCAGGCGCACGGCGGTGGCGGTGAGCCGGGGCGGGGAGAGCAGCTCGCCCAGCGGGGTGATCCAGACCGTCCGCCAGGGCCGGTGCGGAACCTCGGCGGGTGCCGCCATCAGGCGCTCCGCCCGGCGGTCGCCGCCGCGCCGCCCCCCGTGCCGTCCTCCGCACCACCCGCCGCGCCGTCCTCCGCGCCGTCCTCCGCCGGACGCTCCTCCTGCCGCAGGTAGGCGGCGCGCATCACGTCCTCCAGGTCGTTCTCCTCCAGCGCCAGATCGGTCACCCGGTAGCGCTCGACGATCGCCCGCAGCGCCTGGTGGACGGTGGGCGGGGCGGCACCGCCGGGGCCTCCGGGGCCGTCGGGCCCGAACACCGTGCGCGGCCCCTCCCGGCGCACCACCCGGATCCCGGGCGGCGGCGCGCCCTCCGGCTCGGCCGGGTCGAGCGTCGCGTGCACCTGCCAGGTGCCGCCGAACCGTTCCCGGATCTCGTCCAGCGAGCCGTCCAGCACGATCCGGCCGTGGTTGATCAGCACCACCCGTTCCGCCAGCCGGGCCACCTCGGTCATGTCGTGGGTGGTCAGCAGCACGGTACGGCCGCGCCGTTCCACCTGGTGCCGCAGGAAGGCGCGGACCTGCTCCTTGACCACCACGTCCATGCCGATGGTCGGCTCGTCCAGGAAGACGACCGGTGGGTCGTGGAGCAGCGCGGCGGCCAGATCGCACCGCACCCGCTGGCCGAGCGAGAGGTGGCGCACGCGGGTGTCCCAGAACTCCGACAGCTCCAGCAGGGAGTCGAACTCGGCGAGCCGGGCGCGGTGTTCGGCCTCCGGCACCCCGTAGACGTCGCGGAGGACGGCGAACGACTCGCGGGCCGGCAGGTCCCACCACAGCTGGGTGCGCTGGCCGAAGACGGCCCCGATGTTGCGGGCGTTGCGCTCCCGCTCCCGGTAGGGGATCACTCCGGCGACCCGCGCCTCGCCGGAGGTGGGGGTCAGGATGCCGGTGAGCATCTTGATGGTGGTGGACTTGCCCGCGCCGTTCGGCCCGAGCAGGGCGAGCAGCCGGCCGCGCCCCACGCTGAAGGAGACGTCCCGCACGGCGGTCTTCTCCACCCGCAGCGGATCCACCAGCGACCTCAGCGCGCCGCCGAGGCCGGGCCGCCGCGCCGCGGTCCGGAAGGTCCTGGTCAGGTTCCGGGCGACGATCCCCTCCGCCGCCGTGTCCGAGCCGCCTGCCAACGTCGCCACGCCCCGTCTCCGTCCCTCGCGGTCCCCACGAGGCTGCCGGACCCCGCGGACGGCGGCAAACGATTTCCCGGCGCCGGGACCGGTGATTCGGCCGATGATGCCCCGGCCCCCACCGGCCATCCTCTTCGGGGACGGACGGGCACGCAGCCCGTCCGAGGAGAGGAGCCGGACGCACATGAGCGCATGGCGTGGAACGTCGCGGATCCTGCTGGCCGCTCTGGTCACCGCCACCCTGACCACGGGAGCGGCCGAGGCCGCCCCCCGGCCCGCCCCGGCGGCGACCGGCGTGCCGGTCGTCCAGGGGCCCGTCGCCGGCACGGCCCCCGGCGACCCCTCGGCCCCGGATGTGGAGGACACCCACCCGTGGATGTCCACCGTCACGGACCTGGCCGCCGCCGGGTACGTGGAGGAGGAGTTCTACCTGTCCGGCGAGGCCGACGGCTACGGCACCACCGGCGAACTCGTCGCCTCCGACGTGCCGTACACCACCCGCATCGTCGTCCGCCGCCCCACCGACCCGGGACGCTTCAACGGCACCGTCCTCACCGAGTGGCAGAACGTCACGGCCGGGTACGACCTGGACGCGCTGTGGTCGCCCGAGCAGATCATCCGCGGGGGATACGCCTGGGTCGGCGTCTCCGCCCAGCGGGTCGGCGTGGACCACCTCCGCGGCTGGAGCCCCGCCCGCTACGGGGACCTCGACGTCACCGGCCGGGGCCGCTTCACCGCCGACGAGCTCTCCTACGACGTGTTCGCGCAGGCCGCCAAGGCCCTGCGGACCCGCGAGGGCGCGGCCCCCCTCGGCCCGCTCCGGGCCAGGACGGTGCTGGGCGTCGGGGCGTCGCAGTCCGCCGCGCGGATGACGGTCTACTACGACCGCGTCCTGCCCCGGACGGAACCCGTCTTCGACGCCTACGCCCACGTCGTCGGCACCGCGCCGTCGCGCAGGGGCGCGGAACCGGTGTTCCACGTGCTGTCGGAGACCGACGTGCGCACCCCGGTCCGGCGGGCCGACGACGACCGGTACCGGCGCTGGGAGGTGGCCGGCACCGCGCACTCCGGCTGGCACGGCCAGGAGTACCGCCGTCCGGTCCTCACCCGCGACCTCGGCGCCGCGCCCACCTACGCGTGCGACCGGCCGCCGTTCAGCAGGGCCCCGCTGCACCACGTGATCGCCGCCGCCTACGGCCACCTGGTGCGGTGGGCCGACCACGGCGTCCAGCCGCCGTCCGCGCCTCCGCTGGAGTTCGCCCCCGACGGCACCAAGGCCCGCGACGGGCTCGGCCTGGCGCGCGGCGGCATCAGGCTCTCCCAGGTCGAGGTGCCGACCGCGCTCAACACCGGTGACAACTCCGGGGAGACCTTCTGCTTCCTGTTCGGCACCCACGTCCCGTTCGACAGGGCGCGGCTCGACCGGCTCTACCCCTCGTCCGGCGGCTACGTCTCCGCCGCCCGCCGCGCCGACACGCACAACGTCCTGGCCGGCTACCTGCTGCCCGGCGACGCCCTCCGGAACCTCCGGGAGGCGGTCGCCTCCGGCGTCGGGAGGCGCTGACCGCCGGCGGCGGGCGGGGCGGGGCCGGGCGCTCCCCGTCCCGCCCGCCGGAGGCGTCGCCGCGCCCGCAGGGGGCAGACGGCGCGGTATGAGGACATCGACGAGGACATCGGCTTCGAGGGCGTCGGTACGCGGAAGGGCCAGACGGGCCGCGGGCAGTTCCGCCATGGCGGCCGCCGCCCGCTGGGGGCTGGTCGCGTACGGCGTGATCTACCTGCTGATCGGCCTGCTGGCCCTGCGAACGGCCTTCGGCGACCCGGAGCGGCAGGCCGACAGCGGCGGCGCGCTGCGGGAGCTGGCGCAGCAGCCGTTCGGGCGGGTCCTGGTGTGGGCGGTCGGCATCGGGCTCGCCGGGCTGGCCCTGTGGCGGCTGTCGGAGGCCCTGCTGGGCGCGGCGCGCCCGGACGGGCACACGCCGAAGGAGCGGCTGCGCTCGGCCGCGCGGTGCGCGGTGCTCGCCGTGCTGTCGGCCTCCGCGATCGCCTTCGCCGCGGGGAGCGCGGACGGCGGGTCGAGCGACCGGCAGTCCCAGGACCTCACCTCCCGGGTGTTCGAACTGCCGGTGGGCCGCTGGCTGGCCGGTGCGCTGGGCCTGGCGGTCGTCGGGGTCGGCGTGTGGAGCGTGGTGCGGGCGCTGCGGCACGAGTTCCGCCGGGAGCTGGGCCCGGTGCCCGCGCGCCTGCGCCGCGCCGTGGACGTGCTGGGTGTGGCGGGCGGCATCTCGCGCGGGCTGGTGTTCGCGGTGGCGGGCGGCTTCGTCGTCCTAGCGGCCGTGCGGTACGACCCGGACGAGGCGAAGGGCCTGGACGACTCCCTGCGCGCCCTCGCCGCCACCCCGGCCGGCCCGTGGCTGCTGGCGGCGGTCGCCGTGGGGCTGATGCTGTACGGGCTGTTCCTCTTCGCGCTGGCCCGCTGGCACAAGGGCTGACGGCCGGGGCGCGACCACCGGTCCCGTTCCGAACGGCCGTCCCCGGTATGCCCGTTCGGCGCCCGCCTCCGCCCGCCTCCGCCCGCCTCCGCCCCGCGCCGCGTCCGGGCGCGGGGCGGGGCGGGGCGGAGGCGGGCGGAGGCGGGCGCTCCTCTCCCGGTCACGGCCCGGCCACCGGACCGGAACCGGAGGAGCCCCGTGGCGACAGGGGGCGGCGTACGCGTCCCACGCGTTCCGGCCGGTTCGCAGCCGCACCGCTCGTCGCGGACGCGCCGGCCGCACGGCTCGCCGCCGCGCCGTCCGGCGGGCCCGCGCCCGGCGGGGGCTCAGGCGTCCCCCGACACGCCCGCGGCGGGGCCGGTGGCCGGCGTCCGTCCCCTTCCACGAGAATGCCCCCCGTCCGGCGGACCGGCCCGCGGCGGGGCGGCGTCTCGAGCGATCACCAGGAGCATGCGATGGCGGAACTGGGCAGACGGACCGTACTGGGAGCGGCGGCGGCACTGGCCGCGGGGGCGGCGGTGCTCGCCGAGGGAGGGGTGCGCCGCGCCCACGCGGCCGATGACCTCTACCCCTCCAACAGCGCGCTGTACGCCGATCCGGCGGTGGTCGAGGGCGTGGACTACGGGCTGCGGTTCCGGCGGCACGCCGTGGCCGGCGACAGCGTGGCCGGGGCGTACGCGTTCCCCGCGACGTGCGTGCTGGCGCCGCACGGGGGCGGCATCGAGCCGGGGACCTCCGAGCTGTGCCTGGCCGTCGCCGGATACCACCCGAACGACTTCGCCGTGAGCGGGCCGGTGTACGACTACTGGATGTTCGAGGGCCTGCGCTCCTCGGGCAACGGGGAACTGCACGTCACCTCCACCCACTGCGACGACCCGGTGGCCCGTTCGCTGGCCGGGGGCAGCCGGAACGCGCTGACCCTGCACGGGTGCACGGCCTCCCAGGCCGGGGCGCCGGCCGGGAGCCCGGAGGCCGTGGTGGTCGGCGGCCGGAACCAGGCGTTCAAGGGCCATCTGACGGACCGGCTGGGCGCGGCGGGCTTCCGGACCGTCGACGGCGACGACGTCCCCGCGCTGGCGGGGGTGCACCCGGACAACATCGCCAACCGCACCCTGCTCGGCGCCGGCGCGCAGCTGGAGCTGACCACGGAACTGCGGAAGTCGATGTTCGGGGTCAACACCCGCGCCGAGCGCCGCAGGACCCTCCTGGCCCCCTTCTGGGCCTTCGTCGGGGCGGTGCGGGAGAGCATCGTCCTGCTGGAACAGGGCCGGTAGCGCGCCGGCACCCGGTGGGACGGTGTGGGGAGGCCGCGCGGGCGCGGCCTCCCCACACCTCGAAGCGCCGTCTCGAACCCACACCTCGAAGCGCCGTCTCGAAACGCTGTCTCGAAAGCCCGCCGCCCCGGGGGCCACCGGCGCGCGGAACCTTGACGGAAGTGTGCGGCGGCCCTACGTTCGCCCGGAGTTACGAATGGCGTTCGATATATCGAACCTGGAGCCGCTCATGCCCCCCACACCCCCCACGCCCCCTCGCCCGCGCGCACCGCGCGCACCGCGCGCCCGGATGCTGCCGCTCATCGCCGCGGCCCTCCTCGCGCTCCTGGCCCCGCTGCTGCCGGGCACCCCCGCGGCCCGCGCCGAGGCCGCCTCCCCGACCCCGGCCGCGGCGGCGGCCGGGACCTTCACCAACCCGGTGGTCGACCGCAACGGGGCCGACCCGACGATCGTCCGCTACGCCGGCTACTACTACCACCTGGGCACCACCTGGGCTTCCCACTGGGAGATGCGCCGCTCCCCCACCCTCGGCGGACTGCGGACGGCGACCCCCACCACCGTCTACCGCGAGACCGTCGCCTCCCGCTGCTGCAACTTCTGGGCCCCCGAACTCCACCGCCTCAACGGGCCGAACGGCCTGCGCTGGTACCTGACCTACAGCGCGGGCGTCTCCGGGAACATCGACCACCAGCACGTCCACGTCCTGGAGAGCGCGGGCAACGACCCCCTCGGCCCGTACACCTACAAGGGCCAGGTCGACCCGTACGGCGACAACCGGTGGATGATCGACAGCAGTTACCTCACCCTGCCCGACGGCCGCCTCTACCTGCTCCACTCCTTCTGGGAGGGCGGCACCCAGAACCTGTACGCGGTGCGGATGAGCAACCCCTGGACGCCGACCGGCCGCGCCGTGCGCATCGCCTCGCCCACGTACTCCTGGGAGAGGCAGGGCGCGGGCGTCAACGAGGGGCCGGTGGTCCTCCAGCGCGGCGGCCGGACCTTCCTCACCTACTCCGCCTCGCACTGCGACACCCCGGACTACAAGCTGGGGCTGATGGAGCTGACCGGCGGCGATCCGCTGGCCGCGGGCGCCTGGCGGAAGTACGCGAACCCGGTCTTCCAGCGGAACGACGCGGCCGGCGTCTACGGGCCGGGCCACTACTTCTTCTTCCCCTCGCCCGACGGCAAGGAGGTCTGGATGGCCTACCACGCCAACTCCCGTCCCGGCGACGGCTGTGGCGGGACCCGCACCACCCGCGTCCAGAAGGTGAACTGGAACGCCGACGGCACCCCGAACTTCGGCGTCCCCGTCTCCACCTCCACGGCGCTCCAGGAGCCCTCGGGCACTCCGTGACCCGCCCGCGGCGGCCCGCCGCCCGGCCCGGTACGGAGCGGTCAGCCGTTCCAGGCCGGGTGGCGGGGGTCGTCCGCGCGCACCACGACGTCGGCCGTCTCCCCCGGCCGCACCTCCTCCTCGTAGCGGGCGAAGGCCGGCAGCGTCCAGCGGTCCGCGGGCGGGGTGCGGCGGGCGAGGGCGGCCGGGGTGAGCAGCAGGTGGACCGTCAGGTCGAAGGGGAAGCCGCGGCCCAGCAGCAGCGGGCCGTCGGCCACCAGCACGCCGCCGGGCGGGAGTTCGGTGTACGGGCTGCGGGTGGCGCGGTCGGCGGCCGGGTCCCACAGGTCGGGCAGCACCCGGCCGGTGCCGCCGGGTCCCAGCGGGCCGAGGACCTCGCGCCACAGGGCTCCGGTGTCCAGCCACAGGTCGTAGTACGCGTCCGGGTCCCGGTGGCCGTACTCCAGGCGCAGGGAGGCGGGCCGCAGGAAGCCGCCCGCGCTCACCCGGTGCACCGGACGGCCGCGCAGCCGCAGCGCCTCGGCCAGGTCGTCCGCCCACTCACCCGGCCGGGCGGCCGGGGCGCCGTCGACCGCCGCCCGCAGCCAGGGCGAGCCGTCGGCGGCCTCGGACGCCGCGAGGCGGTCGGCGAGCGCGCCGGTCAGCCGGGCGCGGGTGACCGGCGCGAACGCGCCGCGGGCCGGAGGCGTCACAGCCGCACCATGACCTGCTCCGGGTCCTTGCGGCGGATGTCGGGGACCCGCGCGTCCCCGGCCGGGTAGCCGACCGGGATGACGTACGCGGCGCGCTCCTCGGGCGGGCGGTCGCAGACCTCGTTGAGGAAGCGCATCGGGCTGGGGGTGTGGGTGAGGGTGGCCAGACCCGCCTGGTGGAGCGTGGCCAGCAGCAGGCCGACGGCGATGCCGACCGACTCCTTGGTGTAGTAGGGGCGCGGGGAGCCGGGCCCCTTGTGGACCTCGAAGACCACGATCACCGCGGGCGCGGTCTCCAGGAACGGCTTGCGCCAGTCGGTGCCCAGCGGCGCCAGGGCCCGGAGCCACTCGGCGGAGGCGCGGCGGCCGTAGAACTCCCGCTCCTCCGCCTCGGCCGCCTCGCGCAGCCGTGCCCTGCGCTCGGGGTCGGTGAGGACGACGAAGCGCCACGGCTGGACGTTCGCCCCGCTGGGCGCGGTGGCGGCGGTGCGGATCGCCCACTCCACGACCCCGTCGGGCAGCGGGCGCTCGGAGAAGTCGCGTACGGTCCGGCGGCGGGCCATCACGTCGTGGAAGGCGCGGGCGCGGGCCTCGGCCTCCCCGGCCGGAACGGCGGGCGGCCGGTACGGGACGGTGGGGTACGCGGCGGGCGGCTCGTCGGCGAGCCCATTGGTACGGTCCATGTGTCGCAGCACAGCACACCCGCGGGCGGCGGTAAACACCGCGGCCCGTCCTGCGACCCGTCCGGCGGCGCACCGCCGGAAAACCGTTTGCGCCCTCCCGGCGCGCGTCCTACGGTCGTCACCGGCCCTGTCGTCGTCGATCGGAGAGGCCGTTGCTCGTCTGAGGTCATGAGGCACCGGAACCGCGGGGCGCTCGCGCACCCGCGCGGCATCCGCACGTGCGACGACCTCGGGCTGTGAGCCGCCCTCCGGACGAACGCGTCCGGTATCCGGTACTCCGCTCCGCGCCTCCCCGCGCTCCCCCTCGTCGTACGGCGTCCGCCCGGTGCCTCCGCGTGTCGCCCCCTTCCCCGCCGAGAGCAGCCAGAGGCCCGTATGACGCTTTCCTCTTCCCCCTCTTCCTCCCCCGCACCGTCCACCCCGTCCGTCGTCTGCGCCGGACTGCACTTCGCCTGGCCCGACGGCACCCCCGTGCTGGAGGACTTCCAGTTCACCGCCGGCCCCGGACGCACCGGCCTGGTGGGCCTCAACGGCGCCGGGAAGTCCACGCTGCTGAAACTGGTCGCGGGCGAACTGACCCCGGTCAGGGGGTCGGTGCGCACCACGGGCGAGGTCGGCCACCTCCCCCAGACCGTCCACCTGGACACCGCGCTGCGCGTGGACCGGGCCCTGGGCATCGCCGAGAAGCGGGCCGCGCTGCACGCCATCGAGAGGGGGGACGCGAGCGAGGAGAACTTCACGGCCGTCGGCGACGACTGGGACGTGGAGGAGCGCGCCCGCGCCGCCCTGGACCAGCTCGGCCTGGGCCACATCGGTCTGGACCGCACCATCGGCGAGGTCTCGGGCGGCGAGGCGGTCCTGCTGCGGCTGGCCGCGCTGCTGCTGGCCCGGCCGGAGATCCTGCTGCTGGACGAGCCGACGAACAACCTCGACATCGCCGCGCGCGGGCGGCTGTACGAGGCCGTCCGCTCCTGGAACGGGGTGCTGCTCGTGGTCAGCCACGACCGCGAGCTGCTGCGGCACGTCGACCGGATCGCCGATCTGCGCGACGGCGAGGTCCACTGGTACGGCGGGAACATCGACGCGTACGAGAGGGCCCTGGCCGTGGAGCAGGAGGCGGCCGAGCGGACGGTCCGCGCGGCGAGGGCGGACGTCCGGCGGCAGAAGCGCGATCTGGTGGAGGCGCACGACAAGCTGGCCGGGCGGCTGCGCCAGGGCCGGAAGGCGGCCGACGCCGGAGGCATGCCGAAGATCGTGGTGGGGGCGCGCAAACGCGCGGCGCAGGTGTCGGCCGGCAAGCACCGCATCCTGCACGAGGAGAGGCTGGAGCAGGCGAGGGAGCGGCTGGACGAGGCCGCCGAGGCGGTCCGGGACGACGACGAGATCCGCGTCGACCTGCCGTACACCGCCGTGCCGCGCGGTCGCACCGTGCTGACCCTGCGCGGTCTGGAACTGCGCTGCGGCGCCCGCGCCGAGCTGGAGCTGCGCGGGCCGGAGCGCGTCGCCCTGGTCGGGCGGAACGGCGCGGGCAAGACCACGCTGCTGCGCACGATCGCCGGGGAGATCGCCCCGGCGGCGGGCGAGGCGGTGGCGCACGTGCCGGTACGGTACCTGCCGCAGCGCCTGGACGTCCTGGACGACGGGCTGACCGTCGCGGCGAACGTGGCGCGGTTCGCGCCGCTGGCGACCGACAACCGGATCCGGGCGCGGCTGGCCCGCTTCCTGTTCCGGGGCGCGCGGGCGGACCGCCCGGCCGGGACGCTCTCGGGCGGCGAGCGCTTCCGGGCGGCGCTGGCGGCGCTGATGCTGGCCGAGCCGGCGCCGCAGCTGCTGATGCTGGACGAGCCGACGAACAACCTCGACATGGCGAGCGTGCGGCAGCTCACCACCGCGCTGGAGGGCTACGAGGGCGCGCTGGTCGTGGCCAGCCACGACGTGGCGTTCCTGCGGGAGATCGGGATCACCCGCTGGCTGGTGCTGGACGGCGAACTGTCCGACGCCGACCCGCTGTGACCGTCCGCTTCCGGGCGGACGGGCGCTTCCGGAACGGACCGGCGGCCGGGCGGCCGGGCGGGTGAACGGGTGGACGAGCGGCCGGGCGGGTGGGCGGCCGGGCGGCGTAGCCTGGAGGAGGATCCCGGGAACGGGACCGGGACCGGGGCGGGCGCACCTCGCCGCCTCCGCCGGCTCGTCCCGCCGGCCGTGCGCGGTCCCGCCCGGCAGCGTGTGAGCGAGGCCGACGTGGGCGAGTGGTTCCGGCAGACCGTCGTGGACGGCGATCGGCTCCCCCTGTTCTGCTTCTTCACCGGCATGATCGTCGGGTTCGCGTCCATCCGGTTCTCGACCCGGATGATCAGGGCGGGGGTCCGCTGGTGGCCGGGGAACGTCGAGACCGGCGGCCTGCACATCCACCACGTGGTGTTCGGCGTGGTGATGATGCTGCTCGGCGGGATCGTCGGCTTCTCCGTACCGGCCGGCCTCACCGGCTGGCGGGCCGCCGCGGCGGCGCTGTTCGGCGTCGGATCGGCCCTCGTCCTCGACGAGTTCGCACTGATCCTGCGGCTGCGCGACGTCTACTGGACGCAGGAGGGGCGCCTGTCGGTCGAGGCGGTGTTCGTGGCGCTCGCGGCGCTCGGGCTGCTGCTGATCGGGGAGCGCCCGGTCTTCGTGAGCGACATCGGCGACGCCGTCGGCGAGGGGGGCGCGGAGTGGGCCGTCGGCTCCGGCCTGGCGGTGTTCAACTTCGGGCTGGCCGCGGTCACCCTGTTCAAGGGCAAGTTCTGGACGGGCTTCCTCGGCCTGTTCTTCCCCGTCCTGCTCCTGGTGAGCGCGGTGCGGCTCTCCCGGCCGAGCGCCCCCTGGGCGCGGTGGCGCTACCACGGGCCGGGCGCCCGGCGGGCCCGCAAGCTGGAGCGGGCCGTCCGGCGCGAGCGGCGGCTGCGCGCACCGGTGATGCGGATGTGGGACCGGCTGTCGGACCTGGTCGCCGGACGCCCCGACGCCCCGGCTCCGCCCCGCGCGGCGGAGAGCGGGCCGCGGCGGCCCGGGGACGTGCCCTCGCTCAGCTCCCGGACGCCCCGGAGCCCGCGTCGCCGGTGAGCAGGCGGCGGGTCAGCTCCGCGAGCCGGTCCTCCAGCTCCGTCCGGGACTCCCCGGGCAGGGCGGTGTGGCGGAAGCGGTGCGAGGCCACGAACGACAGCAGCCACCACGCGCCCGCGGCCGGGTCCAGGTCCGCCGGGATCTCGCCCGCCCGCCGCCCCCGGTCCAGGAGCGCCGTCAGCTCCTCGGCGATGCGGCGGGTGCAGCGGCCGTACGCCTCGGCGATCGGGGGCTCCTCGGTGAGCGCGGCCGCGTCGGCCAGCAGGGCTCCCAGGGCGCCGCGCCCGTGCATCCGGTCGACGTGGCCGGGGGCGAGGACGTGTTCGAGCAGGGTGGCCACCGAGCCGCCGCAGCAGCCCTCCAGCTCCTCGCGCAGATCCGCGCGGACCCGCTCGGCGGCCAGGTCGAGCACGGCGGCGTACAGCGCGGCCTTGGAGCCGAAGTTCTGGAAGACCACCGGTTCGCTGACCCCGACCCGGGCGGCGATCTCCGCCGTACGGCCGCGCCGGTAGCCGGCCTCGGCGAAGACGAGGATGGCGGCGTCGAGGATCGACGCCCTGCGGTCGGCCGCGCTCAGCCGGGTGCGGCAGGGGGCGGTGATCGGTTTCCGGTGGGGCACGGCTCCATCGTATCCAGCCGGTATATCCAGCCCTTGTCCACGCCGTACCCGCCCTTGCCGGACAACTTAGTCGTGACTAAGGTGAAGTTTCTTAGTCGCCACTAAGTTCTCCTGGGAGGCATCGTGCCCCACACCGTGTCCGACGCTGTGTCCGACACCGCGGCCGACAGCCCCGGCCTCGTCATCACCCGTCCCCGCGGCTACGAGCTGTTCAGCTCGCTCGCCCTTCCCCTGGTGCGCCGCCGGATGTTCGCGAAGCTCGCCGAGCGGGCCGGGCTCGGCCCGGGCGACCGCGTCCTGGACGTCGGCTGCGGCACGGGCGCGCTGACCCGCGCGGTCGCCCCGGCCGTCGCCCCCGGCGGCCGGGTGCTGGGGATCGACCCGTCGCCGCAGATGATCGGGTACGCCCGCCGCCGCGCGGAGCGGCGGGGCGACGGCGGTGCGTTCGCCCTGGGCGCGGCCCAGGAACTCGACGCCGGGGACGGCTCGTTCGACGCCGTCGTCACCAGCTTCGCCGTCCACCACGTCCGCGCGGACCGGCGCGAGCGCGCCTTCGCCGAGATGTTCCGCGTGCTGCGGCCGGGGGGCCGGCTGATGGTGGCGGACTTCCGCGGGCACGCCGAGCGGCACCGGGAGATGATCGCCGCGGCGGGCTTCACCGGCCTCGCCCGCGGCCGGGTGTTCCCCGTGGCCCACTGGATCACGGCCGTCCGCCCCCGGGGCGGGCCCTCCGGGGCGCCGGAAGAGGTTTCACAACTCCGGTGAGACAGCAATACTGTCCGACATGGATCCGGCTGCCTCCCTGACCGTCGACGAGCTGGCCGCGCGCGCCGGCGTCACCGTCCGCACGATCCGCTTCTACTCGACCCGGGGACTGCTGCCGCCGCCGGAGATCGGACCCCGGCGCGTGGGCCGGTACGGGCCCGGCCACCTGTCCCGGCTCGCGCTGATCGAGGAGTTGCAGCACCAGGGGATGACCCTGGCGGCCATCGAGCGCTACCTGCGCCGGCTCCCGCCCGACCTCAGCCCCGAGGACCTCGCCCTCCACCGGGCCCTGGTGGCCTCCTGGGCGCCGGACTCCGAGGAGGAGACCACCCGCGAGCAGCTGGAGCGGCGGGCCGGGCGGAGGCTGACGGAGGAGGACGTCGACCGGCTGGCGGCGATGAACGTCCTGGCTCGGACCGACGACCCCGGCGTCTTCCGCGTCGACCCGGTCATCCTGCACCTGGGGGTGCGGCTGCTGGAGGTGCCCGTCTCGCTGAAGACGCTGCTGGCGGCGCGCGAGGTCGTCCTGGAGCACAGCCGCGGGGCGGCCCGCGAGCTGAGCAGGATGTTCAAGGAGGAGGTCTGGGACCCCTACCGGCGGCGGGAGTCCGACCCCGAGCAGGTGGAGACCATGCGGACGCTGTCGGCCCACATGCAGCCGATGATCGTGCAGGCGCTGGTGACCGCCTTCCAGCGCTCCATGCGCGAGGAGCTGCGGGCCTCCTTCCCCGACGAGGGCTGAGACGAGGACTGATACGGGGGCTGAGTCGGGGGTGGAACGAGGGGGGAGGACGGGGAAGGGGCCCGCGGCCCCGGCGTTTCCGCCGGGGCGCCCCGGTCAGGGGGTGTCGGTGAAGGTCTCGCCCCTCTCCGCCTTCTCCACCAGCAGCGCGGGCGGCGCGAACCGGTCGCCGTAGAGCGCCTGGAGTTCGCGGGCGCGCTGGACGAAGCCGGGCAGGCCGCCCTCGTAGCCGTTGACGTACTGCAGGACGCCGCCGGTCCAGCCGGGGAAGCCGATGCCCAGGATGGAGCCGATGTTGGCGTCGGCGACCGAGGTCAGCACGCCCTCCTCCAGGCAGCGGACGCTGTCGAGCGCCTCGGAGAAGAGCATCCGCTCCTTCATGTCCTCGAAGGGCACGGCCGCGTCGGAGCGGGTGAAGTGCTCGCGCAGGCCCGGCCACAGGCCCGTGCGCCGGCCGTCCGCGTCGTACTCGTAGAAGCCGGCGCCGCCGCTGCGGCCGGTGCGGCCGAACTCCTCGACCATCCGGTCGATGACCGTGTCGGCCGGGTGCGGCTCCCAGGTGCCGCCCGCGGCCTCCACCGCGCGCCGCGCCTCGTTCCGGATCTTCCGCGGCAGGGTCAGGGTCAGCTCGTCCATCAGGGAGAGCACCTTGGCGGGGTAGCCGGCCTGGGCGGCGGCCTGCTCCACGGAGGCCGGGTCCACGCCCTCGGCGACCAGCGCCACGCCCTCGTTGATGAACCGGCCGATCACGCGCGAGGTGAAGAAGCCGCGCGAGTCGCCGACCACGATCGGGGTCTTGCCGATCTGCCGCACCAGGTCGAAGGCGCGGGCGGTGGCCTCGTCGCCGGTCCGCCCGCCGCGGATGATCTCCACCAGCGGCATCTTGTCGACGGGCGAGAAGAAGTGCAGGCCGATGAAGTCCTGCTGCCGGGTGACGCCCTCGGCCAGCGAGGTGATCGGGATGGTGGAGGTGTTGGAGCACAGCAGCGCGTCGGGGGCGACGACGTCCTGGACCTCCTGGAACACCTTGTGCTTGAGGGCGGTGTCCTCGAAGACCGCCTCGATCACCGCGTCGCACCCGGCGAGCGCGGCCGGGTCGGCGGTGGGGGTGATGCGGGCCAGCAGCGCGTCGCGCTTGCCGGGGGTGGTGCGGCCCTTGGCCAGCGCCTTGTCCAGCAGGCCGGCGGAGTACGCCTTGCCCTTCTCGGCCGCCTCCGGCGTCACGTCCTTCAGGACGACCTCGATCCCGGCCCTGGCGCAGGCGTAGGCGATGCCCGCGCCCATCATCCCGGCGCCGAGCACGCCGACCTTCCGCACCGCCTGGGGCTCCACGCCCCCGGGGCGGCTGCGGCCGGAGTTGACGGCCTGGAGGTCGAAGAAGAACGCCTGGATCATGTTCTTGGCGATCTGTCCGGTCGCCAGCTCGGTGAAGTAGCGCGACTCGATCGTCTGGGCGGTCTCGAAGTCGACCTGGGCGCCCTCGACGGCCGCGGCCAGGATGTTGCGCTGGGCCGGGTAGGGCGCGCCGCCGAGCTGCTTGGCGAGGTTGGCGGGGAACGCCGGGAGGTTGGCGGCGAACTTCGGGTGGGCGGGGGTGCCGCCGGGGATCCTGTAGCCCTTCACGTCCCAGGGCTGGACGGACTCGGGGTGGGCGTCGATGAACGCCCGCGCCCTCGCCAGCATCTCCTCGGGGGTGTCCACGACCTCGTGGACCAGGCCCTTCTCCATGGCCTGGCGGGGGCGGTACTGCCGGCCCTGGAGCAGGACGTTCAGCAGGGCGTCGGTGATGCCCAGCAGCCGCACGGTGCGGACCACTCCCCCGCCGCCGGGCAGCAGGCCGAGGGTGGCCTCGGGCAGGCCGATCTTCGACCCCGCGGCGTCCAGCGCCACGCGGTGGTGGCAGGCGAGCGCGATCTCCAGACCGCCGCCGAGGGCCGCGCCGTTGATCGCGGCGACCACGGGTTTGCCGAGGGTCTCGACGCGGCGCAGGTCGCGCTTCATGGCCATGCCGCGCTCGAAGAGCTCCCGGGCCTGCTCGGGCCCGACGGCCAGCAGGTCGCGGAGGTCGCCGCCGGCGAAGAAGGTCTTCTTGGCCGAGGTGACGATGACGCCGCGGACGCTCTCGCGCTCGGCCTCCAGGCGGTCGGCGACGGCGGCGAGCGAGTCGGCGAACGCGGCGTTCATGGTGTTGGCGGACTGGTTCGGGTCGTCCAGGGTGAGGGTGACGACACCGGTGTCGTCCTGCTCCCAGCGGATGGTGGAGGGGGCTGCCATGGTGGGTTCTCGGTCTCCGTCGGTGGTCGCTGCGTCGGGAAGTTCGGGGTGGGCGCCGCCGGGGGCGGGCGCGGTGCCGGTCAGAGCCGCTCGACGACGGTGGCGATGCCCATGCCTCCGCCGACGCAGAGGGTGGCCAGGCCGTACCGCAGGTCGCGGCGCTCCAGCTCGTCGACGAGGGTGCCCAGGATCATCGCGCCGGTGGCGCCCAGCGGGTGTCCCATGGCGATGGCGCCGCCGTTGACGTTGACCTTGTCCAGGGACAGGCCCATGTCGCGCACGAAGCGCAGGACGACGGCCGCGAACGCCTCGTTGATCTCCACCAGGTCCAGGTCGTCGACGGTCAGCCCCGCCTTGGCGAGCGCCTTGCGGGAGGCCGGGGCCGGGCCGGTGAGCATGATGGTCGGGTCGGAGCCGGAGACGGCGGCCGAGACGATCCGGGCACGCGGGGTGAGCCCGTGGCGCCGCCCGGCCTCGCGGCTGCCGACGGCCACCAGCGCGGAGCCGTCCACGATGCCGGAGGAGTTGCCCGCGTGGTGGACGTGGTCGATCCGCTCCACCCAGTGGTACTTCTGCAGCGCCACCGCGTCGAAGCCGCCCGCCTCGCCGATGGTCGCGAAGGACGGCTTGAGGGAGGCGAGGGAGTCGGCCGTGGTGCCCGGGCGCATGTGCTCGTCGCGGTCGAGGACGACCAGGCCGTTGCGGTCGGTGACGGGGACGACCGAGCGGTCGAAGCGCCCCTCCTTCCAGGCCCGGGCGGCGCGCTCCTGCGACATCGCGGCGTACTCGTCCACGTCGCGGCGGCTGAAGCCCTCGATGGTGGCGATCAGGTCGGCGCCGATGCCCTGCGGTACGAAGCCGGTCTCGAAGCTGGTCATCGGGTCCATGGCCCAGGCGCCGCCGTCGGAGCCCATCGGCACCCGGGACATCGACTCGACGCCGCCGGCCAGGACCAGGTCCTCCCAGCCGGAGCGCACCTTGGCGGCGGCCAGGTTGACGGCCTCCAGACCCGAGGCGCAGAAGCGGTTCTCCTGGACGCCGGCCACCGTGTCCGGCAGCCCGGCGGCGATGGCGGCGGTCCTGGCGATGTCGGAGCCCTGGTCGCCGATGGGGGTGACGACGCCGAGCACGATGTCGTCGATGGCGGCCGGGTCCAGGCCGGGGAAGCGGCGGCGCAGCTCGTGGATCAGGCCGACGACCAGGTCGATCGGCTTGGTGCCGTGCAGGGCGCCGTTCGCCTTGCCGCGCCCGCGCGGGGTGCGGACGGCGTCGTAGATGTACGCGTCGGTGGTCACGGTCGGGAGCCTTTCGAAGCTTCGGGAGGCGGGTCCGGGGACGGGTCGGGGCGGGTCAGGGAAGCAGCGAGCGGCCGATGATCTCCTTCATGATCTCGGTCGTGCCGCCGTAGATGGTCTGGATGCGCCCGTCGGTGAACGCCCTGGCGACGGGGTACTCGGTCATGTAGCCGTATCCGCCGTGGAGTTGGAGGCAGCGGTCGGCGACGCGCTTGTGCAGCTCGGTGGACCACCACTTGGCCATCGAGGCGTGGACGGCGTCCAGCTCGCCGCGGACGTGGTCCTCGACGCAGCGGTCGACGAAGGCCCGGGTGACGGCGCACTCGGTGGCCATCTCCGCCACCTCGAAGCGTACGTGCTGGAGCCGGGCGAGGGGGCGGCCGAACGCCTCGCGCCCGCCGACGTACTCGCGGGTGATCTCCAGCAGGTGCTCGGCCCCCGCGGCGGCGGCCACCGCGATGGCCAGCCGCTCCTGGGCGAGCTGCGTCATCAGGTGGGCGAACGCCCCGTTCAGCTCGCCCAGCAGGTTCTCCTTCGGGACGCGCACGTCGTGGAAGAACAGCTCGGCGGTGTCCTGGGACTTCTGGCCGATCTTGTCGAGGTTGCGGCCGCGCTCGAAGCCCTCCGCGCCGCGCTCGACGACCAGCAGGCTCAGCCCCCTGGCACCGCCCTCGGGGTCCGTCCTCGCGACGACGATCACCAGGTCGGCCAGGATGCCGTTGGAGATGAAGGTCTTGGAGCCGTTGAGCACCCAGTGGTCGCCGCGGTCCTCGGCCGTCGTGCGGATGGCCTGGAGGTCGGAGCCCGCGCCGGGCTCGGTCATGGCGATGGCTGTGACGATCTCGCCGGAGCAGAAGCCGGGCAGCCAGCGCCTCTTCTGCTCCTCGGTGGCCAGCGAGGTCAGGTACGGGCCGATGACGTCGTTGTGCAGGCCGATCGCCAGGCCGGGCGCGCCCGCCCTGGCGAACTCCTCGGCCAGCACGGTGCCGTAGCGGAAGTCGTCCGCCCCGCCGCCCCCGTACTCCTCGGGCACGGCCACCCCCAGCAGGCCCTGCCGCCCGGCGGCGCGCCACACGTCGCGGTCGACGACGCCCTCGCGCTCCCAGCGCTCGTAGTGCGGCAGCACCTCCCGCTCCAGGAAGGCGCGGACCGTCCGCCGGAAGGCCTCGTGGTCCTCGGTGAAGATCCTTCGCTTCATCGTGAGCCCTCCTGTCGTGGGCCGGGCGCGGGGGCGGGCAGGTCCCAGTCGCGGGCCACCTCGGCGGCGTCCGCGCCGGGGGTGGCGGGCGGGCGGCGCAGCGCGCCGGGGGTGGCGGAGAAGCGGGGGGCGGGGGCGGGCTGGACGACGCCCCCGTACTCGGTGTAGGTGCCCCGGGCGGCCAGCTGGGGGTGGGCCGGGGCCTCGCGCAGGGAGAGCACGGGGGCGACGCAGGCGTCGGTGCCCTCGAAGACCGCCGTCCACTCGTCGCGCGTACGGGTGCGGAAGCGGGCGGCGACGGCCTCGCGCAGCCCGTCCCAGCGGGCGGGGTCGTCACGGCCGGAGGCGGTCTCGCCGTCCAGGCCGAGCAGCCGGGCGAACGCGTCGTAGAACGGCTTCTCCAGCGCTCCGACCGCCATCCAGCCGCCGTCGGAGGTCTCGTAGACGCCGTAGAAGGGGCAGCCGCCGTCCAGCAGGTTGGCGCCCCTGCGGTCCTGCCAGGCGCCGGCGGCCAGCATGCCGTGGATCATCGCGGTGAGGTGGCTGGTGCCGTCCACGACGGCCGCGTCCACGACCTGTCCGCCGCCCCCGGCGCGGGCGTGGTGGAGGGCGGCGAGGATCCCGACGACGAGGTACAGGGAGCCCCCGGCGTAGTCGCCGAGGAGGTTGGCGGGGATCGCGGGCGGGCCGCCGGCCGGACCGATCATGCCCAGCGCGCCGGTGACGGCGGTGTAGCCGACGTCGTGCCCGGCGCTCGCCGCCAGGGGGCCGTCCTGGCCCCAGCCGGTCATCCGCCCGTAGACCAGCTTCGGGTTGCGGGCCAGGCACTCCCGCGGGCCGACGCCGAGGCGTTCGGCGACGCCGGGCCGGTAGCCCTCGATCAGTACGTCGGCGCGCTCGGCGAGGTCCAGGACGGCGGCGGGCCCGTTCCCGGCCTTGAGGTCGACCACCACCGAGCGCTTGTTGCGGCCGGTGACGTCCAGGGCGGGGTCGATGCCCAGCGCCTGCCCGCCGGGCCGGTCGACGCGTACGACGTCGGCGCCGAGGTCGCCCAGGAGCATCGCGGCGAACGGGCCGGGGCCGATGCCCGCCAGCTCCACCACCCGCACCCCGGCGAGCGGGCCGGGGCCTGCGCCTGCCGCTGCCATCCGGCCTCCAACCGTCCGGGCCGCCCCGTCGCGACCGTATGACACCAATGATGTAACACCGGCGATGCTAAGAACACGTTCCACTTTCCACAACCCCTCGCGGGACGCGGGTGTGCCGCCCCGGCGGCCGGGCCACCGGCACCGCGGGGCCCCCGTGCACGGGCAGGGGCCGGGGCACCGCACCGTCGCGCGAGCAGCAGTGCGGCAGGTCGGGGAAAGCCGCAGACGGAACCGGGGTGGACACGGGAGCGGCGGCGAAACGCCCGATCTCGATGGGTGCGGTCGGCGCGGCGGCGACGGCCGTGGCCGTCTTCGCCGTCCTCCCGCCGGCCGCCCGGTCGAGCTGGGGGTCTCCGTCCACAGCGCCTGCCGGGCCACGGTCACCGGACCGTGCCGGGGAAAGCTCGCCGAGACCACGCCGCAAACGCTTACAGTTGGGAAGCTATCTGGCTTCCAACGATTCGGTTGTTCCGGGTCTGTTGGACGTGAGACCCTGGAGGGTTCTTGTTCCGCCGATTAATCGCCGCAGCGGTGGTGATGGCCGGGCTGGCAGTGTCGCTTGTCGTTCCGGCCGCCGCCGCCGATTTCCCCGCGGCCACCACGCCCCTGGTCACCTGGAACATGCAGGGGGCCAACAACGAGGCACAGAACGGCAGCAAGTGGACCAACACGGTCCAGCGGCTGGCGTTGCAGGTGCCGATCCTGATGCTTCAGGAGGTCGGCCCGCACCCGCCCCTGAACAGCGTCGAACAGCCCAGCCAGACCTTCACCACGACCGACAGCCAGGGCGCCACGCATCAGTTCACCGTGCTGCACTACACCTGGACCGTCGGCAGCGGTTACCGCAATGCCATCCCGACCCGTGAGGTCTACTTCCTGCAGTCCACCGACGACGCGACCAACCCGCGCCGGATCGGCGGCCGGGTCAACATCGCGCTCGTCCTGCCCGAGGCGCCCGATGAGCTGATCGTCGTCGGCAACCCGAACGACGCCGGCCGGAACGCACTCGGTGCGCGGTTCGGCAACGAGTGGTACTTCACCATGCACGGCCTGTCCGGCGGCGGCGGTGACTCCGGGCCGATGCTGAACGCCATCGACGACCGGATCGAGGCCCTCGGGAACCAGCGCGGCGTCACCTACCACGCGACGGTCGGCGGCGACTTCAACGTCGACCCGCAGGACCTCGAGGACCGGCCGAGCTTCCCGCCGACCATGCGGATCCACAACTCGGGTCAGGCGACCCACCAGGGCGGTGGTGAGCTGGACTACTTCGTCACCACCCACTTCGACCACACACCGGCGGTCACGGTCCGGTCCGGGGGCGGCTCCGACCACTGGCCGGTCCAGTCCGGCCAGTTCAACGCGGCCGGCCCCAGCCCGTCGGTCGACGAGCTCCGGGTGATGCCGACCGGTGACGGGATCACGGCCGGAGTGCACAGCACCGACGACGGTGGCTTCCGGGACTACCTGAACAGCATTCTGAAGGGCTTGACCACCGTTGCGGTGGTCGGTGGCACGGTGGTCGGTACCATCTTCAGTCGCACGGATTTCGTCGGTGAGTTGAAGAACGGCGAGCGCGGCGACCCCGACCACATGGGGTTCGACGGCAAGGGCATCGACGACATCAGGGCCGAGTCGATTCCCGCGCTGCGGACGCACCGGCCGAACATGATGACCATGATCGCGGGCACCGCCGACCTGGCCGGCGGCGCCGACGGTACGGCGACGGCCGGGAAGATGCAGAACTTCCTGGACGCGATCCACCGGGCCTCCCCGACGACCACGGTCCTGCTCGGGACCCTGCCGCCGTCGACGAACCCGACGTACCAGGCCCGGATCGACGCCTACAACAGCGCGCTCCGCACGATGGCCCACGCCAAGATCAAGGGCGGCGCACGGCTGGTGCTGGTCGAGCTGGGCGCGGTCACCCCGCAGGACATCGTCCACGAGATCTACCCGAACGACGTCGGCCACCGGAAGATCGCCCACGCCTTCGCCGAAGGCGCTCAGATCGCGGTCCTGCAGCGCATGATCAGCGTCCGCTCGTACGTCTGGGAGCCGATCGGCAAGATCAGAGATGCTGTCGCGGCCGGCTCGAAGGCCGATTTCGCCGACCTGAACGGCGACGGCAGGGCCGACTACGTGGTGGTCGGTACGGACGGCAAGGTCACCGGCTGGCGCAACGACGACCCGCGCGAGCCGGGGGTCTCGCTGGGCGACATCAGCCCGGCCGACCGGGGGAACAACCCGGAGCTGGTCCACTTCGCCGACCTGGACGGTGACGGCAAGGACGACTACATCCGGATCCTGCCGGCGGCCGACTCGCCGACCGGCATCCCCGCGATGCGGATGTCGCGGAACACCAGCAGCGGGGGCGAAGTCAGCTGGGGCAGCGCGACGATCGTCGCGAATAACCTCAGCTACGGGCCGGAGCTGTACTTCACCGACCTCGACGGTGACGGCCGCGACGACCTGATCACACTGGACCGGATGAGCTTCCCGACCGCCTGGCGGAACAAGGGCAGGGGAATGCCGACTCCGGGCGGCTGGGACAAGATCGAGGGTTTCGCCACTCCGGGCGAGGCGCGCGGCGCGCAGGTCGCCTTCGCCGACATCACCGGTGACGGCAGGGCCGACACGGTCCGGGTCGAGCACGCCACCGGTGAGGTGCGGGCCTGGGAGAACACCGGCGCTCCGTGGGGCGTCACCGCGGGCTGGGAGTCGCTGGGCGTGGTCCGCTCCGACGATCCGTTCCAGGGCACCTCCGGGACCTTCGCCGACCTGAACGGCGACGGGATCGAGGACTTCGCCATGACCCGCTCCGCGTGGACGGGAAGCTCGTCGGCGAAGAACGCCGCCAGGACGGCCGCGGCGACCGACGCTGTTGACGGCGACGTCGAGGGCTGGCTGGTCCCGAGCTACGGCGACGGCAGCCGCACCCCCGGCGGCGCCGGTGATCTCGGTGTCAACGGTGGTGTCGGCGACCCGATGGAATCCCACCCCGGTGGCGACGACGGCGGTCCGCGGCCGAACGCCTCCGGCGACTGCCGCCCGGAGGGTCTGGCGGCCACGCCGGGCGTGGCGACGCCGTACTGCAAGGTCTACCAGAGCGACGGCCGGGAATGGCTCGGCCAGGGCCGGGAGCGCCGGGTCGTGGGCTACTTCAACGGTGGCCGCACGGGCGCCGACGGCACACCGCACTACCTGGTGAAGAACATCCCGTGGTCGAAGGTGACCCACCTCAACTACGCGTTCGCGACGGTGGAGAACAACCGGATCACGGTCGACTCGAACGCCACCCAGAAGGAGTGGCCCGGCGAGGTCGGCGCCGAGATGGACCCCTCGCTGCCCTACAAGGGGCACTTCAACCTGCTGACGAAGTACAAACGCCTGCACCCGCGGGTGAAGACGCTGATCTCGGTCGGTGGCTGGGCCGGTTCCACCGGCTTCTACGCGATGACCACCAACGCCGACGGCTCGGTCAACCAGAGCGGGATCGACACGTTCTCGAGCTCGGTCGTGGACTTCCTGCGGACCTACGGGTTCGACGGTGTCGACATCGACTTCGAGTACCCCACGGTCCTCGAGGACACCGGCAATCCGGCCGACTGGGCGGTGGCGAACCCGCGTCGCAAGGGTCTGCCCACGACGTACGCCGCGTTGATGAGGACGCTGCGGGACTCGCTGAACCGGGCTTCGGTCGCGGACGACAAGTACTACCTGCTCACCTCGGCGTCGTCGGCCTCCGGCTACCTGGCCCGCGGGATGGCGAACCAGACCGCCCTGGATTACCAGGACTTCACCAACCTGATGGCCTACGACTACCACGGCACCTGGAACGACGTCGTGGGTCCGAACGCGGCGCTGTTCGACGACGGCAAGGACCCGGAACTGGCCGATCAGTACGCCACTCCGGAGTACGGGAAGATCGGGTACTTCAACACCAGTTGGGCGATGACGTACATGCGTGGCGCGATGCAGGCCGGGCGCGTCAACATCGGTGTGCCCTACTACACGCGCGGCTGGCAGAACGTCACCGGCGGTACGAACGGCCTGTGGGGCACATCGCAGAAGCCGAGCGGCTGCGAGCCGGGCACGGGCATCAGGCGGCCGTGTGGTGACGGTGCCTTCGGCATCGACAACATCTGGCACGACGAGACCAACAACGGCAGCGAGCTCGGCTCCGGGACGAACCCGCTGTGGCACGCCAAGAACCTGGAGAGGAACATCACGCCGGTCTACGCACGCAGCGTCGGGCTGACGCCGGAGACCGACATCACCGACCGGCGCACGGGCCAGTACACCCGGCACTGGGACGACGTCACGAAGACGTCGTGGCTGTGGAACGCCGAGAAGAAGGTGTTCCTGTCGACCGAGGACGAGCAGGGCATCGACGCGGTCGTCGATCTGGTCAAGTCGACCGGTGCGGGCGGCGTGATGATGTGGGAGCTCGGCGGCGACTACTCCTGCCCGGCGGACGTCCAGCCGGACACCCCGTGCGGGATGGGGTACACGCTGACCACCCGGCTGAACGAGAAGCTGGGCAACATCGGCGCCTATGACAACGACCCGCGCACCGGCAGCGTTGGTGTCGCGCCGACGGTGACCGCCGACCTGAGCGTCGAGATGGTCGACTACCCGACCGCCGCGGCGAACCTGTGGCCGTTGCAGCCGACCGTCCGGATCACCAACAACACCGGGCGCACGCTCGGCGGCGGCAAGGACACGAAGCTGTCGTTCGACATTCCGGCCTCGACGTCACCGCTGGTCAAGGACGCCAACTGGCAGACCGGTGACCAAGGCGGCCAGTGGAAGCTGACGCCCGGTACGACGTTCCACCGGGTCAGCACGACTCTGGACTACTGCCAGATCATCCCGGCCGGGAAGTCGCTCGACTTGCCGATCATCTACTTCCTCCCGATCACCGGTCCGGTGAACACGAGTCTGTCGATCGGCGGTACGGCGTACGCGCCGGTGACCGACAACCTCAAGGGACTCGGTACGGCGACCCCGCCGGCCGGCGGCTGCACCGCCGCGGACTGGGACGCGACCAAGATCTACTCCCCGGCCAGCCAGCCGATCGAGCAGACCACGGTCAAGTACAACGGCAAGGTCTGGAAGGCCAAGTGGGAGACGAGGGGCAGTGCCCCGGGCACCGGGGTCGACGCCGACCACGAGCCCTGGAAGCTGATCGGCAGCGCCGGCTGACCGTTCCCGGCCACCCGGCCTGACGCTCCACGTTCCGATCAAACAAACGGAGAGTGCTTCTGACCTGCAACGACGGGACTCGCCCAGGGTCCTGTCGGCTGCGTGGGAAGAAGCACTCTCCGGGTGAGGCGGCACTGGCGCCGTGGCGCCGTGGCGCCGTGGCGCAAGCCGCGGACGGTGCACGACCCGGGCAAGGTCCTGCTGGACATCGCGCTCGCGACGGCTCCGGGCGGGGACTGCCCGGCCGATGTCGCCATGCTGCGGGCCGAGCCCCCTGTGTTCGGCCGGGTGGCGTCCGGCCCGACGGTCTCCCCCCTCGTCGACGTCCTTGCCGCAGCAGGGCCGGAGGCGATCACCGCGATTCGCACGGCACGATCCGAATGCGCCGGCGGGTCCGGGAGTGGGCCGGTGCGGACGGTCCGGCCGCCGAGAGCAGCTCCGAGGACGGCGTTCTCGGCATCCTTCTCATCACCGCCGGCGATCACAGCGCCGAGAACCGCACCGGCGCCTCCCCATAAAGCTCCCGTCACAGCTCCTTCAGCCACACATCCAATGCCTGCTGTACCAGCGCAGGCAGCCCCGACAACAGCGGCAGTGCCAAGGCCGGCCACAGCACCTCCTATCGCACTTCCCCCATCTGGCCGGCTGAACAGCCCGGTGCGATCGGTGCAGTTGACGGGGTCACCGCTGGCGTGGAGGTAGGGGTTGGCCTCCTGGCCCGAGGGGTCGGGCCGGGTGAAGCGGGCCAGGTGGGGGTCGTAGTAGCGCGCCCCCATCTCGTACGGCCCCGTCGGGTCGAGGTAGGCGCCGGCGAAGCGGTAGGGCTGGGGCACCGCCTCGGTCGGGGTGAAGCGGGGCAGGCCGGTGGGCCCGTAGTCGTCGGTGTGGGTGCGCTGGCCGCTCGCGTCGACCAGCCCCATCACCGAGCCGAGCGCGTCGGTGAGGTAGTGGTGGCTCTTCCCCCGGTGGTCATGGAGTTGAGGGTGCCCGCCGGTTCCTGGAGGAGCACCTGCTCCTGCGTCAAACGGGCGGCCCGGAGGTGACGCGCGAGCTGATCGGCCACGTGCTGGAGGTCGCGGAGCTGCGGAACGTGGAGGTGCAGGTCATGCCGCTGGTGCGGGAGGACCATGCGGACCTGCACGGTCCCGTGCGACTTCTGGGAACCCCGGACAACAGGCGGTTCGGCCACTGCGAGGGCCAGGAGAGCGGCCAGTTCGTCTCCGACCCGAAGACCGTCAGCATTCTCCGGACGCGGTATGCCGGGATGCGTTCGCAGGCTCTCTCACTCGACGACTCCCTGGGCCTGTCGCAGCGGATGCGAGGAGCAGCATGAGCAGCACGGAACTGTCCTGGTTCAAGAGCAGCCACAGCAGCGGCTCCGGTGATGACTGCGTCGAGGTCGCCTCCTGCCCCGGCACCGTCCATGTGCGCGACTCCAAGGACAAGGACGGCCCGCGGCTCGCCGTCGCCCCGGAGGCGTGGAGCGACTTCCTCGCCCACGCCGCCCGGAGCTGACCGCTCACGCGGCCGAACGCCCCGCACCGGAACGCCTCCGGTGCGGGGCGTTTCGCCTGGGACGGGAGACGGCGGCGGGCCGTCAGTCGGCGTCGAGTTGGGCCACCAGCCGCTTGGGCGCGATGGTGCGGTAGCTCTCCTCGACCCAGTCGCACAGCAGCTCCGCGTCCGGCGCGCCCGGCTCGCCCAGCGGAATGGTCACCCAGCCCGCCCGGCCGAGCCCGTAGCCGGTGGGTACGGCGCCGGGGGCGGACATCGCGTGGGCGTGGGCCGCGGGGTCGGTGAGCTTGACGGTGACGGTGGGCGGGGAGTCCTCCTGCCCGGCGACGAGGTGGCCGAGGAACAGGAAGACGAAGATCTTCCGGTTGACCTTGACCACGGACTCCCCCCACGGAAAGTCCTCGTACGCGCCGGGCAGCTCCAGGGCGAACTCCCGCACCCGCTCCCGCCGCGCGTCGCCGCGTCTCTTCGCACGCTCGTCCATGCCCCCACCGTAGGGTCGGGCACCGACAGAGGATTCCGTCCGCTTCCCCCTCTCACCCCAAGGAGGCAGGAGTGTCCCCGAACGAGCGCGAGCACGGCCGCGAGCGCGAGCACGACCTGGTGCTGTTCGGCGCGACCGGTTTCACCGGCGGGCTGACGGCCGAGTACCTGGCGGCCCACGCCCCCGACGGGTGCCGCTGGGCGCTGGCCGGGCGCAACCGCGACAAGCTGCTGCGGCTGCGCGAGCGGCTGGCGGAGACCAACGCGGCCTGCGCCGACCTGCCGCTGCTGCACGCCGACGTCACCGACCCCGGCTCGCTGCGCGCGGTGGCCGGGAGCACCCGGGTGGTCGCCACCACCGTCGGCCCGTACGTCGAGCACGGCGAGCCGCTGGTGGCGGCGTGCGCCGAGGCCGGGACGGACTACGCGGACCTGACCGGCGAGCCGGAGTTCGTCGACATGACCTACCTGCGCCACCACGACCGGGCCCGCCGCACCGGGGCGCGGCTGGTGCACGCCTGCGGCTTCGACTCGGTGCCGCACGACCTGGGCGTGCTGTACACCGTCGAGCGGCTGCCCGAGGGGGTGCCGCTGCGGATCGACGGGTACGTCCGCGCGCGGGGCGCCTTCTCCGGGGGGACGTTCGCCTCCGCGCTGACCGCCTTCTCCCGCGGCCGGCAGACGCAGGCCGCGGCGCGGGAGCGGCGGCGCGTCGAACCCCGTCCGGCCGGGCGCCGGATCAGCGCCCCGCTGGACCGGCCGCGCCGCAGCGGCAAGGCGGGGGCGTGGGCGGTGCCGCTGCCCACGATCGATCCGCGGATCGTGGCCCGGTCGGCCGCCGCGCTGGAGCGCTACGGCCCCGACTTCCGCTACCGCCACTACGCCGCCGTGCGCCGGCTGCCCGTGGCCGTGGGCGGCATCGCGGGGGTGGGGGCGCTCTTCGCCGCCGCCCAGCTTCCGGCGGCGCGCCGGGCGCTGTCGGCGCGGCTGGCGCCGGGTGACGGGCCGAGCCCGCGGAAGCGCGCGAAGAGCTGGTTCACGGTCCGCTTCTTCGGGGAGGGCGGCGGGCGCCGGGTGGTGACGGAGGTGTCCGGGGGCGACCCGGGATACGACGAGACGGCGAAGATGCTGGCGGAGTCGGCGCTCTGCCTGGCACTGGACGACCTTCCCAGGACGTCGGGCCAGGTCACCACGGCGGTGGCGATGGGGGACGCGCTGATCGGCCGCCTGGTGCGGGCCGGGATGGGCTTCCGGGTCGTCTCCTCCTCGGAACGCCGCTGAGCGTTCCGGGCGGGGGCGGTTGGCGGCCGGTCAGCCGCCCGTCACCCAGGAGGCTATGACGCAGAGCATGGCTATGACCCAGCCCAGGGCGAGCGCGCCCGCCAGGGCGAAGGCCACGGCGGGACCGCGTCCGAGGTCGGAGGCCAGGGTGGGGGCCAGTTCGCCGGTTCCGTGCGTGTTCTCCATGATCCGCTCCATGCCCTCAGGGTGCCGTTCTCGGCGGCGTCCAAACATCCGTACGCGTACTCAGACGCGTTGGCGATCAAGCTAGTAGGGGGTACTGACAACGGGATTCCCGGGCGGACGGCCGGGACGGCAGGGCACCATGCGTGCATGGAGCAACGGTCTTCGGCCCGGCTGTGGGCCGCACTGGGCGGCGATCCCGGTCTGCCCGGGCACGTACGGTTCGTTCCCCGCGTCCCCTCCGGCGGGGCGGGCGGTGTGCTGCCCGCGCGGCTGCCGGTGCGGGAGCTGGCGCGCTCCACGGTGGCGGTGTGCGCGCTGGCGGCGGCCGAGTTCGCGGCCCGCCGCGCGGGGACGGCCGTGCCGGAGGTGCGGGTGGACGACGGGGCGGTGGCCACGGCCTTCGTCAGCGAGCGCCACCTGCGGGTCGACGGGCGCGCGCCGACCACGTTCGCGCCGCTGTCCCGGTTCTGGCGCACCGACGGCGGATGGCTGCGCACCCACGCCAACTACCCCCACCACCGCGCCCGGCTGCTGTCCGCCCTGGGCCTCCCCGACGGCGGAGCGACGGTGGAGGCGGTCGCCGCCGAACTCGCCCGCCGCCGCGCCGAGGACGTCGAGGAGCTGGTGTACGCGGCGGGCGGCCTGGCCGTCGCCGTCCGCTCCCCGCGGCAGTGGTCGGCCCACCCCCAGGGCGTGGCCGTGGCCCGGCTTCCGCTGGTGGGGATGGAGCCGCTGGACGGCGCACCCGCCCCGCCGATGCCGTCCTCGGGCCCGCGCGTGCTGGACCTCACCCGCGTCATCGCCGGTCCCGTGGCCACCCGCACGCTCGCCCTGCTGGGCGCCGACGTGCTGCGGATCGACTCGCCGCACCTGCCCGAGAGCGCGGACGCCCACGCCGACACCGGGTTCGGCAAGCGGTCGGCACTGCTGGACCTCGCCTCCCGCTCCGGCCGCGCCTCCTTCGAGGAACTGCTGGCGAAGGCCCATGTGGTGGTCACCGGCTACCGCCCCGGCGCGCTGGCCCGCTTCGGACTGTCGGCCGGGGAACTGGCCGAGCGGCGGCCGGGCCTGGTGGTGGCGGAGCTGAGCGCCTGGGGCGGTCCCGGGGCCGGGCCGTGGGGCGGCAGGCGGGGGTTCGACAGCCTGGTGCAGGCGGCGAGCGGCATCGCCGTGACCGAGGGCGGGGCGGACGGCCGGCCGGGAGTGCTGCCCGCCCAGGCCCTGGACCACGGCACGGGCTACCTGCTGGCCGCCGCGGTGCTGCGCTCGCTCACCGACCAGCGGGGCGGCGGGGGGTCGCGGCACGTACGCCTGGCGCTGGCGCGGACCGCGCACTGGCTGCTGCACGAGCTGGAGGAGTCCGGGGAACCGGAGGAGACGCGGAAGCCCTACGACCCGGCCGACTGGCTCGCCGAGACCGACGGCCCGCTGGGGCGCCTGCGCCACGCCGTCTCCCCGGTGGCGTACGGCGGCGGCCCGCAGGGGTGGGCCCGGCCGCCGGGGCGGCCGGGAGCGGACGGGCCCGGCTGGGTGTGAGGGCGGGGCGGGTCAGTCGTCCTCGCCGCCCGGCCGCCCGCCGTGGCCGTGACCGTGACCGCGCTCGCGTTCCAGCCGCTTGCGCTCCGTGCGCTGCCGCTTGCGTTCCACCCCGACGCCGCCCCAGAAGGCGAAGCCGCTGACCACCACCCGGGGCGCGCCGGGCTCGCCCCGGCCCGCGGCCCGGTGGTCGAAGCCGCCCATGACGCCGATGCCGCGCACGTCGACCTCGGCCTCGTCCGGAACGACCACGTGGATGCCGCCCATGATCGCGAAGCAGCGGATCTCCACCTCGCGGTCCTCGAAGTACGCCTCGCGCAGGTCGATCTCCCCGCCGCCCCAGAAGGCGAAGCCGGTGAAGCGGCGGGGAGCGGTCCACGTCCCCTTGCGCACGAAGCCGCCCATGACCGCCACTCCGCTGCGGGAGGTGGCGCTGCCGCCGAAGCGGCCGGCCCAGCCGCGGCGGCCCTCCGCGGGCTCGGCCGCCGCGGCGGCCTGGGGCAGGTCCCTGACCAGCGGCGCCAACTCGCCCTGGGTGCGGGCGGCGTAGGCGGAGTCCAGCCGCTCCTGGAACTCCTCCATGTCGAGGCGCCCCTCGGCCATCGCCTCGCGCAGCACCTCGGCCACGCGCTCCCGGTCGGCGTCGGAGGCCCTCATCTCGGGCAGATCTTCGGTCATGGCGGCAGGCTACCGGCCGGGCCCGCTCCGGGTCCGACCGGAGCGGGCCGGACCGGTCGGGCCGATCGGCCGGCCAGGCGGCCCGATCCCCGAGCCCCGGCGGGTACCGGGCCCCGGAGGGTGCGCCGGCCGCGGCGGCGGCCGTCCACCGGCGCCGGCCCGGGAAGGAACGCCGAAGGCGCCACCGGCGTTCGGTGGCGCCTTCCGCGTCGTCGGGCAGGGGCCGGGTCTACCTCTTCCCGACCCGGGCGAGGACCGCCGTGACGATCACACCTGCTGCCAGCCCCGAGAGGATCCAGGGAAGGCTCGGGCGCCGGTCGTTGAGGTGGTACCGATGTAGGCGAGGACCACCACGTGGAGAAGGACGACGATCCCCCAGTACTGCCTTTTCAGCATCAGCCTTCCCTTCGGCCACCTGAACTTCGGTTTGCGGCGCGCGTTCGTGCAGCGCGCCTTCCACAGCGGCGTGTACCGCTTGTATCCCGGTCCGTGGACCGCACCGTAGAAGCTGACGGTCATCGCGAACCGCTCCTCGTAACCGCAGGTGAGGATCTTGAAGGCACAGACCTGCGCCATACCCGACGCGCCCCACTGGTGGTACGTCCTGGAACGGGCGTTGCGAGCGGCATCCGTGGGCGTTGCAGCTCCCACCGGGCACGGGTCGGCGCTGAGGAACCGTCCCGTGGCGGGCGAGTGGGGACGGACCGCGCAGGTCCGCACGACCGTGCGGGGCCAGACGCTCTCCACCGCGTCGGGCGGGCCCTCCGGGCCGTCGCGGACGAACAGGAGGACATCGTCCACGCCTCGGTTCCTGGTCTCGATGAGGAGATGCGGTCAGTGTCCGGCGCCTTCGCCGCCGTCGCCGGCCCGCAGCCCGAGGATCTCCCACCGGGCCTCGATCGTGACCGCCGGGGCCACGCGGATCGGCCGGTTGGCCACCGCGCCGTCACGGATCTCCACATGGACGGCGTCGGTGGAGACCACCGGGCAGGCCGGATCGGAGAGGCCGGTTCCGCCGCTCGGCCGTGCCGTCCGTGGCCTTGCCGGTGATCGTGGGGATCGTCTGGCGGGAGACATCGGCCCCGCAGACCTCGGCGAGGTGGGCCCGGACCTCGCCGGTCGCCAGGCCCTTCGCGGACGGGGGGGGGACCACTGCCTCGTCCACACCGGACGGGCGCTTCCGCCGCTTGCGCACGACCTTCGCTTCGAAGATGCCCTCCCGGTCGCGGGGCACGACCGTCTCCACCGGACCGGCCCCGGTCGGCACGGTCGTCTCGCCGCGCTTCCCGTTGCGGGAATCGCCGCCGTTCCTCCCGGCCGCGTCGTGCTTGTCACAGCCGAGGCGGTCGGTGATCTCGCCCTTCAGCGGGGACTCCGGCAACCGCCTGGCCCGCTGCTGGGGGTCTCCCCCGTGGGGACGGTCCGCCCTCGCCCGTCGGTTGTCGAGGCCTTCAGGGGTTCACGACCGTGCTCGCCCTGCGGGCGGCCGGGCGCACCGGACCGGGTCGGTGTTCGCACCGCGGGTGCGCCACCCGTTCTTCCGTGGTGGCCGGGACTCGCCGTGGTGAGCGGCGCGGGCGGCTGGAGGCGCCATGCGTGGCCGGCCGTCTTCCGCCTTCCACGACGCGCCGGGCCGCGCCGGGCGAGGCCACCGGCCGGGCCCGCTCCGGGTCCGACCGGAGCGGGCCGGAGCGGCCGGGCGGTCAGGCCAGCTCGATGCCCGGGTACAGCGGGTGCCCGGCCAGCAGGTCGGCGGCGCGCCCGGCGACGGCCTCGGCGACCTTGGGCTCTAGGAGGTACTGGGCCCTGGAGGGGGCTCCGGCCGCGGTGGTGCCCGGCTCGGCGGCGGTGAGGACGGTGTGGATCAGGTCGGCGACCTCGTCCATCTCCGCCTCCCCCAGCCCGCGCGTGGTGAGGGCCGGGGTGCCGATGCGGATGCCGGAGGTGTACCAGGCGCCGTTGGGGTCGCGCGGCACGGCGTTGCGGTTGGTGACGATCCCCGAGTCCAGCAGCGCGTCCTCGGCCTGGCGTCCGGTGAGGCCGTAGCCGGAGACGTCCACCAGGGCCAGGTGGTTGTCGGTGCCGCCGGTGACGAGGGTGGCGCCGCGGCGCATCAGGCCCTCGGCGAGCGCGGCGGCGTTGTCCACCACCTGCCGCGCGTAGTCGCGGAAGGCGGGCTGCCGGGCCTCGGCCAGCGCCACGGCCTTGGCGGCCATGACGTGGGGCAGCGGACCGCCGAGCACCATGGGGCAGCCGCGGTCCACGTGCTCGGCCAGCGCCTCGTCGCACAGCACCATGCCGCCGCGCGGGCCGCGCAGGGACTTGTGGGTGGTGGTGGTGACGATGTTGGCGTGCGGCACCGGGTCGAAGTCGCCGGTGAACACCTTGCCCGCGACCAGTCCGGCGAAGTGGGCCATGTCGACCATCAGGGTGGCGCCGACCTCGTCGGCGATCTCCCGCATGATCCGGAAGTTCACCTTCCGGGGATAGGCGGAGTAGCCGGCGATCAGGATGAGCGGACGGAACTCGCGGGCGGCCGCCCGCACCGCGTCGTAGTCCAGCAGGCCCGTCTCCGGGTCGGTGCCGTAACTGCGCTGCTCGAACATCTTGCCGGAGATGTTCGGCCGGAAGCCGTGGGTGAGGTGGCCGCCGGCGTCCAGGGACATGCCCAGCATCCGCTGGTCGCCCAGCTCGCGCCGGAGGGCCGCCCAGTCCTCCTCCGACAGGTCGTTGACGTGCCTGGCACCGGCGCGCTCCAGCGCGGGGCTCTCCACGCGCTGGGCGAGGACGGACCAGAAGGCGACGAGGTTGGCGTCGATGCCCGAGTGCGGCTGCACGTAGGCGTGGTCGGCGCCGAACAGCTCGCGGGCGTGCTCGGCGGCCAGCGCCTCGACGGTGTCGACGTTGCGGCAGCCGGCGTAGAAACGGCGGCCGACGGTGCCCTCGGCGTACTTGTCGCTGAGCCAGTTGCCCATGGCCAGCAGCACGGCCGGGGAGGCGTAGTTCTCGCTGGCGATCAGCTTGAGGGAGGCGCGCTGGTCGGTGACCTCGGCGCCGATGGCGTCGGCGACGCGCGGCTCGACGGCGCGGATCACGTCCAGGGCGCTGTTGAAGGCGGTGGACGCGGCGGGCGCGGTGTCTTCTGTGTTCTCGGGGTTCCCGGTGTTCCTGGCGTTCTCGGTGTTTCCGGTGTTGCGCGGGGTGGGTGTGGTGGCCATGGGCCCCTCCTTGACGTCCTCGACGACGGTGCGGGTGGCCCAGGCGCGCGGCTCTTCGGCGTACCGGAAGCGGTCACCCGGTGCGCGGGCCGCTCCCCGATGGTCGATCCCATCCCTACGCGCCAGTCACGGCCCGGTCGCGAGCCTAGCACTCGCGGGCCGCCCGGCCCTGGGGCACCGTGGAGACGAGAACCGATGGCCCCACCCTTCGCAGGAGGCACCATGAGCAGCCACACCTACCGGGTGACCGAGATCGTCGGCACCTCGCACGAGGGCGTCGACCAGGCGATCCGCAACGCGCTCGCCCGGGCCTCGGAGACCCTGCGGCACCTGGACTGGTTCGAGGTGACGCAGGTCCGCGGCAACATCTCGGACGGCGAGGTCGAGCACTACCAGGTCGGGCTGAAGATCGGGTTCCGCCTGGAGGGCGGGGAGTAGGGCCTCCCGGCGCGCGTCCGCCGGAGCGCCCCTCCTGACCGGTTCACCCGTCCCGCCGGGGGGCGGGAGGGATAGGAACGCCGCCGTGTGGCACTCGGACGCCCGGAAGAATGCCCTGTATCCCCTTTTCGGGCGATTCGGTCACTCCGGGAGGAACGCAGCATGCCCACGGCAGCCACCAACAGCCAGGTCACGATCACCGACGCCCCGGCCCACAGCCGGTTCGAGGCCCGGATCGGCGCGACCCTCACCGGTTTCGCCGACTACGTCCGCGACGACGGTCTGATGACCTATCCGCGGGTGGTGGTGTCCCGGCCCTTCCTCGGCCGGGGCATCGGCGACCGGCTGGTGCGGTCCGCGCTGGACGACGCGCGGGGGCGCGGCCTGCGGGTCCGGCCGGCCTGCGCCTTCGTCGAGCAGTGGCTCGCCATGCACCCCGAGTACCGGGATCTCGTGGCGGAGGAGGCCGGGGACGGCGGCCCCGGGTCCGGCTCCGACTCCGGTCCCGGCTCCGACTCCGGCGGTGCGGGGCCGGCGGGCGGATAACGCGCCGAGCCTCCGGGACGGCCGGCCGGGCCGGGGGCACGGCTCTGCGGCGCCGGGGCGCGTCACCGCCGCGTACGCGCCGCTACCTTCCGCGAGCTCTCCTCCTCTGCAGCGCCAGCCGCCGCTTGCGCAGCTCGGCCTGGCGCCGCCGGCTCGCGGCGCGGGTCCTGGCCCGCTCCCGCGCCTCGGGGTCCTCGGGCCTGGTGTGGCGCGTCTTCAGCAGCCCCCAGGCCAGGATCACGACGACGAGCAGCCCGAACACGCCGAGGGCGCCGGCAGCCGCCGGGGAGAGGTCCTGGAAGTCGATGTCCCCGTACCTGACGTAGTCCCGGCTGTGGTACATCGTCCCCTCCGCACGCCTCTGCCCGTACAGGAAGCCCACACCCTACGCGCCCGCCCCGCCCCCGTCCGGATCGGTGCCCCGGGGCGGGCGACCGGAGGTGGGGGCGGGGCGGCGGGGAGGTGGCCGGGGCCCTGAGGTCAGGGGCCCGGATCAGCGCCCGGACGAGGGCCGGCTCACGGCGTGTTCCACTTCTGGTTGGCGGTGCCCGAGCAGGTCCAGATCTGCGTCCTGGCGCCGTTGGCGGAGCTGTTGTCCTTCACGTCCAGGCACTTGTCGGCGTTGGGGTTGACGATGTCCCGGGCCCCGGTGACGACCCACTGCTGGGCCGCCGTGCCGTTGCAGTCCCAGATCTGGACGGGCGTGCCGTCCGCCCTTCCCGCGCCGGACACGTCCAGGCACTTGCCGAGCGCCCGTATGGTGCCGTCGGCGCCGACGGTCCACTGCTGGGCGGCGTTGCCGTTGCAGTCGTGGAGCTGCACCGGGGTGCCGTTGGCGCTGTTCGCCCAGGCCACGTCGAGGCACTTGCCCGCCAGGCCGGTGATCGTGCCGGTGCGTCCGCCGCCACCGCTGTCGCCGCTGGTGACGCGTACGTAGTCGACGACGAGCCGCTGCGGGAAGACGGTGCTCGCGTCCGGCAGGCCCGGCCAGTCGCCGCCCACCGCGAGGTTGAGGATCAGGAAGAACGGCTTGTCGAACACCCACCGGTCGCCGCCCAGGTCGGCCGGGGTGCGGCGCTGGTAGACCTGGCCGTCCACCGACCAGGTGATGGAGTTCGGGGACCAGTCGACGGCGAAGGTGTGGAAGTCGTCGGCGAACGCCCGGCCGCCGGGGAGGGTGTAGCCGGCGCCGATGCCCTCGCCGCCGGAGTAGCCGGGGCCGTGCAGGGTGCCGTGCACCGTGCCGGGCTCGTAGCCGACGTTCTCCATGATGTCGATCTCGCCGCTGTTCGGCCATCCGACGCTGCCGATGTCGTGGCCGAGCATCCAGAACGCCGGCCACATGCCCTGGCCGCGCGGGAGCTTCATGCGGGCCTCGACGTGGCCGTAGGTGGTGGTGAACCTCCCGGCGGTGTTCATCCGGGCGGAGGTGTACTCGCAGCGCCCGTACCAGCACTGGTAGTTGCCCGGGTTCTCCTTGCGGGCGGTGATCACCAGATTGCCGTTGCCGTCGAGCGCGGCGTTGGCGTTGCCCGGCGTGTAGTACTGCCGCTCGTGGTTGTTGCCGCTGTTGTCGCCGGTCTCCAGCTGCCATCTGCCGCTGTTGACCGCCGATCCGGCCGGGCCGTCGAAGTTCTCCTCGAACAGCACCGCCGCCGGTGCGGCCGCCTCGGTGGCCCCGGCGGCCCCGGTGGCGCCCGTGGGGCCGGCCGCGGCCGTGCCGGTGACCGCGAGGGTCACGGCCAGCGTCAGCAGCGTCGCCGCCGACGCCCAGCGGCGGGTCCGGCGGCGCTTCGGGCGCTCCGCGCGGGGAGGCTCGTGGGGGGTGTGTGGGGTGGGGGGCATGTCCATCACATCCGTCTGTCGTCCGGAGGCTCGGCTCCGGCGGTGGGGTGCCGCTCCCCCGCGTACGGACGGTGGTGCGCACGGCCGGCGACGGCCGGGTCCCGGGTGGGGCGGGAGCGGCCGTGCGGGTGCCGCCGTGGAGGCGTGGGACCGCCTCGCGCGCGGTGGGGGCGCCACGTGGACGAAAGCGGGCGGGCAGCGCTCGGCACACTGACCGCCCGTGTTCCGGGCTTGGTTCAGGCGGTGAGTCAACTCCTGGGGAAACGAGGCCGTCAAGGGCTTGGACAAGACCAATCGACTTCAAGAAGTGAACAAGAGAGCGCTCTTGAGAGCGTTCTCAAACAGTGACTTCCAATTCTGTCGTGAAGTCTTGACGCCGTTGTCCGCTGCCGCTTGACTCCCTGCCCATGCCCGGCACCGGTCCCGGGACCGGTTCCGCCGACCCGTCGGCCGCCACCCGGTCACCGCCCGGCCCGCCGTCCGTCCACCACCGCCCCACCGCTGCCCCCCAGCCGCGCCGAGCCGTCGAAGGAGTGCCCATGCGCGTCACCATCGCCGATGTCGCCCGTGCGGCCGGGGTCAGCAAGTCGACCGTCTCCCGGGTGCTCAACGCCAAGGGCGAGGTGGACGTCCGGACCGCCGAGCGGGTGCGCGAGGTGATCGGCCGGCTGGGCTACGTGCCCAGCTCGCGCGCCGTCGGACTGGCCCGGGGGCGCAGCCGCACCGTCGGCATGCTCGCCCCCTCCCTCACCTGGCCCTGGGTGGCCGAACTCATCCAGGGCGCGGTGGACGCCGTCGAGGCCGCCGGGTACGGGCTGCTGCTGTTCACCTGCAGCCGCGGCACGGAGTCGATGGCGCAGTTCACCGAGCAGGTCTCGGCGAACGCGTTCGACGGGTTGCTGGTGGTGGAGCCGGAGAGCGAGATCGGCGCCGTCGCCGCGATGCACCGCGCGGGCCTGCCGGTCGTGCTGATCGACGACCGCGCCCGCCACCCGGACTTCCCCTCCGTCGCCACCACCAACGCCCTCGGCGGGGAGCAGGCGGCACGCCAGCTGCTCGCCCTGGGGCGCCGGGAGCCGCTGGTGGTCACCGGCCCGCGGCGGTTCGGCTGCGTGCGCGAGCGGCTGGACGGCTTCGTCCGCACCCTGGACGGGCACGGCGTCGGCCACGACCCCCGCCGCACCCTGGAGGGCGACTTCGGCGAGCGCTCCGGGGAGGAGGCCGTGGAGAAGCTGCTGGCCGACGGCGCCGCCGTGGACGCCGTCTTCGCCCACAACGACCTGAGCGCGATGGGCGCCCTGCGAGCCCTGCGCGCCGCCGGACGGCGGGTGCCCGACGACGTCGCCGTGATCGGCTTCGACGGCATCCCGCTGTCCGCGTACACCGATCCCCCGCTGACCACCGTCCGCCAGCCCCTGCGGGCCATGGGCGAAGCGGCCGCGGCCCTGCTGCTGGCCCGGGTCGGCGGCGATCCCCCGGACGGCGACCGCGTCGTCCTGCCCACCGAGCTGGTGGTCCGGGCGTCGGCCCCCGGCCCCACCCCCTAGAGCCCCGCCCCCCACCCCATCGCACCGCACTCCGCACCCCAACGCCGCGAAACCCTTCTGAGAGCGCTCTCATAAGCGGCGTCCCACCACTGTGAGAGCGCTCTCAGAACCATCGGCGATCGCGCCCTCACTCACCGCGATCGAACAGGAAGACCCAGGAGGAGACACCATGAGAGTCCGAGCCCGCACCAGAACCGCCGTCGCGGTGGCCCTGAGCGCCACCGTCCTGCTCGCCGGCTGCACCGCGGGCGCCCCCGGCGCGGGCGGCCCCTCGGCCAAGGGCGACAAGGGCGTGCTCACCGTCGGCATGCCCAACGGTCCGCAGACCAACAACAGCAACCCGTTCCTGGGCACCTCCGCGGGCGCCTCCCTGGGTTACCGCCACATGATCTACGAGCCGCTGGTGATGGTGAACGGCGTCCGCCCGGCCGACAAGGGCACGCCCTGGCTGGCCAGCGAGTGGAAGTGGTCGGACAACTACCGCAAGCTCACCCTGACCGTGCAGTCCGGGCCCACCTGGTCCGACGGGAAGAAGTTCAGCGCGGAGGACGTGGAGTTCACCTTCCGGCTGATCAAGGGGAACGGGGCGCTCAACATCAACGCCATCCCCTACGACGGCATCAGCCGCAAGGGCGACACCGTCGAACTGACCTTCCCCGAGCCGCAGTTCGTCAACCAGAGCAAGATCCTGACCACCTTCATCGTGCCCAAGCACATCTGGTCGAAGGTGAAGGACCCCGAGACCTGGCCCAACAAGGAACCGGTGGGCACCGGTCCGTACACGCTCAAGACCTTCACCCCGCAGACCATCACCCTCACCGCCCGCGACACCTACTGGCAGGAGAAGCCGAAGGTCGAGGAGCTGCGGTACACCTCCTACAACGACAACAACGCGCAGACCACGGCCCTGGCCAACGGCACCTGCGAGTGGTCCTTCGTCTTCACCCCGGACTACAAGAAGATCTACGTCTCCAAGGACCCCGAGCACAACAAGCTCTGGTTCCCCTCCGGACTCGGTGTCCACGGCCTGTGGTTCAACACCGCGAAGAAGCCCTTCGACGACCCGGCGCTGCGCCGCGCCATCAACCACGTGGTCGACCGCGAGGCCATCCACGTCCGGGCGCAGGCCACGCTCTACCCGAAGATCGAGAGCGTGACGGGCCTGCCGCTGCCGGCCGGTGAGCCCTTCCTCGCGCCCGAGTACAAGGACGCGAAGCAGACGGTGGACGTCGAGGCCGCCAAGAAGGAGCTGAAGGAGGCCGGCTACACCCTGGCGGGCGGCGTCCTGAAGGACCCCTCGGGCAAGCCGGTGACGATGACGCTCACCGACCCGGCCGGGTGGTCGGACTACCTCACCGGCCTGTCGATCATCAAGGACAACGTCAAGCAGATCGGCATCGAGGCCAAGGTCAGGACCCAGACGGTCGACGCCTGGACGACCGCGATGAACAAGGGCGACTTCGACGCCAGCCTGCACTGGACCAACAGCGGCGCCACCCCGTACGACATGTACCAGCACGTCATGGACGGCGAGCTGTACCAGCCGCTGGGCAAGGCGTCCCCCGGCGGCAACTTCGGCCGCTTCCGCAACGAGAAGGCCACCAAGGCGCTCAAGGAGTACGCCAACGCGAGCGACGAGAGCGTCCGCACCGAGGCGCTGAACGAGCTCCAGCGGATCATGGTCGAGGAAGTGCCGCTCATCGCCACCGCCGCCGCTCCCATCGGCGCCGAGTACACCACCCGCAACTGGGTCGGCTGGCCGACCGAGTCCGACCCGTACGCGCCGCCGCAGCCCACCCAGCCCAACTCCCTGGACGTCGTCCTGCACCTGCGCCCCGCCTCCTGACGGGAGGCCGACCGGCCGTCCGCCCCGCCGCGCATCCGATCCCATCCCCGCACGGCGGCGGGGCGGACCCCCGCCCCGGCGTCCCGCCGGGCGCCGCGGGCACGACACGGGCGGCGCGCCGCAGACAGCGCGCCGCGGGCAACACGCCACAGGCAGCACGCCGCAGGCAGCACGACAGCCACGACGACAGGGACCACAGGAAGAGCCATGTCCGAAGAACGCTCCGAAGAACACACGGCACCACCACCCGGCCCCGGCGAGCGCGTGGTGCTGGAGGCCCGGGGGGTGAGCAAGCACTTCCCCGTGCGGCGCGGCGCCCGCGCGCTGCTGGGCGGGCCGCGCCGGGCCGTCCACGCCGTGGACGACGTCTCGCTGCGGCTGCGCCGCGGCTCGGTGACCGCGCTGGTGGGCGAGTCCGGCTCCGGGAAGTCGACCGTCGCCCGGCTGCTCGCCCAGCTCTACCCGGTGACCGCCGGGGAGATCCTGCTGGACGGCGAGCCCGCACGGGCCGGACGGGGGCGGGCGTTCCGCGCGTACTGCCGGCACGTCCAGCTGATCTTCCAGGACCCGTTCGCCTCGCTCAACCCGGTGCACACCATCCGCTACCACCTGACCCGCGCGCTGCGCATCCACGGCCGGGCCGGGAGCGGTGCGGCGGAGCTGGAGAAGGCGCTGGCCGCGCTGCTGGAGCGCGTGCAGCTCACCCCGGCCTCCCGCTATCTGGACGCCTTCCCGCACGAGCTGTCCGGCGGGCAGCGCCAGCGGGTGGCCATCGCCCGCGCCATGGCCGCCGACCCCCGGGTGCTGCTGGCCGACGAGCCGGTGTCGATGCTGGACGTCTCCATCCGCCTCGGCGTGCTCAACCTGCTGCGCGACCTCAAGGAGCGGCTGGACCTGGCGATCCTCTACATCACCCACGACATCGCCTCCGCCCGCTACTTCGCGGACGAGACGCTGGTGATGTACGCGGGCCGGATGGTCGAGGGCGGCGACAGCGAGACCGTCACCCAGCGCCCGGCCCACCCCTACACCCGGCTGCTGCTGGCCTCCGCCCCCGACCCGGACCGGGTCACCGGGGACGGCACGGACGGGGACGGCGGGGACGAGCCGGCGGAGGAGGCCGACCCGTCGGCCGGCGAGCCGCCCAGCCTGATCTCGCCGCCCGAGGGCTGCCGCTTCCACCCGCGCTGCCCGCTGGCGATGGAGCGCTGCCGCACCCGGACGCCACCGCGCTTCGAGCTCGACGGCGGCCAGTGGGCGGCCTGTTGGCTGTACGACACCTCCGAGGGCGTGCCGGCCGCCGGCGCCTCCGGAGCCGGGCGGGGGGCCGCCTCGTGAAGTTCGTCCTCCAGCGCCTGGCGTTCTACCTGCTCACCGCGTGGGCGGCCATCACCATCAACTTCCTCATCCCCCGGCTGATGCCCGGCGATCCGGTGCAGTCGCTGCTCGCCCGCTACCAGGGCCAGCTCTCCAGCAAGTCCATCGCCTCCCTCGAGGCCCTCTTCGGTCTGGACCGCGACCGCTCGCTGTGGCAGCAGTACCTCGACTACTGGGGCAACCTGGCCCGCGGCGACCTGGGGACGTCGTTCACCTTCTTCCCCACCCCCGTCTCGGAGGTCATCGCCCAGAGCCTGCCGTGGACCCTGGCCCTGGTCGGCACCACGACCCTGATCAGCTTCCTGCTCGGCACCGGCGTCGGCATCTTCGCCGGCTGGAAGCGGGGCTCCTGGCTGGACGGGCTGCTGCCGGTGACCACCTTCATCTCGGCCATCCCGTACTTCTGGCTGGGGCTGATCGCCATCGCGCTGTTCGCGGTGCAGTGGCCCGTCTTCCCGGCGTCCGGCGGCTACGACACCTCCCTCGTCCCCTCCTTCAGCGGGGCGTTCGTCTCCAGCGCGCTGTACCACGCGGTGCTGCCGGGCGTGACCATCGTGCTCAGCGCGGTGGCCGGCTGGATCCTGGGGATGCGGAACATGATGGTGACCGTCTCCTCCGAGGACTACGTGATGGTCGCCCAGGCCAAGGGCCTGCCGGAGCGCCGGGTGATGTTCTCCTACGCCGCCCGCAACGCGATCCTGCCGAACGTCTCCGGCTTCGCCCTCTCGCTCGGCTTCATCGTCGGCGGCACGCTGCTGGTGGAGATGGTCTTCTCCTACCCCGGCATCGGCTACGTCCTCTTCCAGGGCGTCAACGCCAAGGACTACCCGCTGATGCAGGGCGTCTTCCTGATCATCACGCTCGCCGTGCTGGCCGCGAACCTCCTCGCCGACCTGCTCTACATGATCCTCGACCCGCGCACCCGAAGGGAGGGCTGACCGATGGCCGTCCAGGCGTCCGAGAGCGCCGCCACCGTCGCCGCCGCCCCGCCCGTGGCCCGCCGCGACCGGCTGCGCTTCCTGCGCAACGGCAAGACCGCGACCGGGCTGGCGATCCTGGGCCTGTTCGTCCTGCTCGCCGTCGCCGGGGAGTGGCTGGCCCCGTACGACCCGTCCGCGATGAGCGACGACGTGCTCCAGCCGCCCTCCTGGGCACACCCGTTCGGCACCACGCAGACCGGGCAGGACATCTTCTCCCAGGTGCTGGTGGGCACCCGCGGGGTGCTCGTGGTGGGGTTCGTCGCGGGCTTCTTCGCGACCGTGCTGTCGGTGCTGGTCGGGGTGAGCTCCGGTTTCCTCTCCGGGATCGGCGACGAGGTGCTCTCCGCGTTCACCAACATCTTCCTCGTCATCCCCGGCCTTCCGCTCATCATCATCATCGCCAGCTTCCTGCCGGACTCGGGCGACGTGATCATCGCGGTGGTCATCAGCCTCACCGCGTGGGCCTGGGGCGCGCGGGTGCTGCGCGCGCAGACCCTGTCGCTGCGCGGGCGGGACTACGTCCAGGCCGCGCGGGCCACGGGCGAGTCCACCTGGCGGATCATCGTCTTCGAGATCCTGCCGAACCTGACCGCCGTCATCGCCTCCGGCTTCGTCGGAACGGTGATCTTCGCGGTGCTCTCGGAGATCACCCTCGCCTTCATCGGCGTGGCCGACATCTCCCACTGGAACTGGGGAACCATCCTGTTCTGGGCGCAGAGCAACCAGGCGCTCGGCCAGGGCGCGTGGTGGTGGTTCGTGCCCGCCGGGCTGTGCATCGCGCTGCTGGGCACGGCACTGACGCTGGTCAACTTCGGCATCGACGAGTTCGTCAACCCCCGGCTGCGCACCTCCGTCCGGGTACGGGGCGGGGCCCGCATGCGGGTCGGCTTCACCCCCGTCGCCCGTACCCCGCGCGGCGGGGCGGGAGACGCCGAAGGCCCGGACGGCACGGACGGCACGGACGGCGCGCGCAAGACCGAGGAGACCCCCGTATGAGCACATCGGCCACCTCCCCCGTGAGCACCCCGCCGCACGCCGCGACGCGGCCGCCCGTGCTGGAGATCAGCGCCCTGTCCGTCGACTACGGCGTCGGGGACGGCGCGGTGCGGGCCCTGCACGACGTGGACCTGACCCTGCGGCGCGGCGAGGTGCTGGGCCTGGCCGGCGAGTCCGGCTCGGGCAAGTCCACCCTGGCCTACGCCGTCACCCGGCTGCTCTCCCCGCCCGGGGTGATCACCGGCGGGGACGTGCGGTACCACCCGCGCGAGGGCGGGCCGGTGGACGTCCTGGCCATGACACCGCAGGAGCTGCGGGCGTTCCGCTGGCAGGAGGTCTCCATCGTCTTCCAGGGGGCGATGAACTCCCTCAACCCCGTCCACACCGTCCGCACCCAGCTCACCGACGTGCTCAGGGCCCACCGGCCGCAGATGCCGCGGGCCGAGCGCGTCGAGCGGGCGCGGGAGCTGCTGTCGCTGGTGGGGATCTCCCCCGACCGGCTGGGCGCCTATCCGCACCAGCTCTCGGGCGGCATGCGGCAGCGGGTGATGATCGCGATGGCGCTGGCCCTGGAGCCGGAGATCGTCATCATGGACGAGCCGACCACCGCGCTGGACGTGGTGATGCAGCGCCAGATCCTGCGGCAGCTGGTGCGGCTCCGCGAGGAGCTGGACTTCTCGGTCGTCTTCATCACCCACGACATCTCGCTGCTGATCGAGTTCTCCGACCGGATCGCCATCATGTACGGCGGCCGGGTCGTGGAGCAGGCCGGGGCCGCCGACATCTACCGCGACCCCCGCCACCCGTACAGCCACGGGCTGCTGCACTCCTTCCCCGCGCTGCACGGCCCGCGCCGCGAGCTGACCGGCATACCCGGCTCCCCGCCGGACCTGCGGGCCATGCCGTCCGGCTGCGCCTTCCACCCCCGCTGTCCGAAGTCCTTCGAGCCCTGCGACCGGCGCACGCCCCGGCTCACGCCCGTCACCACCACCGACACCACCACCGACACCGGCCGCAGCGTCGCCTGCTGGCTCAACGACGACCGCCGATCTGGAGAAGCATGACCGCCACCACTCCCATGTCCCCCCCGACCGCCTCCGCCCCCGCGCCCGCGCCCGCGCCGATCGCCGGGCTGCCCGCGGACTTCCGCTGGGGGGTGGCCACCTCGTCGTACCAGATCGAGGGCGCCGTGGACGAGGACGGCCGCACCCCCTCCATCTGGGACACCTTCTGCCGGGTCCCCGGCGCCGTGGCCGGCGGCGAGAACGGCGACACGGCCTGCGACCACTACCACCGGATGCCGCAGGACGTGGAGCTGATCGCCTCCCTCGGCGTGGACACCTACCGCTTCTCGCTGGCCTGGCCCCGCATCCAGCCGGGCGGGCGCGGGAAGGGCAACCCGCACGGCATCGCCTTCTACGACCGGCTCACCGACGAGCTGCTGGAGCACGGCATCACCCCGTGGGTCACCCTCTACCACTGGGACCTGCCCCAGGAGCTGGAGGACGCCGGCGGCTGGCCCGCCCGCGACACCGCGTACCGCTTCGCCGACTACGCCGAGATCGCCCACGACGCGCTCGGCGACCGCGTCCGGCACTGGACGACGCTGAACGAGCCGTGGTGCTCGGCGGTGCTCGGCTACGACCAGGGGGTGCACGCGCCGGGCCGCCGCGACTTCGGCGACTCCATGCGGGCCGTCCACCACCTGCTGCTCGGCCACGGCCTGGCCGCGCGGCGGCTGCGCGCCGCCGGGCACGCGCCCGAGGAGCTGGGCATCACCCTCAACCTGGGCACCGCCACCCCGGCCACCGACAGCGAGGCCGACCGGGCCGCCGCGCGCCGCGCCGACGGCATGGGCACCCGGCTCTACCTGGACCCGCTGGTGCACGGGCGCTATCCGCAGGACGTGGTGGAGGACCTGTCCGCCAGGGGGGTGACCCTGCCCGTGGAGGACGGCGACCTGGAGGTGATCTCCACACCGCTGGACGTGCTCGGCGTCAACTTCTACTCCGGCCACGTCTTCTCCGGCACCACCGAGGACGGCGCCGCCACGGACGAGGACGGGCTGCCGGTGACACGGGTCGTCCCGCAGGGCCGGCCGCGCACGGCGATGGACTGGGAGATCGTCCCCGAGCGCCTGACCGAGCTGCTGGTGCGGCTGGAGAAGGACTACGGGCTGCCGACGGTGATCACCGAGAACGGCGCCGCCTTCGACGACGAGCCGGCGGCCGACGGCTCGGTGCACGACGCCGACCGCACCGCCTACCTCGCCGACCACATCCGCGCGGTGGCGGCGGCCCGGAGCGCGGGCGCGGACGTGCGCGGCTACTTCGCCTGGTCCCTGATGGACAACTTCGAGTGGGCCTACGGGTACGCCAAGCGGTTCGGCCTGGTCCACGTCGACTACGGCTCCCAGCGCCGCACCGTCAAGGACAGCGGGCTATGGTACCGGGACACCATCCGCCTCACCCGTCAGGCCGCCGCGGGCTGACGTCCGGACAGGTCCCGGCCGGTTCCCGTGCCGGTGGCGGGACCGGGCGGTGGCGGGCACGGACGACCGCCCGCCACCGCCGCCGTCTCCACCGCCGCCGTCAGGGCCGCCTCCACCGCCTCCCGCGCGGCGCCGGCCAGCGCGCGGCGGTCGGGGTGGGCGCCGGGCGGCAGCGGCGGCAGTACGGTCACCTCGGCGACCAGGCCCCGGGCGGCGGCCACCCGGCGCAGCGAGGCGGCCAGCGTGTCGTCGCCGACGAAGGCGGCCCGCGCGTCCACCGTGCCGCCCGCCTCCACCGCGCCGCCCGCCGCGCCGCCCGCCGCGCCGCGCGTCCGGTAGCGGATCGCCACCGGCTGCACGGGCACCCCGGCGTCCAGCGCGGCCTGGAACACCGCCCGCCGGAACGGCCCCCGCTGCCTGCCGCACCGGGTGCTGCCCTCGGGGAAGACCACCACGGTCGAGCCCGCGCGCAGGGCCGCGGCGATCTCCCCGACCGTTCCCGGCAGGGAGCGCAGCCGCTCCCGGTCGATGAAGAGGGTGCCCCCGCGGGCGGCCAGCCGCCCCAGCACCGGATACCGTCCGACCTCCCGCTTGGCCAGCATCCGGCCGGGCACGACGGCGGCCAGCAGCGGCACGTCCAGCCAGGAGACGTGGTTGGCCACCACCAGCGCCGGGCCGGCCGCGGGCGCGCCCGTGACCCGGACCCGTACGCCCAGCGCGGCGGCGATCGCCCGGTTCCACCGCCGCACCAGCCCCTCGCGGCGGGCCGGGGCGAGGCGGCGTACGGCCGGTGACAGCGCCACACCCGTCAGCAGGACGGCGGCCAGGGCCGCCCAGCGGACCGGCCGCAGCGCCGCCCCGGCCGCCGCCGGGCCGCGGGGCAGGCAGCCGGCCACGGTGCACGGCGAGAAGGGGAACCACGGGTTCGCCCGGCCTGCGGTGTCCATCGCTCCTCCCCTCTTCCGCCGCCGGTTCCGTCAGGCCGGGAGGAGGGCGAGGAAGTGGCGCAGGTAGCGCGGGTCGGTGTCGCGCAGCGAGAGCAGCACGTACAGGTCGGCGACGCCGAACTCCGGGTCGTGGGCGGGCTCCCCGCAGACCTTGGCGCCCAGCCGCAGGTAGCCGCGCAGCAGCGGGGGCAGCGCGGTGCGGGGGGCGGCGCCCGGCGCCTGCTCCACGCCCTCGGCGCGCCAGGGCAGCCGGGGGCGCACCCGGTACGCGACGGGCGCGAGGTGCCGTTCGGCGACCGTCTCCCACACGGCGGCGGCCGTCCTCCCGCCGTCGGCCAGCGGCAGGGAGCAGCACCCGCCGAGCCAGTTGTGCCCGGTGCGCGTCAGGTAGCGGGCGATGCCCGCCCACATCAGGGAGATGACGGCGCCGCCGCGGTGGTCGGGGTGGACGCAGGAGCGGCCCGCCTCCACCAGGTCGCCGCGCAGGCCCGCCAGTCCGTCCAGCTCGAACTCCCCCTCGGCGTACAGCCCTCCGGCGGCGCGCGCCCGTTCGGGCGGCAGCAGCCGGTAGGTGCCCACCACCTCCCCGGTCGCCCGCTCCCTCACCAGGAGGTGGTCGCAGTACGCGTCGAAGGGGTCGGCGTCCAGCCCCGGCTCGGGGGTGGCGAGGCGGGCGCCCATCTCCCCGGCGAAGACCTCGTACCGCAGGCGCTGCGCGGCCCGTACGTCCGCCTCGCCGCGGGCGAGGGAGACGGTGTAGCCGGTCCCGGCGGACGCGGACGCGGGGGCGGAGGGCTGGGCGGGGACGCCGGGGAGGGCGGTGGCGGGGACGGTGGGAACGGACACGACGGGTCCTCCTCATCCGGGCGGCGAGCGGAATCGCCGGACCACCGGGCGGCGGCCTGGCTCACCCCTTTCTTCGCCGGGCTGGCTGGATTCGGCGTGACCGCTCCGGGGAGCCGGGGTGTGCGCTGTCTGAACACACGCCCCCGGCGCGTCCGGGCCGCGGACGGCGCCGTGTCACCCGTTCGGAGCAGACGGACATGAAACCGCCCATCCCGGTCAAGGGATGGGGTGAGAGGTCATCACGGGGCGCGGCGGCGGCGCCCGGCCGGAGGGACGGCGAGCGATGCGGACGACACGGACGGCGGGGACGGGGGCGGCGCGGACGGCGGGGACGGCGGGAAGCAGGCGGGGCACGGGACGGCGGACCGCGCGGGCCCGGGCGCTGGCGGCGCTGCTGGTGTCCGCCGCGCTGCTGACGGGCTGCCCGGGCGGCGGCGACGGGGAGCAGGGGAGCCGCTCCCCGTTCACCGGCGAGGAGGTCCGGGACGCCTCGGCGCCGGTGCTCGCCGTGAAGATCGACAACGTGGCGGCGGCGCGCCCCCAGTCGGGGCTGGAGCAGGCCGACATCGTGTACGTGGAGCAGGTCGAGTCGGGGCTGACCCGGCTGCTGGCCGTGTACTCCTCCGACCTGCCGCCCTCCGTCGGCCCGGTGCGCAGCGCACGGGAGTCGGACATCGAGCTGCTGCGGCAGTTCGGCGAACCGGCGCTGGCCTACTCCGGGGCGCAGTCGAAGCTGGTGCCGGTGCTGGAGGCGTCCTCCCTCCGCCTGGTGCCGCCCGGCGAGGCGCCCGGCGCCTACTCGCGCAGCGCGGAGCGCTCCGCCCCGCACAACATGTACCTGGATCCCCGGGCCGCGCTGCGCGAGGCGCCCGACGGGGTGAGCGGTGCCTCCGACATCGGCTTCCGCTTCGGCTCGGCGCCGGAGGGCGGCCGGGCCGACACCGAGGAGGCCGTCCGTTTCCCGGCCGTCCGGTACGCCTTCGTCTGGTCGGCCGAGCACGACCGCTGGCTGGTGTCCATCGACGGCGAGGAGGCGACCGCCGCCGACGGCGGCCGGCTCGGGGCCCCCACGGTCGTCCTCCAGCGCGTGGTGATCCGCGACTCCCGCTTCCAGGACCGCGGCGGCAGCGTCAGCCCGTACTCGGAGACCACCGGCTCCGGCGAGGCGACGGTGCTGCGCGGCGGCCGGGCGTACGAAGCGCGCTGGTCGCGGCCGTCGGCGGAGAGCGGCACGCAGTTCACCACGCCCGGGGGCGACCCGGTGACCTTCGCCCGGGGGCAGGTGTGGGTGGTGCTCGCCCCGCGCTGAGCCGGCGCGGGCACGGGGCGGGCACGGAACGGGCACCGCCCCCGGGGGTGACCCGCTGCCCGCCGCCCGTCGCGCCGGCTGCCCGCTGCCCGCCGCGCCGGCTACCCCGGTGCCGCGTGGCGCTGGAGGACGGCGCGGAGATCCGCCTCGAAGGCGTCGTAGCGGGCGCGCAGCGCCGCGCCCGGCCAGTCGCCGGGCAGCAGACCGGCGGGGAGCAGGGGGTCGGCGAGCAGATGGCGCAGGACGGCGGCCGAGACGGTGAAGCGCCGGGCCAGGTCCCCGGCCTCCGCGGCGGCGTCGGCGGCGGCCGTCAGGGCGCGGGCGCCGGCCGCCCAGCCGTCCAGGTCCCACAGCGCGGCGGCCAGTTCGGCCGGGTCGCCGTCGGGGGCGCCGGTCAGCAGCGTGCACTGCTCGGCGACCACGGGCGGGCGGGCCCGCAGCAGGTTGGCGGGGCGCAGCCAGGTCCCCTCGCGCAGTTCGGCCAGGCGCAGGGCGGTCATGGCCTGGCGCAGGGCGCCCCGGTCGACCGCGGCCCGGCGCTCGGCGGTGACGACGGCGATCTCCCACTCGCCCCGCCAGTCGCGGGTGCGGGGCGCGCGGCTGTCGTCCTGGCGGGCCTGGCGCTCCAGCAGGCGCGCGGTGAGGCCGTACGAGCCGTCGGCGCGCTGGGCCAGGTCCCCGGCCGCGACCATCCGCGACAGCGCCACCCGCACCGTGCCCTCCGCGATCCCGAAGAGTTCGCCGACCCGGACCAGGGCCCTGGCGGGCAGGGCGGGCGGGTGGTGGCCGAGCAGGGTGCTGAGCACGATCGAGCGGGCCGTCAGGGGCCGCAGGGCGGGTGCCCGGGTGCCGTGGGTGCCGTGGGTGCCGTGAGTGCCGTGAGTGCCGTCCGGGCCTTCTGTGCCGTTCATGAGCAGCGCAATCCTAGCCGCCTGGGCCATTACAGCTTTCCGTCACGTATGCGGGATCTGTAATGTCAGAGTACGGGCACCGCCGTCCCGCCGCCGCTCCTGCCGGAGGTCGCCGTGAGCGCCACCCATGAAGTGATCAACCAGCCCCCGCCGCTGACCGGCTTCACCACCGCCGACGACCCCGCCGTACCGGAGGCCCTGCGCCGCCACGGCGCCGGGTGGGGCGAGGCGGAGGTCCGGGAGCTGGGCGCGCTGGCCGGCACGCCCGAGGTGCAGGACTGGGCCCGGATGGCCGAGGAGACCCCGCCCCGCCTGCGCACCCACGACCGCTACGGCCACCGCGTGGACGAGGTGGAGTTCCACCCCGCCTGGCACCGCCTGATGGAGACGGCCGTCCGGCACGGGCTGCACGCGGCGCCCTGGGCCGACGACCGCCCCGGCGCGCATCTGGTGCGCGCCGCCAAGTTCTACCTGTGGTCCCAGGCCGAGGCCGGGCACGGCTGCCCGGTCTCCATGACGTACGCCGCCGTCCCCGCGCTGCGCGCCCAGCCCGAACTGGCCGCCGCCTACGAGCCGCTGCTGGCCTCCCGCTCCTACGACGCCGGGCTGCGTCCGCCGCTGGGCAAGTCCGGGCTGATCGCGGGCATGTCGATGACGGAGAAGCAGGGCGGCTCGGACGTGCGGGCCAACACCACCGAGGCCGTCCCGGCCGGCGACGGCGGCTATCTGCTCACCGGCCACAAGTGGTTCACCTCCGCGCCGATGAGCGACGTCTTCCTGGTGCTCGCGCAGGCCGAGGAGGGGCTGACCTGCTTCCTGCTGCCGCGCGTCCTGCCGGACGGCACCCGCAACGCGATGCGCCTCCAGCGTCTGAAGGACAAGCTGGGCAACCGCTCCAACGCCTCCTCCGAGGTCGAGTACGACCGGGCCGTGGCCTGGCCGGTCGGGGAGCCGGGGCGCGGGGTGCGCACCATCGTGGAGATGGTGAACATGACCCGTCTGGACTGCGTCCTGGGCACGGCCGCCGGCATGCGCGCCGGACTGCGGCAGGCCCTCCACCACACCGCCCACCGGCGGGCCTTCGGCGCCGAGCTGATCGACCAGCCGCTGATGCGCTCGGTCCTGGCCGACCTGGCCGTCGAGTCGGAGGCGGCCACCACCCTCGGGCTGCGGCTGGCGGCGGCCGTGGACGCCGCGCACGCCGGGGACGCGTCGGAGGCGGCCTTCCGCCGCCTGGCCCTGGCGGTGTCCAAGTACTGGGTGTGCAAGCGCGGCAGCGCGCACGCGGCCGAGGCGCTGGAGTGCCTGGGCGGCAACGGCTACGTCGAGGAGTCGGGCATGCCGCGCCTGTACCGCGAGGCGCCGCTGCTGTCGATCTGGGAGGGCTCGGGCAACGTGGTCGCCCTCGACGTCCTGCGCGCCCTGGCCAGGGAACCCGCCGCGCTGGACGCCGTGCTGGCCGAGGTGGACGCCGCCGCCGGCGCCGACGCCCGGCTGGACGCGGCCGCGGCCGGGGTGCGGGCCATGCTGCCGGAGCTGCGCGACCCGCGGGTCGCGCAGCTCCGCGCCCGGGTCCTCGCCGAACGGCTGGCCCTCGTCCTCCAGGGCAGTCTGCTGGTGCGCCACAGCCACCCGGCCGTCGCCGACGCGTTCTGCGCCTCCCGGCTCGGCGGGGACTGGGGGTACGCCTTCGGCACCCTCCCGGCGGGCGCGGACCTCGGCGCGATCCTGGAGCGCGCCCGCCCGAAGGACGATGTCGCCCCGGCGCCCGCGCGGTGAGCGCCCGCGCGCCGGGGGCGGGCGCGGTCAGCAGGTGCGGAGCCAGGCGTCCAGGGCGGGGCGCTTGCGGATCGAGCTCAGGCGCAGCCGGCGCGAGGTGTCGCAGAACTCCCCGGTGGACAGGGCGTACTCGGCGTGCAGGACGGCCTTGCCCCGTTCGGTGAACGGGGAGAGCCGCGCGCACTCGCCGAACTCGGCGCACTCCTCGTTGACCGCGAAGTCGAAGTCGTCCACCAGCTCCGGGATCTGGTCGAGGTCGTTCTTCAGGCCGACCGAGAGCCCCCGCCGGTGGGCGAGTTCCGCGACCGTGCGGTTGAACGCGAGCTGGTGGGCGGCGGTGAGGGGGAAGCCGGTGTCGTTGCGGTAGCCGTCGAGCAGGTCGGGCTCGACCGCGTCGAAGCCCTTCCTCGCGCACATGTCGACGCGCGCGGCCAGGATCGGGCGCAGGACGTCCAGGCGGCGGATGTCCACCCAGCGCTCGCCGGGCCAGCCGTTGCCCCGGCCCAGGACGGAGGGCGGGTAGGCGTCCCGGTCGGGGCGGAAGTCCTCCCAGGCGCCGGCGTTGAGGTAGCAGATCACCCTGCGGCCGCGGGTGTGGAGGGCGGCCACGGTCGCCGCGCCGTTCTCGAAGCCGTCGATGTCGTAGACCTCGGCGTCCACGTCCGGGTCGACGCGGCCCTGGAGCTGCCACTGCCAGGTGGTGCCGGGCTCCGGCCGCCAGCGGGCTCCGTCCGGGGGCGCCCCGCCCGGCGGGGCGGGGCCCGAGCACGCCGCCGTGAGCAGCAGCAGGAGGCAGAGCAGCGGGGCGGCGAGGCGGCGGCCCCGGGGGTCCGGGCGGAAACGGCGGCGGGTCACGGGGCGATCATCCCGCAGCCGGGCGCGGGGCACTGCGGGCACTTCGGGTACCGCGGACACTGCGGGTGCCCGGACGGAAACGGTCCGCATCCGTCGCCGACCCGCACGGCTGGACTCCCCGTCGCCTTCCTGCCAACCTCTGTGCGTACAGGGGTCGTTGCCGCCGATCACGGGGAGGCCGCCCCGGTGGATCGCACGTGGTGGAGGTGAGGGTCGGTGCCCGACTCCGGTGGACGGCCGACGCTGGCCGCCAGGCTGGACCGGCTGTTCGACGAGGTGCGCCCGCACGGACCGCGGGGGCGCCGGTACACCAACGAGGAGGTGGCGGCGGCGGTACGGGAGGCCAACCCGGGCATCCGCGTGAGCGGCGCCTACCTCTCGGCGCTGCGCAAGGGCACCAAGCGCAACCCCTCCACCGAGTTGCTGACCGCCCTGGCCCGCTTCTTCGGCGTTCCCGCCTCCTCCTTCCTGGGCGAGGAGGACGCCGCGCCGGGAGCCGTGGAGGGCGAACTGGCCCTGCTGGCGGGCAACCTCGGGGTGCGCAACCTGGCGCTGCGCGCCCTGGAGCTGTCCCCGGAGGGCCTGGCGGCGGCCGCCGAGATCATCGAGCACGTCCTGGAACTGGACGGCCGGCACGGGTCCGGCGCGGCCCCCGCCGCCCCGGAGCCTCGACCGCTGACGACGGACAAGACGGACAGGGGGGACCGTTCTCCGTGAAGGAAAGGGAACTGCGCCGGCGGTGCCGACGGCTGCTCAACGAACTCGACATCCGGCCGCCCCTGGACGTGGCCGAGCTCTGCCGCCGGATGGGGCAGCGCCGCGGCAGGCCCCTGAGGCTGGTGCCCTACCCGATCCCCGTCCCGGGCCCGTTCGGCATGTGGGTCGGCGCTCCGGCGGCCGACTACATCGTCTACCAGCAGGAGACCAGCAGCGCCCACCAGCGCCACATCATCCTGCACGAGCTCGGCCACATGCTGGCCGACCACCGGAGCGACGAGCACGATCCGCGGGACCCCCACGAGGAAGCGCTGCTGACCGAACTGCGCCGCGGCACCGAGCACCTCCCGCCCGGCGAACTCCCCGACCTCGACCTCGACCCGGGCGCGGTACGGCGGGCCCTGCGGCGCACCGCCTACGACAGCGAGCAGGAGCGGGAGGCCGAGACGGTGGCCACGATCATCCTGGAGTGGGCCTCGGTACTGGACCACGTGGCCCCGCGGTCGTCCACCGACGCCGCCGCCGACCGCATCGGCACCTCCCTCGGCGACCGGCTGGGGTGGCTGTGAACCTGCTGCTGACCCTGTACGGCGCGGGCTCGTTCCTGGCCCTGGCCTGGATGGCCTACCGGCTGACGCGGGCGCCGCGCGACGTGCCGCTGTGGGCGGTGACCGGGCTGATCGCCTGCTGGGCCGCGGCCTACCCCTTCGGGCTGGCGGCCGACCGCGACGAGGTGTTCCTGGGCCTGGCGCCCATGACGTCCCGGCTGGTCCAGCACATCCTGGTGCTGGCCGCGGTCAACTGCATGGTGTACTTCTACCTCTTCTCCTCCCTGGAGCCCGCCCGGGCCCGCCGGCGCGCCGGCTGGTACGCGCTGGCGCTGATGGGCGCGGTGGCCGTCCTCATCGCGGCGGTGGCGGCCACCCCCGCCGGGACCCGCACCCGGGACCACACCGTCACCGGCGTGGCGGCGTTCTTCGTGACGGCCGACGTCTACCTCGGCGTCGGCTTCGCCCTGGGGTGGGTGTGGACCCGGCGCTACGCGCGGATGGCCGAGCCCCGGCTGGCGCGCGGGCTGCGGATCACCTCCCTGGGCATGGCGGCGATCGTCGTGGCCAACGCCCTGTTCGTCCCGGCCGTGCTGATGCGCTGGGCCGGTGGCGACAGCGCGCCCGAGTCGCTGGACACCGCCGGCGCCGCGGAGACGACGCTGGGCTGGTTCGGGGCGATGTTCTTCCTGCTGCCGGGCATCGTGCTGATCCTGGTCGGCGTCACCTACCCGGCCGCGGTGATGCGGCTGACGGCGCTGCGGGTGTGGTGGCGGCACCTGCGGGCGTACCGCGGGCTGGGACCGCTGTGGACGGCGCTGCACCGGCAGTTCCCCGAGGACGCGCTGCACCGGGTGCCCGTGCGGCCCTGGCGCGACGCGCTGAGCCTGCGCGGGGTGCACCGCCGCTACTACCGCCGGGCCATCGAGTGCCGGGACGGCCTGGTGCGCGTCAGCCCGTACCTCGCCGCCCTCGGCGGCGACGGGGAGGACGGCGGCGGGAAGGACGGCGGCGGGAGGGGCCGCGACGGCGGCGGCGACGGCGGGAAGGGCGCCCGTGCGGAGGCGGCGTCCCTGGAGGAGCTGGCGCTGCGGCTGCGGGAGGCGCTGCGGGCGCACGCCGCGGGCCGCCCGGTGGCCACCTCGGCGGTGCCCGTGGTCGTGCCGGCCGAGGGCGATCTGGACGCCGACGTGGAGCAGTTGGTGGCGCTGTCCCGGGCGCTGCGGGCGGTCGAGCACGCCGGGCGGGGCGCCGCGTGAGCGGCGCGGCCGGGCGCGTCCTGGTCGCCGGGGGCGGCATCGCCGGTCCGGTGGCGGCGATGGCGCTGCACAGGGCGGGCATGGAGGCGGTGGTGTACGAGGCGTACCCCACCGGCGCCGACGGCGCGGGCGCGTTCCTGTCGGTGTTCGCCAACGGCATGGACGCGCTGCGCGCGATCGGCGCGGACGGCCCGGTACTGGAGTGCTCCTTCCCCACCGAGCGCGTGGAGTTCACCGGCCGCACCGGGCGGCGGCTGGGCGAGGTGCCCATCGGCGGGGACGGCGGCGCGCGGGCCCCGCGCACCCTGCGCCGCTCCGACCTGTACCGGGCGCTGCGCGACGAGGCGGCGCGGCGCGGCATCCCCGTCGTGCACGGCAGGCGGCTCACCGGCGCGAGGACCGCGCCGGGCGGCGGCGTCACGGCCGTGTTCGAGGACGGCACCGAGGCGGAGGGCGATCTGCTGGTCGGCGCCGACGGGATCCACTCCGCCGTCCGCGCCCTCACCGACCCCTCCGCGCGCCGCCCCCGCCCGCTGGGCACGGCCGTCGTGTGCGGCCGGACCCGCCGCTCCCCGGTGACCGTTCCGCCGGGCACCTTCCGGATGGTCTACGGCAGGCGTGCGTTCTTCGCCCACCTCACCGCGCCGGACGGCGAGACCTGGTGGTTCGCCGACGTCCCCCGCGCCGGCACCGGGGAGGACGGCGGTCCCGCGCGGTGGCGGGAGCGCGCGATCGACGCCGTGGCCCGCGACCGCACCCCGGCCGCGGACGTCATCCGGGCCACCGGCGCGGAGGACGTCGTCGTCTTCACCGTCCACGACCTCGGTCCGGCCCCGCTGCCGCGCTGGTCCGCCGGACCGGTGGTCGTCGTGGGCGACGCGGCGCACGCCGCCTCGCCCAACGCCGGGCACGGCGCCTCCATGGCCATGGAGGACGGCGTCCAGCTCGCCCGGTGCCTGCGCGACCTCCCCGACCTGCCCCGGGCCCTGGCGGCGTACGAGGGGCTGCGCCGGGAGCGGGTGACGCGCCTGGTGGAGACGAGCGCGCGGATGAGCCGCCGGGCGGTGCCGGGGCCGGTGGGACGCGTACTGCGCGACCTGGCGCTCCCCCTGCTGCTGCGGCGCGGCCCCCGCAACGGCGCCGACTGGCTGATCGGTCACCACATCGACTGGGACGCGCCGGCCGGGGCCGCCTGACGACCCCGGCCCCTCTCCCGGGGAGGATTCACCGGCACACCGGCCGCGCGGTTCCGCCTCCCCGCCTGCTCCGTTCAGGGCACGAGCGGGCGGACCTCCTCGGCGGCGAAGCGCACAAAGCCCTCGGGGTCGGGCTCGTCGGCGGTGGGCTGGAGGACGACGGTGTCGGCCCCCGCCTCCGCCAGCCGCCGCACCGCTTCCGCGACCGCCGCCGCGTCCCCGGCCACGCCCAGGTCCGGTGCCGGTGTCAGTGTCAGTGTCGATGTCGGTGCAGGGGCCGGGGCGCCACTTCCGCGGCCGAGCTCGGCCGCGAGGCGCTCCCGCGCGTCGGCCCCGGTGGCGGTGTGGAGGTAGACGACCACCTCGTGCCGCCCGGCGCGCCCCACCGCCTCCCGCGCCTCGTCGACGACCCGCCGGGCCCGCCGTACCGCGTCGAGCGAGGCGGCGGCGTCCAGGATCGTCCCGTCGGCGGCCTCGCCGGACAGCCGCAGCGTACGCGGCCCGGTCGCCCCGGCGAGCACGGCGGGCGGCACCGGCGGCGGCCAGTCGAGGGCGACGCCGTCGAGCCGTACGTAACGCCCCTCGGTGGTGACCCGCTCGCCGCGCAGCAGCGCCCGCAGCGCGTCGAGGTACTCGCGCAGCAGCGTCATGGGCGACTCCGCCCGCGCCCCGACCTGCCCCATCCACGCCTGTACGCCGTGGCCGACGCCCAGCGCGAAGCGGCCGGGGAACAGCCGGTGCAGGGTGGCGGCCTCCATCGCCGTCAGCGCGACGTTCCGCAGGGGCACCGGCAGCAGCCCGACCCCGACGCGCAGCCTCTCCGTCCAGGCCAGGGCCGCGGCGGCGGTGGCGATGCCGCTCTCCAGGAAGCAGTCCTCCCAGAGCCACAGCTCCTCCAGGCCCGCCTCCTCCGCCGCGCGGGCCACGTCCCGCAGTCGTTCGGGGGGCAGTTGGGGCCGGAACACCGCGCCGAGAGCAGTCATGCGCCCCTTCCTACCCGTCCGCCGCCGGACGGACAACGGCTTTTCCGGGTGGCGGCGGGAGGCCGCGCCCCGGTCCCGTCCGCGATCCCGTCCACGGCCCCACCTCCGACCCCGTCCACAGTCCCGTCCGCGGCCCGGGCGCGATCACGGCGCGGACCCGCGTCGCCGGACCGGTCCGCAGCCTGGACGGACCGGTCCGGCGCGGCGCGTGCGCCCCGCGTCCGCAGCCCCACTGCGGACGCCGCCGACGGCGACGGCTGCCGCACCGCCCGGCGCGGTGCCCGACGCGCCCCCACACGCGTCGGACACCGCGCCGCCCCTCCCCCGTCCCCCCGCTCTCCCCGTCCGTCCCCCCGCCCGGCTCCGCTCGGCCGTCAGGCGCTGCGCCTGAGTCTGCGCCGCTCCTCCTCCGACAGCCCGCCCCACACCCCGTAGCGCTCGTCGTTGGTGAGGGCGTACTCCAGACACTCGATGCGCCCCTCGCACGACTGACAGATCTTCTTGGCGTCCACGGGTGTCCTGCCCGGTTCCGGGAAGAAGGGCTCGGAGCCGATCTGCGCGCACAGCGCGCGCTCCCACCATCCGGGCAACTGCCTGACCGGACCGGAGTAATCGATTGCCATGCGGCCACCCTGCCGAGTGCCGATCAACGAACCATCAACGTCCGATCAACGCGCGATGACCGGCCCCCGCACATCCCACCCTCCCACCTCCCCCGGACGCACGCCTCGGGGTTCGCCCGCCGGGCGTGTCCACGCACCGACGCGCGCGGAGCGAGACCGGTTCCGCACGGGACGCATGACGCACAGGCCGCAGCAGCGGCGGGGCCCCGCCGGCCACGGCGCCCCGCCGAACGCGCCGAACGCGGCGAGCGCCCGGCCGAGCGCCCCCTCACCCGGGTCGCCGCCCGGCTGCCGAAGCCCTTCCGGGACACGGCACGCCCCGCCCGTCTGCCGTGGTGCGCAGGAGCGAGCCCACCGGTCGGTGGTCCCCTTCCATCCCGGCGGCGACGGACCGGAGTTCGGGAAAGCGCCCGGCCGGAGCCGCTTCGGTTCCCCGCCCGACCAGGAGTGGGTCCCGACCGTCCGGCTCCGCCGGGCCGCATGCCCGGCGCATCGCTAACCGACCCGCTGCATCGCCTTCCGGTGCCGCTCCGCCATCGCGGCCCCGGACTCGCGGCGGGCCATCCTGCGCAGAACGGGCGGTGCGAGGAGCAGCCCGGCGACCGCCCAGGCGCCCAGGACGCCCACCGTCTCCAGGTGCCGCCAGGATTCGCCGATCTCGGCGGCGACCGCGTCGGCCGGCAGCAGCGCGGCCCGGAGACCGAGGCCGAGCCAGTACACGGGGAAGACCTGCCCGACGATCTGCAGCCACTCGGGCAGCTTCGACAGAGGGAAGTAGATCCCGGAGACCACGACGAGCCCCATCACCGGAAGCATCATCAGCCCGACGGTGCGGGGGCTGGTGACGAGTGAGCCGACGACAGCGCCCATCGGCAGGGTCGCCAGGAGACCCAGCGGCACCACCCACACCAGCGTCAGCAGCGTTCCTCCGCCCCGCTGCGCGACCCCGTCGACCAGGAACACACCGGCGGCGAAGGGGAGCGCCATGGAGACGAGGGCCATACCCGACACCATGACGACCTTGCCGACCAGATGGCCGACCATGCCGTGGGGCACGGCCTTGGCCCGCAGCAGCGTGCCGTCCTCGCGCTCGGTCGCGAGCAGCTGCGCCGTGGTCATCATCCCGGTGAACGCGAGGGTCATCCCCAGCATGCTCGGCAGCATGAACGCCCCCGCCGAGATGCCCGCGCCCTCCAGCCGATCGTCCCCGGCCAGGAACAGCGGCACGATGAGCAGGACCGTCCAGAGCACGTACCCGAACACGTCCTGGCCGCTGGTGAAGGTCTGCCTGAGCTCCGTCCAGCCGCGCCGCAGCCCCGTCCTCGCCGCGTACCACACCGGACTCATCGCGTCCCCTTCCCGAAGACGTCTGCCGCCCGCTCGCCGGGGGCGCCCTCCGCCTCCAGCTCTCGCACCATCGTCAGGTACGTGTCCTCCAGGCTCGCCCGGCGCACCTCCAGCCCGCCGACCGCGTCGCCGTGCTCCTCGAACAGCCGGCGGACGAACCGGGTGGGCTCGGCCGTCGCCTGCTCGAAGGGCCGTCCGTCCAGCGTCCAGCGCACGGTGGCCTCGGCCGACGCCTGCCGGGACAGCTCCGCGGCCGGGCCGTCGGCCACGATCCGGCCGCCGGCCAGGATGAGGATCCGGTCGGCGAGCTTCTCCGCCTCGGCGAGGTCGTGCGTGGTCATCAGAACGGTGGTGTCCTCGTTCGCGAGCCCGCGCACCAGGCCGTGGAACTCGTTCCTGGCCTCCGGGTCCAGACCGGCCGTCGGCTCGTCCAGGAACAGGAGCTCGGGCCTGCCCACGATGCCGACGGCCACGTCGAGACGCCTGCGCTGCCCGCCCGACAGGGTTCCGACCCGCTTGTGCGCCTGCTCGGTCAGCCCCACGGCGGCGATGAGCTCGTCGACGTCCCACGGCCGTCGCACGAGGGCGGTGGAGTACGGCGCGTAGTAGGCGCCCAGGTGGGCCAGCAGCTCCCGTACCCGCCACTTGCCGTGGTCGCGCCAGGACTGCAACACGATGCCCAGGCGCGCACGCCACCGTTCGTCCCCGTGAGCCGGATCGGCGCCGAGGACGGTCACGTCGCCGGCCGAGCGCATCCGGAAGCCTTCCAGGACCTCGATCGTGGTCGTCTTGCCCGCGCCGTTCGGACCGAGCAGCACGACGACTTCGCCCCGCCGGGCTGTGAAGCCCACTCCCTTCAGCACGTCCTGGCTGCGGTAGCGCATCCGCAGCTCCCGCACGTCGATGACCGTGTCGCTCCCCGGCGGCGGGCCGCCTCCGGTTCCGGGTATGGCGTGGTCGGCCGTCATCGGTGTTCCCCCGTCCGTCTCGTGCTCCGCCCTCCGGGGGCAGGGGCCGGAGGCTGTGCCGATGTCCGTGGTCATGGGACGACGCGTCCACGGCTGTCGCCGCCGTCGCCGCCCGGCAGCAGCCGCCCGGGCCCTCCCCGGACGGGCACACTACCGAACGACTGCCGGTGCGCCTCGGCGAGCGGGGGGTCGAGGAAGTCCTCCCGGCCGACGCGTACGCCTCCGCCCGGAGCGGGCCGGGCGCCACCGGCACCGCTGTGGCGCGGGGCACGGGGTGCGGCGGCCCCGGCACGGCACGGCCTACCCCTCCCGTCCCCGCCCCGTCCACCGGTCCAGCCAGGCGAAGGCGTCGTCCTGCATCCCGGGGGTGAAGACGTGCCCGAGGCCGGGGCGGACCTCCGTGTGCAGCCGCTCCCCCGCGTCCTGCGAGTGCCAGACCGCGCGCAGCTTGCGGTACGCCGTCTCCACTCCGGCGGCGGTGAACAGCGGGTCGTCCGCGCCGTCGGTGAAGTGGAGGGGCTTGGGGGCGGCGATGCTCGCCACGTCGGGGATGTCCAGGTGGCGCGGGAGGCCGGGGTGGAGCATGAAGTAGGCGGACTGGCCCCGCAGGGTGTTGTCGCCCGGCGCCATCATCTCCTTCAGCCCCGTCATCCAGCAGGCGGCCACCGCCGCGCGGACGTGGTCGGAGAGGGCGGCCACCTGCCAGGCCCGGTAGGCGCCCATGGAGAAGCCCAGCGCCGCGACCCGTTCCCCGTCCACGTCGGGGAGGGAGGCGAGGAAGGCGGCGGCGCGCTGGTCCTCGCGGGCCATGAGGCCGGCCGGTGAGGAGCCGAGGTTGAACAGGTTGCTCGCCAGGGCCTGCTGGCCCTCGTACGTCAGTCCGGAGCGATCGCCCCAGCCCGGGGCGTCGACGGCGAGTACGGCCCAGCCGCGGCGGGCGAGTTCGTCGCCGACGAAGCGTCCGCCGAAGTGCCGGTCCGCCCAGGCGCTCGCCGAGGACAGCCGCGTCCCGTCGTACCAGGGCCGTACGAGCTTCTCCTTGCCGATGTCGAACCGCGAGCCGTGGTCGTGCAGCAGGAGCACCGCCGGGTGCGGGCCCTTCCCCTCCGGCAGCAGCATCAGCGCGCGCACCCGGCTGAAGCGCGTCACGTTGAACAGGACGATTCGGCGGCGGTAGCCCTCGGCCCGCCGCTCGTCGGTGGTCTCGGGGGCGAACGGGGTGTGGTCGGGCGGCTGGAGGAGGTGCTCCTCGACCGTGGCGCGGGCGGTGCGGCGCCAGGTGCGGAAGTCCCGGATCGGGGAGGCGCCCCAGGCGAGGGGGAAGGTCAGCTCGTCCTTGAGGCGCTCGTGGAAGACCGGGAGGCCGCCGTCCACGACGGCCGGGGACTCGAAGCCGGAAGGGACCGGGGCGGTGCGGTCCCGCCCCCCGGTGTGCGTCATGCGCGTGCCCCCCCGGCCGTGGCCCCGTCGTGGGGTGAGACGAGTCGACGCGGAACCTAGCGGGCGGACGCCCGTGCGGGCAAGGGGCCCCGCCGGTCCGGGGATCGCCCGGACCGGCGGTCGCAGCCCGACGGTCGCAGTCCGGCGGCCACCGGTGGGGAGGGCTCGGGGACGGGCGTCCGGACGGCGCGGCGGCGCGGCCGGGCTCACCCGCCGTACGCGGCCTCGATGTCGTCGACGACCTTCTCCATCGCGAACGGTCCGGCGCTGCTGCTCCACACCTGGCCGTCGACGCCGCTGACCGCACCGTTCTCCACCGCCTTCAGCCGGGTGAAGGCCTTCTGCTCCTTCGCGGCCTCCAGGGCCTTCTCGCCCTCGGCGTTGAGGGTGGCGACGAAGACGCGGTCGGCGTCGATCTCGCCGAGGTTCTCCAGGGAGAGCGGGTCGGAGTGGGGGCTCTTGAGCTCCTGCGCGATCGGCATGACGGTGGCGCCCGCCTCCTTCAGCAGGGAGCTGGGCATGTTGGCGGCGTTCATCGCCATGGGGCCGGCGGGCATCCAGCGGACCACCACGGCCGTGCCCGGGTCCTTCCCGCCCGCGGCGCCGGCCGCGCGGTCCAGCAGGGCGCCGATCCTCTCGTCGAACGCCTCCTTCTCGCCCAGGGCCTCGGCGTAGGTCTCCGCCGGCCGCTTCCAGTCCCCGCTCTCCGGGACGACGGTGGGCGCCACGGCCTTGAGGGCCTCGTACTGGGACTTCTCCATCCTCGGCGAGGCGAGGATCAGGTCGGGGCCGGCCTTGAGGATCGCCTCGATGTTCGGCTCGTTCACGGTGGCGACCAGCGGGACGGACGCCGCCTTCTCCCCCAGGTAGCCGGGGGCGGCGTCCGCGCCGCGGGCGCTGCTCGTGCCGACCGGTTCGACGCCGAGGTACAGGGCGGTGTCCAGGGAGGTGTCACCGAGAGCGACGACGCGCCGGGGCTCGGCCGGAACCTCCACCACACCGAAGGCGGTCTCCACCGAGCGGGTGGACCGCGCCCCGTCGTCCGCCCCGCCGCCCGCGCCGTCGTCGCCCGATGCGGAACCGCCGCAGGCGCTCACCGCCATGAGCAGCGCGGATGCCGCGAAAGCCGGGACGAAACGGCCGGTTCTGGGCAGGGGGAAGCTGGGCATGACGCGCCTCCTGGACGGGGTTGGTGCCAGCGGATGAGCTTAGGCTAACCTAACTCATGTATCGACCATCGAGAAGGTGCCATGTGACGCTCCGTTATGTTCTGCTGCGCGGCCTGCTGCCGGTGGCCGGCGTACTGCTGGCCGTCGCGGTGGCCAGCCTGCTCGTAGGAGCCGGCGACGTCGGGCCCGCCCGGGCCGCCGCCGTGCTCCTCGGAGGCGGTGACGGCGACGCGGACGCCCGCTTCACCGTGCTGGAACTGCGGCTGCCGCGCACCGCCGTGGCGGTCGCCGTCGGCGCCGCGCTCGGCGTCGCCGGTGCCGTGCTCCAGGCCACCGCCCGCAATCCGCTGGCCGAACCCGGGCTGCTCGGGGTGAGCGCCGGGGCGTCCTTCGCCGTGGTCCTGGCGATCGTGCTCGGGGCGAGCGCCACGACCGTGGGCCCGTACGCCGCCGTGCTCGGCGCGGCGGCCGGCTGCCTGCTGGCCCTGGGGGCCGCCCGGCTGCGCGGCGCGGGCGACGACCCGGTCCGGCTGGTCCTGGCCGGCGCGGCGTTCAGCGGGATGGTGGGCGCGGCCTCCTCCGTACTGCTGCTGGTCGATCAGCGGGCCGCGGACGAGATCCGGTTCTGGACGGTGGGGTCGGTCGTCGGGCGCGGCACCGGCGACCTGCTGGCCGTCCTGCCCGTCCTGCTCGTCGGCCTGGCCGTGGCCGCCGCGGTGGGTCCCGCCCTGTCCGCGCTCGCCCTCGGGGACGACGTGGCCACCGGGCTCGGCCACCGCCCGCGCCGGGTGCGCGCGGCGGCCGTCGCCTCCGTCGCCCTGCTGGTCGGCGGGGCCACCGCGGTCGCCGGTCCGGTCGCCTTCGTCGGCCTGGTGGTGCCCTTCGCGGCCCGGGCGCTGGTCGGGCCGGACCTGAGGCGGCTGCTGGGGGTGTCGGTGCTGCTGGGCCCGGCCGTGGTCCTGCTCGCCGACGTCGTCTCGCGGCTGGTGGTCCGTCCGTACGAGATGCCGCTGGGCGTGATGACCGCGCTGTTCGGCGCGCCGGTCCTGGTCGCCGTCGTCCGATCGTCGAGGTTGCCGGCACTGTGAAGCTCCCGTCGAAGATTTCACCGAGGACCTCGCCGAAGACCCGGCCGAAGACCCCGGCCGGGGCGCTCGTCCCTCCGCAGCGGGAGCCGCGGGAGCCGCAGGGGCCGTCCGTGGCCGCCGTGCCGTCCGTGCCCGCCGCGCCGCCGGGCACGTTCCGCCTGGGCGCGGGCGGCCTCTCCGTCCTCGTGCCCCGCCGGCCGCTGCTCGCCGGCGCCGTGCTCGCGGCGGTCCTGGTCGCGGTGGGCGCGGTGTGCCTGTCCGCCGGGGAGGTCGCCGTGGCCCCACTGGACGCCCTGCGCGCGGCGGTGCTGGGGGAGGGAAGCCCGCGCGACCTGCTGGTCGTCGAGCGGCTGCGCATGCCCCGGGTCGAGGCCGGGATCGCGGTCGGCGCGGCCCTGGGGGCGGCCGGCTGCCTGATGCAGACGCTCTCGGGGAACCGGCTGGCCACCCCGGACACCGTGGGCCTGAACAACGGCGCGACCGCGTTCGCCGTCGCCGGGATCGTCGCCGTCCCCACGAGCCTGCTGCCGTCGGCGACGGCCCTCACCGGCGCGGCCACGGCCGCCGTGCTCACCCTCGCGCTCAGCGGCGGGGCCGGACGGCACGGCTACCGGTTCCTGGTCGTGGGGATGGGCGTGGGCGCGGTCTTCGGCGCGGTGACGAACCTGATCCTGTCCCGGGCGGAGATCGACGCGGCCAACGCCGCGTTCGCCTGGACCGTCGGCACCCTCAACGGCCGCTCGCAGACGGCGGTGACGGTGCTGGAGGCCGGGCTGCTGCTCTGCCTGCCGCTCGCGGTGGTCCTGGGCCGCCGTCTGGGCGTGCTCCGCTTCTCCGACGCGGTCGCCACCTCCCTGGGCGTGCGGGTGCGGTCCCTGCGCGCGGCGGTGCTGCTCACCTCCGTCGTCTGCGCGGGGCTGGCCGTGGCCGTCGCCGGGCCGCTGGGCATGATCGCCCTGGCCGCGCCCGAGGCGGCCCGGCGGCTGACCGGGCCCGGCCCCGTGCCCGTCCTGACGTCCGCGCTGGCCGGTGCCGTCCTCACGCTGCTGGCCGACCTGGTCGGCCGGACCGCGATGGCGCCGCTGGAGATCCCCGTGGGCCTGGTCACCGCCGTCGTCGGGGGCCCGTACCTGCTGTGGCTGCTGCTCACCACCCGCACGAGGAGAGTCCCGTGAACGCCGCGACACCCGCGACCGGCACCGCCGGCCCCGCCCCCGAGACCGCCCCCGAGACCGCGGACGGAGCCGCGGCCGGGGCCCACCGCCTGGAGGCCCGTTCCCTCACCCTCGCCCACGGACGCACGCCCGTCGTGCGGGAACTGGACGCCGAGCTGCCGCCGCAGCGGGTCACCGCGATCGTCGGCCCCAACGGCTGCGGCAAGTCGACGCTGCTCAGCGGGCTCGCGCGGCTCCTCGCGCCGCGCGGGGGCTCGGTGCTGCTGGACGGCCGGGAACTCGCCTCCGTCCCCACCCGGGAGGTGGCCCGCGTCATCGGCCTGCTGCCGCAGTCGGCCACGGCGCCGGACGGGCTGACGGTGCGCGACCTGGTGCGCTACGGCCGCCGCCCCCACCAGGGGCTGCTGCGCCAGTGGTCGCGTGCGGACGCCGAGGCGGTGGAGGCGGCGCTGGACGCGGCGGACCTGCGGGAGCTGGCGGACCGTCCGCTGGAGACGCTCTCCGGGGGCCAGCGGCAGCGCGCCTGGATCGCGATGGCGGTGGCGCAGGACACCGCCGTGCTCATGCTGGACGAGCCGACCTCCGCCCTGGACATCGGCCACCAGCTCGAGGTGCTGGAGATGGTCCGCTCCCTGGCCGCGCGGGGGCGCACGGTGGTGCTCGTCCTCCACGACCTGACCACCGCCTGCCGGTACGCCGACCACCTGCTGGCGATGCTGGACGGGCGGATCGTCGCGCGGGGCGCCCCGGCGGAGATCATGACGCCCGCCCTGGTGCGCACCCTGTACGGCGTGGAGAGCACCATCCTCACCGACCCCGTCCACGGCACCCCGGTGGTGTGCCCCACGGGCCTGGCGGCGGGTCCCGTGCCGGCGGGGCCCGCGGCGTCCTGACCCACCGCGGCGGGGCGGGCCGGGACCCATACTGGGGGGACGGCGGAGACGGGGAGGCGCGGCGGTGGCGGAACGGCACACGGAGTACGACGTCCTGGTGGTCGGGGGCAGCGGGGTGGACACCGTCGTCCGCGTCGACGCCCTGCCCGTCCCCCTCGCCGACTCCGTCCCCGTCGGCCCGATCGAGGAGCACCCCGGCCACACCGGCGGCTACGTGGCCCTCGGCGCCCGGGCGCTCGGCCTGCGCGTCGCGCTCCTGGACTTCGTCGGCGACGACCCGGCCGGCGCCCTGGTGCGCGAGCGGATGGCCGAGGGGGGCGTGGAGTTCCTCCCCCTGGTCTCCCCCGCCGGCACCCGCCGCGCGGTGAACCTGGTCGACGCCGCCGGCCGCCGGATGTCCTTCTACGACGGCCGCGACCCGGCCGGCCTGCGGATGCCGCGGGACTTCCACCTCCCCCACCTGCGGCGCGCCCGCCACGTCCACCTGTGCATCTCGCACTTCGCGCGCTTCCTCTACGACGACGTCGAGGCCCTCGGCGTCCCCGTCTCCACCGATCTGCACGACTGGGACGGACTGGCCGACCACCACCGGGAGTTCGCCCTCCGCTCCGACCTCGTCTTCCTCAGCGCGGCGGGCGCGGGCGAGGGCACGCCCGACCTGATGCGGCGGATCATGCGCGAGGGCCGGGCGGAGGCGGTGGTCGCCACGGCGGGCGCGGAGGGCTCCTACGTCCTCGTCCGGAACGGCGGTCCGGTCCCCCACCACGTCCCGGCGGCCGTCCCGCCCGCGCCGGTGGTGGACTCCAACGGCGCGGGCGACGCGTTCGCCTGCGGCTTCCTGTACGGCAGGCTCGCCGGGAGGGACGTACTGGAGTGCGCCCGTCTGGGCGCGGTGGCGGGCGCCCACGCCTGCACGGCGCCGGGGTCGGCCGCGCTCGCCGACGAGGAGGCGCTCCTGGCGGCGGAGCGGGGCCGCTGACCCGGTCGCGGCCGGCGGTTATTCGATGGATCGGCGCGCGCCGCGCTCCCTACAGTGACCCGCGTCCCCGACAGCGCGGCCAGGAGCGGAAGATGCGTGTGCCCTACCCCCGTACGCCGCATCTGCCGTGGTCGCCCGGGGCGTCGTCCGACGACGTGCGCGTCGCGGACCCGGCGGGGCTGCGGGGCGCGGAGGTGGTGGTCACCGAGAAGCTCGACGGGGAGAACACCACCCTCTACCGCGACGGGTTGCACGCCCGCTCGCCGGACTCCGCCCACCACCCCTCACGCGCCTGGGTGAAGGCGCTCCAGGGGCGGATCGGTCCCGCGATACCGCCGGGCTGGCGGGTGTGCGGGGAGAACCTGTACGCGCGCCACTCGATCGCCTACGAGGAGCTGGAGGGCTTCTTCCACGGCTTCTCGGTCTGGGACGACGGCGACCGCTGCCTGGACTGGGACCGCACCGTCCGCTTCCTGCGGCGCCTGGGGATACCGGTGCCGCGCGTGCTGTGGCGGGGCGTCTTCGACGAGCGGGCGCTGCGCGCCCTGCGCCCGGAGACCGCACGGCAGGAGGGGTACGTCGTACGGACCGCCGAGGGGTTCGCGCGCGGGGAGTTCGGACTGCGCGTGGCCAAGTGGGTGCGCCCCGGGCACGTGCGGACGGGCACGCACTGGATGTACGCCCCCGTCGTGGAGAACCGGCTGGGCCCGGCCGCCGCGCTGTGGGCCGTGCGGTCCGGGGCGGCGCCCGACGCGTCCGCCCTGGCGGCGGCGGTGGGCGCGGAGCCGGAGGACGGCGAGCAGGTCGTGAAGACCGGGCAGACCGAGCAGACCGGGAAGGCCGGGAAGGCCGGGAAGGCCGGGAAGGCCGGGAAGACCGGGCAGGCCGGGAAGAACGGGCAGGCCGGGAAGAACGAGCAGGCCGAGCAGACCGCGGCGGTCGTGGCCGGGGCCGCCGAGCGCCTCGACGAGCTGGGGCGGACCGGTGACGCCCGGCTGGCCGGCGTACTGGCCGCGCTGCTGCGCGACAGGCCGCGGGCGTCGACGGCCGCCCGCCTCGCCGCGCCGCTGGGCATGCCGCTGGCCCGGCGTGTGGCCGACCTCGTCGGACTCCACCCCCGCCTGCACCGCCCCCACCCCGACGAGGAGCGGCGGACCGGGCTGGTGCGCATGGCGTACGCCGCCGACCTGGGCGTGCTGCACGCGCTCGCCGCCGCGGTCCTCACCGGGCGCGGGGACGCGGAGGCGGCCGGGGCGCGCGAGCAGGTGGAGTGGTCCGCGCTCCACGCCGAGGCCGCCGGGCTGCTGGGCGAGGCGCCGCTCGCCGGTCTGCGGGCGGGGCTGCGCGAGGCCCTGGCCGGCCTGGACGCCGACGCCGCCGACCGGTGCTGGGCCGAGGCGCGGGAGTCGTACGCCCTCGGCCGCGTCGCCGACGTGCGGGGGGCCGTGGCGGCGAGCTGGCGGTGGCGGTCCGGGGCGTTCCCCCGGCTGGTCCAGCTGACCGGGCCGTCGGGCAGCGGCAAGAGCACCTTCGCCGAGCGCCTCGCGGGCGCCGACGCGTACGTCTGCCTCGACGTCCTGCGCCGGGAGCGGGGCTCCCGGCCCGGCCGGCGGGACGACGGGGAGGTCCTGCGCGACGGGCTGGACCGGCTCGACGCGGCCCTCGCCGGCGGCGGGACGGTGGTGTGGGACGCCACCTCCCTCACCCCGCACCAGCGCTCCGGGGTGCACGCGGTCGCGCGCCGCCGGGACGCGCTGGTCACGCACGCGGTCCTCCTCGTCGGCGAGGAGGAGCTGGAGCGGCGCAACGCGGTGCGCGCGCATCCGGTGCCGCTGCGGGTGCTCACCGCCCAGCTGCGCCGTTTCGCCCCGCCGTACCCGGGTGAGGCGCACCGCACGTGGTACGCCGGGGCGGACGGGGCGGTGGCGGACGCCGACGGCGTGCTGGCCCCGGCGCCCGGCGGAGAGGAGTGGTGATGCGCACCAGCGAGGAGGTCTACCACCAGGTCCGCTGGGACCCGCGCCTGGACCCGGCCCGCTTCGTGCTGGGGATCCGCCGGCGCGGCGCCGCGCCCAAGCGCATGCCGCTGACCGCCTTCACCCCCGGCGGCGACATCCCCTGGCACCGCGTCCTGTTCGTGGAGGCGGACGGCGAGGTGGTCTGGGACCGCGCCACGGGCGTGGACCGCGTCGGCACGTCCGCCGCCGGGCGCGTACGGGACCCGCGCCTGCTGCGGGCGCCGTTCTTCACCTCCCGCACGCCCCACGTCTGGGACCCGGCCGCCGGCTGGCGTCCCGCGGCCGGCGGCCGGGGGAGGCCCGCGGACGCTTCCCGGACGGGGGACGTCCGGGTCCTGACCTGGAACACCCTGTGGGACCGCTACGACAGCGACCTCATCGACACCGCCCGCCGCCGCCCCCTGCTGCTGGCGGCGCTGGAGGAGGCGGACGCCGACGTCATCGCGCTCCAGGAGGCCGAGGCCGGGCTGCTGGCCATGCTGCTGGACGCCCCCTGGGTGCGCGCCGGGTACACCCTGGGCACCGACCCGCGCGGGCGGGACGTCGACGACACCGGTCTGCTGCTGCTCAGCCGGCTGCCGGTGCGGGAGGCGGCGGTGCACGCCCTCAGCCCGCACAAGGCCGTCGCCGCCGTCACCGTGGAGACCGCCGCCGGCCCGCTCGTGGTCGCCGCCACCCACCTCACCAGCGACCACTCCCCCGACGGCCCGGCCCGCCGGAGCGCCGAACTCGCGCGGCTCGCCGAGGGGCTGGCCGGGGTGGGGGGAGGTCCGGACGGCGCCGCCGGGCTGGTCCTGGTGGGGGACTTCAACGACGGCGCGGACGGCGAGGCCGGCCCGGCCGCCGCGCTCGGCCTGCGGGACGCCTGGACGGAGGTCCACGGGCCGCACGACCGCACCCCCACCTTCGACCCCGGCGCCAACCCGCTGGCCGCCGTCTCCTCGCTCACCGGCCGGGCCTCCCGCCTGGACCGGATCCTGCTGCGCGGCGACGGCCCGCGCGTGACCGAGGCGGTGCTGCTCGGCGCCGCGCCCGCCGGGCAGGGGCTGTACGTCTCGGACCACTACGGCGTGGCGGCGCGGCTGCGGCTGGGCGGCGAGGGCGGCGAAGGCGCGGAGGGAGACAGGGGCGGGGACAGGGACAGGGGTGGTGACGGGGACGGGTCCGCCGTCCTCGACGCCGCGCCGACGGCCCGTACGGCGCTGGCGTGGACACCGCCCGGGGAACTGTGGCCGGTGCTCCAGGGGATCCGCCGGGAGCACGACCCGCAGATCCACCGCTGGCCGCCGCACGTCAACGTGCTCTTCGGCTTCGTGCCGGAGTCGGACTTCGAGCGGGCCGCGCCGCTGCTGGCCGCCGCGGTGGCCCGGACGGCTCCGTTCGTCGTGCGGCTGGAGGGGGTGCACACCTTCGGGCACCGCGAGGACGCCACCGTCTGGCTCGATCCGGCGGCCGGCGGCGAGGAGCCGTGGGCCGCGCTGCGGCGCGCGCTGGAGGAGCGGTTCCCGCGCTGCCGGGGGCACCGGAGGGGCTTCACCCCGCATCTGACGCTGGGCCGGACGGCGGACCCGCAGCGGGTCGCCGCCGAGTGCGAGGCCCGGCTGGAGGGCGTCCGGGGCGTCCCGGCGCGGGTCGGGGAGCTGGTGCTGCTCTCGCGCCGGGGCCGCGAGCCGATGCGGGCGCGGGCCTCGGTCGCGCTGGGGACGGGCGAGGTGCGCTGGCTCCCGGAGTCCGGGCCCGGCGGGGCCGACGGGTCCGGCGGGGCCGACGGGTCCGGCGGGGCCGACGGGTCCGGCGGGACCGACGAGCCTGCCGCCGAGTCCCCCGCCCGGAGCGCGCGGGCGCGGGAGACCGCGTGGCGCGTCGCCGGGGCGCTGGGCGAGGGCGCCGTGCACGTCGCCGGGTCGCGGCGCATGGGCTGCGCCGGGGCCGGGGCCGACCTGGACCTGGTGGCCGCGCTGCCGGGCCCGGCGGAGTCCCTCGACACGGCCGGGATCCGGGCCCGGGTGGCGGCGGCGCTGCCGGAGGCCGTCCGGGTGCGGCAGGTGACCGGGGCCAGGGTGCCGGGGCTGCGCCTGGCCGTCGGCGACCTGGAGGTCGATCTGGCCCTGGTCGCCACCGGGCCGCTCGACCCGGCCGATGCGGTGGAGCGCCGCGCGGAGCTGGGCGGGGCGGCGGCGGTCGCGCTGGGCGCGGTCGGCGACGCCGACGCCGTACGCGCCGCCGTACGGACCCCGGACGGCGACCGCCACGCCGCCTTCGCCCGGCTGGCCCGGCGGGTGAAGGCGTGGGCGAGGGCGCGCGGCCTGGACTCGGCGCCGTTCGGCGGGCTGCCCGGCCTGGCCTGGGCCGTTCTGGCGGCGGTGACGGTGCGCGAGGCCGGGGAGCTGTCCGACACCGATCTGCTGCGGCACTTCTACGGCACCTGGGCCGCCTGGGACTGGCGGGAGCCGGTGGGCCTGGCACAGGCGCCACCGGTCCCCCGCGCGGCGGTGACGGTCCTGACCCCGGCCGAGCCGGTCCGCTCCTGCACCGCGCAGGTCGGCCCCGGCGGCCGCGACCTGCTGGTCCGGGAGCTCTACCGGGCGTGGGAGGTCCTGGAGCCGGCGGCGGACGGCGGCGTCGTCCCCTGGTCCGAACTGCTCCGCCCGCCGCCCCTGCACCGCCGCCACGCGGCATGGGCCGTGGTGACGGTGGCGCCGCCCGGGGACGGGGATTTCGAGGAGGTCCTGGGCGCCGTCCGGGGCCGGATGCGGGCGCTGCTCACCGCCTTCGAGGAGGCCGGGGCGGCGGACGCACACGCCTGGCCCCGCCCCTTCGAGACCGGCCCGGCACTGGCGCGGTACGCGATCGGCCTGGGCCGCACCCCGCCGGACGCGGCCCGGGTCGCGGAGATCGCCGGGCGGTGGCGCGGGGGGCTGCCCGGCGTCGGGGTCGAGGCGGTGGAGTGCGGCGCGGTGCCGACCCTGCGCTGAGCGTCGTCCGGGGCGGGCCGCCCGTCACAGGCGTGCCCGCGGAGGGGCGCGCGCCCGTACGCCCCGTCCCCGCGCCCGTCCCGGCCGCCGGCAACCCGCTTGCCATCGGTGCACGGCCTCCCTTATCGTCAATCTGACATTTAAGGAGGTCGCCGCGTGGACACCGTCGCGGACCTGCTCGCCCCCCTCCAGCAGCCCCTCTTCACCCTGCTGGGCAGCCCCGTCAGCTGGGTGGAGGTGCTCGGCTTCGGCAGCGGGGCGCTGTGCGTGTGGCTCGTCGCCCGCCAGCACATCGCCAACTGGCCGATCGGCATCGCCAACAACCTGTTCTTCATCCTCCTGTTCGCCGGCGCCGGGCTGTACGCGGACGCCGGGCTCCAGGCCGTCTACATCGCGCTGGCCCTCTACGGCTGGTGGTCCTGGGTGGCCGGCGGCCCGGAGTCCGCCTCCGGCCGGCTGCCCGTCAGCCGCACCGGCGCGCGCACCTGGTGGGTCCTGGTCCCCGCCACCGCGGCCGTCACCGTCGCGCTGACCGTGCTGCTGGACCGGGCCACCGACTCCACCGTGCCCTTCTGGGACGCCCTCACCACCGCGTTGTCGCTGGCCGCCACCTACGGGCAGTGCCGCAAGAAGGTGGAGTCCTGGTACCTGTGGATCGCCGCCGACGTGGTCTACGTCCCCCTGTACGCCCACAAGGAGCTGTACCTGACCTCGCTGCTCTACGTCGGCTTCATGGCCCTGTGCGTGACCGGGCTGCTCGGCTGGCGGCGCGAGCTGACGGGGCGCACGGACCGGGTGCCCCCGCTGGAGGCCGTGGCGTGAGCGGGCGCGAGAAGGAGTTCGGGCACGGGCTGGTGCTGGGCAAGTTCTATCCGCCGCACGCCGGCCACCACCACCTGGTCCGCACCGCCGCCGCGCGCTGCCGCCGGCTCACCGTACTGGTGTGCGCCTCCTCGGCGGAGTCCGTGCCGCTGGCCGACCGGGTGGCGTGGATGCGCGAGGAGCATCCCGAGGAGGGGATAGACGTCGTCGGCACGGTGGACGACGTCCCCGTCGACTACTCCGACCCCGCCGTCTGGGACGCCCACATGGCGGTCTTCCGCGCCGCCGTGCCCGATCCCGTCGACGCCGTCTTCACCTCCGAGGCGTACGGCCGCGAGCTCGGCCGCCGCTTCGGCGCGGCGGCGGTCACCGTCGACCCCGACCGCGCCGCGCATCCGGTCTCCGGCACCGCCGTGCGCGAGGACCCCGTCGGCTGCTGGTCCCACCTGGCCGCCCCCGTACGCGCGGCCCTGGCCCGCCGGGTCGTCGTGCTGGGCGCGGAGTCCACCGGCACCACCACCCTCTCCCGCGCCCTGGCCGGGCACTACCGCTCCCGCGGCGGGGTGTGGGCCGAGACGGGCTGGGTGCCCGAGTACGGGCGGCGGTACAGCGGGGAGAAGTACGCGCGGCTGCTGGCGGAGCGGCCCGGCGCCCCCTTCGGCGAGGCCGTCTGGGAGCCGGAGGAGTTCGAACTGATCGCCGAGCGCCAGCTCGCCGAGGAGGACGCCGCCGCGCGGGCCGGCTCCCCCGTCCTGTTCTGCGACACCGACGCCCTGGCCACCACGGTCTGGCACGAGCGCTACACGGGCCGCCGCAGCCCCCGGGTGGAGGCCGTCGCCGCCCGCGGCCGCCACCATCTGTGGCTGCTCACCGACCACACCGGCGTGCCCTTCGAGGACGACGGCCTGCGCGACGGGGAGCACCTGCGCGCCTGGATGACCGGCCGCTTCCGCACCGAACTGGCCCGCCGCGGCCTGCCCCACCTGGTGCTGACCGGCTCCCGCGAGGAGCGCCTGCGCACGGCGGTGACCGCCGTCGACGAACTCCTCGCCCGCGGCTGGCACTTCGCCGACCCGCTCCCGGAACGCGGCTGACCGCCCGCGGCCCCGCAGAGGGCCGGCCCGCCCCGACCGTCACCGCTCGTACCATCCCCTCTCGCGCGGCCGCGACGTCCAGGGCGGCGCCGGGGCGGGGGCGGGGCTCCCGGCCGTCCGGGCCGCCCCGGCCGCCCAGAAGGCCGCGTTGGCCAGCACGGTGCGGACGTCCTCCCGGCGGTAGACGGGGTACTCCTCGTGGCCGGGGCTGAAGTAGAGGACCCGGCCGAGCCCGCGCCGCCAGGCGATTCCGCTGCGGAAGACCTCCCCGCCCGCGAAGGAGGAGAGGAAGACCAGCTCGTCGGGGGCGGGCACGTCGAACGGCTCGGCGTACATCTCCTGTTCGGGGATGACCATCGGCTGCGGCACCCCGGCGGCGACGGGGTGCGTGACGTCGACGGTCCACACCACCTCGCGGTCGCCGTGGCGCCAGCCGGAGATCCGGCCGCTGGTGCCCATGAGGGAGCGGAAGACCGCGGACTCCGCGCTGGAGTGGAGGGCGACCAGTCCCATGCCCTCCAGCACCCGGGCGCGCACCCGCGCCACGATTCCGCCGTCCACCTCGTCGTGCCGGTTGTGGCCCCACCAGAACAGCACGTCGGTCTCGTCCAGCACCGTGCCGCCGAGCCCGTGGTCCTCCTCGTCCATCGTGGCCGTGCGCACGCGCAGGTCCGCGTGGGGGGCGAGCCCGCCGGCGATGGCGCCGTGCATCCCCTCGGGGTAGACCGCGGACACCGCCGCGTCGTCCGGCCCGCACTCGGTCCAGACCGTCACCGAGATGGTCATGCCGTGCTCCTCTCCCGGTCTCCCCGGGCCCCGGACAGCCTCCGGAGCCCGGGTCCCCCCGGGGAGCCCGGCCTAACGGGCGAGGACCTTCTCGATCTCGGCGAGCTCGCCGTCGGTGAAGTCGAGGTTGCCGACGGCCGCGACGTTGTCCTCCAGCTGCCTGACGCTGCTGGCGCCGATGAGCGCGGAGGTCACGCGCCCGCCGCGCAGGATCCAGGCGATGGCCGTCTGCGCCAGGGTCTGGCCGCGCCGCCGCGCGATCTCGTTGAGGGCGCGGACGGTGGCGAGGGTCTCCTCGGTGATGCCCTCGGCGGTCAGGAACGGGCTGGCGCCCGCGGCCCGCGAGCCGGCCGGGATGCCGTCGAGGTAGCGGTCGGTGAGCAGGCCCTGGGCCAGCGGGGAGAAGGCGATCGAGCCGGCGCCCACCTCGTCGAGGGCGTCGAGCAGGCCGTCCTCCACCCAGCGGTTGAACATCGAGTACGAGGGCTGGTGGATCAGCAGCGGGGTGCCGAGGCCGGCCAGGATGCGGGCGGCCTCGCGGGTCTGCTCGGGGTTGTAGTTGGAGATGCCGACGTAGAGCGCCTTGCCCTGCCGGACGGCGGTGTCCAGCGCCCCCATCGTCTCCTCCAGGGGCGTGTCGGGGTCGGGGCGGTGGGAGTAGAAGACGTCGACGTACTCCAGGCCCATGCGGCTCAGGCTCTGGTCGAGGCTGGCCAGCATGTACTTGCGGGAGCCCCACTCGCCGTAGGGGCCGTTCCACATGTGGTAGCCGGCCTTGGTGGAGATGATGATCTCGTCCCGGTGGGGGCGGAGGTCCTGGGCGAACAGGCGGCCGAAGTTGGTCTCGGCGGCGCCGGGCGGCGGGCCGTAGTTGTTGGCCAGGTCGAAGTGGGTGACGCCCAGGTCGAAGGCGCGGCGCAGGATCGCGCGCTGCGTCTCCAGCGGCTTGTCGTCCCCGAAGTTGTGCCACAGGCCCAGCGAGATCGCCGGCAGTTTCAGCCCGCTCCGTCCGACGCGGCGGTAGGGCATGGCGTCGTAGCGCGCGTCCGCGGCGATGTAGGTCATGGCGCTCCTCAACGGGGGGACAACTGGGCATGGGGCGGGGCCGGCGGCCCGGCGTCCGCAACGTTATACCCCGCCCCGGCCGCTCCCGCCGACCGCGCCCTCCCGTGATCGGCGCGGACGGGCACCGGCGGGGGCGGGGCCGGGGGCCGGCCGGACGCGTTCCGCGGCGCCCGCCGCCTCCCGGACGGGGCTCCGGGTCCGTGCCCTCGCGGGGGCACGGACCCGCATCCGCCCACCGCGGGCCGAATCCCCCTCTTCCGCGCGGCCTCCGGTGACGGAGGGCGAAACACGGGTGACGCGCCTATTGACATGGCGGGAACAATCGGGGCCTCATATGGGGGCGGCGCTCAGCGTCTCCGCCGAGTCGCGGAGGGGCGTCACCACCGAACGGCGAGGCGGTCGACGCGGTGTCCGGGCGGTACGTCCGAATACGGTCTGACAACGTTGTCAAACGTAAGACAACGTTGTCTGCTCGATCGCCCCGCCCTGCCGGGAGACCCCCGGCGGGATGCCGTGCCCCACGGCCGTCCGGAGCCCGTCGACCGCCGCCTCCCGGAACCGCCCACCCCCTGACCCGCGGCCCACCGGCCCGGGCGCCCCGGGGACCCGACCCCCATGGGGTCCCCGGGGCAGGCACCCGTTGAGGAGAGAGACATGGAGAAACGTCCCGGAAGGAAGCTCCCGGCGGTCGTCACCGCGGCGCTCGCCGGTCTGGCAGGCCTGGCCGGCCTGCTGCTGCCGGTGTTCGGCCCGGCGGACGAGGCCGAGGCCGCCACCGGCATCCGCGTCGGCAACGGCCGGGTGTACGAGGCGAACGGCAACGAGTTCGTGATGCGCGGCGTCAACCACGCCCACGCCTGGTACCCGAACCGGACCGGCTCCCTCGCCCACATCAAGGCCAAGGGCGCCAACACCGTCCGGGTGGTGCTCGCCAACGGCGACAGGTGGACCCGGACCAGCGCCTCCGAGGTCTCCTCGATCATCGCCCAGTGCAAGCAGAACCGGCTGATCTGCGTGCTGGAGGTGCACGACACCACCGGCTACGGCGAGGACGGCGCCGCCACCACGCTCTCCCGGGCGGCCGACTACTGGATCGGCATCAAGAGCGCGCTGGTGGGCCAGGAGAACCACGTCGTCGTCAACATCGGCAACGAGCCGTTCGGCAACAGCGGTTACGAGCGCTGGACGGCCGACACCAGCGCGGCCGTCCAGAAGCTGCGCAACGCCGGCTTCGACCACGCGCTGATGGTCGACGCCCCCAACTGGGGCCAGGACTGGTCGAACACCATGCGGAACAACGCCTCGACGGTGTTCAACTCCGACCCCAGGCGCAACACGATCTTCTCCGTCCACATGTACGGGGTCTACAACACCGCTTCCAAGGTCCAGTCCTACCTGAACCACTTCGTCGCCAACCGCCTGCCGATCGTGGTGGGCGAGTTCGGCCACAACCACAGCGACGGCGACCCGGACGAGAACGCGATCATGTCGACCGCGCAGTCGCTGCGGGTGGGCTACCTGGGCTGGTCCTGGAGCGGCAACGGCGGCGGCGTCGAGTACCTGGACATGGTCAACGGCTTCGACCCGGGCTCGCTGACCGGTTGGGGGCAGCGCATCTTCAACGGCGCCAACGGCATCTCCTCCACCTCCCGGGAGGCCACCGTCTACGGTGGCGGCTCCGGCGGCGGCTCCGGCGGCACCGCGCCGAACGGCTACCCGTACTGCACGGGCGGCAGCGCCTCCGACCCCGACGGCGACGGCTGGGGCTGGGAGAGCAACCGGTCCTGCGTCGTGCGCGGCGGCGCGGCCGACGGCTGAGGCCGACGGCCGACGGTCCGCGCACCGGTGGCACCCGCGGCGTCCTCCCGCCCCGGAGCGGGGCGGGAGGACGCCGCGCGGCTCTCACCGCACGCCCGGCACCCTCAGCAGGTGCTCCTGCTGGTGTTGTTCAGGGTGAGGTTGCGGTAGGTGATGTTCGTGCCGCAGGGGCTCTCCCTGAGCGAGGTGTTGCTCAGCGTCAGGTTCTGCAGGGTGATGTCCCGGTTGCCCGGGAACTCGCTGCGGGCGGCCAGCCTGACCTCCCCGCCGCCGCTGATCGTGCCGCTCTGGCCGGCGACGGTCACGTTGTAGCAGTTCTCGATCAGGATGGCGTTGCCGCCGGTGTTGGTCAGCGTCACCCGGTCGATGACGGCGCCGCCGCTCTCGGACACGCAGAACACCCCGCGTCCGCCGCCGCGGGCGATGACCTCGCCGACGCGGATGTTGGTCGGGTAGCTGCTGCCCACACGGCCGTTGCGGTTGGCCATCCGGAACGCCGCGTAGCCGGTGCCGGTGCCGGTGTTGTCCGCGTCGACCTTCGCGACGGTGGCGTTGATCGTGTCGTTGAGCAGCAGTCCGGCGTAGCCGACGTTGCGGGCGGTGACCGTTCCGATCGTCAGCCCGTCCACGCCGTAGGTCTCCACGCCGTGGTTGCCGGTGCCCGAGACGTAGACGTTGTCGATGCGGATGTTGCGCGAGCGCACCGAGCGGTCGCCGTGGTTGTCGATCCGGATGCCGAGGCCGCTGGAGACCCGTATGTCGATCTGGCCCAGCACCACGTTGCTGACGTTGCGCATGAAGACGCCGTACAGCGGGGTGCCGGTGAGCTTCAGGTGCCCGACCTCGACGTTGGAGGCGCCGCGGGAGTAGATCGGCGCCTGGTCCCCGGATCCGGAACCGGTGACGTTGATGGTGCCGCAGACGTCGATCGCGGTGTTGCTGGGCAGCGACACCCGGGTCCCGGCGCTGATCGAGCCCGAACCCCGCACCACCACGCGCTCCTTGGAGGAGCGGTTCGGGGTGAGGCTGTTGACCGCGGCCTGCATCGCGTCGCGCATGCTGCCGCCGGTGTAGACGGTGCTGCCGCCCCGGCGCGCGGTCCACGTGCTCCCGCTCTGCACCGCCTCCGCCTGGTACGAGCCCTCACCGCAGGCGGCCATGGCGGCGGCCGGCGCGGCCTGGGCCGCCCGGGCGGCGGACCGCCGCGGCTGCTCGGCCTCCGCCCGGGGCTCGGCCGCTCCGGCCGTGGCCGCCACCGCCGCCAGCATGGCCGCCGCCAGCGCACCGGCCGTGACGGCGGCGATTCTGCGCTTCCCGACGGGCCTCGCGGTTCCGCTTCCCATCGTCGACTCCCTTCGTGGGGGGACGCCCACCGCACACGGCACGGGGCCGCTCGCGCCGGCCGGGCGGCATCGTTCCGCCGCGGTCACCCCACCGGAAAACGGCACGGGGCCGCACTGGGGCGGTGAGGGGGGTGCGAGAAAAGTGCAGTAAGCGCTTTCTTGGAGGCGCCAGTATTGCAACGTTTCATTCGAGGGGTCAAGAGCCGGTGCCGCGCCCGGGGAAACGCGTCGCGTCCGATTTCCCGCACGTACCACGATCGGGCCGCGCCGACGTCCATTGCCTCTCTCACCTGCGCTTTTCCCGATGCCTTTCCGGCGCCCGGCCCCGTTCCCGTATTTTCGGAGCACCCGCACCGAATAGCGGGCGGTTGCGAATGCAGCGAAACGTCCGCACTCCCCGCCAATGCACCACGCGCGCGGAACCGGATCGGGGGAGGAACCCGACGGCGCTCCGCCGGCTCGGGTCCAGCGGCCGGTGGACGGCGACGCGCGGGAGGCCCAGGGGCTCCGCACCGGCGCCCGTGCGCGCCGCAGCGGGCCGGCCTCCAGGGGGCGCGCGTCCCGCCCGAGCGCGCCGGAACCGGCCGCCGCGTCCCCGGCCTCGCCGCCGTCCCCGGCGCTGGGGACGTCCAGCGGCAGGCCCGCGCCCCCTCGTCTCCCCCGCCTCCCCTCCTCCTCCGTTTCCGGCAGTCCGGCGGTGCCGCCCCGCTCCCGGCCCACCGGCCCTCCCCGCCGGGTCGCGCAACCCTCCGCGGCGGACCAGACTGGGCCGTAGCCGGGGCCCGCGCCGGCCCCACCATGAGCGCCGCCCCCAGGTGATCCCCATGCCGATGCCCGTGTTCGGACCGCAGGAGCCGTTCGCCGAGCCGCTCAACCGCCTCCTCGGTACGAGTCCGCGCGCCTCCGCCCCGGCGGCCCGGCGGGAGCCCGTCGGCGGGTTCCTCGGCCCCGCCGCCCGGGAGCTGCTCTCCCTGGCGGCGGGGCGGGCCGCCCAGGGTGGCGGCCGTGAGCTGGACACCGGCCACCTGCTGTGGGCCGCCACCCGGCTGGGCCCCTCGCGCGGCGTGCTGGAGGACGCCGGGGTGGACCCGGACCGGCTCGCCGCCGACCTCCTCCCGGCCCTCGCCCGGAGCGGCGGCGGCGCCGAGCCGTCCCTGACGCCCGCGGCCGAGCGCGCCCTGCTGTCCGCCCACGCGAGCGCCCGGGCCGCCGGCGCCTCCCGGCTCGGCCCCGAGCACATCCTGGCCGCCCTGCTGGAGGACCGGCACAGCGGCGCGGGGCAGGCGCTGCGCGGCGAGGGGGTCCTGCCGGGGCCGGTCCGCGGGGCCGCGGCCGGCCCGCCCGGCCCCACACCCCTGCTGGACCGGTACGGCCGCGACCTGACCGCCCGGGCCCGCGACGGGCGGCTGGACCCGGTGGTGGGGCGCGCGGAGGAGATCGACCAGGTCATCGAGGTGCTCTCCCGGCGGACCCGGAACAACCCCGTCCTGATCGGCGAGCCGGGCGTCGGCAAGACCGTGGTCGTCGAGGGCCTGGCCCAGCGGATCACGGCCGGCGAGGTGCCGCGGGGCCTGGAGGACCGCAGGGTCGTCGGCCTGGACCTGGCCGCCCTGGTGACCGGGGCCCGGTACCGGGAGGAGATCGGGGAGCGGCTGCGCGGAATCGTCGCGGAGGTCGCCTCCGACGAGCGGATCGTCCTCTTCCTCGACGAACTGCACACCGTCGTCGGCATGGACGCGGGCATGGAGGCGGGCACGGACGCGGGCACGGGTACGGGCATGAACGCGGACATGGGCACGGGCGCGGGCGGTGAGGGCTTCGCGGGTCCCGGCGGCGTCCTCAGGGCCGCCCTCGCCCGCGGCGGACTGCGCGTCGTCGGAGCCACGACCATCGAGGAGTACCGCCGCCACGTCGAGCGGGACCTCGCCCTGCACCACCGCTTCCAGCCGGTGCTGGTCCCCGAGCCCACCGTCGAGGAGACCGTGCGCATCCTGGAGGGCCTGCGCGGCGCCTACGAGGCGCACCACCAGGTCCGCTTCTCCGACGAGGCGCTGCGGGCCGCCGCCGAGCTCTCCGCCCGCCATCTGACCGGGGACTTCCTGCCCGCCAAGGCCGTCGGCCTGCTCGACCAGGCCGGCGCCCGGGTGCGGCTGCGCGGCCTCGGCCGCAGCGGCGAGGCGCTGGACCTCGAGGACCGCCGCGACCGGCTGCGGCGCGGGATCGGCGAGGCGGCGGACCGGGGGGACCTCGAGCGGGCCGCAGCGCTGAGGGGGAGCGTGCGGGAGCTGGACCTGGAGCGGGCGGCCGTCGCCGAGAGGCGCGAGACCGCCGTGCGGGTGACGGTGGAGGACGTCGCCGACGTCCTCTCCCGGCGCACCGGCATCCCCGCCGACCGGTTGGCCCGCGGCGAACGCGAGCGCCTGCGGCACCTGGAGGAGCGTCTGCGCGCCAGGGTGGCCGGCCAGGACGAGGCCGTCGCGGCCGTGGCCCGGGCAGTGCGCCGGGCGCGGGCGGGGATGAGCGCCTCCGGACGGCCCGCCGCCGCCCTGCTGTTCACCGGCCCGCCGGGGGTGGGCAAGACCGAGCTGGCCCGGGCCCTGGCCGCCGAACTCCTCGGCGACGCCGGCCGCCTGGTGCGCTTCGGCGCAGGCGGCTTCCGGGAGGGCCGGGAGGAGGTGGAGCGGCTTGCCGGGGCGGTACGGCGCGGGCCGTACTCCGTCGTGCTGCTCGACGGGATCGACCGGGCCGGGCCGGACGTCCTCGGCCCGCTGCTGCGGGTGCTGGACGACGGCCGGCTGACCGATGCCCGGGGCCGTACCGCCGACTTCCGCGACACCGTGGTCGTCCTGACCGTCACCGTCGGCCCGCAGCGCGTCCTGGCCCATTCCGGCGATCCCGCCGCGCTGCGCGACGAGGCCGTGGCGCACCTGCGGGACCGGCTGCCGCCGGACCTGCTGGAGCGGGTCGACGAGACCGTCTTCTTCGGCCCCCTCTCCCGCGACGACCTGCTGCGCGTCATCGGCCTCCTGCTCGACGACAGCCGGCGCCTGCTCTCGGCCCAGGGCGTCTCGCTGGAGGTCGACCTCAGCGCCCGCGAGTGGCTGATCAACCAGGGCTACCAGCCCGACTCCGGCGCCCACCCCCTGCGCCGCACCATCCGCACCCACCTGGACGACCGCCTCACCGACCTGATCCTCGACGGCGCCCTGCGCGCGGGCGACACGGTGCTGGTGGGCATCGACGAACACGGCCTGACCTGCGAGGTCGCCGCCCCCCGGCCATCCCCCGGCCATGGCGCCCGGTGCGTCAGCGGGCGGTCACAGGGACCGCTCCAGGCGTTCGGCGAGGAGCCGGGTGAAGCGGGCCGGGTCGCCGGGGAGGCCGCCCTCCGCGAGGAGGGCCATGCCGTGGACGAGTTCGGCCATGCCCTCCAGGCCCGGGTCGGAGGGGCGGTCCGCGTGCGCCGTGCGCAGGCCGGTGATCAGGGGGTGGCCGGGATTGATCTCCAGGATGCGCTTGTCCTCGGGCATCTCCTGGCCCATGGCGCGGAGCATGTTCCGCAGGCCGGGCGTCGCGTCACCGCTGTCGGAGACGACGCAGGCCGGCGAGACGGTGAGGCGGGAGGACAGCCGCACGTCCTTCACCTCGTCGCCGAGCCGCTCGGCCAGCCACGCCAGCAGTCCGGCGTACTCCTCCCGCTGCCGCTCCCGCTCCGCCTTCTCCCGCTCCTTCTCCTCCTCGGTGCCGAACTCGGCCTCTCCCCTGGCGATGGACCGCAGCGTCCTGCCCTGGAACTCGGGCACCGCGTCGACCCACACCTCGTCGACCGGGTCGGTCAGGATCAGCACCTCCAGGCCCTTGTCCCGGAAGGCCTCCATGTGCGGCGAGCTCTCCACCGCGCTCCGGGACGGGCCGGTCAGGTAGAAGATGTGCTCCTGCCCCTCCTTCATCCGCTCGACGTACTCCTGGAGGGTCGTCGTCCCCTCCGCGTCGTGGGTGGAGGCGAAGGAGGAGGCCGCCAGGATCGCGTCGCGGTTGTCGGGGTCGTTCAGCAGCCCCTCCTTGACGACGGCGCCGAACTCCCGCCAGAACTCGGCGTACTTCTCGGGCCGCGCGGTCCGCATCTCCTTGAGGGTGGACAGCACCTTCTTCGCCAGCCGCCGACGCATCAGCTGGATGTGGCGGTCCTGCTGGAGGATCTCGCGGGAGATGTTGAGCGACAGGTCCTGGGCGTCGACGACGCCCTTGACGAAGCGCAGGTAGGGCGGGACCAGCTCCTCGCACTCCTCCATGATCAGCACGCGCTTGACGTAGAGCTGCACACCGCGCCTGCCGGACGAGAACAGGTCGCGCGGCGGCCGCGCGGGCAGGAACAGCAGCGCCTGGTACTCGAAGGTGCCCTCCGCGTGGATGCGGATGGTCTCCAGCGGATCGGTCCAGTCGTGGCTGATGTGCTTGTAGAGCTCGTGGTACTCCTCGTCGGAGACCTCGCTGCGGGGCCGGGCCCACAGGGCCTTGCGGGAGTTGACCGTCTCCGGCTCGGGCTTCCCGCCGTCCTCGCCCTTCTCGGCGTCCCCGGCCTCCCCGGCGTTCTCGGCGTTTCCTTCGGGAGCCGCCTCGACCAGCCGGATGGGCCAGGTGATGAAGTCGGAGTAGCGCTTGACGATCTCCCTGATCTTCCAGGGGGCCGTGTAGTCGAAGAGCCGGTCCTCGGTGTCCTCGGGCTTGAGCCGCAGGACGACCGACGTGCCCTGGGGCGCGTCGTCCACCGCCTCGATCGTGTAGGTGCCCTCGCCGGTGGACGTCCAGCGGGTGCCCGCCTCCTCCCCGGCGCGGCGGGTCAGCAGCGTGACCTCGTCGGCCACCATGAAGGCGGAGTAGAAGCCGACGCCGAACTGCCCGATCAGCGCCTCCGCGGACGCCGGGTTCCCGGCGTCCCCGGCCTTCTGGGCCTCCTCCAGCTTCCGCACGAACTCCGCGGTGCCGGACTTGGCGATCGTCCCGATCAGCCCCACGACCTCCTCGCGCGACATCCCGATGCCGTTGTCGCGCACGGTCAGCGTGCGGGCGTCCTTGTCGGTCTCGATCTCGATGTGCAGGTCGGAGATGTCGGCGTCCAGCGAGTCGTCGCGCAGCGCCTCGATGCGGAGCTTGTCGAGCGCGTCGGAGGCGTTGGAGACCAGCTCCCTCAGGAACACGTCCTTGTTCGAGTAGATCGAGTGGACCATCATCCGCAGAAGCCGGCTGGCCTCCACCTGGAACTCGAACGTCTCGGCCGTCATGGTCGTGGATCCCCCACCAGTCGTCGTCCGTGCCCGGAAGGCCGGTGCGCCGTCGGTCGGCGCGGGGCCTGCCGGAGATACCTTTCCCGGTGATGTTATGCCGGACGGACTCCGGTCCGTGCGCGCCGGGACGAGCCGGATCGGCCCCGGATTCCGCGAACCGCCGGTGAGGGGCGCCCACTGTCGGCAACATGTCTCCCGACCGGACGAGGCGAGGAGACGCATCACCACCGTGCAGGCCAAGGAAACCCGGCGCCGTCACCGCAGAACGAGGCGACGTTCCCCCGCCGGCTCGCCGTGGACGGCCGGCCGAACTCCCCACGCGCCTCAACGAGCGGGAAGGGGTCGACATCCCGGAGGGCAAGCTGGAGCCACGGCCCGGTTTCCGGCTGGCGGTACTGGAAGAGGACCGCAACCGCGCGCTGCTCTGCGAGACGCTGGACTGGTTCCGGGGGTGCTGGGAGAACAGGGAAGCGATCTGAAGGTTTCACCGGAGGCCGCACTTCGGGAGTCGTCCGCCCGTCCGCCGGGGAGCGGACGGGCGGACGGCGCGGCACGATCCCCCTCCGCACCGGCCAGGACCCTCACACCGGCCAGGAGTCGGCCGGGTCGTCCAGCCACGCCCGCTGCCCCCGCGGCGTGACGGTCAGCCCGAACCGCTCGTACCCCGGCCTGCCCCGCTCCCGCCACCGGCGGTGGGCGGCCTCGGTCTCGTCCCACAGGCGGCGGGGCCCGGACTGCCACACGCGCGCAGCCTCTCCGTCGCGGAACATCGCGCAGGCCCAGGAGCGGTCGTTCAGCCCGTACCACCAGACCGGCCGGGCCCCGTCGCGCTCTCCCCGTCGCGGGAGACGGTCAGCCGGGCCACGGCGTCGCCGTTGCCGTAGTGCGTCCCCCCACGGGGCGACGATCCGCCCGCCGGGACGGCACTGCTCCACCCAGGCGTACGGGACGGACCGCAGCCCGCACGTGGCGATGATCCGGTCGTAGGGCGCGCCGTCGGGGGAAATGGAGCGCAGCGGGCGGGTGCGGGTCCATGTGCTCCCCTTCTTCGCAGGTGCGCACGCGCTGCTGGAGAGCATGATCACCCTTGTGCGGTTCACCGACGCCCCTCCGGTGGCCTACGTCGAAGGCCTGCGCACCGGGCGTGTCATGGATGACCCGGACATGATCGGGGCCTGCCAGTCGGCCTACGACCTCGCCCTGGACGATGCCTTGTCGCCGGAGGAGTCACCGTCCCTGCCGGAGGAGTACAAGCGATGATCAACGAGCACAGCCTGACGTGGCGCGAGTCCAGCTACAGCGGCCCGGACAACGGCGACTGCGTCGAGAGCGCCGACGGGCTTCCCGGCGTGGTCCCCGTACGGGGCGGCAAGAACCCCGGCGGCCCGGCGCCGGTCTTCCCGGCGCCGGGCGTGGAACGCGTTCACGGCGGAGGCAAAGGGACGCGCGCGTCCCTGGCTCCCGGTCCGCCGGCGGAGCGAACACCGGAGGCGGGGCCGTGTCGGTCCCGTCTCCGCCCTACGTCACTGACCCACCCGTCCGTCGACGCACTCGCGCAGCAGGTCGGCGTGCCCGCAGTGGCGGGCGTACTCCTCGATCCCGTGCACCATCAGCTCCCGGATCGTGACCCCGTCCTTTCCCACGCGTTCGTCCAAGTCCGGGTGCTCGGCCAGTACGGCGTCGGTGGCGGCCTGTTCGCGTTCCAGATCGGCGTACGCGGCCTCGACCACTGCCTGGTCGGCGACGGCTCCGTCGAAGTCCGCGTCCTTCTCGCCGTACAGCTTCGGCAGTGGCTCGCCGTCACCGATCCAGTTGCGCCAGTCCCGTTCCACCTCGGCGAGGTGTCGGAGCAGGCCGAGCAGCGACATCGTCGAGGGCGGGACCGAGCGGCGGGCCAGTTGCTCGGCGTCCAGGCCCTCGCACTTCATCCGCAGGGTCGTGCGGTAGTCCTCCAGGAACTCCCGCAGCGTCGCGAACTCGCCCTCCGGGCCGGGGCCTTCCCTGTCGCGGGGGTCGTCGTCCGGGTCGGCCCACATGTCGGGGTAAACGGTCGCCTGGCTCCATCGCGCGGGTTGGTCACTCATGCAGCCATGCTCGTCCGCGACGGCCCGTGCCCGCCACCGGATTCTTCCGGAGGTCCCGTCGTGGCGTGCCGTGCCAGGCCGGGCCGGGGGCCGCAGGCCGCAAAACCGCCTCGCCACCGGTTCGCCGGTGCGCTACGTGCCGTAGGTCTTCCTCCAGCGTGCGCGGTGCTCCCGGTCGCCCTGGCCGGCGCCGTTGACGTCGGCCAGGGCGGGCAGGGAGGCGCCGTTGTTCCACAGGCCCAGGTGGTCGCGGTGCACGGCCAGGATGCCGTGCTCCACCGCCAGCGCCTGGGAGGGGCCGCTGAAGCGCGAGGTCGTCACGAAGACCGCCACGTCGGCCCCGAAGTGCACCTTCGCTCCCATCAGGTCGCGCATCTCGCGGCTGGCGACGGTGCGGGTCGGCGCGTACCGCTTGCACTGGACGACCATCGTGCGGCCGTCGGGCAGCCGCCCGACCACGTCCGCGCCGTTGTCGTGGGAGCCGCCCACGCGCCGGACCTCGGTGCAGCCGTCCCGGCGGCACAGCTCGGCCACCAGCTCCTCGAACTCGGTGCCGGACATCGCGTCCACCTCGGCCAGCGTCCGGCGTCCGGCCGCCACCGCGTCCGCCCGCCGCCACTCCCGGTCCCCGCCGCGGACGACCCGGTCGGTGCGCCACAGCCACCACGCCAGGCCGCCGAGGCCTGCGGCGACCGCGGCCCCCAGGAGGTAGGGCCAGACCGTCGACCAGGAGGCGGCGAGCAGGAGCAGCACCGCCGCGCCGCCGGCGACCGCCGATCTCCGCCTGGCCTCGCGCCTGCGCCGCGCCGCCGATCCGCGTCCGCGACCTCCACGGACCCCACGGATCCCACGGACCCCATGAGCCTCACGACCTCCACGCCGAGCAGCCATCCCCGGCCCCCTCTCCCCCGTGATCCGCCCAGCAGTCTGGACAGGAGGGAGGCGGGACGGAAGGACGCCCGTCGGCCATGGCCGGAAACCACGCGGCGGCCGGGCCTGGGCAGCTGCGGGGCTCGTCCGGCGGAGGCAGCGCAGGCGGCTGGAACCGTCCGCGCACCCACTGGTGCCGACGCGCGCCCCCTCCCCGGGTGCGGTCGGCCGGACGACGTGGCGGAGCCCGGGAGTCGTATCCAGCTCCCGGGCCCCTGGGGATGCCACCCAATTGCGCACGCCGGTGGCGTTCAAGAGGACGGATCAGTCGTCATGCCGTCGTGTTCTGCCTTTGAACTACCGCACCACGGGAGAGGTGCAGGCGAGAATCGAACTCGCATCCGACGGCGTTCGTCCGTCCCCGGTCGGTCCGGCGATCGGCGGCGATGCTGAGACTGGAGCGAGAGTCTGAGATTGACCGCGGCTGCCTCTGCCGTGTTGGGCTACCCCGGCCCGTCGGTGTGGTGCTGTGCCGGGGGAAGGACTCGAACCTTCACTGTCACCGCTTCTTCAGGCTGAACTTCAGTGTCAGCTTGCGCTCATCACGCGAACCGGTCCTCAGTTCCGGCCCGCGCCTGTCGCGCACCCCCGCGCTCGCACGCGGGGGCGATCAGGGATGCTACCCGCCCGGCGTCAGCCGAACAGGTAGCCGAACACCGCGTCGCCGGCGCGCCGGTCGGTGACCTCGGCGCCGTTGGCCTCCTCGCGGGCGAACTTCACCGCCTGCTGGAGCTTCTCGACCCGCTCCACCAGCTCGTTCACCCGCCGCGCCGGGAGCGCTCCGGAGAACTTCACGGTCGTCCAGTACCCGATGGGCACGTCCTCGTAGTACACCTCGACCTGCGCCGGGTGCTTGTCGGTCGCCTCCGCCTTGACGTGGTTGCGGGGGACCTTCTTCGTGCGGATCGTGCGCACCGGGTCCGTCTTCCACCAGTCCGTGGACGGGTCGTGCGACCAGGACTCGGCGGCGTCGAGCGTGGGAAGCTTCTTGACGAAGGCGTGCAGGTCGGTGAGCTGCTTCTCCAGGAACAGGAGGTAGGTGACCGGGACGTCGGCGAGGATCGTCCGCCCGTCGACGGTGACGTCGGCGCGGGCCGTGCAGTTCGCCCAGTCCTTGGTGGCGACCACGTCGAACAGCCGGGTCAGCGACGCGGACATCTCGCGCAGCACGTCCTCGGCCTGCACCTGCACCCGCGTGGACTCGGGCGGCAGCTGCTCGCCCTCCTCGTCCTTGGGCTGGTACGTGCGCGAGATGCCGGCCAGCAGCGCGGGCTTCTGCACCTTGTGGTGCGCCGCGTTGACGTCCTGGAGCGACTTGCTCTTGACGCCCTTCTCGACAGCGATGATCTGGTTCAGCTTCGCCACTTCGGTCCCCCTTCGAACAGGCAGGAACGTATCCCACGCCGTCGAAGACCCGCATGCCTTTTTCGGGCCGCCGAAGCCCAAGCGGGCGAGCACTTCCCCGAGTTCGCCGGCGGAGGGGAACCGCCCGCGCCGGAGGCCCTGGCTGCGGACGTCCTACGAGCCGCGACCGGTGGTTACGCACCTCGCGGGCCGGTTGTACGCGCGGTACGCGTGCGGGTACGAGGCATGCGGCGTGACCGCCTCCCGCGCAAGGGCGTTGGCCCGGTGAGGTGATGTCCGATGACGGAGCGTACGGACGGGGAGACCGTTCCGGGTGGCGGGGCGGTCGTGAACTTCGGTGACGGCTGGGAAGGCGACGGCGGGGCCGGGCGGCGGCCGGAGGACGAGGGCGGACGCGGTGTCCTCACGGCGTTCGGCCGGACCATGAAGACCCTGCGGGTACGGCAGGGCCTGGAGCGCGAGGAGTTCGGCAAGCGGATCGGGTACTCGGCCTCGACGGTCGCCTCGTTCGAGCAGGGGCGGAGGATTCCGTCACCCCGGACCATCGAGCGGGCGGACGAGGTGCTGGGCGCCGACGGGCTGCTGAACCTGTGGAAGGAGGAGGTGGAGCGGGCCCAGTACCCGGTCTTCTTCCAGGGGATGGCGGCGCTGGAGAAGGAGGCCATCGAGCTGGTCATGTACGACACGCTCGTGGTCAACGGCCTTCTCCAGACCGAGGAGTACATGCGGGCGCTGCTCGGCATGCGGCGCCCGCCACTCGACCCGGAAACCATCGAACTGCGGGTCGCCGTGCGGCTGGCCCGTCAGGAGGCCCTGGACAGGCGGCCCGCACCGCTGCTCAGTTTCGTGATGGACGAGTCGGTGCTACGGCGTCAGTACGGCGGAAAGGACGTGTTGCGAAGGCAGTTGGAACACCTGCTCCTGGCCGGACAGAAACAGAACGCCGAACTCCAGGTCATGCCGCTCGACTGTGAGGAGAGCTCGGGCGTGGACGGGCCGTTCACGGTCGTCACGCGCAAGGACGGCAGGAAGTTCATGTACGCCGAAGTCCAGGGGACCAGCGCTCTTCAGACCGACCAGGAACGAGCGGCTCTCGCGCACGCACGCTATGGGATCATCCGCTCACAGGCTCTCAGTCCGCGAGAGTCGCTGGAGTTCATCGAAGGGGTGCTGGGATCGCTATGACCAACACTGAGTCCTCGACCGTCGCCTCCGGCCTCGTCTGGTTCAAGAGCAGCTACAGCGGAGCCGAGGGCGGTCAGTGCGTGGAGGTCGCGGCCGGTACGGCCGCTGTGCACGTCCGGGACTCCAAGGCCGTTGCCGGGCCCGTCGTCACGGTGTCGCGTGAGGCATGGGCGGAGTTCGTCGCACTGGCCTCCTCGCAGCGGGACGTCTGACACCCGACAGGCCCACGAGAGCCCTGCCGCTCCTTCTCAGGTGGCAGGGCTCCGGCTCCCGCGCTTGCGGCGGCCCGGCGCGTCCGTGAACGCGAGAACCCCGCGGTCTCGGGGAGACCACGGGGTTCTGTGTCTGTGTCCGAGGGGGGACTTGAACCCCCACGCCCGATAAAGGGCACTAGCACCTCAAGCTAGCGCGTCTGCCATTCCGCCACCCGGACCGGTGTGCGTTCCACGGCCTTCCGGCCGCGGCGACGGGGAACACCATACCAAGCTTTCGGAGTGGCTCTCACCCACATAAGCCGTGGTCCGGCGGGGTGCGGAGGGAGGCCGGGGAGACCGTGCGCGCGTCCTCACGTCCGGTGAGGGCGCGCGCACGGGCCGGGACGGGCGGAGCGGGCGAGGCCGGCAGGGGCGGCCGGGGCTCAGGCGCGCAGGAACGCCGCCGCCTCGCGCGCCGCCCGCGCGCCGGAGGCGAGCGCGCCCTGCACCGAGCCGGTCGCCCGGTGGTCCCCGCACACGTACCGGCCCGGCGCGACGCGCGTGGTGCGCGACAGCACCAGCGGGGGCTCCATGGCGGGCAGCGCGTCGGGGATCGCGTAGGTGGCCAGGTGCTCCCAGCGGTCGGTGGCGGAACCGGTGCCGTACAGCTCGCCGAGGCGGGCCCGTACGCGCGGCTCGTCCGCCTCGCCGGCCGCTCCGAGGACGGAGGTGGACACCAGCGCCCTGGTGTCCGGGGAGCGGCCGGGGGCGACCTCGCTGAGCACCACGGTGTTCAGCACGTGCCGCTCGGTGTCGACCAGCAGGGTCGGCTCGGGCAGGGGCGACAGGGGCGCGGCGTGGTAGAAGGTCGTCACCGCGCGTCCGGCCGGGGCGTCCACGCCGGGCAGCAGCGCGGCGGCGGTACGGCCGTCGGTGGCGACGACCACGGCGCGCGCCGGCACCTCCTCGCCGTCGGCGGTGACGACCCCCTCCCCCGTCACCTCGCGCACGGGCGTCTCCAGGCGGACCGTGCCGGGCGGGAGCCGGGCGGCCAGGGCCCGGGGGACCGCGCCGATGCCGCCGGCGGGCAGGCACAGGGTGCCGCGCAGCATCGAGCGCCACACCAGGTGCAGGAAACGGGCGGAGGTGGCCAGCTCGTCCTCCAGGAACACCCCGGACAGGAACGGCCGCCACATCCGCTCGACGAACGCCGGGCTGAAGCCCGCCGCGCGCAGCGCCCGGCGGGCGTCCGGCTCCCGCCCGCCGGGACGGCCGCGCACGGCGGCCGCGGGCGCGAACGCGTCGCGCGCGCCGAGGGCGGCGAGGGCGGCCAGGTCGCGGGGGCCGGCCAGCCGGCCGCGCAGCAGGTCGCCCGCCTGGCGCGGACGGCGGGTGGGGTCGGCGAACCGCAGCCGCCCGTCCGGGGTGTGCAGCAGCATCCCCGGCGTGAACGGGCGCAGGCGCAGGGAGCGCAGGTCCAGGCGGCGGCGCACCTGGGGATAGGAGGTGTTGAAGACCTGGAAGCCGCGGTCGAGGAGGAAGCCGTCGCGCCGGTCGGTGCGCATCCGCCCGCCCACCGCGTCGGACGCCTCCAGCACGGTGACGGACAGGCCCGCCGCCGTCAGGTCCAGCGCGCAGGCCAGCCCGGCCAGTCCCGCGCCGACGACCACGGCGTCCGGACGTGCGCCGCCGCGTCCGGACGTGTGCTGTGCTGCCATGGTGGGCACCGTGCCTTCCCGACTCCCGGGCCGGGCCACGGGGCCCGGTCTGTGGATCCTCTGCCCGGTGCGCGCGGGTGCAGTCCGGTGACGGGGCTCCGCCGTCTCACACCGCCCTCCCACACCGCCGTCTCACACCGTCCTCGCGGGGGCGGACGGCCCCGGCCCGGGGTGGAAGGCGGCGACCATCCGCCCGACGACCTCCTCCAGCGGCGCGGGGCGCGGCAGCGGCGGCGGGGTGCCCGCGACCGCGCGTCCCGCCAGGCCGGTGTCGGTGTGCGGCAGGTGGAGGTCGGCCACCACCGGGCCGCCGCGGCGCCGCTCGGCGGCGACCGCCGTCAGCCAGGCGGACAGCGCGGCCTTGGAGGCGCTGTAGACGGCCATGCGCGGCTGCGGGCGCACCGCGACCACGCCGGTGGTGGCGGCCAGGGTGCCGGGCGGGGTCAGCGGGGGCAGCGCGGCGGAGAGCACGGCGACGGGCGCCAGGGTGTTGACGGCGAACAGGTGCTCGGCGACGGCGGCCCCGGTCTCCTCGGCCGGGCCGAACGCGACCGCGCCGATCGCCACCAGCACCCCGTCCAGTCCGCCCATCGCCCCGGCGGCCAGGGCGGGCAGGGCGGCCATGCCGTCCAGGTCGTAGGCGTCGCAGGGGGCGGATCCGGCGTCCAGCCGGCGGGCGGCCGCGGCCAGCCGCTCCCGGTTCCGCCCGGCGAGGAAGAGCCGGTCGCCCCGGCGGGCCAGGGCGTCGGCGGCGGCGCCCCCGAGCACTCCGGTGGCGCCGACGACCAGCAGACGCGACGATGTGTCCGGCATGTCCCCATGATGGGGTCCGGGGGCGGGTGCGGCAGCCCGGCCGCCCGCGCCCCGGCCCCCCGGACGTGGACGACGGCCGGAGGGCGGGTAGGCGTACGGCGGGAGCGGGGCACCAGCACAATGGGACGGCCGCGGCGGAGGGCGCCGCGGCCACGGAGCGTCGACCGAGGCGGGACTGATCTTCCATGGGCCGAGTCACCGAACGCCGCCGCGTCGTCCGCCTGCGCGACGGCGCGGTGAGCGAGCGTCCCGACACCCTGGTGGCCGAGGAGCCCCTGGAGATCCGCCTGAACGGCAGGCCGCTGGCGGTCACCATGCGCACACCCGGCGACGACTTCGCCCTGGCGGCCGGCTTCCTGGTCAGCGAGGGCGTGCTGGGCCGCCCGGAGGAACTGGCGAACATCGTCTACTGCGCGGGCGCCACCGAACAGGCCGACGGCACCACCCGCAACAGCTACAACGTCGTCGACGTCCGCCTCGCCCCCGGCGTGCCCGTCCCCGACATCACCCTGGAGCGCAACGTCTACACCACCTCCTCGTGCGGGCTGTGCGGCAAGGCCAGCCTGGACGCGGTGCGCACCACCGCCCGCTGGCCGATCGAGGACGGGGACGGCGGCACGCACGACGGCACGGGCGGCGGCGCGGACGATGGCAGGGACGACGGCGCGGGCGGCGCCCCGCTGCGGATCGACCCCGCCGTCCTGTCCGTCCTTCCCGACCGGCTGCGGGCCGCCCAGCGGGTGTTCGACCGCACCGGAGGCCTGCACGCGGCCGCCCTGTTCTCCCCCGAGGGCGAACTGCTGGACCTGCGCGAGGACGTGGGGCGCCACAACGCCGTGGACAAGCTGGTCGGGCGGGCGCTGACCGAGGGGCGCCTGCCGCTGTCGCGCACCGTGCTGCTGGTCTCGGGCCGGGCGTCGTTCGAGCTGGCGCAGAAGGCGGTGATGGCGGGCGTGCCCGTGCTGGCCGCCGTCTCCGCGCCGTCCTCCCTCGCCGTCGACCTGGCCGCCGAGGCCGGGCTCACCCTGGTCGGCTTCCTGCGGGGGACGTCGATGAACGTCTACGCCGGCGAGCACCGCGTCGTCCTGGAGGCGGCGCGGAACTGACCGCCCCCGCACGGGACCGGCCGACGCGGGACCGACCGGCGCGGGCGGACGGCGCGGGCGGACGGGCGGCACGAGCGGCGCCGGAGCGGTCGCGCGCGCCGGGAGATTCCGTGGAGACGTGCGGGATGAAGGGTGACGATCCGGTACGGCCGTTCCGAAGTGATCCCATTCGCCCCAACGGACGCCATCACCTCCCTTCCCGGTCAACCTCGCGATCGGATACCGTCGCCCCGCTGCGGCACCCCACGCCACAGCGCGACGAGGAGCGGCACGTGCGCGAGTTCACCGTCCCGGCCCTGGCGACGGCGCCTCAGACAGGAGGGCTGGCCGACGCCGTCTTCGACCGCGCCGACGCCGACCCCCGCCAGGTGGCGCTGGCGCGCAAGGACGCCTCCGGCGTCTGGCGGGACGTGACCGCGGCGGAGTTCCGCGACCAGGTGCTGGCGCTGGCCAAGGGGCTGCTGGCCGAGGGCGTGCGCTTCGGCGACCGGGTCGCCATCATGTCCCGCACCCGCTACGAGTGGACGCTCTTCGACTTCGCCCTGTGGTCCATCGGCGCCCAGCCGGTGCCGGTCTACCCCACCTCCTCGGCCGAGCAGGTCTACTGGATGCTGCACGACGCGGAGGTCTCGGCCGCCGTCGTGGAGAACGAGGACCACGCGATGACCGTCGGCTCGGTCGTCGACCGGCTGCCGCGCCTGAAGCGGCTGTGGCAGCTCGACTCCGACGCCGAGGGCGCGCTGTCCGCCGCCGGGGCGCACCTCCACGCCGACGCGGTGCACCGGCACCGGCTGGCGCTGACCCCGGACACCCCCGCCACCGTCCTGTACACCTCCGGCACCACCGGACGCCCCAAGGGCTGCGTCCTCACCCACGGCAACTTCATGGCCGAGTGCGACAACCTCGTCCTGCGCTACGAGGCCGTCTTCCCCTCCAGGGACGGGGAGCAGGCCTCCACCCTGCTCTTCCTCCCCCTCGCCCACGTCTTCGGGCGGATGATCGAGGTCGGGGCGGTCCGCGCCGGCGTCAGACTCGGCCACCAGCCCAACATGACCGCCGCCGCCCTCCTGCCCGACCTGGAGGCCTTCCGCCCCACCTTCCTGCTGGCCGTGCCCTACGTCTTCGAGCGGATCTTCCACGCCGCCCGGCGCAGGGCCGAGGCGGAGGGGAGGCTGGAGCCGTTCGACAGGGCCGTGGACGTCGCCGTCCGCTACGCCGAGGCGATGGAGGACAAGGCGTTCGGCACCGGCCACGGGCCCGGTCCGGCCCTGCGGCTGCAGCACCGGTTCTTCGACAAGGTCGTCTACTCCCGGCTGCGCGCCGCCCTCGGCGGCCGCTGCCGGCACGCCATGTCGGGCGGTTCGGCGATGGAGCGGCGCCTGGGGCTGTTCTACGACGGCGCCGGCATCCGCGTCTTCGAGGGCTACGGCCTCACGGAGACCACCGCGGCGGCCACCGCCAACCCGCCCGAGCAGACCCGCTTCGGCACCGTCGGCGTCCCCGTCCCCGGCACCACGGTGCACATCGCCGACGACGGCGAGGTGTGGCTGCGCGGCGGCCAGGTCTTCGCCGGCTACCTGGGCGACCCCCGCTCCACCCACGAGGTGCTGCGCGACGGCTGGCTGGCCACCGGCGACCTCGGCTCGCTCGACGAGGACGGCTACCTGACGATCACCGGGCGGAAGAAGGACGTCCTGGTGACCTCCGGGGGCAAGACCGTGTCGCCGACGGTGCTGGAGGAGCGGGTGCGGACGCACCCGCTGGTGGCGCAGTGCGTCGTCGTCGGCAACGACCGGCCGTACGTCGCCGCGCTGGTCACCCTCGACGAGGACGCCGTCCACCACTGGCTGACCATGCGCAACAGGCCGCACCCGGGCCCGGCCGAGCTGGTGCGCGACCCGGACCTGGAGGCCGAGGTCAGACGGGCGGTGGTGGCCGCCAACACCCGGGTCTCCCAGGCGGAGTCGATCCGCACCTTCCGGATACTGGGCTCGCGGTTCACCGAGGAGGACGGGCTGCTCACCCCCACGCTGAAGCTGCGGCGCAAGGCGGTCGAGAAGGCGTACGCGGCCGAGATCGACGCCCTCTACCGGATCTGACCGCGCACCGCGGCCGGCGGTCGCGGCGCGGCGCCCCGGCACCGACCGCCGTCCTGCCCCCGACCGTCGTCCTGCCCCCCGGCCGGAACGGGAATGACAACGCTGCCATGATCGTTGGGACCCCGGGTACACGTGTCGCCAACCGACTGACAAGGACCGATCGCTCGTGAGCAACGTTCCCAACATCATCCTCAACAACGGCGTCCGGATGCCGCAGCTCGGCTTCGGCGTGTGGCAGGTGCCGGACGAGGAGGCCACCGCCGCCGTCGGGCACGCGCTCGCCTCGGGCTACCGCAGCATCGACACCGCCGCGGTCTACGAGAACGAGAAGGGCACCGGGAAGGCCATCGCCGAGTCCGGGGTGCCGCGCGAAGAACTCTTCGTGACCACCAAGGTGTGGAACAACCAGCAGGGCCGCGACGCCGCGCTGCGCGCCTTCGACGCCTCCCTGGAACGGCTGGGCCTGGACTACGTCGACCTCTACCTCATCCACTGGCCCGCGCCGAAGCAGGACAGGTACGTCGACACCTGGAAGGCGCTGGAGGAGATCCACGCCGACGGCCGCGCCAAGGCCATCGGCGTCTCCAACTTCAAGCCCACCCACCTGCGGCGGCTGATGGAGGAGACCGAGATCGTCCCCGCCGTCAACCAGATCGAGCTGCACCCCAACTTCCCGCAGGCCGAGTCCCGCGCCTTCCACGCCGAGCACGGCATCGCCACCGAGGCCTGGTCGCCGCTGGGCCAGGGCAAGGGCCTGCTGGACGACCCGGTGATCGCCGAGATCGCCCGCAGGCACGGCCGCACCCCGGCCCAGGTGGTGCTGCGCTGGCACCTCCAGCTCGGCAACGTGGTGATCCCCAAGTCCGTCACCCCCTCCCGGATCGAGGAGAACATCGACGTCTTCTCCTTCGTCCTGGACGACGACGACATGACGGGCCTGTCCACCCTGGACAACGGCACCCGGCTGGGCCCCGACCCGGACGAGATGGGCTGAGCGGAGCCCGGCCGCCGGCACGGCCCGCACCGGCGGTCCGGCGAGGCACGGCACGGCACGGCGCGACACGGCACTGTACGCGGACGCGCGGTGCGCCCCCTGCGGCGCGCCGCGCGTCCGCGCGTTCCCGCGGCGGGGCACGGAACGGGGCACGGCGGGTGCGTACCGGCACGTCACCGCGCGCCGCCGGGGCGGCGGGCTACGGGCGCGCGCCGTGCGAGGGGGCGATCTCCTCGATCCGGCGCGCCAGGCGCACGTCCAGCTCCGTCACCTTCCCGCCCACGCTGTGGGTGTTCACCGACACCTCCACCGTGTTGTAGCCCAGCAGCAGGTCCGCGTGGTGGTCCGACTCCTCCTGGATCTGCGCCGTGTGGAGCACCATCGCCGCGGCCGGGAAGTGCCCGGCGAAGGAGTACCTCCTCCTCAGCCGGTCCTCCGCGAACTCCCAGCCGGGCAGCTCCGCCAGCGCGGCGTCGATCTCCTGCGAGGTCAGCGGTCGGGGTGCCATGGCACGAAATCTCACTTCCCGTAGACGACCCTCCCAGCCTAGGGTCGCGGTATGGGATCCGTTGCGGTCGACGCGAGCACCAGGAGCACCGGTACCGGCGGAGTGGGGCCCCTGCTGCGGCACTGGCGGGAGCGCGCCGGGCTCAGCCAGCTCGAACTGGCCCTGCGCGCCGACTCCTCCGCCCGGCACATCAGCTTCGTCGAGACCGGGCGCACCCGCCCCAGCCCGGAGATGGTGCTCCGGCTGGCCGAGCACCTCGACGTCCCCGTACGCGAGCGCAACGCGCTGCTGCTGGCCGCCGGGCACGCGCCGCACTATCCCGAGACCCCCGTGGACGACCCCTCGCTGGCCGCCCTGCGCGGCGGCCTGGAGCGGATGCTGACGGCGTACGAGCCCTACCCGGCCCTGGTGGTGAACGGCCGGTACGAGGTGCTGGCCGCCAACCGCGGCATCGCCGCCTTCCTGGAGGGCACGGCCGAGCACCTGCTGCGGCCCCCGCTGAACGCCATGCGCCTCACCCTCCACCCCGACGGGCTGGCCCCGCGCATCCGCAACTTCCTGGAGTGGCGCGAGCACCTGCTGGAGCAGATGCGGCGGCAGCTCGCGCCGCTGCGGTCGGCGCCGCTGCGCGAGCTGTACGAGGAGGTCACCGCCTATCCGCTGCCCGAGGGGGGCGCCGAACGGCACGGCGCCGAGGGTCCCTTCGCCCTGCCGATGGTGATCGAGCACAGGGGGCACGTCCTGTCGTTCTTCTCCACCATCACCACCTTCAACACCCCCATGGACGTGACCGTCTCCGAGCTGGCCATGGAGACCTTCGTCCCGGCCGACCCGGAGACGGCCGCCCTGCTGCCGGAGCTGATCGGCTAGCCGGCCGCCGGCCGCACGCCCCGCTCAGGGCCGCGGGGAGCGGAGCACCGCGCGCAGCGCCAGGTGCTGGGCCACCGCGAAGGCGGCGACCACCGCGGCCTGGAGCGGGATCCACACCCACCCCGCCGCGGACGGCTCCAGCACGCCGAGCGCGAGGGCGGCGGCGCCGGCCAGCGCCCACAGCAGGTTCCCCTCCACCACCACGCGCACCCAGGGCGCGGGCGGTACGGGGCGGCTCGCCAGGAAGCCGACCCCCGCGCTGTACGGCAGCAGGAAGGCGCCGGCGCCCAGCAGCAGGCCGGTGTCCACGCCCAGCAGCCGTCCGAGGAGGCCGGACAGGGCGAGGTAGGCGACGGCGTTGACGCCGGTGACGGCCGCGTCCAGGGCCAGGAGGCGGCGCAGCAGCGGCAGCGCGGCGGGGACGGGGGCGGGGCGGGTGGTGCCGAAGGTGGCGGGCGAGGTCGCGGACATGGCGGGATCGGCCTCCGTCGGGTCGGGTGCGGTCGGGACGCTCCGGCCGTACACGCGGGCCGGAGGCCGGGTTCCGGCCGGAGTGCGCCGGCCGGAACCCGGTGACCCCACCCTGCCGCCGCTCCGCCCGGCGGTCGATTACCGCCGAGGTAATCGCGGGCCGGATCCCGCTCCCGATCTGCGGACATCCGCTTGGCACACTTTTCCTACGACTCCCGGGCCCGGACCGGCCCGGACCGGCCCGGACCGGCCCGGACCGGCCCGGGCGGAGCGCCCGGGCCGGGTCAGCGCAGGGGCACGCGGTCCGGGATGAAGGGGGCGGTCACGGCCGGGGCGGCCTGCGCCTCGCGCAGCCAGCCGCTCAGCACGCGGTGGATCCGCTCGGCGCCGACCGGTTCGCCGTCCGCGTCCGGCGCGGACAGCAGCAGCGGGTAGAGGAGGAACGCCCGTGACTGCTCGCCGCCGAGGCCGCCGTGGGAGCCGATCTGCTCCTCGAAGGCGTGGACGGCGCCGGTGGCCGGGTCGAGGGCCGAGTTGACCATGATGTCGGCGGCGTGCGGGAAGCGCGCGGTGCGCCGCACCAGCCCGGCCGCGCGGGGCCCGTAGGGCTCCAGGGGGTCCTCGCCGACGATCTCCCCGGTGTCCAGGCGGTGTTCGCTGTCGCCGGCGCCGAGCACCACCGGCCCGTGGCGCTCGCTGTCGACGAGCAGGAAGCCGATGCCGGGGTGGTTGGCGAGGGTGCGCAGCAGGGCGGGGTGGCGGCGGTCGATCTCCTCGCGGGTGGCCCGCCCGGGGATGCCGGGGAAGGAGACCAGCCCGAGGTTGCCCGAGCCCAGCACCACCGGGTCGGAGGTGGGGGCGGGCCAGTGGGGCTCGGCGCCGTGCCCGTCCTCGGGCCGGTGCAGGGCGGCGCGGGCGGCGGCGCGGGCCTCGGCGCCGCTCGCCGAGTGCCGGGCCCGCCGGGAGACCGGCAGCCCGCATCCGGCGCGGACCAGGTCCTCCAGGGTCAGCCCGTAGTGGGAGGCGAAGGTCTCGCCGGGACTCTGCCCGTGGTCGGACAGGAGCACCAGGCGGTAGGGCCGGGGGGCCTGGGCCGCGACCTTGGCGATCAGGCCGACGGACCGGTCCAGCCGGCGCAGCACCTGGTGGGTGTCGCGGCCGCGCGGGCCGGAGTGGTGGGCGACCTCGTCGTAGGCGACGAGGTCGGCGTAGACGGCGGTCCGCCCGTTGAGGATGTCGCCGAGGACGGAGGCCACCACCACGTCCCGCTGGACGACGGTGGCGAAGGCCCGGATGAACGGGTAGAGCCCGCCGCGCGGCACCCGCGGGCTGTCCCCGCGGAGTCTGGCGCGGGTGGACTGGACGACCTCGCGGACGACTTCGGCGACGAAGGAGACGGCGGTGCGGGTGGCGTTGGCCGGGTCGGAGAAGTACGCGAAGTACCCGGCGCGCGACCGGTTGTGCCGGCCGCGCCGGGCGGAGACGGAGAGCACCAGGGCGACCTGGGCCGCGCCGCCGCTGAAGAGGTTGCCGCGGCTGGCTCCGTCGTGGGCGAGCAGCCCCGGTACGCCGCTGCGCTCGGCGGCGCGGCGCTGGAGCTGGGCGGCGCTGGAGGGCCGGTTGCTGATCACCACCTCGCCGGTCTCCTTCTCGTACCAGCGGAAGGCGGGCACGTCCTCGTTGGAGCCGTGCAGGATGCCGAGCTGGCTGGCGCCGGTCTGGCTGGACCAGTCGGTGTGCCAGGGGACGAGGCGGTGGGTGTCGCGGCACATGGCGGCGACGGTGGGCATCAGCGGCTCGCCGCCCTCGGGGGCGGCGATCGCGTCGAGCAGTACGTCGTGGCCGAGGCCGTCGAGCTGGAGGAAGACGGTGCCGGGGGTGGCGGGCATCCGCCGGCGCCCGGAGCGGCGCCAGCGGCGGTCGGCGAGCCGGGCCAGGCGCCGCCGGTACGCCCGGTCGTCACGGACGGCCAGGAAGGTGCTGGCCGCCGAGGAGGCGGCGGACATCGCGGCGGCGACGACCACGGCGGTGCGGGGGTCGGCCTCGCCGCGGTAGTCGGGCAGGAGGGCGAGCGCCAGCAGCAGCAGCGAGCCGTTGAGGAAGAACACCAGCAGGCCCAGCACCAGGGCGGGCACCAGCAGCAGGGCCCGTACCAGCAGGGGCCACACCAGGGCGCTGAGCAGGCCGAAGGCGCCGGCGCCGAGGGCGGCGGTGATCCCGATGGTGGTGGCGGTGTCGCCGTCGGCGGACTGGAGCCGGAAGTCGGGCAGCGCTCCGGCCAGGACGAGCATGGTGAGGGTGCTCACCGCCCACACGACCAGGACGCGCAGTACCGCGCCGCCCGCCCTGCGCCAGGCCGCCATCCGCACTCCGTCCCGCCTTTCCGTCTCCGGGCCCTCGCCCCTCGCCGTCCGGTGCCGGAGCCGCCCCGGCATGTTCCACTTTTCCACAGTCCGTCACCGGCCCGGGGGCCCGCGCGGAAGGGCTGTGCGGAAGGAGCGGAAGGACCTGCGGGACCGGCAGGACGGGCGGGAGGGAATGAGAGGATCGGTACGGGGAAGGGCCCAGCGGACGGAAGGAGGGTCCGGGTGCCGGCGGAGATCACCTGGTGGGGCCATGCGACGACGGCGGTGCGCGACTCCGGCGTGACGGTGCTCACCGACCCGCTGCTCGTCCGCAGGCTGGCCCATCTGCGCAGGCGGCGCGGGGAGCTGCCGCCCGATTCGGTGGCGCGGGTGGACGTGGCGGTGGTCTCCCACCTGCACGCCGACCATCTGCACCTGCCCTCCCTGGCCCGCCTCCTGCCCGGCACGCGCCTCGTGGTGCCGCGCGGCGCGCTCGCCTCGGTGGCGGGGTTGCGGCGGCTGGCGGGGCGGCTGCGGATCGAGGAGGTGGACGCGGGCGAGACCGTACGGGTCGGGCCGGTGACCGTCCGCGCGGTGCCCGCGGAGCACGACGGGCGCCGGCTGCCCTACGGGCCCCGGCTGGCGCCCGCCCTGGGCTACGTGGTCGAGGGGGAGTCCCGGACGTACTTCGCCGGGGACACCGGGCTGTTCGACTCCATGGCGGAGGAGGTCGGCCCCGTCGACGCGGCGCTGCTGCCGGTCGGCGGCTGGGGGCCGAGGCTGGGCGACGGCCACATGAACGCGCGCCGGGCCGCCCAGGCGCTGGCCCGGCTGCGGGCGCCAGTGGCGGTGCCGGTGCACTACGGCACGTACTGGCCGATCGGTCTGGACGCGGTCCGGCCGCACGAGTTCCACTCCCCCGGGGACGAGTTCGTACGGCTGGCGGCGCGCGCGGCCCCCGCCTCGGCGGCGCGCCGGCTGGAGCACGGCGAGAGCCTGCGGCTGGAGGCGGCGGGGTGATCGAGGGGCTGCTCGGCGCGGTGCGGGAGATCCCTGCGCAGGTGGCGCCTGGGGCGGTGGGTTATCCATCGCTGTTCCTGCTGGTGGCGTTCGGCGCGCTGGTGCCGGTGGTGCCGACGGGGGCGGTGGTCAGCGGGGCGGCGGCGGTGGCCTTCCACCGCAGTCCTCCGGCCCTTCCGCTGCTGCTGGTGTTCGCCGTCGCGGCGCTGGCCGCGTTCCTCGGCGACCTGCTGCTGTACTGGCTCGGGCAGCGCGGCGGGCGGTCGAGGAGCGGTTCGCGCTGGCTGGGGAGGATGCGCGAGCGGGCCGCGCCGGACCGGCTGGCGGCCGCGCGCCGGAAGCTGGACGAGCACGGTGTGACGGTGCTGGTCCTCTCCCGGCTGGTGCCGGCCGGGCGGATACCGGTGATGGTGGCCTGCCTCCTGTCGAGGATGCCGGTGCGGCAGTTCGTGCGCGGTGCCGCGCCGGCCTGCCTGGTGTGGACGGCGACGTATCAGATGATCGGGATCCTGGGCGGGTCGCTGTTCCCCGAGCCGTGGCAGGGCGTGGCCGCGGCGGTCGGCCTGACGCTGCTGGCCGGCGCGGTCCCCCAGGTGTGGCGGCGGCTGCGCCCGGCGCGGGCCCCGCGGTAGCGCCGGGCCGGGGCGCCCGGTCCCTACCCCAGGATCCTGGAGGCCCCGACCGGCATGTCCCACAGGTCCTCGCGCGGGCGGCCCGCCGCGGCCCAGGCGGCCCGCACCCGGTTCAGCGGTTCCAGCGGGGGCTCGGCCGAGAGCAGGAAGGTGGCCCAGTGCATGGGGGCCATGCGGCGGGCGCCGAGGTCCCGGCAGGCGGCGACGGCCTCCTCGGGGTCGGTGTGCACGGGGCGGAGCATCCGGCGGGGCGCGTACGCGCCGATCGGCAGCAGGGCGAGGTCGATGCCGGGGTAGCGGCGGCCGATCTCGGCGAACCAGTGGCCGTACCCGGTGTCGCCCGCGAAGTGGAGCCGCTGCCCGTGGCGGTCGGTGAGCACCCAGCCGCCCCACAGCGAGCGGCAGGTGTCGGTGAGGGTGCGCCGGGACCAGTGGTGGGCGGGGACGAAGTCGAAGCGCACGGCGCCGCCGCCCGGCGAGGGCAGTTCGGCCGCCTCCCACCAGTCCAGCTCGGTGACGCGGGCGAAGCGGCGCCTGCGGCACCAGGCGCCGAGCCCGGCGGGGACGAACAGCGGGGTGTCGCGCGGCAGTCGCCTGAGGGTGGGGGCGTCGAGGTGGTCGTAGTGGTTGTGGGAGATCACCACGGCATCGACGCGCGGCAGGTCCTCCCAGGGGACGCCGACCGGGGTGACCCGCGCCGGGGTGCCCAGGATCCGGCGGGACCAGACGGGGTCGGTCAGGACGGTGAGACCGCCGATGCGCACCACCCAGCTGGCGTGCCCGGCCCAGGTGACGGCGACGGTGTCGGCGTCGACCGGCGGCAGGGGCGCCGGCTCGCAGGGCAGCAGGGGGACCTCGCGCAGCGCCTCCGGGTCGGGGCGCGTGCTGCCCTCCCTGGCTATCCGGGACAGGGAGCGCAGGCCGGGCAGGGGCTCGGTGAGCCGGTCGGCGAAGGTGCGCGGCCAGGTGCGCCGCTCGCCGAGCGGGCGGGGCACGGGCAGGGCGGGGGGCCGGGGGGAGCCGGGGGCGTCCGGGGAGCCGAGGACGGCGGGGGCGGCGGGGACGGCGGGGGCGGCAGGGGCGTCGAGGAGGGCGGGTGCGGGCTGCTCGGTCTGTTCGGTCATGCGGGGCTCCCATCTGCGTCCGGGAACTTCACGGGGTGCGCGGCCGCCGGGCCTCCGGCCGTCAGCTCCTCCAGGGCCGACGCCAGCGACGCCAGCGCCTCCGTCACCTCCGGCCGTTCGAGGGGATGGCGGGCGTCCGGAGGGCCGGAGGGGGGCGTGCGGGGCGTGGTGGGCCCGGCGCCCGGGGAGGCGCCGCGGGCCAGCACGTCGGTCGACAGCCGCACCCGCAGGGCGCGCGGATCGTCGCCGAAGCGGTGGCCGCCCAGGGCGTACGGGCCCAGCCGCCGCACCAGTTCCGCCTCCAGCCCGGCGGCGTCCTCGATGCCGCGGGCGGCCAGCGCGGGGCGCAGCGCCTCGAAGTCGGGATACAGGTGCCGTCCCGCGTGCGGCGGGCGGCAGACCGCGCCGGCGCCGGTCAGGGCGCGGTGGAGGGCGAGGGCGAGTACGGCGTGGACGCGGTTGCCGGCGGCGCGGTGCTCGCGCAGCGGCTCCGGCTCGCCCAGCGCCTCGGCGGCGGCCTCGGCGTCCCGGCCGCGGGGGCGGGCGTGCAGGGCGGCCAGGACGGCGCGCGTCCGCCTTCCCAGCTCCCGGCCGCGCCCGGTGGCGGGGAGGCGGGCGACGCCCGTGGCGGTGCCGGGCCAGAAGGCGGACTCCGGGTCGGCGCCGAGGTCGACCAGGACCACGACGGAGTCGTGGTCCGTACCGCCCTGTTCCCGGCCGTGCGCGCCGGGAACGCCGTGCAGGGCGCCGGCGTGGGCTCCGGCGTGGGTGCCGGCGGTGCGGGGGCCGGGGCGGTGCAGGATCTCGGCGGGGCTGACGGTCACCGTGCCGTGGGGGTCGTGGGAGGTGTCGCGCCAGCTCTCGTCGCTGATGACCAGCAGGTCCTCCTGGACGGCCGCCTCGCACACCTCGTGCAGCAGTTCGGGCGGCGCGGCGGTTCCGGTGAGGCCGTCGGCCACGGAGAGCAGCAGCACCCGCGGGTCGCCGCCGCCGGCACGGGCCCGGCCCACGGACTCCAGCAGCGCGAAGGGGTCGGGCACCCCGCCGCACTCGGCCGGCACGGGCACGGGGTGCAGCGGCCGGCCGAGTAGCCGGGCCTGGTCGGCGTGCCAGGCGGGGCCGGGCCGGGGCAGCACCACCCCGCCGGTGTCCGCGCCGCCCTCCGCCCCGTCTCCCCCGTCCGTGTTCCCGTCGGCGGCGGCGAGCAGCGCCAGCAGGAGCAGGGGCGCGGTGGGGGCCGCCACGACCTGGCCGGGTTCGGTCGGCAGACCGCGCCGCCGCCAGTAGCCGCAGGCCGCCTCGGCCACGGCGTCGTGCACGGCCGGTACGGGGACGGCCGCGGGGGCGGGGCCGTCCGGTCGGGTCTGCTGCATCCGTGCCTCCACCGTGTCCTGCTGCTGCGTCCTGCTGCGTCCTGTCGCGTCCCGCCGTGTCCTGCTGTCCCGCCGTCTGCCGCCGCCGTGCCACCGCCGTGTCGCCGCCGGGCGGCGCGCGGCCGCTAGGGCACCTCCCGGAAGCGCTGGAGCTCCTGCTCTATGCCGTGGCCCCGGGTGCGCACCAGGGCCCGGGCCAGGTCGGAGAGTTTGCGGTTGGTGTGCTGCGAGATCCTGCGCAGCAGGGCGAACGCCTCCTCCGCGTCACAGCCGAGCACGTACATCACGATCCCGCACGCCTGGTCGACGACGGGTCTGCTGCGCAGCGCGCCCTCGAGCTGCTCCACCTCCGCCAGCGCCTCGCGGTAGCGGCGGTCGCGGGCCAGTCCGGTGGCGGCGAGGTCGCCCAGCAGCGCCGCCGGGCAGTGGACGGTCTCCTCCAGCGGGTGGGGGCGGAAGCCGTGGACGGTGACGGTGAGCGTGAGGTCGCCGCGGCGGTACGGCAGGGTCGCGCTGGAGCGCAGGCCCATGTCCAGCGCCCTGGCGCGGTAGCCGGGCCAGCGGTCGTCCAGCAGCAGGTCGTCGGAGCCGGCGGGCCGGCCGGTGCGCAGGGCCTGGGGCACGGGACCGTCCCCGTCCTCCCACTGGACGGCGACGAGCGCGGACAGGTCCGGATGGGTGACGGCGGTGGTCCCCTCGGCCGGATCGCCGCCGGTGTGGGCGGTGGCGGTGGCGCCGCAGCAGCCGGGGGTGCACCGGACGACCTGTTCGGCCAGCCGGGCGAGGCCGCGGGCGGACGAGGCGGCGTCGAGCGCCGGCTCCGGCTGGGCCGGAGCGATCCCGAGGGGAATCGCGTCGCATCGGTCCGGCATGGCGCTGCTCGGTCCTTTCCCGTTCTCCGGCTGTCTCCGGTGGGCCGCTGGACGGCCGGTCCCGAGGGATCGGCTGCCCCGCGTGGCGGACGGGAAACGGCCGTTGGATCAAGCCGTCCCGGACGGACACCGGCCGCCCGGGAGCGCGCCCGGCGCTCTCCCGCACCTCCATCTTCTCGACAAAGAGTGATGAGTCATATTTTTCCGCGTGACCAACGAGACCTGCGACAGTTCGCGGGTTACGTTGAGCGCATGGCGCAGGCGGAGGAGTTTGGAGCGGAGCTGGCGGACTTCCGCCGGAGGGTGGAGGAGCTGCGGTCCGCGCGCGCCCTGCCGGACGCGGACCGGCTGCCCGCCCTGGACGCCGCCCTCCTCGAGCTCCAGCACGTGGCCGAGGTGCTGTGGCCGCGCTACGAGGAGCTGACCGCCGAGCCCCGGGGCGGCGGCCGGGAGGAGCACCACGAGCACCAGCTCCTGCGCGCCCTGTTCCAGCGGCTTCCCGTGGCGGTGGCCCTGCTGGACCGCGACGGGGTGGTGCGCCGGTTCAACCCCGCCGCGACCCAGCTGTTCGGGGTGCGCGCCGGGTACGCCACCGGGCGGGCGCTGACCGGTTCGCTGGCCCACGACTCCCGGGCGGTCTTCCGCTCCCAGACGGCGGCCGTCGCCCGCGGCGAGGGCGACCGCAGCCTGGTCGTCCGTCTGCTGCGCCCTCCGGAGCGGGAGCGGTACGCCGGGAGCGAGCTGCGGGCCACCCTGACGGCGCTGCGGCCCCCGTGCGAGCCGCGCACGGTCGTCCTCGCCGTCTTCCAGCGGGCGGTGGCCCCCGCGCCGGAGGCCGCCGGGCCCGGCGCTCCGGACCCGGCCGCGGTGGAGCGCGGCGCACCCGGCTCCGATCTGACCGAGGCCGTGCGCGGCGCCGAACTGATGGACCTGCTGGACGAGATGACGGGGGCGCTGCTCCTGGCGGACTCCCCCAAGGAGGTGCCCCAGCGGGCGGCCGACGTGCTCTACGGGCGGTTCGCCGACTGGGTGGTCGTCGACGTCGCCGTGCCCGGCGGGGCGCTGCGGCGGGCCGCCGTCCTGGCCTCGGCCGGACGGCTGCGCGACGCGGTCGCCGAGCAGGACCCGTCCTCCTGGCCGCCGGTGGTGGACGCGGTACGGCACGGCGGCGCGACCCTGCGGGTGCGGCCGGAGGATCCCGGGATCCTGGGCCGGGACGCCGCCGGCGCCCCCGTCCTGGTGCGCGCCGAGGTCGGCTCGCTGCTGTGCGTGCCGCTGGCCGACGGCGCGGGAGGCCCGGCGCTCGGCGCGCTGACGCTGCTGCGCACCGGGGGCCGCAGGCCCTTCGAGCTGGCGGAGGCCGGCGCCGTGGACCGGATTGCGCGGCACATCGCCCTCGCGCTGCGCGGCCTGTGAGCGGCCTGTGAGCGGCCGGTGAACTCCCGGACGCCCCGGGCGGAGGCACCCGCAGCGCCCTGAGCGCCCGGACACCGCCGACGTCCGGACGCCCCGCGCACGTACGACGGCCGCGCCCGCGCGGGGTGCGCGGGCGCGGCCGTCCCGGCCGGGCCGGACGCGTCAGGCGGCCTGGGAGCCGGCGTAGGCCCGCTCCCGCTCCCGGTCCTGCTCGCGCTCCAGGTCGGCCTCGACCTCGGCGTGCAGGCGGTTGCAGGTGCGGCTGATCAGCCGGGAGACGTGCATCTGGGAGATACCGAGCTGCTCGGCGATCCGGCTCTGGGTCATGTCGCAGAAGAAGCGCAGGTAGAGGATCTTGCGCTCGCGCTCGGGCAGCTTGCGCAGCCGGGGCTTGAGCGACTCGCGGTAGACGACGAGGTCGAAGCCGGGCTCGGCGCTGCCGAGGGTGTCGACGAGGGCGTAGCCGTCGTCGGCGCCGGGCAGTTCGGCGTCCAGGGAGAGGGTGCTGTAGCTCTCCAGGGCCTCGGAGCCGATGCGCACCTCCTCCTCCGTCAGGCCGCTGTGCTCCGCTATCTCCCTGACGCCGGGGGTGCGGCCGTCGAGGGAGTGGCTGAGCTGGCGGCTGGAGGCGCGCACGCGGTTGCGCAGCTCCTGCACCCGGCGCGGTACGTGCAGACCCCACATGTGGTCGCGGAAGTGCCGTTTGATCTCGCCGACGATGGTCGGGACGGCGAAGCTCTCGAACGCGCTGCCGCGCGCCGGGTCGTAGCGGGTGACCGCCTTCACCAGGCCCAGGGCGGCCACCTGCTCCAGGTCCTCCAGGGATTCGCCGCGATTGCGGAAGTGCCGGGCGAGGCGCTCGGCCATGGGCATCCAGGCCCGCACGACCTGCTGCCGCAGCTCGTCGCGCTCCGGGCCGTCGGGGAGTTCGGAGATGCGCTGGAACTCGGCGGAGGTGTCGGGGGCGTCGTCGTGGGGGTGCCGCGCGTGCTTGGCTCGTGCTCGTACGGGGGTCATGTGCGGTCTCTCCCGAACTGTGGACTGTGGCTCTGTGGGGATCACCGCGGGAACGGGCACAGGGGGGACCAGGGCTGGAGCACCCGGGGCGGGGAATGCCACCGCTCCCGCGGATGTGCCTGCGGTCCGAAGCACGAGGGTTCGGATGCCCGGGGCCCACCCCTTCAAACGATGTTTTTCGCGTCGGCACCCGGTTACCCGGTGCCCGCACCGTCCGGCGTGTGAAGGGCAGCTCCGATGACCGACTACGGCTACTTCCTGGCCTGCGAGGACCACGGGCCGAAAGAGCTGGTCGAACAGGCTCGGATGGCCGAGCAGGCGGGGTTCACCTCGCTGTGGATCTCCGACCACTACCACCCCTGGAACAGCGCCCAGGGCCACAGTCCGTTCGTGTGGTCCGTCATCGGCGCCCTCTCCCAGGCGACCTCGCTGCCCGTGCAGACGGCGGTCACCTGCCCGACCGTGCGCACCCACCCGGCGGTGGTCGCCCAGGCCGCCGCCACCAGCGCCGTGCTGCTGGACGGCCGCTTCCGGCTGGGCGTGGGCACCGGCGAGGCGCTGAACGAGCACATCCTGGGCGGCCCCTGGCCCCAGGCGTCGGTGCGGATGGAGATGCTGGAGGAGGCCATCGGCGTCATCCGGCGCCTGCTGACCGGGGAGGAGGTCAGCCACCACGGCAAGCACTACACCGTGGAGAACGCCCGGCTGTACGACGTGCCCGGCGAGCCGGTCCCTATCGACGTCTCCGGCTTCGGGCCGGCCGCCATCGAGCTGGCCGGGCGGGTCGGCGACGGCTTCATCACCACCATGCCGGACGTGGAGGGGCTGGAGCGCTTCCGCCGCAGCGGCGGCGGGCGCGGCTCCGGGCAGGGCCCGGCGTTCGCCGGGACGAAGGTCTGCTACGACACCGACCGCGACGAGGCCGTGCGCACCGTCCACCGCCGCTGGCCCAACATGTTCCTGCCCGGCGAGCTGGGGCAGGTCCTGCCCACCCCCGCCCACTTCGAGCAGGCCTCGCAGTTGGTGACCGAGGAGCACGTGACCGGGTCCGGGCTGGTGTGCGGCAACGACCCCGACGAGCACGTGCGCGCCCTGAAGGAGTTCGCCGACGCCGGGTTCGACGTGGTCCACGTCAACCAGATCGGCCCCGACCTGCGGGGATTCTTCGACTTCTACCGAACGAACGTACTGCCGCGGCTGAGCGGGTGAACGGCCCCCGGGGCCCGCGGCCGAGCGGCGGAGAGGAGCCGTCTGCATGAGCGAGAAGGTGTCGGACCACGTACTGGCGCGGCTGCGCGAGTGGGGCGTGGAGTACGTGTTCGGCTATCCCGGCGACGGCATCAACGGGCTGCTCGCCGCCTGGGAGCGCGCCGGGGACCGGCCGCGCTTCGTCCAGTCCCGGCACGAGGAGATGTCGGCCTTCGAGGCCGTGGGCTACGCCAAGTTCGGCGGCCGGGTCGGGGTGTGCGCCGCGACCTCCGGTCCCGGGGCGATCCACCTGCTCAACGGCCTGTACGACGCCAAGCTCGACCACGTCCCGGTGGTGGCGATCGTCGGGCAGACCGATCGCAGCGCGATGGGCGGCTCCTACCAGCAGGAGGTCGACCTCCACACCCTCTTCAAGGACGTGGCCTCGGAGTTCGTCGAGACCGTCACCGTCCCGCAGCAGCTCCCCAACGTCCTGGACCGGGCGATCCGCACCGCGTACGCCCGCCGCTGCCCCACCGCCGTGATCATTCCGGCGGACGTGCAGGAGCTGGAGTACGAGCCGCCCGCCCACGCGTTCAAGATGGTGCCCTCCAGCCTGGACGTCAGCGACTGGACGTCCGTGCCCTCCGACGAGGCGCTGGAGCGCGCCGCGGAGGTCCTCAACGCGGGCGAGAGGGTCGCGGTGCTGGTCGGACAGGGCGCCGCCGGGGCGCGGGCGGAGGTGGAACGGGTCGCCGACACGCTCGGCGCCGGAGTGGCCAAGGCGCTGCTGGGCAAGGACGTCCTGCCCGACACGCTGCCGTACGTCACCGGCGCCATCGGGCTGCTGGGCACCCGGCCGAGCTACGAGCTGATGCGCGACTGCGACACGCTGCTGACGATCGGCTCCAGCTTCCCCTACTCCCAGTTCCTGCCGGAGTACGGGAAGGCGCGGGGGGTGCAGATCGACATCGATCCGCACATGGTCGGGATGCGCTACCCGTACGAGGTGAACCTCGTGGGCGACGCGCGCGCCACGCTGGCGCGGCTGCTGCCGATGCTGCGCCGCAAGGAGGACCGCTCCTGGCAGGAGGGGATCACGTCGGCGGTGGAGCGCTGGTGGCAGGTGATGGAGCGGCAGGCGAAGGTCTCCTCCGACCCCGTCAACCCCCAGCACGTGATGCACGCCCTGGACCCGCTGCTGCCGGAGGACGCGGTCATCAGCGCCGACTCGGGCTCGGCCACCGACTGGTACGCCCGCCACATCCGGATGCGCGGCACCATGCGCGGCTCGCTGTCGGGGACGCTGGCCACCATGGGGTGCGGGGTGCCCTACGCCATCGGCGCGAAGTTCGCCCACCCCGACCGCCCGGCGATCGCGCTGGTGGGCGACGGCGCCATGCAGATGAACGGGCTGGCGGAGCTGATCACCATCGCCAGGTACCGCTCCGAGTGGAGCGATCCGCGGCTGGTGGTGGCGGTGTGGAACAACCGCGACCTCAACCAGGTCACCTGGGAGATGCGCTCGATGAGCGGGTCGCCGCAGTTCCTGGCCTCACAGCGGCTCCCGGACGTCTCCTACGCGGACTTCGCCGCCTCGCTGGGCCTGACCGGCGTGCGGGTGGAGCGGCCGGAGGACGTCGAACGGGGCTGGCGGCGGGCGCTGGAGGCCGACGGGCCGGCGGTCGTGGAGTTCCTGACCGATCCGGCGATGCCGCCGATCCCGCCGCACGCCACCTGGGACCAGATCGAGGCCACCGTGGCGGCGGTGGTCAAGGGCGACTCGGACCGCCTGGCGATGCTCACACAGGGGGTGAAGGCGAAGGTGCAGGAGATCCTGCCGGGCGGTGCGCGGCGGGGGGACTGAGACCGGGGCGGACCGAGCGGCCGCCCGCGGGCGGGGGCCCATGGACGGGGGTGTGGAGAGGGTGCGGCTCTCCGCACCCCCTTCGCGTGCCCGCGCCCTCCGCGTGCCCGCGCCCTCCGCGCGGGCGGCCGGGGCCGGCTCCGGTGCAGTGCGGTGCGGGATCAGTCCAGCAGGGCGCCGAACCCGCCCTGGCGGGCCAGGCGTTCGAGGTCGTCCAGCGCCCGGCGGGCGCGGCCGGCCGTCTCCGGGTCGCTCCCGGGCAGCCCGCTCTCCGCGAACTCGTCCTCGTCCAGGCGCAGCACGGCGGACCGGTCGGGCGACACCCACAGGTCCAGCTCCAGGTCCCAGGTGGTCAGCGTGTCCGCCGTGACGGCGGCCGGGCGGGTGACGTCGCAGTACCAGCCCTTGAGGGCGCCGTCCGGGCCGCGCACCTCCTTCACCGAGAACCAGCGGTCGCGCCAGTAGTGCTCGGTGAACACGTCGCCTCTCTCGAAGCGCACGAAGCCGAAGTCCCGCACCGGCGGGCCGGCCCAGGGCGCCCGTACGACGGCGTGGACGCCGTCGTCGCGCTCCACGGTCGCCGGGTAACGGACCTGCCGGTCACGGGACTTGAGCAGGACGACGGTCACCGTCCCACCCGGTGCCAGGGTGCTCGCGGAGTGGGTGCGCGGATCGCTCATGGGTCCACCCTCCCCGGCGCGCGTGGGGAGCGCACCCGGTTTTCGGGCGCGCTCCCCACGTGGTTCCGCGGCGGCGCTACCTCCCCTCGCCGGAGTCCTCCGCGCCGCCCGCCTCGTGCGCGTCCTCGTCCGTTCCGGAGCGGCTCCGGGGCCTGGTGCCTCCGAAGGGCCCGGCGGGCGGGACCCTGGGCGGGGTCGCGGGCTGCTCCGGCTCCTCGCCGGGGATCAGGTCCGCGGCCGAGACGCGCTCGCCGCGCCCGGTGTCCCTGCGGTGCGTGTCGTGCTCGTCGCGCCCGCCTGCCCTGCCTGTCTTGTCCGCCTTGTCGCTCATGCGTTCCGCGTACCCCGGGGGCGGCCGGCCCTAACGGCCGCGTGCCGGGGCTGCGCGCCGGGGGCGTCGGGGGCGCGTCGGGGGTCGGGGCCGCGCACACGGGCCCGGAGCCGGGAGCGGCTCCGGGCACGGTCCCTGACCTCCGTGCCCGGAGCCTTCTCACTCCCCCACAGGGCCGCTCGCTCGGCCGCGGTCCGGGTGCCCCCGCCTCCGGGGGGCAAACACCCTTCACCCCGCCGCCACGAGGCCGCCGCCCCGCCTCCGCGGCGCCGTCTCACTCGGTGCGCGCCCGGGCGCCCTCGCGGGTGCGGCCCGCCGAGACGGCCCGGTCGGGGTGGCGCCGCAGGTACTCGCCCTCCAGCTCGGCCGTGCGCCGGGTGTGCGCGGCGAGCGCGTCGGACGAGCCGTGCAGCAGGGTGTCGTGCCGCGTCCGGTGCAGGGACTCCAGTTCCTCGATCAGCTCGGTCTCGGACAGCTTCTCCGGGTCGACTCCCATACCCATGGTGCGATCGCCTCCTTCGTCGTCGTTCTCCGGTCTCGTTCCCCGTCACCCCGTGGTCACCCCGCACGGATCACTCCGTGTCGTTCGCGTCGCCTCGGGTACCCGCAACCGAATCTCGCCACCGAGGAGGGAGCTATGGAACTCGGATTCCTCAGCCCGATCATCGACCGGCCCGGCCCGTGGGCATCGGTCTACTTCGACATCTCGTGGAACACCGAGGACGCCGCAGCCCGCCACGGGCTCGCCGCCCGCGAGGTCCGCGACCAGCTGAAGAGCCGGGGCGCCGACGACCGCACCTGCGAGGCGGTGCACGACGCCCTCACCGCGCTGTCGCCCTCTTCCCGGGCGCCGGGGCACGCGCTGTTCGCCGCCGAGGGCGAGGTGGTCCTCGACCGGGCCCTGGCCGCACCGCCCCCCGGCGGACCGCAGGTCACCTGGGGCCCGCTGCCCCACACCACGCCCCTGCTGGACCTCATGGACACGGCGCCGAGCTGCCTGGTGGCCCGGATCGACCGCACCGGCGCCGACCTGGAGCTGCGCGACTCCTCCGGCAGGCGCGGGGTGGGCGAGGTCCAGGGCGAGGAGTACCAGCTGCACATCTCCCCGTCGGCCTCCTGGCGCGAGCGGCACTTCCAGAACTCGGTGGAGAACACCTGGGACCGCAACGCCGCCCTCATCGCGGAGGCGCTGCGCGAACGCCGCGCCGAGACCGGCGCCGAACTGGTGGTGCTGGCCGGGGACGGCCGCGAGTGCCACGCCGTGCAGGACCGGCTGGCCCCCGAGCTGCGGGAGGTGTCCGTCATCGCGGGGCACGGGGTCCGCAACGCGGGCCGCAACCAGGCCGCGAGCGAGCGGAAGCTGGACGAGGAGGTGGAGGCGATCCGCGCCTCGCACGTGCGCCGCCGCGCCGCCGAGGCCATGGAGCGGTTCCAGGCCGGGCGGGTGCCGACCGACGACGGGAGGGTGGGAGCCGCCGAGGGGGTGCCCGCGCTGGTGGACGCGGCCCGCGAGCACCGCATCGCCGCCCTGCTGGTCCGCCCCGACGGACCCGACCTGCACCGCGAGGTGTGGGTGGGGGACGAGCCCGACCAGGTGGCGGTGCGCCGCACCGACCTGCAGTACCTGGGCGAGAGCCACCCGACCGGCGCCCGCGCCGACGACGCGCTGCTGCGGTCGGCGGTGGCGACCGGCGCCGAGGTGATCTCCGTGGGACCCGTCGCGGACGAGCCGGACACCCCCGAAGGGCTGCCGGTGGGCGGACTCGGCGCGCTGCTGCGCTGGCCGTACGGCGGGCCTCCGGCGGAGGGCGCGACGGGAGGCTCGGCGTCGGTGTAGCCCTCCGGCACCTCTCTTGATGTCCATATAGCGGAACCATCTTGCTCGTATGTCGAGACGCAGCGGTACGGTACGCGCATGCCGAGACCGAACGCCGTGTACACCCACGGCCACCACGAGTCCGTCCTGCGCTCCCACCGGTGGCGTACCGCCGCCAACTCCGCCGCCTACCTCCTGCCCGCCCTGGCCCCGGGTCTGTCGGTGCTGGACGTGGGCTGCGGCCCGGGCACCATCACCGCGGACCTGGCCGCCCTGGTGGCGCCCGGGCGGGTGACGGCGGTGGACCGGTCCGGGGACGTCCTGGCCGAGGCGCGGGCGACCGCCGCCGCCCGCGGCCTGGCGAACGTCCGCTTCGCGCGGGCGGACGTCCTCGCCCTGGACTTCCCCGACGACTCCTTCGACGTCGTCCACGCCCACCAGGTGCTCCAGCACGTCGGGGACCCGGTGGCGGCGCTGCGGGAGATGCGCCGGGTGTGCCGCCCGGGCGGGATCGTCGCGGCCCGGGACGCCGACTACGCGTCGATGGCCTGGTACCCGCTGGTGCCCGGTCTGGACGACTGGCTGGACCTGTACCACCGGGTGGCCCGGGCGGGCGGCGGCGAGCCGGACGCGGGCCGCCGGCTGCTGTCCTGGACCCGCGAGGCCGGCCTCGCCGACACCGCCGCGACGGCGGACGTGTGGTGCTTCGCCTCGGACCGGGACCGCGCCTGGTGGAGCGGACTGTGGGCGGAGCGCACCACCTCCTCCTCCTACGCGTCCCTCGCCGTCGGGGGCGGGCACGCGAGCCGGCGGGAGCTGGAGCGGATCGCCGCGGCCTGGCACGAGTGGGGCGGGCGGCCCGACGGCTGGTTCTCGGTGCCGCACGGGGAGGTCCTGTGCCGGGTCTGACCCGGGCCCGGCGGGGCGCGCCCCACACCGTACGCGCCTCCAACTAGGCTCCCCGGCATGGAGATTCTGGGTACTGCGCTGCGCGTGTGTGTCGACGACCTGGACGCGGCGGCGGGCGTGTACGAGCGGCTGACGGGGGCCGAGGCCATGCGGTTCGCGCAGGGCCCCGTCGCGGCGGCCGCGGTCGGCCCCTTCCTGCTGCTGAGCGGCCCGCCCGGCCCGATGGAGGTCCTGAGCAAGGTCACCGCCACCCTGGCGGTGCGGGACGTGGACGAGGCGGTGGCCGACCTGCGGGCCGTCGGCGCCGAGATCATCGCCGGCCCCCAGTCCACCCCCGCCGGCCGGAACCTGGTGGCCCGTCACCCCGACGGCTCGGTCTTCGAGTACGTCGACCGCCGGGAGACGGACCGGGGACGGGGCTAGGGACGGCGGCCCCGGGGGGGTCGAGCCGGGGCCGGCGGGGTCCGGCGGGGTCCGGCGTCAGGAGACCTCGATCACGATCTTCCCCCGGGCCCGCCCGGACTGGCTGAGCCGCCACGCCTCGGCGGTCTCGGCCAGCGGCACCGCCCGGTCGACGTCGACCGTCAGCTTCCCGGCGTCGGCCAGGTCCGCCAGGGCGGTGAGGTCGGCCCGGTCGGGCCGTACGAACAGGTAGTGCCCGCCCTCGGCCATCACCCCGGTGTCGACGACCGACAGCACCCGGGAGGGGTCCTTGAGCACCTGCCGGGAGACGTCGATCGCCTCGCCCCCGACGAAGTCGAACGCCGCGTCCACGCCGTCGGGCGCCAGCGCGCGCACCCGTTCGGCCAGCCCCTCGCCGTACTCCACCGGCTCGGCGCCCAGTTCCCGCAGGAAGCCGTGGTTGCGCTCGCCGGCGGTGCCGATGACCCGGGCGCCGCGGGCGGCCGCGATCTGCGTCGCCAGCGAGCCGACGCCGCCGGCCGCGGCGTGCACCAGCACGGTGTCGCCCTCCCCCACGCCCAGCCGCTCGATCGACTGGTACGCGGTGAGCCCGGCCAGCGGCAGCCCCGCCGCCTGCTGCCAGCTCAGCGCGGCGGGCTTGCGGGCCAGGGTGCGCACGGGCGCGGCGACCAGCTCGGCGTAGGTGCCGTTCTGCGCCCAGTCCTTGCGGACGTACCCGATCACCTCGTCGCCGGGGGCGAACTCCTTCGCGTCCGGGCCGGTCCGCTCCACCACGCCCGCCACGTCCCAGCCGGGGACCAGCGGGAAGTGCGCGTCGAGGACCTGGTCGAGGTGGCCCGCCCCCACCTTCCAGTCCACCGGGTTCACCCCGGCCGCCTTCACCCGCACCAGGACCGCGTCCGGTCCCACCTTGGGCTCGGGCAGGTCGGCGAGGGTCAGGTCGTCGGGTCCGCCGTACTCGTTCAGAACGATTGCCTTCATGTCCGGCACAACTTCCCCGCCGGGGGTGATCATTCCTCCCCCGGCGCCGCGGGCCCCCGGATGGCGGCTACCTGCGGCGCACCAGGTACATCCCGGACAGCAGCCCGATCACGCCGGGGATCAGCAGCGCCACCCACAGCGGGATGGTGACGACGGGGACCAGCAGCCTGATCTCCGTCTCGTCGGTGTTCTGGAAGACGAAGACCAGGGTGGCGGCCAACAGCAGCAGCACCAGCACCCTGCCCGGGGCCAGGAAGCCGCGTGCGCCCTCGCCGCCCGTTCTCCTGTGTGTGTTCATGGGTCCACCATGGGCGCGGGCGCCCCGGCCCGCCCGGCGTGCCGTCCCTACGGGGCGCCTCCGCCGTCCGTACGGGGGACGGCGACCGCGACGGCCGCCGCGTAGCCCCCGGGCGCCTGGACGTCGGTGAGCGTCCAGCCGGGGACCTCGGCGGGGGTCGCGAGGCTGCCGACGTAGGTGGTGCCCGGATCCTCGCCCAGCCCGGCTCCGGTGCCCTTGAGGTACGCCTCCTTCCGGGTCCAGCAGCGGGCGAAGGCGGCCGGGCGGTCGGCGGAGGGCAGCCTGCCGATCTCGGCGCGCTCGCGCGGGTGGAGGGCGGAGACGGTCTCGGCGACCACGGCGGCCGTGGGGTGCGCCTCCACGTCGGCGCCCACGGGCGCCTCGTCCAGGGCGATCAGCACCACGTCGCCCGCGTGCGACAGCGAGAAGTGCACCGGGTTGCCGGGGACGGCCGGGCGGCCGTGCGGCCCGCCGCACAGCGGGCACGGCTCGCGGGTGAAGGGGACGGCGGCGGGATCGGTGCCCAGGACGGCGGCCAGTTCCAGGCGCAGGGCCGTGTGGGCGACCCGGTAGCGGTCGCGGTCGGCCTCGCGGACGAACGCCGCGGCACGGGCCCGCTCCTCCTCGGACAGGACCGCGCCGTCGCGTGCGTCGGCCGCGTGCTCGGACACGCGCAGTACGTGCAGCTTCAATCCGTCTCCTCGGGGTGTCGTGCCGTCCGTCAGGGGCGTCTGAGGCAGGTGTACGTCCCGAACAGGCGGTCCTGGTACTCCGCCTCCACTATCTCGAACCCGGCGGCCTCCAGCATCGGCTCCAGCAGCCAGCGGAAGGTGCTGTGCTCGGTGCGCAGGTGCTCGGCGTAGTCCCGGCGGGTGTAGCCGAGCCGGGGGTCGTCGGCCGCGTTCGCCATCCACGCCTCCAGGACCTCCCCGGCCTCGCCCGGCCGGAAGTCGAAGACCAGGTCGCGGAGCCTGAGCACACCGCCGGACCGCAGGACGCGGGCGACGCGGTCCAGCGCCACCGCCTTCCAGAAGTCGGGCAGTTGGTGGAGGGCGTGCCGGGTGTGCACGGCGTCGGCGGGAGGGCCGGTGTGCTCGTAGCCGAGGAAGCCGGCCCGTACGCACTCCACGTTCGCCGCCCCCTCCTCCGCGGCCCGCGCCCGCAGGTGGTCCAGCATCGCGGGCGAGACGTCCACGGCCACCACCCGGGCGAACCGGCGGGCCGCCGCGAGCGCGAACCGCCCGGTCCCGGCCCCCAGGTCGACCACGGCCGCGTCCCGCCCCACCCCGTGGCGGCGCAGCGCGTCGACGTCCGGCGCGGGGTCGGGGTACCCCTGCTTGCGGTCGAAGCCCGCCACGAAGGCGGCGTCCAGGTGCTCGGGGCCGGCGTGGGCGAGCTCGTCGAGGGTCCAGGGCTCCGGCGTGGCGGTCATGCGGCCGATCCTGGCACGGACACCCGTACGGGCGCTCCCTTTTTCACCCGGACGCCGCCCGCCCGCCCGGCGTCCGGCCGGGCGGGCGGGTGGTGGGAAGCCCGTTCGGGGAGACGGTGACGGCGAGGGGCCCCGGCCCCCTTGCCGGTGTTCGTGCCGGCCCCCTTGCCGGTGTTCGTGCCGGCCCCCTTGCCGGTGTCCTTGCCGGTGTCCGTGCCGGTGCCCGTGCCCCCGTTCCTCCGGCGCCGGCCGGTTCAGGCCGTGAAGCCCCCGTCCACGGCGATGGAGGCGCCGGTGATGTACCGGCCCTGGGCGCCGGCCAGATGCGCCACCGTCGCCGCGATCTCCTCGGGCCGCCCGTAGCGTCCCAGTGCCGTCAGGCCGCTCTGGTACTCCGCGTCGGGTCCGTCGGCGGGGTTCATCTCGGTGTCCACGGGGCCGGGGTGGACGAGGTTGGCCGTGATGCCGCGCGGCCCCAGCTCCCTGGCCAGCGCCTTGGTCAGCCCGGTGAGCGCGGCCTTGCCGGCGGCGTACAGGGAGGCGCCGGGGAAGGCGACGCGCTCGACCACGCAGCTTCCGACGGTGACGATCCGCCCGCCCTCTCCCATGTGGGCGACGGCTGCCTGGCAGGCCAGGTAGGGGGCGCGGACGTTGACGTACAGCGTCCGGTCGACGTCCTCCCGCGTGACCCCGTCGATCGGCCCGAGGGCGGCGACCCCGGCGTTGTTCACCAGGATGTCGAGCCGCCCGAACTCCGCCGCGGCCGTCCCGACGGCGGCGCGTACGGCCGCCGGATCGGCGCCGTCGGCGCGCACGACCAGGGCGCGGCGGCCGAGCGCCTCGATCCGGTCGGCCACCCGCGCCGCGCGCTCCGCGGAGTCCCGGTGGGTCAGCGCCACGTCGGCGCCGTCCCGGGCGAGCCGGAGCGCCACGGCCTCGCCGATGCCGCGGCTGCCGCCGGTCACCAGGGCCACCCTGCCGTACAGGCCGTTCCTGTCCGCCATGTCGGTCGTCTCAGTCGTTTTCGTGGACATGACTCGATCCTGACGCGGCGCGGCCGGGGGGTCCGGCGGCAATCGGACACCGCGTTCGGCGGTGGCCCGGAGGCGGTTCGGCGGTGCTTCGACGGTGCTTCGGCGGTGATTCGGAAGTGATTCGGAAGTGGTCCGGAGGTGCGTCCCGGGCGCGGCCTATGCTCGGCTCCCATGACGCCCGCCGACCCGGTGCCGCCCACCCTGCCCGTCGTCCGGACCGTCTCCGGCTATCCGGGCGGTCCCGCCTGGCTCGGCCGGCTGCCCGGCCTCGTCCGGGAGCTGGCCGAGCGCTGGGAGCTGGTGCCCGGCGAGCCGTTCGCCGGCGGCAGCGCCTCGTGGGTGGCGCCGGTGCGGCGCGCGGACGGCACCGACGCGGTGCTCAAGGTGGGCTGGCCGCACCGGGAGGCCGCCGGTGAGGGCGAGGCCCTGCGGCTGTGGGACGGGCGGGGCGCGGTGCGGCTGTACGAGCACGACGCCGAGCGGTACGCGCTGCTGCTGGAGCGCTGCGCACCCGGCACCGAGCTGGGGAAGGCCGCCGGACTGCCCGCCGAGGAGCGGCTGCTGGCCGGGGCGGGGGTGCTGCGCGAGCTGTGGAGCACGCCCGTGCCGCCGGGCACGGGTCTGGAGGCGCTGGCGGACGTGACCGCCGGATGGGCGGACCTGGCCGAGGAGCGCATGGCGCGGCTCAGGCCCCCCGGCTTCGACCCGGCCCTGGTGGCGCTGGGGGTGCGGCTGCTGCGCGAACTGCCCGGAACGGCCGGCCGCGAGGTCGTGGTGCACGGCGACCTCAACCCCGGCAACGTCCTGGCCGCCGGGCGGCGGCCCTGGCTGGCGATCGACGCCAAGCCGATGACGGGCGACCCGCTGTACGACCCCTGGCCGCTGGTCGAGCAGATCGACGCCCCCTTCGGCCGGCCCGTCCCGCGTCAGGTGGCCGCCTCGCGGTGCGCGCTGGTGGCCGACGCGCTCGGCGAGGACGCGGCGCGGCTCCAGGCGTGGGCGGCGGCGCGGCGCGTGGAGTCGGCGCTGTGGGCCGTGGCCGAGCGGGGCGACCTGGAGGCGGGTGCCGCGATGATGAGCCAGGTGCGCACCCTGGCGGACCTCGCGGGGCTGTGAGCCGCGGGGTCCGGTACGGGCGGGACGCTCGGACCAGTGCCCGGACCAGTACTCGGGTCGGCGCTCAGGCCAGGGCGGGCTCCTCCAGCGTCAGGGTGCGCGCGTCGGCGTCCAGGGCGGCGCGCACGCCGAGCGGCACGGTCAGGGTCGAGGGGCCGTGGCCGAAGCCCAGCTCCTCCACCACCGGGACGCCCAGCGGGGCGAGCCGGTCCAGCAGCACGGCGCGGACGTCCTCGTACGGGCCGCAGTCGTGCCAGGAGCCCAGCACGACGCCCGCCACGTCGTCCAGCGCCCCGGCGCGCAGCAGGTGGGTGAGGTAGCCGTCGAGGCGGTACGGCTGCTCCCCGACGTCCTCCAGCAGCAGGATGCCTCCCCCCTCCCCCGGCGGGGGGACCCCCACCGCGCGCACGGCGTCGCACCCCGGCACGCCGAGTTCAGCGGCCAGCAGCGACAGGCAGCCGCCGAAGGTGGTGCCGCAGGCCCGGCCGGGCACCATCGTGCGGGCGGTCGGGGAGGTGATCGCCATGGCCGTCTCCGGCCGGAAGAGGGTGCGGCGCAGATGCTCCTGGGTGCCGGCGTCCTTGAGGAAGGAGACGGTGGCGGGCATGGGGCCGTGCAGGGTGGCCAGGCCCAGCCGGGCCGCGAACGCCTCGTGCAGCACGGTCAGGTCGCTGTAGCCGACGAAGAGCTTGGGGCCGGCCGCCCGCATCGCCTCCCAGTCGGCCAGGTCCACCATCCGCTGGACGCCGTAGCCGCCGCGCGCGGCGAGGACCGCGGCGACGGACGGGTCGCACCAGGCGTCGGTCAGGTCGCGGGCGCGGTCGGCGTCGGTGCCCGCCAGGTGGTGCAGGCGCGGGTGGGTGTCCAGGACGTGCGGCATGACCACCGGGTCCAGGTCCCAGCCGCGCAGCACGTCCACGCCCGCGTCCAGCCGCTCGCGGGGCACGGGCCCGCTGGGCGCCACGATCGCCACCCGGTCGCCGGGGCGCAGCCGCCGGGGCCGGGTGAGGGAGGGGCGCGGGGACCGGGCGGACGGGGTGCGCGTCACGGGGTGAGCTCCAGCCTGGGGACGTCCGGGCGGTCGAAGCCGAAGACCTGTGCGTACAGGGAGAGTTCGGACTCCACGGCCCTGGTGATGGTCTCCGCCCTGCGGAAGCCGTGGCTCTCGCCCTCGAAGGCGAGGTACGCGTGCGGCACCCCGCGCCCGGCGACCTCGGCCAGGAAGCGGTCGCACTGGGCGGGCGGGCAGATCACGTCGTCCAGGCCCTGGAGCAGCAGGAAGGGCGCGGTGACGCGGTCGGCGTGGTGGACGGGCGAGCGGTCGCGGTAGCGCTCGGGGTGCTCCTCGGCGCGGCCGACGAGGGAGACCAGGTACTGGGACTCGAAGTCGTGGGTCTCGCCGGTCGCCCAGCCCGCCAGGTCCAGGATCGGGTAGCTGATCGTCCCGCAGGCGTAGAGGCCCTCGGTCAGCGGCGAGGTGAGGGAGACCGCGGTGGTCCAGCCGCCCGCGCTGCCGCCGCGTATGGCGAGCCGGGCGGGGTCGGCGGTGCCGTCGGCGGCCAGGGCGCGGGCGACGGCGGCGCAGTCCTCGACGTCGACCACGCCCCACCGCTCCCGCAGCCGCTCGCGGTAGGCGCGGCCGTAGCCCGCCGAGCCGCCGTAGTTCACCTCGGCGACGCCGATGCCGCGCGAGGTGAAGTAGGCGATCTCCAGGTCCAGGACGAGCGGCGCCCGCCCGGTGGGCCCGCCGTGGGCCCAGACGACGTACGGCGGCAGCTCGCCGTCGGGGGCCTCGGCGGCGGGGTGGCGCGGCGGGTACAGGTGGGCGTGGATCTCGCGTCCGTCCGGTCCGCGGAAGACGCGCTCGGCGGGGACGGGGTAGTACGCCGGGTCCACCAGGTCGGTGTGCCCGGCGCCGACGACCAGGGCGTGGCCGGTGCGGGTGTCCAGCTCCACGACCTCGTACGCGCTGTGCGGGCTCGCGGCGACGCCGACGACGCGGGTGCCCGCGGCGGTCAGCGCCGGGGCCCACTCGGTCCACGGGCCGGGGGCGTCCGCCAGTTCGCCGGTGGCCGGGTCCAGGATGCCCAGGCGCAGGGAGCCGCGGCCGTGCAGGACGGCGACCGTGCCGTCCTCCAGCGGCTCGAACCACCGGTGGCCGATCTTCCACAGCGGTCCGCCGAACTCCTCCTCGCGCGGGCACAGGGCGGTGCTCCCCGCCGCGGCTCCGCCCGCCCCGACGTCCAGGCGGTACAGGTTCCACCAGCCGCTCGCGTCGCCGCTGTACAGCAGCGAGCCGTCCGCGCCCCAGTCGGCCTGCGCCACCGACTCCCGCGCTCCCCCGGCGACGGCCCGCACGTTCGCGAGGCCGCCGTCGGCGGTGACGTCGGCGAGGCGGACGACCGTGCCGTCCCAGGGCATCCGGGGGTGGTCCCAGGTCAGCCACGCCGCGTGCCGCCCGTCCGGGGAGAGCCGGGGGCCGGTGGTGAACCGGTCGGCGCCGTCGGTCAGTTCGCGCACCCGGGAGCGGTCCGCTGCGGCCGAGCCGTCCAGGGGAACGGCCGCGATCACCCGGCGTACGTCGGTGGGCCGCTCCCCGGTGAACTCCTCCAGCACGCACCACACCTCGTCCCGCCCGGCCGGCACCACCGGGTCGGCCCAGCGCAGCCCCTCGCCGATTGGCGAGACGGGGGTGAGGGGGCGCGGCCCGGCGCCGGGGGCGTCCGGCTCGAAGGCGTACATCCGCTGGTCGGCGTGGTGGACGAAGACGATCAGCGGACCGCCCGTCTCGCGCGCCGTCCCGGCCCAGGGGCGTCCGCCGTACTCGATCACCCGGCTGCGGACGTTCCACGGTCCGGGCAGCACCGACTCGGCGGGGCCCGCCCCGTCCGGGCGCAGCCGCATCAGGGCCCGGCGCCCGCCCTCGGCGGGGCGGGGCTCGGTCCACCACACCTCCGGGCCGACGGTGCCCACGTACTCGGGGTGTCCGTCGTGCGCGGCGACCAGGCGGGCGTCGATCGGGGACTCCCAGGTGCCGTAGGGGGCGGTGGCGGGCGTCATCGGGTGCTGCTCCTCGCGGGCTGGGCTCGTCGGGGCTCGTCAGGACTTGTCGGGGCTCGTCCGGATGCTGCGGGACGGTGCGGGACGGGTTCCCGCGGGGCCGGTCAGAGGGTGAACAGGGCGCGGTCCATGACCCGTACGCCGAAGTGCAGGGCGTCGACGGGGACGCGCTCGTCGACGCCGTGGAACATCGCCTGGTAGTTCAGGCCCTCGGGGAGCCTCAGCGGTGTGAAGCCGTAGCCCACGATGCCCAGCGACGCGAACTGCTTGGCGTCGGTGCCGCCCGTCATGCAGAACGGGATGACGTGGGCGCCGGGGTCGAAGTGCTCCAGGGACTCGCGCAGCACGGCGAAGGTGCGGGAGTCCACCGGCGCCTCCAGGGCCGGGCCGCGGTGGTAGAACTCCCAGTCCACGTCCGGGCCGGTGAGTTCGTCCACGGTGGCGGTGAACTCCTCCTCGGTGCCGGGGAGCATCCGCCCGTCCACGTACGCGGTGGCGCTGCCGGGGATGACGTTGATCTTGTAGCCGGCCTTGAGGCCGGTGGGGGCGGAGCTGTTGCGCACGGTGGCCTCGACCAGCTTGGCGGACGGGCCGAGCTTGGCCAGCAGGGCGTCCACGTCGAAGTCGGGGGCGTCGAAGTCGGGGGCGTCCAGCCCGTTGAGCCGGGACAGCTCGGTGAGGGCGGCGCGGACGGTCTTCGACAGCCGCACCGGCCAGGTGTGCTCGCCGACGCGGTGCACCGCGGCGGCCAGCCGGCTCACCGCGTTGGCGCGGTTGACCTTGGAGCCGTGCCCGGCCCGGCCGGTGGCGGTGAACTGCATCCAGGCGGTGCCGCGCTCGCCCGCCGCGATCGGGTAGAGCTGCAGGCCGCCTCCGGCGTGGAAGGTGTAGGCGCCCGACTCGCTTATCCCCTCGGTGCAGCCCTCGAACAGCTCGGGGTGCTCGCGGGTGAGGAAGTCGGCGCCGTACTGGCCGGTGTCCTCCTCGTCGGCGGTGAAGGCGAGGACGATGTCGCGGCGGGGGCGCACCCCGGCCCTCGCCCATGCGCGGACGGTGGCCAGGACGATCGCGTCGGCGTTCTTCATGTCGACCGCGCCGCGGCCCCAGACCACACCGTCGCGGACCTCGCCGGAGAAGGGGTGGACGGTCCAGTCGGCGGGCTCGGCGGGCACGACGTCCAGGTGGCCGTGGACGAGCAGCGCGTCGGCGGACGGGTCGGTGCCCTCGATGCGGGCGACGACGTTGGTGCGGCCGCGGACCTTCTCCAGCACCACCGGCTCGATCCCGGCGTCGGCCAGCTTCCCGGCGACGTACTCGGCGGCCTTCCGCTCGGTGCCGTCGCCGTTGCCGAGGTTGACGGAGTCGATGCGGATCAGCTCGGAGGTGAAGGCGACCACCTCGTCCAGGGCCCGGTTGTCGATGCGCTCAGCCATACTGCTCCTCCACTGCGGCAGAGACGACGGTGGTGACCGCCTTGAAGGTGCGGATCCCCTCGTACATGGACGGCGATGTGTACGCCACCCGGCGCTCACCCGTCTGCTCCACGCCGGGCACGACCGTGGCGGCGCCGGCCAGGTGCTCGGCGTCGAACTCGACCTCGACCGTGCGGGACCGCGGTCCGGCGGGCTCGTGGCGCACCGCCAGCGCGACCGCCTCCTCGGCCGCCGCGCGGATGTCGGCGGCGGTGCGGGCGGGGGTGCGGCAGACGGCGGCGTAGCGGGAGACGTAGTCCTTGACGGCGACGCCGCGCGCGTCGGGGGCGTAGCCGCGGGCGTCGGCGCAGGTGCGGTCGTCGCCGGTGACCAGCACGACGGGAACGCCGTACTCGGCGACCACCGCGGCGTTGAGGCGTCCCTCGCTGGCCCGCTCGCCGTCCAGCCACACGCCGGTGATGGAGTTGGCGAGGTAGGTGTGGGCCAGGACGCCTTCGGCGCCGGCGCCCGTGTGGTAGCCGACGAAGGCGATGCCGTCCACGTCGCCGTGCTGGACGCCCTCGACCATGCTGAGGGACTTGTGCCGGCCGGTGAGCATCTGGGCGCGGTCGTCCAGCTTCTCCAGCAGCAGGTTGCGCATGGTCCAGTGGGCCTCGTTGACCAGCACCTCGTCCGCGCCGCCGGCGAGGAAGCCGGCGATCGCCGCGTTCACGTCGGAGGTGAACATCGGCCGGCAGCGTTCCCACTGCGGGGTCCCCGGCAGGACGTCGGCGGGCCAGGTCACCCCCGTGGCGCCCTCCATGTCGGCGCTGATGAGGATCTTCGTCATGGAAGGCCACGTTACGCGCCGCCCGGGCGGGGCCAAAGACCCGGGGGGCCGCGGGGAACGATGTCACCGGTCCAGACCTGTGGCGTCAGTCGCCGCGGCCCACCACCAGCCAGTTCGACGGGAGGTCGAGCCGCGAGCCGTCCGGTTCGAACTCCGTTGTGGACAGCGGGAGGGAGCCGCCGGCGAGCACCCGCAGCCCGGCCGCGGCGAACGGCTCGGCCAGTTCGGACAGCTCCGCCGATCCTCCGCCGGCGCCCTCCGGGCCGACCGGGGCGACGGGCCCTTCGGAGGTGTGCGACATGTGTGACATGTGCGGCAGGTCCGACAGGCCGGGCGAGTCGAGGGGGCCGGGCAGGTCGGCGGGGTGCGCGGCGCCGGCTCCCCGCGCCAGGGCCGCGCGGGCGGCGGGGGCGGCCTCCACCACGAAGGCGCGGCCGCGTTCGCCGACGAGCGCGGCGACGGACTCGGCGACGCGCGGACGGCTGCCGGGCCCGCCGCGCTGGAGGACGCCGCGCAGGTAGACGTTGGCGTCGCCCAGTTCGTCGTGCAGCCGCCGCATCGCGCCGGGATCGGCGGCGTCGAGCTGCCGGAAGTCGGGGGCGGAGCGGCCGCCCTCGCCCTCCCCCACCACCGTCCGGGCGCGGTCGAGGACGGCGTCCGAGCGGTCGATCCCGACGCACGGGTGGAAGCGTCCGGCCAGGAAGACCGTCTGGGCGCCGTTGCCGCAGTCGGCGTCGACCAGCGGCAGGTCCGGGGCGAAGTACTTCTCGAAGATCGGCATGTGCACGGCGGCCGTGATCGCGGGGTCGGTGCTCCAGATGCCCTGCGAGGAGCCGCCGTCTTCGAGCGTGGCGTTCACGGGGGTCTCTCCCTCTTCGGTCTTCGGGCCGCGGGATACGGCCGCCGGGAGAGTCCCGCCTACCCCGTCCGGCGCGGTTCGTGCATCCGGGTGCGCCCCGCCCGGCCGGCGGCGGCGCGCCGGGCGGTCAGGCGCCCGCGCGGCCTTCGGTCTCGGCGGCGAGGTTGGCGAGCAGCTCGTCGTAGATGCGGGCGAGCCCCTTGGGCGCGAAGGTGCGCTCGAAGAAGCCGCCGACGCCGCCCGCGCCCTTCCAGGTGGTGGTGACGGTGACCCGCGCGGTGCCCTCGGCCGCCCCCGGGGTGACGGTCCAGGTGGTGACCATGGAGGAGTTGCGGTCACGCTCGACCAGCTGTCCCTCCATCGGCTCGTCCACCTCCAGAAGGCAGTCGCGCACCCGCTTGGAGGTCGCCTGGAGCTTCCAGTGGACGAGCGTGCCCTTGCCGTCGCCGCCCTCGCGCACCTCGTACTCGCTGAACTGCCCGGGCAGCAGCCTGCCCCGGGTTCCGCTGTAGTCGGCGAGCGCGTCGAACACGTCGTCCGGGTGGGCCGCGATCTCGCGCTGCGTGGTGGTCTCGACCTGCGCCATGGCTCCTCCTGGGTGGTCCGCTGACCGGCCGTCACACCGGCCGCTCCCGCAAGCCAACCACCCGCGGCGCGCCCGCCCAAATCGGGGTTACCGCGAAGGGGAACAGATGTTCTATTCTTGTGGCCGGAGCGAGGAGGTCGCATGCGCTGGGACAATCTGCACCAGGACGGACCGGACGCGAACGGCGCCGCGGCCGCCCTCTTCGGCGCCGGCGTGGTGACCCGCACGGTCGACACCCCCGAGTTCCGGGGCGTCACCTTCCACGAGGTGCGGGCCCGTTCGATCATCAACCGGGTGCCCGGCGCCTCCCGGATGCCGTTCGAGTGGACCGTCAACCCCTACCGGGGCTGCTCCCACGCCTGCGTGTACTGCTTCGCCCGCCGCAGCCACGGCTATCTGGACCTGGACACCGGGGTCGGCTTCGACACCCAGATCGTGGTGAAGACCAACGCCGACCGGCTGCTGCGCCGGGAGCTGTCCTCCCCCCGCTGGCTGGGTCACCACATAGCCATGGGCACCAACGTCGACTGCTACCAGCGCGCCGAGGGCCGCTACCGGCTGATGCCCGGCATCCTGGCCGCCCTGCGCGACCACGCCAACCCCTTCTCCCTCCTCACCAAGGGCACCCTGATCCTGCGCGACCTGGAGCTGCTGCGCTCGGCCAGCGCCGTGGCGGAGGTGGGGATATCGGTGTCGGTGGCCTTCCTGGACGAGGAGCTGTGGCGCACGGTCGAGCCCGGCACCCCCGCCCCCGAGCGGCGGCTGGACGTGGTGCGCACCCTGGGCGAGCACGGCATCGGCTGCGGCGTGCTGATGGCCCCGGTGATCCCGTTCCTCTCCGACAGCCCCGCCCAGCTCCGCGCGACGGTGCGGGCGATCGCGGCGGCGGGCGCGACCTCGGTCACGCCGCTCGCCCTGCACCTGCGGCCGGGCGCGCGCGAGTGGTTCACGGCCTGGCTGGCCCGGCACCACCCGGGGCTGGTGGGCCACTACGAGCGGCTGTACGCCGAGGGCGCCTACGCCCCGAAGTGGTACCAGCGCCGGATCACCCGGCAGGTGCACGAACTGGCCGAGGAGTACGGCATCGGGCCGTCCCGGCCGGGTGCGCACCGGGGCGTCGTCGCACCGCGGTGCGCGCCCGAGCCCGACCCGGGCCCGACCCAGCTCACCCTGCTGTGAGGAGCTCCCGCACGTAGCGCACCTCCGCCACGGGCGCCCCTCCCGCGTCGGAGGACTCCTCGGCCCCGTCCGGCGCGAAGCCCGCCGCCTCGTAGAAGCGCCGGGCGCGTACGTTGCCCTCCACCACCCACAGCAGCAGCCGGGGCACACGGCGCGCGACCGACCGCCGCACCACCTCGTCCAGCAGCGTGCGCCCGATGCCCGTGCCGATGCGCTCCGGCTCGGCGTACAGGGCGTACAGCTCGCCGCCGCACCCGCCCCCTTCACCGCCGTCCCCGCGGTACGGCCCGAAGGCGGCCCAGCCGGCGACGCGGCCGTCGCCGTCCACCGCGACCAGGTCGGTGACCGTCCCGCGCGTCGCGGCGAAGTCCTCCCGGCGCCGGGCGGCGTACGCGGCGGCGTCCAGCCCCTCCAGGTACTCCCGGGGCATCAGCCCCCGGTACGCGTGCCGCCATCCCCGCACCCGCAGCGCCGCCACGGCCTCCAGGTCCGCCTCGGCCGCCTCCCGTACGCGCACGGGCCCCTCTCCGTTCACCGGCGCCTCCTCGCCTCCCCCACACGGACGCCTCCACCGGGGTGCGAGGAGACGGTGCAACTCTCTCCCTGCGTTAGAGTAAACCTGCTCGCCGACACGGTCGGCCTGCTTCCACGCCACCTCCGGGGCCACCGCTCCGTCGTCGTCCGGAGCCTCGGGGGTGGCCGCCCCCACACCACACCGCAGACACCGGAAGACCCGCGGTCCGCCGTACGGCGGAGCCGTCGGGGGAAAGGCGCGAGATGGCCGTCTTCAAGCTGCAACTCACGGATGGCCGGGAGAGGCTGATCGAGGCCGGACGGGCCGGGCGCACCGCCGACGGCCAGATCGTCATCGAGGACACCGACGCCCTGGGCGTGTGGGACTGCCTGGAGGAGTACCCGGCCGACCGCGTGGCCGCCGTCTGGCGGCGCGGTCCGGCGGAGAGCGGCATCTACACCTGGATCCCCCAGCCGGTCGAGGGCAGTTGGTGGAGCTACTGACGGCCCCGGCCCCACCGCCCGGTCCGCTGCCCGACCCACTACCCGGTCCGCTGCCCGGTCCGCCGCAGCGCGGGCGGCGGGGTGCGGGGAGCCCGACCTCCCCGTAGCGCCGGACGGCGCGCTGCGGCAGGCTCGCCCCCCCTGCCGCGCGCTCTCGCCACCCTCCGCCTTCGAAGCGGCGGTCGGGGATCCGCTGTGGCGTGGATCACAAGATGCCGCATGGCGTTCGCCTGCGTTTCACAGCCCGTCAACCGCGATCATCTCTTCCGTGGGGGCAGGGTTTCCCCTCACGGGCGAGCACCGGCGACGGGCCCGCGGAGCACGGCGGGACGGCCGGGCGGGACGGCGCGGCAGGACAGGGCGGCAGGACGGAGCGGCCGGGCGCCGGAGTCACAGCCTGCGCAGCGCCTCGTTGGCCGCCGCGCGCAGCTCCTCGCGCTCACGGGCGGCCAGCAGCACCAGCCGGGCCCGCGCGTCGCCCAGCGCCCCGAGCCCCTCCACGCAGGCGCGGGCCACCTGCCAGTGGTGGACGGGCCCGGCCAGCAGCCGGTCGAGGACGCGGATCAGGGTCGGCGCGGACAGCGGCGCGCGCAGGGCGGCCAGCAGCCTCACGGGGTGGAGCGCGTAGGAGGTGCGCAGTTCGTTGGTGGCCAGCGCCGCCGCGGCGCGGGCGGTGCGCGGGTCGTCCAGGCGTAACAGGGCGCGGGCGGCGGCGGCGCAGCGGGCCGGGTCGCGGTGGTTGAGCAGGAACACCAGCGTCTCGAAGGCCCGGCGGTCCCCGGCCCGGCCCAGGGTGCAGGCGGCCAGTTCCCGGGCCCACAACGGGCGGGCGGGGGCGGTGAGTTCGGCGGCCAGCGCGTCGCGGGCGGCGGGTGTGCCCCGCCGGGCCAGGGCGAGCAGCCGCCCGTACTCCTCCGGATCCGCCTCGGCCCTCAGCCGTTCCACCAGTTCACGGTCCACCGTGCCCGCCGTGTCCACCGGCACGCCACCTCCCTGTGGTATGCGCCACACCTCTGGAAGCGGTCTACCCTCTGGCATTCTTGTTACCCACAGGTTAGTTTGCTCATCGGAGCGGTACCACCGCTCGGTTGGACGGCCTGGTGACGCAGCCGTCCGACGTGCAGTCGGTTCAGCACACACGTACGCAGGTCGAGCACGGCCCCGGGACAGGGCCGCTCTCGCTCGTCTCACACCCGCGTACGACGCGGGCCCGGCGCGGCCGCGCGCGCCCGCGTCCTCTCTCACCTCACCTCCTCTCCCCCGCAGTCGTCACCGTCTTCTCTCCTCCCTGGAGTCCCGTGATGGACCGTCCCACCCTCACCACTGTCGCCGTGGTCGGCCTCGGCACCATGGGCACCGGCATCGCCGAGGTCCTGGCCCGCGCGGGCCGCGAGGTCATCGGCATCGACACCGACGAGAACGCCGCCCGCCGGGCCGTCGCCGCCCTGGCGTCCTCCACCGCCCGCGCCGTGGAGCGCGAGCGGATCACCGAGCAGGAACGGCGGGACGCCCTCGCCCGCTTCCGCACCTTCTGCGACCTCCAGGCCGCGGCCGACGCGGACCTGGTCATCGAGGTCGTGCCGGAGGACTACGCGCTCAAGCAGCGCGTCATCGCCGCGCTGGACGGCATCGTCAAGCCGGACGCCCTCATCGCCACCGGCACCAACGCCCTGTCGGTCACCCGGCTCGCCGCCGACTCCGCGCACCCCGAGCGCGTGCTGGGGATGCACTTCTTCAACCCCGCGCCCGCGATGAGGCTGGTGGAGATCGTCTCCTGCGTGCTGACCGCCCCCGAGGCGGTCGCCGCGGTCACCGATCTGGCCCTCGACCTGGGCAAGGAGCCGATCCCGGTCGGCGACCGGCCCGGCTTCGTCGCCGACGGCCTGCTGTTCGGCTACCTCAACCAGGCCGCGGCGATGTACGAGTCGCGGTACGCCACCCGCGAGGACATCGACGCGGCGATGCGGCTGGGCTGCGGTCTGCCGATGGGCCCGCTCGCCCTGCTGGACCTGATCGGCGTCGACACCGCCCGCACCGTGCTGGAGGCGATGTACGCCGAGTCCCGCGACCGGCTGCACGCGCCCGCGCCGATCCTGGGCCAGCTCAGCGCCGCCGGCCTGACGGGGCGCAAGGCCGGGCGCGGCTTCTACACCTACGAGGCCCCGGGCTCGGCGACGGTCGTGCCGGACGCGCTGACCCCGGGCGAGGGCGGGTCGCCGGGCGCCGCGCGCGCGGTGCGCTCCGTCGGGGTGGCGGGCTCGGGCACCATGGCCAGCGGCATCGCCGAGGTGTTCGCCAAGGCCGGCTACGACGTGGTGCTGGTCGCCCGCGGCGACGAGAAGGCCCGCAAGGCCAAGGCCCGCATCGCCTCCTCGCTGGAGCGCTCGGTGCGGAAGGGGCGGATGAGCGCCGGGGCGCGGGACGAGGCGCTCGCCCGGGTCACCCCGGCCGGCTCGCTGGCCGCGCTGGCGCGGGTGGACCTGGCGGTCGAGGCGGTGGCCGAGGACCTGGAGGTCAAGAAGAGCCTGTTCGCGGCGCTGGACGAGGTGTGCAGGCCGGGCGCGGTGCTGGCCACCACCACCTCCTCGCTGCCGGTGGTCGCCTGCGCACGCGCCACCTCGCGCCCGCAGGACGTGATCGGCATGCACTTCTTCAACCCCGCGCCCGCGATGAAGCTGGTCGAGGTGGTGCGCACCGTCCTGACGGACGACGACGTGCACGCCACCGTGCGCGAGGTGTGCGCCGGGATCCGCAAGCACCCGGTGGACTGCGGCGACCGGGCGGGCTTCATCGTCAACGCGCTGCTGTTCCCGTACCTGAACAACGCGGTCAAGATGGTGCAGGAGCACTACGCCGACATGGACGCCATCGACGCGGCCATGAAGCTCGGCGGCGGCTACCCGATGGGCCCGTTCGAACTGCTGGACGTGGTCGGTCTGGACGTCTCCCTGGCGATCGAGCGGGTGCTGCACGAGGAGTTCCGCGAGCCGGGCCTGGCCCCGGCGCCGCTGCTGGAGCACCTGGTCGCGGCGGGCTGCCTGGGGCGCAAGACCGGGCGCGGCTTCCGCGAGTACGCGAGGCGGTGAGCCCGGCGGACCCGGCGTTCCCACCCCGCGCGGACTCCGGGTGGGGTGGGCTGCTGGACCCCGGCGGCCCACCCGTCGCCGGCGGTGCGCCGTGTAACGTTCCCCACATGTCCCAGTCCGTGCAGTCCGCCCGTCCGAACGTGCCGAGCCAGCGCCTGAAGATGCGTCGCGAGCTGGCCGCCGCCGCGATGGAACTCTTCGCCACCAAGGGCTACGAGGAGACCACGGTCGACGAGATCGCGGCCGCGGCCGGGGTGGCCCGGCGCACCTTCTTCCGGCACTTCCGCTCCAAGGAAGAGGCCATCTTCCCGGACCACGACGACACCCTGGAGCGCGCCAAGGCCGTGCTCGACGCGGCGCCCGCCCACGAGAACCCGCTGGACACCGTGTGCCGGGGCATCAAGGAGGTCATGAAGATGTACGCGGCCTCCCCGGCGGTCTCGGTCGAGCGCTACCGGCTCACCCGCGAGGTCCCCACCCTGCGGGAGCGGGAGATCGCGTCGGTGGCCCGCTACGAGCGGCTGTTCACGCGCTACCTGCTGGGCCACTTCGACGAGTCGGCCGTGGCCCACCGGGACGGCGACGAGGCCGGCCTCGACGAGCCGCTGCTGGCCGAGGTGGCCGCGTCGGCGGTGGTCACCGCGCACAACCACGTGCTGCGGCGCTGGCTGCGCGCGGGCGGCCGGGGCGATGTGGAGGCGCAGCTCGACCGGGCCTTCGCCACCGTGCGGCGGACCTTCGGCACCGGCTTCGTCGCCGGCCGCGCGGCGGCCGACCAGCCGCCCCCGGCCGCCGCGGTGGCCCGCGAGGAGGGAAGCGGGGTGCTGGTGACGGTGGCGCGCACCGACGCCCCGCTGGACCAGGTGATGCGCACGATCGAGGAGGCCCTGCGGCGGGGCTGAGCACCACACGAAGCACCGAACGCGGACACGAGCAGGCATAAGTACACATAAGCGCACACAAGCGAGTAGAGACACAAGGCCGCCCCCTCCAGGGGGCGGCCTTTCCCGCTCATGCGTGCACTCCCGATGACAGGTGAGGGAAATTCTTGGCACGCAGTGTCTTGTGTGCTGGCACGCAGTGCCATAACGTGACCGGTGTCCGGGCACTGTCCCCGCGGTCACTGCCGCGCGTCCGGGCGCCTGCGTCACAGGCACCTTCAGCGCTACCGCGCCGAGCCGCAGCACCACCGCCGAACCGACGGCACAGCAGCTCAGAGACCGAAGAAGACCCCAGCGACCCCTCAAGCGTCCCCGAACGCTCGCCGGAGGCCCCACATGAAGGAAATCCTGGACGCGATCCTCGCGTCGGACAGCAAGCCCGCGGACTTCGCCAACCTGGCACTGCCCGAGTCCTACCGCGCGGTGACCGTGCACAAGGACGAGGCCGGCATGTTCGAGGGCCTGCCCACCCGGGAGAAGGACCCGCGCAAGTCCCTGCACCTGGACGAGGTGCCCGTGCCGGAGCTGGGCCCCGGCGAGGCCCTGGTGGCGGTCATGGCCTCCTCGGTGAACTACAACTCGGTGTGGACCTCGATCTTCGAGCCGGTGTCGACCTTCGGCTTCCTGGAGCGCTACGGGCGCACCTCGGAGCTGGCCAGGCGCCACGACCTGCCGTACCACGTCATCGGCTCCGACCTGGCGGGCGTGGTGCTGCGCACCGGCCCCGGCGTCAACGCCTGGCAGCCCGGCGACGAGGTCGTCGCCCACTGCCTGTCGGTGGAGCTGGAGAACGCCGACGGCCACAACGACACCATGCTCGACCCCGAGCAGCGCATCTGGGGCTTCGAGACCAACTTCGGCGGCCTGGCCGAGATCGCGCTGGTGAAGTCCAACCAGCTCATGCCCAAGCCCGCCCACCTGTCCTGGGAGGAGGCCGCCGCCCCCGGCCTGGTGAACTCCACCGCCTACCGGCAGCTGGTCTCCCGCAACGGCGCCGGCATGAAGCAGGGCGACAACGTGCTGATCTGGGGCGCCTCCGGCGGCCTGGGCTCCTACGCCACCCAGTTCGCGCTGGCCGGCGGCGCCAACCCCATCTGCGTGGTCTCCTCCCCGGCCAAGGCCGCCATCTGCCGCGCCATGGGCGCCGAGGCGGTCATCGACCGCTCGGCCGAGGGCTACCGGTTCTGGAAGGACGAGAACACCCAGGACCCGAAGGAGTGGAAGCGCTTCGGCAAGCGCATCCGCGAGCTGACCGGCGGCGAGGACGTGGACATCGTCTTCGAGCACCCGGGCCGCGAGACCTTCGGCGCGTCCGTCTACGTCACCCGCAAGGGCGGCACCATCACCACCTGCGCCTCCACCTCCGGCTACATGCACAGCTACGACAACCGCTACCTGTGGATGTCGCTGAAGCGCATCATCGGCTCCCACTTCGCCAACTACCGCGAGGCCTGGGAGGCCAACCGCCTGATCGCCAAGGGGAAGATCCACCCCACGCTGTCGAAGACGTACTCGCTGGAGGAGACCGGCCAGGCCGCCCACGACGTGCACCGCAACGCCCACCAGGGCAAGGTCGGCGTGCTGTGCCTCGCGCCGCAGGAGGGCATGGGCGTGCGCGACCAGGAGACGCGGGCCAAGCACATCGACGCCATCAACCGCTTCCGGAACGTCTGAGGACCCCATGGCAGAGCGCCAGAAAGACCGTCCGTGGCTCATGCGGACGTACGCCGGCCACTCCACGGCCGAGGCGTCCAACGAGCTGTACCGGCGCAACCTCGCCAAGGGCCAGACCGGCCTGTCGGTCGCGTTCGACCTGCCCACGCAGACCGGCTACGACCCCGACCACGTCCTCGCCCGCGGCGAGGTCGGCCGGGTCGGGGTCCCGGTCAGCCACCTCGGGGACATGCGCCGGCTGTTCCAGGACATCCCCCTGGAGCGGATGAACACCTCGATGACCATCAACGCCACCGCCATGTGGCTGCTGGCGCTGTACCAGGTGGTCGCCGAGGAGCAGGGCGCGGACGTCTCCAGGCTGTCGGGGACGACGCAGAACGACATCGTCAAGGAGTACCTCTCGCGCGGGACGCACGTCTTCCCGCCGGGCCCCTCCCTGCGGCTGACCACCGACACCATCGCCTACACCGTGGCGAACATGCCCAGGTGGAACCCGATCAACATCTGCAGCTACCACCTGCAGGAGGCCGGGGCCACACCCGTCCAGGAGATCGCGTACGCCATGTCCACCGCCATCGCGGTGCTGGACGCGGTGCGCGACTCCGGGCAGGTGCCGCGGGAGCGGATGGGCGACGTCGTCGGCCGGATCTCCTTCTTCGTCAACGCGGGCGTCCGCTTCGTCGAGGAGATGTGCAAGATGCGGGCCTTCACCCGCATCTGGGACGGGATCACGCGCGAGCGGTACGGGATCGAGGACCCCCGGCACCGCCGCTTCCGCTACGGCGTCCAGGTCAACTCCCTCGGGCTGACCGAGGCGCAGCCGGAGAACAACGTCCAGCGGATCGTGCTGGAGATGCTGGCCGTCACCCTCTCCAAGGACGCCCGCGCCCGCGCCGTGCAGCTGCCCGCCTGGAACGAGGCCCTCGGCCTGCCCAGACCCTGGGACCAGCAGTGGTCGCTGCGCATCCAGCAGGTCCTCGCCCACGAGAGCGACCTGCTGGAGTACGACGACCTGTTCGCCGGGTCGCACGTGGTCGAGGCGAGGACCGCCGAGCTGGCCGAGGGCGCGCTCGCCGAGATCGAGCGCATCCAGGAGATGGGCGGCGCCATGGCCGCCGTGGAGTCCGGCTACCTGAAGTCGCAGCTGGTCGCCTCGCACGCCGAGCGCCGGGCCCGCATCGAGTCCGGCGAGGAGAAGATCGTCGGGGTCAACTGCTTCGAGTCCACCGAGCCCAACCCGCTCACCGCCGACCTGGACGCGGCCATCATGACCGTGGACCCGGCGGTGGAGCGGAACGTCGTCGCGGCCCTCCAGCGGTGGCGCGACGGACGGGACGAGGCCCGCGCCCACCAGGCGCTCGCCGAGCTGAAGCGGATCGCCGCGGGCGACGGCAACCTGATGCCGGCCACCCTGGAGTGCGTCCGGGCCGGGGTGACCACCGGCGAGTGGGCCTGGGCGCTGCGGGACGTCTTCGGCGAGTACCGGGCCCCCACCGGGGTGAGCTCGGCGCCGGTGGCCACCCCCGCCGAGGAGGGCTCGCGGCTGGCCGGGGTGCGCCGCAGGGTGGAGGCCACCGCCGCCGAGCTGGGCTGCGGCAGGCTGCGCCTGCTGGTGGGCAAGCCCGGTCTGGACGGGCACAGCAACGGGGCCGAGCAGATCGCCGTACGGGCCCGCGACGCGGGCTTCGAGGTGGTCTACCAGGGCATCCGGCTCACCCCCGAGCAGATCGTCTCGGCGGCCGTCGCCGAGGACGTGCACTGCGTGGGGCTGTCCATCCTCTCCGGCTCGCACGCCGAGCTGGTGCCCGACGTGCTGGACCGGCTGCGCCGGGCGGGCGTGGACGACGTGCCCGTCGTCGTCGGCGGCATCATCCCGCGCGCCGACGCCGAGGCGCTGCGCTCCGTCGGCGTCGCGGCGGTCTTCACCCCGAAGGACTTCGGCATCACGGAGATCATCGGCCGTATCGTCGACGAGATCCGCACCGCGAACAGGCTCGACCCTCTGGAGGTCCCCGCATGACGTCCCACCCGAGTGCGCCCGCGACGCCGGTGAACCGGCTGCGTCCCCGCCGCTCCTGCCTCGCGGTGCCGGGGAGCAATCCCCGCTTCCTGGAGAAGGCCCAGGGTCTCCCCGCCGACCAGGTCTTCCTGGACCTGGAGGACGCCTGCGCCCCGCTGGCCAAGCCCGAGGCCCGGCACACCATCGTGAAGTTCCTCAACGAGGGCGACTGGACGGGCAAGACCAGGGTCGTGCGCGTCAACGACTGGACCACCCACTGGACGTACCGCGACGTCGTCACGGTCGTCGAGGGCGCCGGTCCCAACCTGGACTGCATCATGCTGCCGAAGGTCCAGGACGCCTCCCAGGTCACGGCGCTGGACCTGCTGCTGACCCAGATCGAGAAGACGATGGGCTTCGAGGTCGGCCGCATCGGCATCGAGGCGCAGATCGAGAACGCCAAGGGCCTGGTGAACGTCGACGAGATCGCCGCCGCCTCGCCGCGGCTGGAGACGATCATCTTCGGCCCGGCCGACTTCATGGCCTCCATCAACATGAAGTCCCTGGTCGTGGGCGAGCAGCCGCCCGGTTACCCGGCGGACGCGTACCACTACATCCTGATGCGCATCCTGATGGCCGCCCGCACCCACAACCTCCAGGCGATCGACGGCCCCTACCTGCAGATCAAGAACGTGGACGGCTTCCGGGCCGTCGCCCGGCGCGCCGCGGCCCTCGGCTTCGACGGCAAGTGGGTGCTGCACCCGGGCCAGGTGGACGCCGCCAACGAGGTCTTCTCCCCCTCCCAGGAGGACTACGACCACGCCGAGCTGATCCTGGACGCCTACGAGTACTTCACCTCCGAGGCGGGCGGCAGGAAGGGCTCGGCGATGCTCGGCGACGAGATGATCGACGAGGCCAGCCGGAAGATGGCGCTGGTCATCGCGGGCAAGGGCCGGGCCGCCGGCATGGAGCGGACCTCGAAGTTCGAGCCGCCGGCCGCCTGACCCCCACCACCGCGGGCCGCTCCCGGGCTCCCCGCGCCCCCTTCCCGGGGGCGGGGCCGGGGGCGGCCCGGCCCGGTCACCCGCCCGCACACCACACCCACGGAGAGTCACACCATGCAGTTCGGCCGCACCTACGAGGAGTTCGAGGTCGGGGACGTCTACCGGCACTGGCCCGGCAAGACGGTCACGGAGTACGACGACCACCTCTTCTGCCTGCTGACCATGAACCACCACCCGCTCCACATGGACGCCAACTACGCCGGGAAGACGACGGACTTCGGCAGGAACGTCGTGGTCGGCAACTACGTCTACTCGCTGCTGCTGGGCATGTCCGTGCCGGACGTCTCCGGCAAGGCCATCGCCAACCTGGAGATCGAGTCGCTGCGGCACGTGGCGCCCACCTTCCACGGCGACACCGTCTACGGCGAGACGACCGTGCTGGACAAGACGCCGTCGAGGTCCAAGCCGGACCGCGGCATCGTCCACGTCGAGACCAGGGGCTACAAGCAGGACGGCACCCTGGTGTGCGTCTTCCGCCGCAAGGTGATGGTGCCCACCGCCGAGTACATCGAGGAGCGCGGGGGCGAGCAGCCCGGGCGCCCCGAGCCGCGCGGGGCCGAGCAGGACTCCGGAAAGGGAGGGAAGTGACATGGGACGCCTGGCGCGGACCGAGGGCCTGACGGACGTCCAGCGGGAGATCCTCTCCACCGTCCGCGGCTTCGTCGACAAGGAGATCATCCCGGTCGCCACCGAGCTGGAGCACCGGGACGAGTACCCGACCCGGATCGTCGAGGGCCTGAAGGACCTGGGGATCTTCGGCCTGATGATCCCCGAGGAGTACGGCGGCCTCGGGGAGTCGCTGCTCACCTACGCACTGTGCGTGGAGGAGATCGCCCGCGGCTGGATGAGCGTGTCCGGCATCATCAACACGCACTTCATCGTCGCGTACATGATCAAGCAGCACGGCACCGACGAGCAGAAGGAGTACTTCCTCCCCCGGATGGCGGCCGGCGAGGTCCGCGGCGCCTTCTCCATGTCCGAGCCGGGCCTGGGCTCGGACGTGTCGGCCATCACCACCAAGGGGGTGCGCGACGGCGACGAGTACGTGCTGACCGGCCAGAAGATGTGGCTGACCAACGGCGGCACGTCCTCGCTGGTCGCGGTGTTGTGCCGGACCGACGAGGGCCACCCTGAGAATACGGCCCCGCACCGGTCGATGACCACCTTCCTCGTCGAGAAGGAGCCGGGCTTCGGCGAGGTCAGGCCGGGTCTGACGATCCCCGGCAAGATCGAGAAGATGGGCTACAAGGGCGTCGACACCACCGAGATGATCCTGGACGGCCTGCGCGTCCCGGAGAACCGGATCCTGGGCGGCGCCACCGGCCGCGGCTTCTACCAGATGATGGACGGCGTCGAGGTCGGCCGGGTCAACGTGGCCGCGCGCGGCTGCGGCGTGGCCCAGCGCGCCTTCGAGCTGGGCATCTCCTACGCCCAGCAGCGGCACACCTTCGGCAAGCCGATCGCCCAGCACCAGGCAATTCAGTTCAAGTTGGCCGAAATGGCCACCAAGGTGGAGGCCGCGCACGCCCTGATGGTCGGCGCCGCACGGAAGAAGGACTCCGGGCAGCGCAACGACCTGGAGGCCGGCATGGCCAAATACCTCGCCTCGGAGTACTGCAAGGAGGTCGTGGAGGACGCGTTCCGCATCCACGGCGGTTACGGTTTCTCCAAGGAGTACGAGATCGAACGGCTGTACCGTGAGGCCCCGATGCTCCTGATCGGTGAAGGCACGGCGGAGATCCAGAAGATGATCGTGGGACGCCGACTCCTGGAGGAGTACAAGCTTTAGGGGTAGAATGCCTCATTCGGGGTGTTTTTCCTGTCAAAGGGACGGCACCCCGACCCGAGGCCTTCCAGGGAGTCCACGGTCCCGACTGGTGCTCTGGCTTGCCCAGTTGCCACCGGTAACCGATAGCATCCCGGGAAAGCCGCCGTCCCCCGTGTATACGCGGCACCCTCCGCTACGAAGGTCATTCATGCCCCACAGCCCATCCTCTGCACAACGCGGCCGAATCCGTCTCGCGCGCGGAGCATCGCCGTGGCTCCTCCCGACCGTCGCCACCGCCGCCCTCAGCCTGGCCCGCGCCAGGCGCTCGAGAGGCGCGGCCGTGGCGGCAGTGCCCGCCACCGCCCTGGCGGCGGGCATGCTGTGGTTCTTCCGCGACCCCGAGCGAGAGATCGCCCAGGGCCGCGTCATCTCCCCGGCCGACGGCGTGGTGCAGAGCATCATGCCGTGGAAGGACGGACGCACCCGCGTCGCGATCTTCATGAGCCCGCTGAACGTTCACGTCAACCGCGCCCCGCTGGCGGGCACGGTGACGTCCGTCGAGCACGTGCCCGGCGGCTTCGTCCCGGCGTTCAACAAGGAGAGCGAGAACAACGAGCGGGTCGTCTGGCACTTCGACACCGAGCTGGGCGACATCGAGATGGTCCAGATCGCCGGTGCCGTGGCCCGGCGGATCGTGCCGTACGTCGAGCAGGGCGCGAAGGTCGAGCAGGGCGAGCGGATCGGGCTGATCCGCTTCGGCTCGCGCGTGGACCTCTACCTCCCGGAGGGCGTCGAGGTCGCCGTCGAGGTCGGCCAGCCCACTACCGCGGGGGTGACTCGCCTTGACCGTGATTGATCCCGACACCCAGTGGGTGCCCGAGGCCGACATGGACGACGACGCCGACGAGATGGGCGACATGCCGCTGTCCATGCGGCTGTCGATAGCCGACGCGCTCACCCTCGGCAACGCCACCTGCGGCTTCCTGGCGGTGTACTTCACCACCACCGGTGTCCTGATCCCGCATCTGACCGGCAACGGCGACGGCGGCATGGCGCGGCACAGCGCCGCGACCGCCGTGATGCTGATGCTGCTGGCGTCGGTGTTCGACCTCTTCGACGGGCTCGTGGCGCGCAAGCTGCGCAGCTCGGCGATGGGCGCGGAGCTCGACAACCTCTCCGACCTGATCAGCTTCGGGCTGGCCCCCGCGTACTTCGTGCTGGTCTGGGGGATGGTGGCCAACGACGCGTACCAGGGGGTCTCGGCGCTCGCCGGGATCGTGGTGCTGCTGGCGGTGGTGCTGCGGCTCGCCAGGTTCTCCTGCCTCACCCTGCCCAACGGGGTGTTCCAGGGCATGCCCAGCCCCTTCGGGGCGCTGACGGTCGTCTCGATCGTCCTGCTGGAGCTGCCGTTCGTCCCGACGCTGCTGGCCATCGTCGGGGTGGCCTGGCTGATGGTCAGCCGGGTGGAGTACCCCAAGCCGCGCGGCCTGCTGGCCGTGGCGATGCTCGGCTGGATCGTGCTGAGCATGGGCCTGCTGACGGCCTGGGCCTTCGACGCCCCGGGCGGTGAGCTGCTGCTGCAGACCGGCTGCGCGCTGCAGCTGGTGCTGGGCGCGGTGATCCCGCTGTTCGCCACCGCGCGCCGGGTCAACACCTTCCGCGACAACCGCCGCGAGGCACGGGCGGCGGCCCAGCCCTAACCGGCCGCCGGCGGACGGCTCGCACCGCGGGCGCCGGACGGGTTCCATGGAACCCGTC
>NZ_JARVKV010000050.1 GCF_029813835.1 Streptomyces sp. DH37
CCGCCACGGTGATGCGTGGCGGCGGCGCCGCTGGGGTGGGCCGGGCCCCGAGCCGTCGCCCCGAGTCGGACGGCAGCGGGGGTTCCGGCGTCTGTCAGCTCTCCGCGAGGATGTGGGAGAGCTCGGTGTCGAGGTCGAAGTGCCGGTGCTCGGTGCCGGGGGGTACCGCGGCGTCCGTTCGCTTGAGGAAGGATTCCAGGGCCCGCGCGGGGGCCTCCAGCAGTGCCTCGCCCTCCGGCGAACTGAGAGCGATGCAGACGACGCCCTGGCCGTGGCTGCGGGACGGCCAGACACGGACGTCGCCGGTGCCCGTGGGGCGGTGCAGCCCCTCCGCGAGGAGGTCGCGGGCGAAGACCCACTCGACGGTCTCCTCGGCGCCGGTGTGGAAGGTGGCGTGCACGGCGTACGGGTCGGCCGTGTCATACCGCAGGCCCGCGGGTACAGGCAGGGAGGACTCGCTCGATACAACGAGGCGCAGGTGCAGCTCGCAGCTGACCGTGGTGTTCATAAGCGCCAGGGCCTTTCGCTCAGTGTGCGCTCGGGGATTCGCACGTCGGCGAAATCGACATGCCACCTACGGGATGGTTGTAAACCCCTCTGCCCCTTTTGTTGTCCTTGACATCATTCAGATGGAGGAATGGGGATTTGGTAGGAGGGCCGTTCGGGCGAACGGCGAAGAGGGCTCGGGTAATCTGGGCCAGGTGAAAACCGAGAGTAAGGAACGGGCCCTCGGTTCGCGGGCGCCACAGTTCGTCAAGGCCTCCCGGGCGCTCCATCTGAGCTGGCAGGTGGGGGTCTTCCTGGTCGGGCTCGCCATCGTGACCGCCGGGGTGCTGATGCTGGCGCTCCCCGGCCCGGGGTGGCTGGTGATCTTCACGGGGCTGGCGGTCTGGGCGACGGAGTTCGTCTGGGCGCAGATCGTCCTGCGCTGGACGCGCCGCAAGGTCTCCGAGGCGGCCAAGCGCGCGCTCGACCCGAGGGTGCGGCGGCGCAACATGACGATCACGGCGGTCGGCGCGGCCGTCGCCGCGGTCCTGGTGGGCGTGTACCTGGCGCGGTACGGGCTGGCGATGCCGTGGGAGGTCGCGGGCTGAGCCGCCGGCGCCCCCGGTTCCAGGGGGCGCCGGGGGTCACGAGCAGTCGCTGACATGCGGTAATGTTGTCGGCGCACCCGGGCGATTAGCTCAGCGGGAGAGCGCTTCGTTCACACCGAAGAGGTCACTGGTTCGATCCCAGTATCGCCCACCGAAGACCGGGGCCCCGGAAGGCGCAGAGCCTTCCGGGGCCCCGGTCTCGTCGTATGCGCCCCGGCTCCGGTCCGGACACCCGCCGGTGAATTCTGTCCGAACCGTTGACGCCCCTGCCGCTCGTCCTTAGGTTAACCCGGCAAGCGCTTGCCTAAAACGTTTCAAGCAACCGGGGTGGCGGGACGAACCCGCCCGGGAGGGGCGTTTCGATGAGTTCTCGACGGAGCAGGACCACGAGCCTGCGGGCGATAGGGGCCGGACTGGCCGCGCTGGGGCTGCTCGCCTCCGGATGCGGCGGCGGAGACGCCGGCGCGGACGGCAAGGTGACCATCCGCTACTCCTGGTGGGGTGCGCAGGACAGGGCCGACCTGATCAACAGGACCATCGACCTGTTCGAGAAGGAGAACCCCGACATCGAGGTCAAGACCGACTTCCAGGAGTACGGCGACTTCTGGACCAAGTTCAACACCCAGGCCGCGGGCGGCAACCCGCCCGACGTCTTCCAGAACTCCTACGCCTTCCTGCGCAAGTACGGGCAGAAGAACCTGCTGCTCGACCTGAACGCGCAGGTGAAGGCGGGCAACCTGAACCTGGACGACTTCCGCCAGGGTCTGGGGAGGGCCGGCGAGGTCGACGGGAAGCTGCTGGGCGTGCCGGTGGGCGCCAACACCTTCACGCTCGTCTACGACGTCAAGGCGTTCGAGGAGGCCGGGGTCACCCCCGAGCACGGCTGGACGTGGAAGGACCTCGACCGGGCCGTCGAGAAGATCAGCGGCTCGGAGAAGGACTTCTGGGGAGCCAGCGACAACGGCGGCGTGATGTACCTGTACGACCTCCACCTGCGCCAGCAGGGGAAGGCGTTCTTCACGGAGGAGGGGCTCGGCTTCACCGAGGCCGACCTGCGGAAGTGGTGGGGCGACCACCGGAAGAAGCTCGAGGACGGCTTGCTGGTCCCGGCCAAGCAGGCCGAGCAGGTCAAGCCCAAGTCCTCGCTCAGCGCCGGTCTGTCGGCGGCCGAGTTCACCTGGGACAACTTCCTGGTCCGCTACACCTCGGAGACGGACAGGGAGCTCGCCCTGGCGCCGATCCCGACCGTGGACGGCGAGCGGACCGGCCAGTACCTCTCCTCGCTGATGCTCAGCGCCTCCGCCCGCACCAAGCACCCGGAGGAGGTCGCCACGTTCATCGACTTCATGGTCAACGACCCCGAGGTCGGCAAGATCATGGGCTACAACCGCGGAGTGCTGCCGACCAACGCGCAGTTCGAGGCGTACGAGCCCGAGGGGCCCGACGCGCTGATCGCCGAGTACGAGAAGAGCGTCTCCGACCACCTGGAGCCCATCACGCCGCACCCGGCCGGAACCGACACCGTCGAGGCCGCCTTCCTGAGCATCTACGGCTCGGTGGCCCAGGGCAGCACCTCGGTCGACGACGCGGTGGCCCAGTTCTTCGACGAGGCCAAGACCGCCCTCGGCTCCTGACCCGAGGAGAACGCTCCGTGATGCGTACCGACACCCCCGCACCGGCCGAGGCGGAGAGGGGGCGGGCGGCGAAGGGCCCCCGCCCCGCCCCGCCCGTCCCCGCCCCCGGACCCGCCGCCACCGCGCGGCGGCGGGCCCGCCGGGAGACCCTGGCCGGCTACCTGTTCCTCTCCCCGTGGTGCGTCGGCATCCTGCTGCTGACGCTGGGGCCCATGCTCGTCTCGCTCTACCTGGCCTTCACCGACTACAACCTCTTCGACTCGCCCCGCTGGGTCGGCCTGGAGAACTTCTCCGAGATGTTCTCCGACGACCGCTGGTGGAAGTCGGTGCGGGTCACGGCGGTGTTCGTGCTGGTCGCCACCCCGCTCAAGCTCGCGATCGCGCTCGGCGTGGCGATGCTGCTGGTGCGTCCCCGCAAGGGGCAGGGCTTCTACCGCTCGGCGTTCTACGCCCCCTCGCTGATCGGGGCGAGCGTGAGCATCGGCATCGTGTGGCGGGCCCTGTTCCAGGACGGCGCGGTCGTCGACCGTTCCCTGAGCCTGTTCGGCTGGGACGGCGGCGGCTGGGTCGGCGACCCGGACTGGTCGATGCCCACGCTGGTCGCCCTGTCGGCCTGGCAGTTCGGCGCGCCGATGGTGATCTTCCTGGCCGGTCTCAAGCAGGTGCCGCGCGAGCTGTACGAGGCGGCCGAGGTGGACGGCGCCGGCGCCTGGCGGCGGTTCCGCTCCATCACCCTGCCGATGATCTCCCCGGTGCTCTTCTTCAACCTGCTGCTGGAGATCATCCACTCCTTCCAGATCTTCACCTCCGCGCTCGTGATCGCCGGGCCCGGCGGCGGGCGCGCGGGCGGCCCCGGCGACTCGCTGCTCGTCTACACCTGGTACCTGTACGAGCAGGGCTTCGCCAACCTGCGCATGGGTTACGCCTCCGCGATGGCCTGGATGCTGCTCGCCGGCATCGCCGTGGTGACCGCCGTGCTGTTCTGGTCCCAGCGCCGCTGGGTGCACTACGAGGAGGGGGGCCGATGAGCGCGCCCACCGGCACCGCCCGTACCGCCCGTACCGTCCGTCCCACCCGTTCCGCCCGCACCACCGCCTCCGGGCGCCGCAGGGCGCGGTCGGTCCTGTGGCACCTGGGGGCGCTGGCCCTCCTGGTCGTGGTGCTCTACCCGGTGGTCTGGGTGGTCGGCGGCTCCCTCAAGCCGGGGAACGAGATCGTCGGCAGCCTCGAACTGCTGCCCACCGACCCGATCACCGACAACTACGAGCGGCTCGCCGACGGGATCGCGGGCATCGGCATCGAGACGTTCTTCGTCAACTCGCTGATCGTCGCGCTGGGTTCGGTGGCCGGCGTGCTGTTCTCCTGCTCGCTGGCCGCGTACGCCTTCGCCCGGATCCGCTTCGCGGGCCGCAACGTGCTGTTCGCGTTGATGATCGGCACCCTGCTGCTGCCCGTCCACGTGCTGCTGGTGCCGCAGTACGTGCTGTTCCAGAAGATGGAGCTGATCAACACCTACGTGCCGCTGCTGCTGGGCAAGTTCCTCGCGGTGGACGCCTTCTTCGTCTTCCTGATGGTGCAGTTCATGCGCAACCTCCCCAGGGAGCTGGACGAGGCGGCCCGCATCGACGGCTGCGGCCACTGGCGGATCTACTGGACGATCGTGCTGCCGCTGTGCCGCCCCGCGCTGATCACCAGCGCCATCTTCAGCTTCATCTGGGCCTGGAACGACTTCCTCGGGCCGCTGATCTACCTCAACGAGCCCGACAAGTACACCGTCTCGCTCGGTCTGAAGATGTTCATGGACCAGGACAGCCTCGCCGACTACGGCGGCATGATCGCCATGTCGATGGCCGCCCTGCTGCCGGTGCTGCTGTTCTTCCTCGCCTTCCAGCGCTACCTCGTCGAGGGCGCGGCCACCTCGGGGCTCAAGGGATGAGCGCGACCGCGGGCACAGCCGTGAACACCGTCGTGAACACCGTCGTGAACACCGCCGTGAACACCGCCGTGGACACCGGGCCCGCCGCGGAGGCGGAGCGGCGGCCCCTCGCCGCCCGGTTCGCGCTCTTCGCCGAGTGCCTGCTCGCCGGGGTGTGGCTGCTGCTCGCCGCGCTCGCGCTGGTGACCGCGCTGCCCGCGTTCGCCGCCGCCTGCGGGCATCTGCGGCGCTACCTGGACGCCGAGCGGGCGGGATGGCGGGAGTTCGCCGCCGGGCTGCGCGCGGCCGTACGCGCCGGCTGGCGGTTCTCGCTGCTGTGGTGGGCCGCTCTGGCGCTGCTCGTCTTCGACCTGCGGGTGGTCTCCTCCGGGCTGCTGCCCGGCGGTCCGGCGGTGGCCGCGGTCGGCGCCGTCACGGCCGCCGCCGCGGTGGCCGTGGTGGTGACCGGGCTGCGCACGGCCGCCGCCTGGCGCCCCGGCGGCGACTGGTTCCGCACCGGCCGGGCCGCCGCCCGCCGCACCTGCCGTACCGAGCCGGGCGGCTCGCTGCTGCTGGCCGGCGGGCTGGCCGTGGTCGCCGTCGCCGCCTGGATGCTGCCGCCCCTGGTGGCGCCGGCCCTCGGCTGCCTGGCCGCCTGCGCGGTCGCCGCCGAGCGGCGGTACGGCCGTCCCTGACCGCTTCCTCCCGCCCGGCCGCTTCGGCACCACGCCGGAGCGGTCGGCACTCCGGCCTGTCATGAACCTGATCTAAGAATGGGAGTGTCCATGTCCCCGATCCCCCGACGAAGCGTGCTCCAGGCGGCGGCCGTCGCCGGCGCCGCCGCCCAGGCCTCCTGGCTGCTCGGCGGCACGCCCGCCCACGCGGCCCACCCGGCCGGCGCCGCCGCCGCCGAGGGCGCCGACGGCCCGGTGGAGATCACCTGGCTGGAGGACGGGGGCCTCGGCGAGGCCCCCGGCAACACCTTCGGCGTGCCCTGGCCCAAGGGCGCCCTCCGGGCCGGCACCGCGTTCTCGCTCACCGCCGCCGACGGCGCCGCCGTCCCCGTCCAGACCTGGCCCACCGCGTACTGGCCCGACGGCACCCTGAAGTGGACCGCGCACGCCGTCGGCCCCGAGGCCGGGGACGCCGCCTCCTACCGCCTCACCCCCGGCGCCGCCCCGGCCGCTCCCGCCAGAGCCGTCACCGTCACCCGCAAGGGCGGCGACGTCGTGGTGGACACCGGCGCCGTCACCGCCCGCATCGGCCACGACGGCAGGGCCCTGGTGAAGTCCGTGCGACGGGGATCCACCGAGATCGCCCGCGACGGCCGCCTCGTCCTGCTCCGGCAGGCGGAGATCGAGGACGGCGACCAGGGCACGGAGAAGCGGCAGCGCTTCGACAGCGACATCGAGGAGGTCGCCGTCGAACAGGACGGCCCGGTCCGCGCGGTGGTCCGCGTCGACGGGAAGCACCGCCGGGGGAGCCGCGGCTGGCTCCCGTTCTCCGTCCGCCTGTACTTCCACGCCGGCTCCGACTCCTTCCGGATGCTGCACACCGTCACCTTCGACGGCGACGAGCACGAGGACTTCATCCGCGGCCTCGGCGTCCGCTTCACCGTCCCGATGCGCGACGAGCACCACGACCGCCACATCCGCATCGGCGGCGAGGGCCGCGGCCTGCTGTCGGAGGCGGTCCGGGGCGTCACCGGACTGCGCCGCGACCCCGGCGCCGAGGTCCGCGCCAAGCAGGTCAGGGGCGAGAGGCTGCCCGACCCCGCCACCTGGGACCAGCGCGTCACCAGCCGGCTGCACCTCATCCCCACCTGGGGCGACTACACCCTCAGCCAGCTCTCCGCCGACGGCTTCACCGTGCGCAAGCGCACCAAGCCCGGCCACGGCTGGATCGCCGCGGGCGGCGGACGCCGGGCCTCGGGCTTCGGCTACGTCGGCGGGGTGAGCGGCGGACTCTCCTTCGGACTGCGCGACTTCTGGCGCAAGCACCCCGCCCAGCTCGACGTACGCGGCGCCGCCACGGACGAGGCCGAGGTCACCCTCTGGCTCTGGTCCCCCGAGGCGCAGCCGATGGACCTGCGCTTCTACCACGACGGCATGGGCCAGGACACCCACGCCGAGCAGCTGGAGGGCCTCAACATCACCTACGAGGACTACGAGCCCGGCTTCGGCACCCCCTACGGCATCGCCCGCACCAGCGAGCTGATGTTCTGGGCCAACGCCGCCACCCCCGCCGCCGGGACCCTCGCCCGCCAGGCCGAGGCCGTACAGACCCCGCCGCAGCTGATCGCCCCGCCCGCGCACCTCGCCGCCGCCGGCGTCTTCGGCGGGCTGTTCGCCCCCGTCGACCGCTCCACGCCCGCGAAGGCGAAGCTGGAGGACCACCTGGACTTCCTCTTCGACTACTACCGCGACCAGGTGGAGCAGCGCCGCTGGTACGGCTTCTGGGACTACGGCGACATCATGCACACCTACGACCCCGACCGGCACCAGTGGCGCTACGACGTCGGCGGTTACGCCTGGGACAACTCCGAGCTCTCCCCGGACCTGTGGCTGTGGTACGCCTACCTGCGCTCCGGCCGCGCGGACGTCTTCCGCTTCGCCGAGGCCATGACCCGCCACACCGGCGAGGTCGACGTCTACCACCTGGGCAAGTGGGCCGGGCTCGGCACCCGCCACGGCGTCCAGCACTACGCCGACAGCGCCAAGCAGCAGCGCATCTCCACCGCCGTCTACCGCCGCCCGTACTACTTCCTCACCGCCGACGAGCGCTGCGGCGACCTGATGCACGCCCTCGTCGACTCCGACGAGACCTTCCTCGCCCTCGACCCGCTGCGCAAGATCCGCACCGAGCCCTACGAGCCCGACCCCCACGCGCTGGGCATCGGGCTGGGCACCGACTGGAGCGGCCTGGCCGCCGCCTGGCTCACCGAGTGGGAGCGCCGCGGGCCCAAGGCGGAGACGGCCGAGAGGAAGCTCAGGGCCACCATGCGCACCATCGCGCGGATGCCCAACGGCTTCTGCACCGGCGAGGGCCGCTACGACATCGACACCGGGGAGTTCGCCGAGGCGGAGAAGAAGGTCTCCATGAGCCACCTGAGCGCGATGTTCGGCCAGGTGGAGATCTGCGCCGAGCTGATCCACCTCACCGACGTCGAGGGCTTCGAGGAGGCCTGGCTCCAGTACTGCCGCCTCTACGGCGCCACCAGGGCCGAGCAGCAGGCCGAACTCGGCGGCTACGCCACCAACCTCATCCTCCAGCAGGGCCACTCCCGGCTCACCGGCTACGCGGCCTCCCGGCTGAAGGACGAGCGGGACAAGTACGCCACCCGCGCCTGGCGGGAGTTCTTCACCAAGGACGCCTGGGGCTACAGCGAGTCCTCCCCGTGGAGGACGGAGAGGATCAGCGGGCCCATGGCCCTGGTCGAGGGCAGCGGGGCCTCCTGGGTGGACACCAACACCACCGCCCTGTACGGCCTGGCCGCCATCCAGAACCTCGCCCTGATCGGGGACCGCATCCCCGGGTGAGGCCGACCGGACCGGGGCGGACGGCCCAGGCTCCCGTCCGCCCCTCCCTCCGTTTCTCCCACCGCCCCTCCCTCCGTTTTCTCCCTCCGCCCCTTCCTCCGTTTTCTCCCTCCGCCCCTCCCGGTACGGCCGCGCCCGTCAGCGCATCCGGCCCACCGCCCGGCGCAGCCGCCGGGCGTCCCGCAGCCGCCGCTCGTACGTCGCCCCGGCGGCCAGGAGCAGCACGCCCGCGGCGGCCGGCGGCGCCCAGCGGGGGAGGAGGCCGGCCACCTGGACGACGTAGGGCGCCAGTTCGTGCACGGCGACCAGCGCGGCGGTGCCCCCGCCCAGCAGCAGCGGGGCCTTCAGCCGCAGCCGCGCGCCCAGCACGGTCAGGACCAGCGCGGCGGTGCCCAGCAGCAGCGGGCGCGGCCAGTGCGGGTCCACCCAGGCCGCCGCCAGGCTCGGCACCAGCGTCGTCGCCAGCCCGGGGCCGTACGCCGCCCAGGAGGAGACGTCCGGCCGGATCCGGTGCAGATGGCCGACGACCAGCGCGGGGACGGTGACCGGCAGGGTGTACGCCTCCGGGGAGGTCACCTCCCAGCTCCCCAGCCGCACCCACCAGGCCAGCACCAGCAGCGCGACCCCCGCGTACACCGCGACCGGCCGGCGCTCCGGGCGCAGCGCCACCCCGCCCGCGGCCACGCCGCACAGGGCGAGCGCCAGGGAGAGCGCGGCGGGCTCCGCCACGGCCAGGACCACGGCCACGGCGGCGACGGCGTACCCGGCGCACTCCACCGGGAGCCCGGCCGGACGCGTCCGCAGCCGGGCCGCCACCGGCGCCGTGGCGACCGCGACGCCCAGCACCGCGAACGCCGCCCCGTGGGAGGGGAGGCCGAGGGCCAGGGACGCGGCGGCCGCGAGCGCGGCCGTCCACAGCACCGCCGCCACGGCCGCCGCCGGACCCGTCACCGCCGTGGCGCGCGCGGCCGCCGCCGTGGCGGCGAAGACCGCGGCCAGCGCCGCCGACACGGCCACCGTCATCGCCGGTTCGGCCAGGGACCAGCCGCTCACCGACACGGCCAGCACGAGCGCGGTTCCCCGCGCCGTGACCCCGGTGGCCCTCCCCGGCGCGGACGACCCCGCCCGCGCCGCGCCCACCGGGACGGCGAGCAGCAGCGCCACCAGGGCCACCAGCAGCACCACGGCCACCCGGTAGCGCAGGTCCAGCACCACCGGCAGGACGGCCGCCGTCGCGCCCGCCGGCACCAGCGCGCCCGCCGCGGCCCGCGCGCGCCACACCCGCGGCACCCGTGCCACCCGTGCCACCGGGTCCCGGCCGACCGCGGCCAGGGCCACCGCCAGCGCGCCCAGCACCGCGGGCAGCGCCATCCCGTACGACCACTCCAGCCCCGGCGAGACCGCCGCCCGGGCGCCCTGCGGCGCACCGTCCCACGCCCGGACCGTCCAGCCGAGCGGCCCCAGCACCAGGTGGGCCACGGCGGGCAGCGCCCACAGCGCGGCGCCGGCGCACACCGCCGCGGAGGCCGACCGCAGACCCGCCGCCACGGACGCGCCCACCGCCGGAACCACCGCCGGGACCGCCGCCAGCGCCATGGCGCACAGCACGAAGCCGAGCACCGGCCACCCCGGCTCCGGCAGCACACCCGTCGCCCGCAGCGCGCCGCCGCCCGCCACCAGCACGGCCAGCCCCGCCACCGCGGCCGGCGCCACGGCCACCGCCGCCGTGCCCGCGCGCCCGGCGAGGCGGCGGGCCGCGTACAGCAGCACCGCCGCGGCCGCCGCGAGCAGCGCCGCCGCGTGCGCCGACCGGGCCCACCCCGAGGCCGTCAGGGCCAGCAGAGCGGCCGTCAGCAGTCCCGGGGCGCCCAGCGCGCACCCCGCCGCGAGAGCCGTCACCGCCACCGGCCGGCGCCCGCGCCCGGCACACCACAGGGCCACCGCCGCGTCGCCGGCCGCCGTCGCCAGCAGCGCCCAGGAGAACGCGTACGGGCCGCCCCCGGCGCTCAGCGCCCAGAGCGGCAGCGGGAGTTGGGCGAGGCACACGGCGGCGGGCAGCGGGCCCCGCAGCCGCGGCAGCGCGGACCCGTACCCCGCCCAGAGCGCGGCGACCACCGCCGCCGCCACCGCCGCGTAACCGGGGCCGCCGGTGTCCGGCAGCGCGACCCGGTGCAGCGCGTACGCGTCGAGCAGCAGCAGGACCAGCCCCAGGGCCGCCACGGCCTCGGCCGTCGCGGCCAGTCCGCGGCGCAGCAGCGCCACGGGCACGGCCGAGGCCAGCAGCGTCAGCGCGCCCAGCACCGCCGCGCGGCCCCCGATGCCCAGCCGGCCCCAGCTCACCAGCGTGAAGGCGGCCACCGCCACCGCCAGCAGCACTCCGCCGAGGGCCAGCAGCACGTTCCGGGCGGCGGGTGGCGCGGTGGGCGGCGCGGTGGGGGGCGGGCCCGGTACGGCCGGCGGGGCCGGCGGGGCGGAGGCGCTCGGCACGGGGCCCGGCGGGCCGGCGGGCCCGGGGGCCGGCGCACGCAGCCCGGCCAGCAACTCCCAGCGCCGGGAGAGCAGTTCGGCGCGCCGGGCGTCCAGCCGCCACAGCTCCGCGTCGATCTCCCGCACCCGCTCCGGCACCGGGCCGGTGAGCGGCAGCGCGCACCGGGGACAGACCGCCCCCGGACCGCCGGAGGGGAGTGGCAGTGAACAGCCGGGGCAGTAGGCAGGCGGTGGAACGTTCGGCATGCGCGGAGTGTGGCGCGCACGAGGGCGAGCGGACATGCGCGGTGGTACTCAGACGCGGCTGAGTACCACCCCCGCCCGCGGGGAGGGCCGGTGACCATGGACTGGAACCGCTACCGCTTCCGCGCCGTCTGGGATCTGGACGCGCCCCCGGAGGAGGTCTACGCGGTCCTGGAGCGGGCGGAGGAGTACCCCGCCTGGTGGCCGCAGGTGCGCGAGGTCGTCTGGCGGGACGGCGGCGGGCACGGCGGGCCGGCCGGCGCCGCCCGGATCCGCTCCCTGCTCCCGTACGAGCTACGGATCACCGCCCGGCTCACGCTGCGCGACCCCGCCGCCCGGACCCTGGCGATCGGGATGACCGGGGACCTGGAGGGCTGGGCCCGCTGGAGGGTCGCACCGCGCGGCGGCCCGCACGGCCCCGCGGCCACCGGCGCCCGCACCGCCGCCTGCACCACCGCCCGCACCGGGGCCCGGGCGGTCTTCGAGCAGGAGGTGGAGGCCCGCAAGCCCCTCCTGCGGCTGCTGGCGCTCCCCGCCCGCCCGCTGTTCGCGGCCAACCACGCGCTGATGATGCGCGCCGGGCACCGCGGGCTGCGCCGGCGGCTGCGGGAGGACCGGAAGGGAGGGCGGGGGAAGGGGTTTGGATGAACACCCGCGCTCCCTGTATGGTTCTCGTCGTGCCGCAGGGCACCGCAGCGGGCGATTAGCTCAGCGGGAGAGCGCTTCGTTCACACCGAAGAGGTCACTGGTTCGATCCCAGTATCGCCCACCGCCCGGGAGGCCGGTTCCGTCCGACGGAACCGGCCTCCCGCGTTCTCCGCCCGCGCCGCCCCGGCCCGCTCAGGCCGCCGCCGGGACCTCCGCCCGCAGCGGCCACGCCGGATCGACCTCCTCGTCCGACCCCCTGCGCGCGAACCACGCCTGCAGCCCCCGCGCCTGGGCGGCGTGCCAGACCGTCTGGAGGGAGTGCAGTTCGGCCGGGGACAGCGACGACAGCCGCCGCGCGTGGCGGCGCCCCACCTCCCGTACGACCCCGAGCGCCGCCGTGGCGTCGGCGGCGGCGTCATGGGCCTCGGCCAGCTCCACGCCGTAGTGCGCGCACAGGGCGGTCAGGGTGCGGCGGCCCTTGCGGTAGCGGTCCAGGTGCTTGTCCAGCACGCGCGGGTCGAGCACGCACGGCGGCGGGGACCCGGCGGCGCCGATCAGCGGGGTGTCCCGGTGCCGCCGCGACTCCCGGTCCAGCAGCGTCAGGTCGAACGGCGCGTTCATCACCACCAGCGGCAGCCCCTCGGCCCACCGCTCCGCCAGCGCCCGCGCGATCTCCCCGACCGCCTCGGCCGGCGGGCGGCCGTGCTCGCGCAGGTGCTCCCCGGTCAGGCCGTGCACCGCCGACGCCCGCTCCGGCACGGGCACTCCCGGGTCCACCAGCCACCGCACGGCGCGTACCGGCGCCCCCGGGGCCTCCTGCACCACCAGCGCGGCCGAGACGATCCGGTCCCGTTCCGGGTCCACCCCCGTGGTCTCGGTGTCGAAGGCGGCGAGCGGCCCCTCGTACCACACCGTCATGCTCCTCGTTCCCCCTCCGTGTCGCTGTGTCGCTCCCGGGACCGTCCCGGCGGCCGCGCGTACGGGCGGCGTACGGCGGCGTGCTGCGGCGTACGGCGGGCGTGCGGCGGCGCGCACGCCCGTCGCACGGGTTGATACCTCACCGGGCTCGCGGTCAACCCCGGCGCCCCTGGAACGGCCACGGCCGTTTCGCGGCGGGGGCGTCCGGCTCGGTACGATTCACGGTGCGCGGCGATCGCCCGCGCCTCGGGGCGGACCCCGAGACGAAGGCCCCGAGACAGCAGCAGTCAGGAGAGACCGGTGACGGACGTCCGTGTGATCATCCAACGCGATTCCGAGCGGGAAGAGCGCGTGGTGACCACGGGCACCACGGCCGCCGAGCTCTTCGGCGGCGACCGCTCGGTCGTCGCCGCGCGCGTCGGCGGGCAGCTGAAGGACCTGGCGTACGCCGTCGCCGACGGCGACGAGGTCGAGCCCGTGGAGATCTCCTCCCCGGACGGGCTGGACATCCTGCGGCACTCCACCGCGCACGTCATGGCCCAGGCCGTGCAGGACCTCTTCCCCGAGGCCAAGCTCGGCATCGGCCCGCCCGTCAAGGACGGCTTCTACTACGACTTCGACGTCGCCGAACCGTTCACCCCGGACGACCTCAAGCGCGTCGAGAAGCGGATGCAGGAGATCGTCAAGCGCGGCCAGCGCTTCTCCCGCCGCGTGACCAGTGACGAGGAGGCCCGCGAGGAGCTGGCCGGCGAGCCGTACAAGCTGGAGCTGATCGGGCTCAAGGGCAGCGCGGCCGAGGCCGCCGAGGGGGCGTCGGCCGAGGTCGGCGCGGGCGAGCTGACCATCTACGACAACCTCGACGCCAAGACGGGCGAGCTGTGCTGGAAGGACCTGTGCCGTGGTCCGCACCTGCCCACCACCCGCAACATCCCGGCCTTCAAGCTGATGCGGTCGGCCGCCGCGTACTGGCGGGGCAGCGAGAAGAACCCGCAGCTCCAGCGGATCTACGGCACCGCCTGGCCGTCGAAGGACGAGCTGAAGGCGTACCTGGAGTTCCTGGCGGAGGCCGAGAAGCGCGACCACCGCAGGCTCGGCGCCGAGCTGGACCTGTTCTCCATCCCCGAGGACATCGGCTCCGGCCTGGCCGTCTTCCACCCCAAGGGCGGCATCATCCGCCGCACCATGGAGGACTACTCGCGCAGGCGGCACGAGGAGGCGGGCTACGAGTTCGTCTACACCCCGCACGCCACCAAGGGGAAGCTGTTCGAGAAGTCGGGCCACCTGGACTGGTACGCCGACGGCATGTACCCGCCCATGCAGCTCGACGAGGGCGTGGACTACTACCTCAAGCCCATGAACTGCCCCATGCACAACCTGATCTTCGACGCGCGGGGCCGGTCCTACCGCGAACTGCCGCTGCGGCTGTTCGAGTTCGGGACCGTGTACCGCTACGAGAAGTCGGGCGTCGTCCACGGCCTGACCAGGGCGCGGGGCTTCACCCAGGACGACGCGCACATCTACTGCACCAGGGAGCAGATGGCGGACGAGCTCGACTCGCTGCTGACCTTCGTGCTGAACCTGCTGCGCGACTACGGCCTGGAGGACTTCTACCTGGAGCTGTCCACCAAGGACCCGGAGAAGTACATCGGGACGGACGAGAACTGGGAGGAGGCCACCGAGACCCTGCGCCGGGCCGCCGAGAAGCAGGGCCTGGAGCTGGTCATGGACCCGGCCGGCGCCGCCTTCTACGGTCCCAAGATCTCGGTCCAGGCGCGGGACGCCATCGGCCGGACCTGGCAGATGTCGACCATCCAGGTCGACTTCAACCTCCCCGAGCGCTTCGACCTGGAGTACACCGCCCCCGACGGCTCCCGGCAGCGGCCGGTGATGATCCACCGCGCGCTGTTCGGCTCCATCGAGCGGTTCTTCGCCGTCCTGCTGGAGCACTACGCGGGCGCCTTCCCGGCCTGGCTGGCCCCGGTCCAGGCGGTCGGCATCCCGATCGGCGACACGCACGTGCCGTACCTGGAGGAGTTCGCCGCCCGGGCGAAGGCCGCCGGGCTGCGGGTGGAGGTCGACTCCTCCTCGGACCGGATGCAGAAGAAGATCAGGAACGCGCAGAAGAGCAAGGTGCCGTTCATGGTCATCGCCGGTGACGACGACATGGCCGCCGGCGCGGTGAGCTTCCGCTACCGCGACGGCTCGCAGAAGAACGGCGTGCCGGTCGACGAGGCGATCGCGGAGATCGCCAAGGCCGTCGAGGACCGCGTCCAGGTCTGACCGCCGCGCCCGCCGTCCGTACGGCACCCGGCCCGGTGAGGCCCCCGGAGCGCAGGTGCGCTCCGGGGGCCTTCGCCCGTCCTCGCGCGGGAGGGCCCGGAGCGTCCGGCGCCGCGGGCCCGCCGGGGCCGCCGGGGGCCGCCCCGGCGACACGCCGGGGGCCGGTGAAGTCCTATGCTGGCCCGCATGAGCAGCGAGCCGGAGCAGCAGATCGGAGTGGGGTCGCCGGACGCCTTCCAGCGCCTGTGGACGCCCCACCGGATGGCCTACATCCAGGGCGAGAACAAGCCGAGCGGCCCGGGCGCCGGTGACGGCTGCCCGTTCTGCACGATCCCGGCGAAGTCCGACGAGGACGGGCTGGTGATCGCCCGCGGCGAGCGGGTGTACGCGGTGCTCAACCTCTACCCGTACAACGGCGGCCATCTGATGGTCGTGCCCTTCCGGCACGTCGCCGACTACACCGGCCTCACCGGTGAGGAGACGGCGGAGCTGGCCGACTACACCAAGCGGGCCATGGAGGCGCTGCGCGCGGCCTCCGGGGCGCAGGGGTTCAACATCGGCATGAACCAGGGCGAGGTCGCGGGCGCCGGGATCGCCGCCCACCTCCACCAGCACATCGTGCCGCGCTGGGGAGGCGACACCAACTTCATGCCGGTGGTGGGCCACACCAAGGTGCTGCCGCAGCTGCTGGCCGACACCCGGCGGATGCTGGCCGAGAAGTGGCCCTCCGGGGTCTGAGCCGCACACGCCGCGGGGTCCGCACGGCCGGGGAACCGGCGGCCGTACGGACCCCGCGGCCCTGCTCGTGCCTCCCCGCGGCGGTGCCGGGCGGACTCAGACGTTGTACACGTCGGCGTTGCCCGGCTCGGCGGCCTGCACCTGGCCGCTGAGCGCCAGGGAGCGGGAGCCGAACTTCTCGGTGTCCACGTTGTTGTCCCTCAGCACCTTCAGGGCCGCCGTGTGCACCACCCGCAGCACCGGGGTGGCCGCGCGCAGGGCGTCGTCGGCCATGAAGCGGTGGCGCCACGGCTTGTCGGCCCACACGTGCCGCAGCCCGAAGGGCTCGGGGAGGGTCAGCTTGCCGCCCAGGAAGTCCAGCACCGGCGGGAACCACGTCAGCGGGGCGCGCGCCGACAGCCGTACGACCTCGCGGGCCTCGATCAGCGGCAGCTCGATGTCCTTGGTCTCCCAGAACCTCACGGTCTTGGAGACGGTCTTCTTCCGCGGCGACGGCTTGGAGAAGAACACCGGGTGCACCGGGCCGAGCGCGTGGCCGGTGACCTCGATGCGCAGGGTGTGGTGGAGCACGGTCACGTTGACCAGCAGGGTGATCACGAGCTGGCCGTCCCACAGCACGAACTGGACGCCGAGGTAGTGGCGGTTGCCGCTGCCGAACTGTTGCTCGTTGCAGATCCGCTGGACCTCGAAGTCCTTGACGCTGTACGCCTCCACGTTCTGGCCGTCGGGCCGGGAGACCTCCGAGGCGCCCTCGCCGACCGGGGCGACCACCCAGTGCCGGACGGAGGGCTTGGGGAAGCCGCCGGTGTGCAGGGGGGTGCGCTCCAGCATCCGCAGCTGGTCGTGGATCGCGCGGATCACGTCCCAGCTCCGGAAGGGGTTGATCTCGGTGCCGGGGGAGGCCGGCACCAGCTCCTCGGCGAGCTGCCAGCTGCCCCAGCGGGTGCCCATGCCGAGTATCCCCTTGGGGCCGGCGTAGAAGACCACGTTGCTGCGCTGCTCGGCCGTCAGTTTGGCCAGATTCAGCCGGATGCTCTCCGCCCCCGCGTCGCCGGGGGCGTGCGGCACCGCCTCGGGGATCTTGGCGCCGATGCCGCCGCCCGTCAGCAGGCCCTCCCAGCGGGAGCGCAGGTCCTTGGCGTAGCGCTCGCAGATCTGCTTGGCCAGCAGCCAGCCCACGACCGGGGCGACCAGCATCACGCGCAGGTAGATCGCCCAGAAACCGGTGAAGGGCAGCTTCAGCACGAAGACCGCCGCCAGCACGCCGAGCGCGACGAGCACGCCCATGCCCAGCGCCCCGGCCCGGCGGTCCTGCGCGCCCGCCAGGGTCCGGCGCAGCTGGAAGCCGCCGAGCCACAGCAGGACGCCGGGCAGGAAGAGCACCCCGAAGAGGACCATCACGGCGGTCAGCCGGGCGTCGCGCTCCCGGCGGATGCGGTTGGCCGCCAGGCAGTGCTCGACCACGGCCTGCGGCTCGCAGCCGAAGGACTGGATCAGCGCCTTGCGGGCGCCGCCGAGCATCCGCGCCTGCACGGCGCGGGAGAACGCCTCGCCCAGGTTCGGCTCGAACAGGGAGAAGCGGGGCGCCGAGACCTTGGCGCCCTCGTTCGCCGCGAGCAGGTCCGCCACCGGGCCGTCCCGGTAGGCGGCCGAGGCCAGCGCCTGGGTGGGAGCGGTCTGCCCGCCGCCCGCCCCGGTCAACGGGACCTGCGCGCCGGGACTGAAGTCGTACGCGCCGCCCTCGACGTCATCGAAGCCCGCCAATGGTGCCCCCACTCCGCTCGCGCCGTCCGACGTCAGGCTCGTTCCGACCGTTCCCAACCGCGGCCCGCCGCACACCTGTTGGCGTGTCCCCGTGCCGCGCCCGACGCCGGGGTGTTCAGCGTATCGTCATCGCGGGATCACGCCACGCCGCTTTCGGCCTGCTCGCGGATCCGCTCCGCCGCCTGCCGCGGCACCGGCTCGTGGCGCAGGTACGAGCGGGAGAACCGGCCCGTGCCGTGCGAGAGGGACCGCAGGTCGACCGCGTAGCGGCCGATCTCCGCCTCCGGGACCTCCGCGCGGACCAGGGTGCTGCCGCCGGGTACCTGCTCGGTGCCCACCACCCGGCCGCGCCGCCCCGACAGGTCGCTCATCACCGCGCCCACGTACTCGTCGGCGACCGTCACCCGCACCTCGGAGACCGGCTCCAGCAGGTGGATCCGCGCGCCGGAGGCCGCCTCGCGCAGGGCCAGGGCGCCCGCCGTCTGGAAGGCGGCGTCGGAGGAGTCCACCGAGTGCGCCTTGCCGTCGACGAGGGTGACGCGCACGTCCACCAGCGGATACCCGGTGGCGACACCGCGCGCGGCCTGGGCCCGCACCCCCTTCTCCACCGACGGGACGAACTGGCGCGGCACGGCGCCGCCCACCACCTTGTCGACGAACTCGATGCCCGAGCCGACCGGCAGCGGCTCCACGGTGATCTCGCAGACGGCGTACTGGCCGTGGCCGCCGGACTGCTTGACGTGCCGTCCGCGCGCGGCGGCCGGTTCGGCGAAGGTCTCGCGCAGGGCGACCCGGTGGGGCACGGCGTCGACCCGGACGCCGTAGCGGGTGCGCAGCCGCTCCAGCGCCACGTCCCGGTGCGCCTCGCCCATGCACCACAGCACCACCTGACGGGTGTCGGGGTTCTGCTCCAGGCGCATGGTGGGGTCCTCGGCGACCAGCCGGGCCAACCCCTGGGAGAGCCTGTCCTCGTCGGCCCTGCCGTGGGCCTCGACGGCGACCGGCAGCAGCGGGTCGGGCATCACCCAGGGCTCCATCAGCAGCGGGGCGCCCTTGTCCGACAGGGTGTCGCCGGTCTCGGCCCGGGAGAGCCTGGCGACGCAGGCCAGGTCGCCCGCCACGGCCTTCGGCAGGTGCCGCTGCTGCCTGCCGAAGGGGGAGGTCAGGGCGCCGACGCGCTCGTCCACGTCGTGGGGCTCCCCCGCGAAGGCGCCGTCGCGGTCGGTCAGGCCGTGGCCGGAGACGTGCACGGCGGCGTCCGGGCGCAGGGTGCCGGAGAAGACCCGCACCAGCGACGTCCGCCCGATGTAGGGGTCGGAGGAGGTCTTGACCACCTCGGCGGCCAGCGGGCCGTCGGGGTCGCAGGTCAGCGGGGGACGGGGCCGGCCGTCGGGGGTGGTGACCGGGGGGATCTCGCGCTCCTCGGGGGTGGGGAAGCCGCCGGTGACCAGCTCCAGCAGCTCCACCGTGCCCAGCCCCCGCCGGGCCCCCTCCGCGGCGGGCGCGGCGGCCAGGACGGGGTGGAACACGCCGCGGGCGACGGCCTTCTCCAGGTCCCGGACCAGTGTCCCGACCTCGACGTCCTCGCCGCCGAGGTAGCGGTCCATCAGGGTCTCGTCCTCGCTCTCGGCGATGATGCCCTCGATGAGCCGGGCGCGGGCGTCCGCGATCAGCGGAAGGTGCTCGGGGTCCGGGGCGCGCTCGACGCGCTCGCCGGAGGAGTAGTCGAAGATCCGCTGGGACAGCAGCCCGATCAGTCCGGCCACCGGCGCGTGCCCGTCGCTCCGCTCCTCCCCGTGCAGGGGCAGGTACAGCGGGAGCACGGCGTCGGGGTCGTCGGCCCCGAACACCCGCCGGCAGATGTCCGTCATCTCCCCGAAGTCGGCGCGCGACGCCTCCAGATGGGTGACGACCAGGGCGCGCGGCATGCCGACCGCCGCGCACTCCTCCCACACCAGCCGGGTCGAGCCGGTCACGCCGTCGGCGGCCGAGACGACGAAGAGGGCCGCGTCCGCCGCCCGCAGGCCGGCCCGCAGCTCCCCGACGAAGTCGGCGTGGCCCGGGGTGTCCAGGAGGTTGACCTTGACGCCGTCCCACTCCACGGGCACCAGGGAGAGCTGGATCGAGCGCTGCTGCCGGCGCTCGATCTCGTCCTGGTCGGACAGGGTGCCGCCGTCCTCCACCCGCCCCGCGCGGTTGACCGCCCCCGACGCCTGGGCGAGCGCCTCGACCAGCGTCGTCTTCCCCGAACCGCTGTGGCCGACCAGCACCACGTTCCGCAGGGAACCGGGCCGGTCGGCCTCCGGCGCCCTTCCGGCGGCCCCGGTGTGCGCGCTCGTCCTGTCGCCCATGTCCTCCGCCTCCCGGTCGACGCCGCTGGGTCGGGTGGTCGTGTGCGGGATCGCACAAGAGTGCTCCCTCCGAGCTTTCCACCGGGACCGGAGTCCGTCCATACGTGGCACATGCCGCTACCCGGAGCACACGGTGCATATCGCCCGGTAGCCGTCATAGCGGGGCGGGACCGGCGTCTGTGCCCGGCCCGCGCCGCCCCGGCCCGCCGCCGCGGGCGCGGGCGCCGCGACGCACCGGCGGCGCTCCGGGGGCGGCTGGCTACGATGGGCGCGCCGACGGCCCCCCGGCCGCCGGCCCACCTCGACCTCCGGGAAGGCCATGCTGAACAAGTACGCGCGTGCGTTCTTCACGCGTGTTCTCACACCGTTCGCCGCTCTGCTCCTCCGGCTGGGGGTCAGCCCCGACACGGTCACGCTCATCGGCACCGGTGGAGTCATGGCGGGGGCGCTGGCCTTCTTCCCCCGCGGGGAGTTCTTCTGGGGCACCGTCGTCATCACCCTGTTCGTCTTCTCCGACCTGGTGGACGGCACCATGGCGCGGCAGGCGGGCCGCTCCAGCCGCTGGGGCGCCTTCCTCGACTCCACCCTCGACCGCGTCGCCGACGCGGCGGTCTTCGGCGGCATCGCGCTGTGGTACGCGGGCGGGGGCGGTGACCCGGTGCTGTGCGCGGTGGCGATCTTCTGCCTGGCCAGCGGCCAGGTCGTGTCGTACACCAAGGCGCGCGGCGAGAGCATCGGCCTGCCGGTGAACGTCAACGGCCTGGTCGAGCGGGCCGAGCGGCTGGTGATCACCCTGGTGTGCGCCGGGCTCGCCGGGTTCGAGACCGCCTTCGGCGTCCCCCACATCGGGATCCTGCTGCCGGTGGCCCTGTGGGCGGTGGCCGTGGGCAGCCTGGTGACGATCGTGCAGCGGATGGTGACGGTCCGGCGGGAGGCCGCCGAGGCGGACGCCGCCGCGGCCGGGGGAGAGGGCGGCGGACCGGGACACGACGGAGCCGCGGCGGCCGGGCAGGGGAGTGGCAGTTCATGAGGGACCGGATGACCGACGCGCTGTACGGGCTGGGCTGGGGCGCGGTCAAGCGCCTGCCCGAGCCCGCCGCGGCGGCCCTGGGCCGCACCATCGCCGACACCGCCTGGAGGCGGCGCGGTCAGGGCGTGCTGCGCCTGGAGGCCAACTACGCCCGGGTCGTGCCCGGCGCGGGCCCCGAGCGGCTGGCGGAGCTGTCCCGCGCGGGCATGCGTTCCTACCTGCGCTACTGGATGGAGTCCTTCCGGCTGCCGGTGTGGAGCGAGCGGCGCATCCGGGAGGGCGTGGAGGTCACCGACCTGCACCGGCTCACCGACACGCTCGACGCCGGCCGGGGCGTGATCCTGGCGCTGCCGCACATGGGCAACTGGGACCTGGCCGGCGCCTACCTCACCACCGGCCTGGGCATCCCGTTCACCACCGTCGCCGAACGGCTCAGGCCCGAGACCCTGTACGACCGCTTCGTCGCCTACCGCGAGGGGCTGGGCATGGAGGTGCTGCCGCACACCGGCGGCGCCGCCTTCGGCGTCCTGGCCCGGCGGCTGCGCGCGGGCGGGCTGGTGGCGCTGGTCGCCGACCGCGACCTGTCGGCCTCCGGCGTCGAGGTCGACTTCTTCGGCGAACCGGCCCGGATACCCGCCGGGCCCGCCATGCTGGCGCTGCAGACCGGGGCCGTGCTGCTCCCGGCGCACCTGTGGTTCGACGACTCACCCGTGATGAAGGGCCGCGTCCTGCCGCCGGTGGAGGCGCCCGCCGAGGGCACCCGCCGGGAGAAGGCCGCCGCCATGACCCAGGCGGTGGCCGACGGCTTCGCCGCGGGCATCGCCGAACACCCCGAGGACTGGCACATGCTGCAACGACTGTGGTCGGCGGACCTCGAGCCGCGGACCGGGACGCGACCGGACCCGGCGGGCCGGGAGACGGAGAAGCGTTGAGGATCGGCATCGTCTGCCCCTACTCCTGGGACGTCCCCGGCGGCGTCCAGTTCCACATCCGGGACCTGGCCCAGCACCTGATCGGCCTCGGGCACGAGGTCTCCGTCCTCGCCCCGGCCGACGAGGAGACCCCGCTGCCGCCGTACGTCGTGCCCGCCGGGCGGGCCGTCCCCGTCCCGTACAACGGCTCGGTCGCCCGGCTGAACTTCGGCTTCCTGTCCGCGGCGCGCGTGCGCCGCTGGGTGCACGAGGGCGCCTTCGACGTCCTGCACATCCACGAGCCCGCCACGCCCTCCCTCTCCCTGCTCGCCTGCTGGGCGGCGCAGGGGCCGATCGTGGCCACCTTCCACACCTCCAACCCGCGCTCGCGGGCGATGATCGCCGCGTACCCGATCCTCCAGCCGGCGCTGGAGAAGATCAGCGCGCGGATCGCCGTCAGCGAGTACGCCCGCCGCACCCTGGTGGAGCACCTGGGCGGGGACGCGGTCGTCATCCCCAACGGGGTGGACGTGGGCTTCTTCACGGACGCCGAGCCCAGGGCCGAGTGGCAGGGCCGCGACGGCGAGAACACCATCGGCTTCATAGGGCGCATCGACGAGCCCCGCAAGGGCCTGCCCGTGCTGATGCGGGCGCTGCCGCGCATCCTCGCCGAACGCCCCGGCACCCGGCTGCTGGTGGCCGGGCGCGGGGACGAGGAGGAGGCCGTCGCCCGTCTGCCGCGCGAGCTGCGCGACCGCGTGGAGTTCCTGGGCATGGTCAGCGACGGGGACAAGGCGCGGCTGCTGCGCAGCGTGGACCTGTACGTCGCCCCCAACACCGGCGGCGAGTCCTTCGGCATCATCCTCGTCGAGGCGATGTCCGCCGGGGCCCCGGTGCTCGCCAGCGACCTGGACGCCTTCGCCCAGGTGCTGGACGGGGGAGAGGCGGGCGAGCTGTACGCCAACGAGGACGCCGACGCCCTGGCCGCCGCCGCCGTGCGCCTGCTGGGCGATCCGGGGCGGCGCGCGGAGCTGCGCGGGCGCGGCAGCCGCCACGTGCGCCGCTTCGACTGGTCCACCGTCGGCGCGGACATCCTGGCCGTCTACGAGACCGTCACCGACGGCGCCGCCTCGGTCGCGCCGGACGAGCGGGTGGGGCTGCGCGCCCGCCTGGGCCTGGCCCGCGACTGAACCGGGCGACCGGACGGAGCACCCGAACCGAGCGAACGAACAGAACGACCGAGCAGAGCACCCGAGCAGAGCGACCGAACAGAGGGGGACCCGACCGTGATCACCACGATCGTCTGGATCGCGGCGGCGCTGCTGCTCGTCGCCGTCTACCTGAGCTGGACCGCCGGACGCCTGGACCGGCTGCACGCCCGGATCGACGCGGCCCGCGCCGCCCTGGACGCCCAGCTGCTGCGGCGCGCCTCCGTCGCCCAGGAGCTGGCCACCGCGGGAGTGCTGGACCCGGCCGCCTCCATCGTCCTGTACCAGGCCGCCCACGATGCCCGGCAGGCCGAGGAGGACCAGCGGGAGGTCGCCGAGAGCGAGCTCAGCCAGGCCCTGCGCGCGGTGTTCGCCGAGAGCGCGCAGCTGGAGGCGGTACGGGCGGCGCCCGGCGGCGAGGCGACCGCCGAGGAGCTGGCCGCCGCGGTGCGCCGGGTGCCGATGGCGCGGCGCTTCCACAACGACGCCGTGCGGGCCGCCCGCGCGCTGCGCCGCCACCGCAAGGTGCGCTGGTTCCGGCTGGCCGGGCACGCGCCCTTCCCGCTGGCCTTCGAGATGGACGACGAGCCGCCGGCCGTCCTGGCGGACCGGGCGGGCCCGGCCGGGGAAGGCCACTGAGTCCCGATTGGCCCTTGCGGCAGTGGCCAGTCGCCCCGTTTCATCGATCCTGTCGCACGGATCACCGTGAACTGGACCGGATGGCGGGACCGGAAGGGAATCGAACGGGCCTACGATGGGTTCACCGTACGGTTGCCACGCCCGTCCGTGTGAGCCGCCGATCCGGCCGCCGACCGGTGCCGTTCGCCGCCGTTCACCGTCCCAACCCGCCGTCGAGTGAGGTCACACCTTGTCCACCACGCCTTCCAGCACGCCCGAAACCGCCTCCGCGTCGACGCCCGAGACCGGCACCGCGCGCGTCAAGCGCGGCATGGCCGAGCAGCTCAAGGGCGGTGTGATCATGGACGTGGTCACGCCGGAGCAGGCGAAGATCGCCGAGGACGCCGGCGCCGTCGCGGTCATGGCCCTGGAGCGGGTGCCCGCCGACATCCGCAAGGACGGCGGCGTCGCCCGCATGTCCGACCCCGACATGATCGAGGGGATCATCGACGCCGTCTCCATCCCGGTGATGGCCAAGTCCCGCATCGGCCACTTCGTCGAGGCCCAGGTGCTCCAGGCGCTGGGCGTGGACTACATCGACGAGTCCGAGGTCCTCACCCCGGCCGACGAGGTCAACCACAGCGACAAGTGGGCCTTCACCACGCCCTTCGTCTGCGGCGCCACCAACCTGGGCGAGGCCCTGCGCCGGATCGCCGAGGGCGCGGCCATGATCCGCTCCAAGGGCGAGGCCGGCACCGGCAACGTCGTCGAGGCCGTCCGCCACCTGCGCCAGATCAAGAACGAGATCGCCCGGCTGCGCGGCTACGACAACAACGAGCTGTACGCCGCCGCCAAGGAGCTGCGCGCCCCCTACGAGCTGGTGAAGGAGGTCGCCGAGCTGGGCAAGCTCCCGGTCGTGCTGTTCTCCGCCGGCGGTGTGGCCACCCCGGCCGACGCCGCGCTGATGCGCCAGCTCGGCGCCGAGGGCGTCTTCGTCGGCTCGGGCATCTTCAAGTCCGGCGACCCGGTCAAGCGCGCCGCCGCCATCGTGAAGGCCACCACCTTCTACGACGACCCCAAGGTCGTCGCGGACGCCTCCCGCGGCCTGGGCGAGGCCATGGTGGGCATCAACTGCGACACCCTGACGGAGTCCGAGAGGTTCGCCGGCCGCGGCTGGTGACCCCGGGCGCACCCCGCGCCACCGCGGGGCGGGCGGCCCGCGCACCGCGGACCGCCCGCCCTGCATCCCCCCTCCCGCCCGCCCCATGTCCCCGTCCCCCCTCCCGCACGTTCCCCACGCCATCCCGTACGTCCGTGAAGAGGTACGCCCCGTGACCACCCCCGCCATCGGAGTCCTCGCCCTCCAGGGCGACGTCCGCGAACACCTCGCCGCGCTGGAGGCGGCCGGCGCCGCGGCCCGCGCCGTCCGCCGCCCCGAGGAGCTCGCCGAGGCCGACGGCCTGGTGATCCCCGGCGGCGAGTCGACCACCATCTCCAAGCTGGCCGTGGCCTTCGGGCTGATGGAGCCGCTGCGCGAGCGGGTCCGCTCGGGCATGCCGGCCTACGGGTCCTGCGCGGGCATGATCATGCTCGCCGACAAGATCCTCGACCCCCGCTCCGGCCAGGAGACCGTCGGCGGCATCGACATGATCGTGCGCCGCAACGCCTTCGGCCGGCAGAACGAGTCGTTCGAGGCGGCCGTCGACGTCGCCGGCGTCGAGGGCGGGCCGGTCGAGGGCGTCTTCATCCGCGCGCCCTGGGTGGAGTCCACCGGCGCGGACGTGGAGGTGCTGGCGGTCCACGACGGCCACCCCGTCGCCGTGCGCCAGGGCTCCCTGCTGGCCACCGCCTTCCACCCCGAACTCACCGGCGACCACCGTGTGCACAGGCTCTTCGTGGAGACGGTGCGCTCGGCGGTACGGTGATCCGCCCGCGGGACCCGCTGTAGGATCGGCCCGTTGAATCCTCCGTTGGCGACATGAAGGAGCGAGGCTGTGTCCGGCCACTCCAAGTGGGCAACCACCAAGCACAAGAAGGCCGTGATCGATGCCAAGCGCGGCAAGCTCTTCGCCAAGCTGATCAAGAACATCGAGGTCGCGGCCCGGATGGGCGGCGCCGACCCCGACGGCAACCCCACCCTCTACGACGCCATCCAGAAGGCGAAGAAGAGCTCCGTCCCCAACAACAACATCGACCGTGCGGTCAAGAGGGGCGCGGGCCTGGAGGCCGGCGGCGCCGACTACCAGACGATCATGTACGAGGGCTACGGCCCCAACGGCGTCGCGGTCCTGATCGAGTGCCTCACCGACAACCGCAACCGCGCGGCCTCCGACGTGCGCGTCGCCATGACCCGCAACGGCGGCTCCATGGCCGACCCGGGCTCGGTGTCGTACCTGTTCAACCGCAAGGGCGTCGTCATCGTCCCCAAGGGCGACCTGACCGAGGACGACGTGCTGGCCGCCGTTCTGGAGGCGGGCGCCGAGGAGGTCAACGACCTCGGCGAGTCCTTCGAGGTCATCAGCGAGGCGGGCGACCTGGTCGAGGTGCGCACCGCGCTGCAGAAGGCGGGCATCGACTACGACTCCGCGGACGCCAACTTCGTCCCCACCATGCAGGTGGAGCTGGACGAGGAGGGCGCGCGCAAGATCTTCAAGCTGATCGACGCCCTGGAGGACAGCGACGACGTGCAGAACGTCTTCGCCAACTTCGACGTGTCCGACGACGTCATGGCCAAGGTCGAGGCCTGACCCTCCGCGGAGCCCGGCGCCGGCCCCCTTCCGTGTCGCCCGTCGGCGTTGTCGGTGGCAGCCGATAGCCTGCGGGAACAGGTGATCGAACGACCAGTGGACGAGAGGGGGCCGTGGTGCGTGTGCTCGGCGTGGACCCGGGGCTGACCCGCTGCGGCATCGGAGTGGTGGAGGGCACCGCGGGCCGCCCGCTGCGGATGGGCGGGGTCGGCGTCGTACGGACCCCCGCCGACGCCGAGGTGCCCGAGCGGCTGGTGCTCGTGGAGCGCGGCATAGAGGAGTGGCTGGACGAGCACCGGCCCGACGTCGTCGCCGTGGAGCGCGTGTTCAGCCAGCACAACGTCCGCACCGTGATGGGCACCGCGCAGGCCAGCGCGGTCGCGATGCTCTGCGCGGCCCGGCGCGGGCTCCCCGTGGCCCTGCACACCCCCAGCGAGGTCAAGGCCGCCGTCACCGGCACCGGCCGGGCCGACAAGGCCCAGGTCGGCGCGATGGTGACCAGGCTGCTGCGGCTGGACGCGCCGCCCAGGCCGGCCGACGCGGCCGACGCCCTGGCGCTGGCCATCTGCCATATCTGGCGGGCCCCCGCGCTCGGCCGGCTCCAGCAGGCCCACCACCGGCAGCTCCACCGCCGGCAGGCCCACGCCGCCCGGACCGCATCCGCGGCCGTCGCGTCCGCCGCGCCCGAGCCGTCGCCGCCCGCCGCGTCCCCCGTACGCACCCCGCGCGCCCCGGAGGACAGCCGATGATCGCCTTCGTATCCGGACCGGTCGCCGCCGTCTCCCCGGACACCGCCGTGATCGAGGTCGGCGGCGTCGGCATGGCGGTCCACTGCACCCCCGGCACCCTGGCCCACCTGCGGGTCGGCGAGCACGCCCGGCTGGCCACCTCGCTGGTGGTCCGCGAGGACTCCCTCACGCTCTACGGCTTCGCCGACGACGACGAGCGGCAGGTCTTCGAACTGCTCCAGACCGCCAGCGGCGTCGGCCCGCGGCTGGCCCAGGCGATGCTCGCCGTCCACAGCCCCGACGCGCTGCGGCTGGCGGTCTCCACCGGGGACGAGAAGGCGCTCACCGCCGTGCCCGGCATCGGCAAGAAGGGCGCGCAGAAGCTGCTGCTGGAGCTGAAGGACCGGCTCGGCGAGCCGCTGGGCACCGGCGCGGCCGCGGCGGGGCGGGGCACCGGCCCCGCGACGGCCGCGCCCGGCTGGCGCGAGCAGCTGCACGCCGCGCTGGTGGGCCTGGGCTACGCGCCCCGCGAGGCCGAGGACGCGGTCGCCGCCGTCACCCCGCAGGCCGAGGCCGTACTGGCCGAGGGCGGCCGGCCGCCGGTGCCGCAGCTCCTCCGAGCCGCCCTGCAGACCCTGAACCGCGCACGCTGAGACGGCCCGCGCCGCCGTCGGCGGCGCGGCCGACGACGGACCGACGAGAGACCGACCATGACGCCGTACTCCCCGCCCCACCCCCACCCCACGGACCAGGCCCCCCTCCCGCCCGGCGGACCGGCGGCCGGCGGCCGAGGGAGGCCGTCATGAGCTGGGACGACCACACCTCCGGCCACCCCTCCGACAGCGCCGAACGCCTCGTCGGCGCCACCGCCGACGGCGAGGACACCGCCGTCGAGGCGGCGCTGCGCCCCAAGGACCTGGCGGAGTTCGTCGGGCAGTCCAAGGTCCGCGAACAGCTCGACCTGGTGCTGCGCGCCGCCCGCGCCCGCGGCGGCACCGCCGACCACGTGCTGCTCTCCGGAGCCCCCGGTCTGGGCAAGACCACCCTGTCCATGATCATCGCCGCGGAGATGGGCGCGCCCATCCGCATCACCTCCGGCCCGGCCATCCAGCACGCCGGCGACCTGGCCGCGATCCTGTCCTCGCTCACCGAGGGCGAGGTCCTCTTCCTCGACGAGATCCACCGCATGTCGCGGCCCGCCGAGGAGATGCTCTACATGGCGATGGAGGACTTCCGCGTCGACGTCATCGTCGGCAAGGGGCCCGGCGCCACCGCCATCCCCCTGGAGCTGCCGCCCTTCACCCTGGTCGGCGCCACCACCCGGGCCGGCCTGCTGCCGCCGCCGCTGCGCGACCGCTTCGGCTTCACCGCCCACATGGAGTTCTACGAACCGGAGGAGCTGGAACGCGTCATCCACCGCTCCGCCCGGCTGCTGGACGTGGAGATAGACGCCGAGGGCGCCGCCGAGATCGCGGGCCGCTCCCGCGGCACCCCCCGCATCGCCAACCGGCTGCTGCGCCGGGTGCGCGACTACGCCCAGGTCCGGGCCGACGGCCTGGTCACCCGGGAGATCGCCGCCCAGGCCCTGGCGGTCTACGAGGTCGACGAGCGCGGTCTGGACCGGCTGGACCGGGCGGTGCTGGACGCCCTGCTCAGGCTGTTCGGCGGCGGCCCGGTCGGCCTGTCGACACTGGCCGTCGCGGTGGGGGAGGAGCGCGAGACGGTGGAGGAGGTCGCCGAGCCGTTCCTCGTCCGCGAGGGACTGCTGGCCCGCACCCCCCGGGGCCGGATCGCCACACCCGCCGCATGGGCGCACATGGGCCTCACCCCGCCCCGGCAGCCGCCGCCGGGCGGAGCGGGGCAACCCGGTCTCTTCGGTTCCTGACGGCGCGCGAACTCGCCCGTGGCGGAACCTCAGTGCGATGCTTGACGTTGTTCCCCAGGCGCGGGCTCGCTTAGACTCCGCCGATGCCCTCCGTCCCGGAGGGCGTGACCACCCCCGAATACCAGGCCGCTTCCCAGCGGTCGTGCGAAGGAAACCTTCCGCCGTGGACATTGGACTTCTCCTCCCCTTCATCATTCTCATCGGGGCCATGTTCCTGATGACGCGCTCGGCCAAGAAGAAGCAGCAGCAGGCCATGCGGATGCGTGACCAGATGCAGCCGGGCACCGGCGTCCGCACCATCGGCGGCATGTACGCGTTGGTGAAGGAGGTCCACTCCGACACGGTCGTCCTGGAGATCGCGCCGGGCACGCACGCCGTCTACGCCAAGAACGCCGTGGGCGCCGTGCTGGAGGCCGACGAGTACGAGCGCATCGTCAACGGTGAGCCGGAGCACGACGACGACGCTCCCGCCGTCCCGGACGACGCCTCCTCGCTGATCTCCGACGGGGACACGGGCAAGACCGACCTGAGCAAGACCGACCCCTCCGCCGACGACGCGGAGACCGGGGACGCCAAGCGGAACGGTGACGCCGACTCCAGGTGAGTCGCCTCGCCGCCGGGCCCGACGGGGCCGGCGGCACCGCACGTCCTCACGACCACTTCGCGCGCCGCGCGGCGACCATTCGAGCGCGGACGGTTGGACAGGGAGATACGAGAAGGTGGCAGCACCGAAGAAAGGTCGCAGATCACCGGGCGGCCAGGGACGGCCGTGGCGCGCCCTGGCGCTCATCCTGGTGGCCATGGTGGCGCTCACCGGAGGCATGTTCCTCTCCGGGCACACGACGCCCCGCCTGGGCATCGACCTCGCCGGCGGCACGAGCATCACGCTCACGGCCAAGGCCCAGCCCGGCAAGGAGGAGGCGATCAACGAGACCAACATGAACACCGCCGTCTCCATCATCGAGCGCCGGGTCAACGGTCTGGGCGTCGCCGAGGCCGAGGTGCGGACGCAGGGCGCCGAGAACATCGTCGTCAACATCCCGCGGGGCACCGACGAGAAGCAGGCCCGCGAGCAGGTCGGCACCACCGCCCAGCTCGCGTTCCGCCCGGTCCTCACCGTCGCCTCCGGCGCCCCGGTCGCACCGGAGCCCTCGGCGAGCCCGTCGGGCAGCGCCGGCGGCGAGAAGGAGAAGGCCGAGGAGGCGACGGACGGCGAGAAGTCCGGCGACTCCTCCGCGAGCCCCTCTCCCAGCGCCTCCACCCAGGGCCGCGCCGTCACCGAGGGCCTGCTGGCCGACGACTCCGAGTCGCCCGCCCCCTCCGCGTCCGGGAAGGCCGAGGAGCCCTCCGACCCCGAGCCCTCCCAGGACGCCCCGGCGCCCGACGCCGGCGTCCCGGCCGGTCTGCAGAAGAAGCTCGACGGGCTGGACTGCTCCACCGACAAGGGCCGCTCCCAGGCGAGCCGGGCCGCGGCCGAGGCGGAGAACTCCGAGCCCGTCGCGGTCTGCGACGAGAGCGGTCTGTACAAGTACGGGCTCGGCCCCGTCGCCGTCCCCGGCACCGACGTCACCGACGCCGCGGCCCTCTTCGACGACCAGCGCGCCCAGGGCTGGATCGTCACCATGGAGTTCGACTCCGACGGCGCCGAGAAGTTCGCCGACATCACCGAGGAGCTCTCCACCCAGGCCGAGCCGCGCAACCAGTTCGCGATCGTGCTGGACGGCGAGGTCGTCTCCGCCCCCCGCGTCTCCGAGCGGCTCGGCGGCGGCAGCGCCGAGATCTCCGGCAGCTTCACCCAGCAGTCCGCGGAGGAACTGGCCAACATCCTCTCCTACGGCGCCCTGCCGCTCTCCTTCGAGGAGAGCAACGTGACCACGATCTCGCCCACGCTCGGTTCCGAGCAGCTCAAGGCGGGCCTGATCGCCGGCGCCATCGGCCTGGCCCTGGTCATCGTCTACCTGCTCTTCTACTACCGGGTGCTGGCGCTGGTGGCGATCTCCAGCCTGGTGGCCGCGGCCATCCTCACCTACGCGGTCATGACCCTGCTCGGCCCGGGCATCGGCTTCGCGCTGAGCCTGCCGGCCATCTGCGGCGCCATCGTGGCCATCGGCATCACCGCGGACTCCTTCATCGTCTACTTCGAGAGGATCCGCGACGAGATCCGCGAGGGCCGCTCCATCCGGGCCGCCTTCGAGAGGGCCTGGCCGAGCGCCCGGCGGACCATCCTGGTCTCCGACGTGGTCTCGATCATCGCCGCGATCGTGCTGTTCATCGTCTCGATCGGCTCGGTGCAGGGCTTCGCCTTCGTGCTCGGCCTGACGACGGCCCTGGACCTGGCCATCGTCTTCCTGCTGACCAAGCCGATGATGACGATCATGGCCGGCCGGAAGTTCTTCACCAGCGGCCACCCCTGGTCCGGACTCGACCCGAAGCGGCTCGGGGTCACCCCGCCGCTGCGCCGGGGCCGCCGCGGCACGGTCGCCGCCCCCGCAGAACCGAAGGAGGCCTGAGATGTCACGATTCGGTGATCTCGGCGGCAAGCTCTACCGCGGAGAGGCCAGCTACGACTTCGTCGGCAGGCGGAAGCTCTGGTACGGCGTCACGCTGCTGCTGATGCTCATCTCCCTGGTGGGTCTCGGGGCCCGCGGCCTCTACATGGGCATCGAGTTCCAGGGCGGGGCCGTCTTCACCACCCCGCCCACCCAGATGTCGGTCGAGGAGGCGCGCGAGACGGCCCTGAAGGTCTCCGGGACCGAGCCGCGGATCCAGGAACTGGGTAGCGGCTCGCTGCGCATCCAGGTGACCGGACTGGACAACGAGCAGTCGGAGAAGACCCGCGCGGCCCTCGCCGACGAGCTCGGCCTCGAGACCCAGGAGCTGGACACCGAACTGGTGGGCCCGAGCTGGGGCGACCAGATGAGCAGCAAGGCCATCCAGGGCCTGATCGTCTTCCTGGTCTTGGTGAGCGTCTACCTGGCCATCGCCTTCGAGTGGCGGATGGCGGTGGGCGCCATGGGCGCCCTGGTGCACGACCTGGTCGTCACCATCGGCGTCTACGCCATCGTCGGCTTCGAGGTGACCCCCGGCACGGTGGTCGGCGTCCTGACGATCCTCAGCTACTCGCTGTACGACACGGTGGTGGTCTTCGACAAGGTCAAGGAGAAGACCCAGGGCCTGCTCAAGCAGAACCGCCACACCTACGGCGAGCTGGCCAACCTCGGCATCAACGCCACGGTGATCCGCTCCGTCAACACCTCGGTGGTCGCCCTGCTGCCGGTGGCCGGACTGCTGTTCATCGGCACCGGCCTGCTCGGCGGCGGCATGCTCAAGGACATCTCGCTGTCGCTGTTCATCGGCCTCACCGCCGGTACGTTCTCCTCCATCTTCATCGCCACCCCGATCGTGGTGGACCTCAAGCTCCGCTCGCCGGAGATCAAGGCCCACGACCGGCGGACGCTGGCCAAGCGCGCCAAGGGCGGCGACGAGGCCGAGGACGCCGAGGAGACCGCGGGCACCGGCGTGCCGCGGGCCGCCGAGCCCACCGCCGCCGCGACGGCCGGGGCCGTCGGCGCCCCCCGCTCGCCGGAGTCCCGCAGCCGCGGCCGCGGGCGCCCCTCCGAACGGGGGCGGTGATCCGGTGATCCCCGTCACCGCCGACTTCGAGGGACTGCGCGGCCTGCTGCTCAGCCGGATCCGCGACGTGCCCGACTACCCCAAGCCGGGAGTGCTGTTCAAGGACATCACCCCCCTCCTGGCGGACCCGGAGGCCTTCACCGCCCTCACCGACGCGCTGGCCGGCCTGTGCCGGGAGCGCGGCGCCACCAAGGTGGTGGGCCTGGAGGCGCGCGGCTTCATCCTGGCCGCGCCGGTGGCGGTACGGGCGGGCGTCGGCTTCATCCCCGTGCGCAAGGCGGGCAAGCTGCCCGGCGCCACCCTGTCGCAGGCGTACGAGCTGGAGTACGGCAGCGCGGAGATCGAGATCCACGCCGAGGACCTCACCGCCGAGGACCGGGTGCTGGTGATCGACGACGTGCTGGCCACCGGCGGCACCGCCGAGGCGTCGCTGCGCCTGATCCGCCGCTCCGGGGCGCGGGTCGCCGGGGTCGCGGTCCTGATGGAGCTGGGCTTCCTGCCCGGCCGGACCAGGCTGGAGGCCTCCCTGGAGGGCGCCCCGCTGGACGTCGTGATCACCGTCTGAGAACAGCGGATCCCGCGGAGGGGATCGTTCCGGGAGACTCCGGAACGGTCCCCTCCGTCGCGTCCGGCCACCCCTCTGTGACACCCTCGGAGGACACCCCGCGAAACCGTCCCCCAGCGGCGCCCGGCTCGTTCCGGCACCGGGGTCGATACCATGGCAGTCCGGCCTGTTCCCGGCCGGAACCGCCCTCTCCCGCCGCCGTCGCGGGGAGGGGCCCACCGAGGAGTTGCCCTTGCCAGACGAGGCCAAGCCGCTCACCGCAGCGCAGCACCAGGACGCCGGCAGGCCGGCGAAGTCCTCCCCGGCAGGAGCCACCGCGGCCGGGAAGCGCGGCGGCACTCCCGAACCGTCGCCGTCCACCGTCCCGCCGGCGGGCGGGAAGCGCGACGACGCCGGTGCGCGGGACAAGGCCTCGGCCACCCGCGCCGTCTCGGGCGTCTCCGGCCGCTCGGGCTCCTCCAACCGCGTCCGCGCCCGGCTGGCCCGCCTGGGCGTCCAGCGCTCCAGCCCGTACAACCCCGTCCTGGAGCCGCTGCTGCGGATCGTCCGGGGCAACGACCCCAAGGCCGACACCTCCACCCTGCGCCAGATCGAGCGCGCCTACCAGGTCGCCGAGCGCTGGCACCGCGGGCAGAAGCGCAAGAGCGGCGACCCGTACATCACCCACCCGCTGGCCGTCACCACCATCCTCGCCGAGCTCGGCATGGACCCGGCCACCCTGATGGCGGGCCTGCTGCACGACACCGTCGAGGACACCGAGTACGGCCTGGACACCCTGCGCCGCGACTTCGGCGACCAGGTGGCCCTCCTCGTCGACGGCGTCACCAAGCTGGACAAGGTCAAGTTCGGCGAGGCCGCGCAGGCCGAGACGGTCCGCAAGATGGTCGTCGCGATGGCCAAGGACCCGCGGGTGCTGGTCATCAAGCTCGCCGACCGCCTGCACAACATGCGCACCATGCGCTACCTCAAGCGGGAGAAGCAGGAGCAGAAGGCCCGCGAGACGCTGGAGATCTACGCCCCGCTCGCCCACCGCCTGGGCATGAACACCATCAAGTGGGAGCTGGAGGACCTCGCCTTCGCGATCCTCTACCCCAAGATGTACGACGAGATCGTCCGGCTGGTGGCCGAGCGCGCGCCCAAGCGCGACGAGTACCTGGCGACCGTCATCGACGAGGTCCAGTCCGACCTGCGCGGCGCCCGCATCAAGGCGACCGTCACCGGCCGCCCCAAGCACTACTACAGCGTCTACCAGAAGATGATCGTGCGGGGCCGCGACTTCGCCGAGATCTACGACCTGGTGGGCATCCGCGTCCTGGTCGACACCGTCCGCGACTGCTACGCGGCGCTGGGGACCGTCCACGCCCGGTGGAACCCGGTGCCGGGGCGGTTCAAGGACTACATCGCGATGCCCAAGTTCAACATGTACCAGTCGCTGCACACGACGGTCATCGGGCCCGGCGGCAAGCCGGTCGAGCTGCAGATCCGCACCTACGACATGCACCGCCGCGCCGAGTACGGCATCGCCGCGCACTGGAAGTACAAGCAGGAGGCCGTGGCCGGCGTCTCCAAGGTCCGCACCGACGCGCCCGCCAGGAAGGGCGACGCCGTCAACGACATGGCGTGGCTGCGGCAGCTGCTGGACTGGCAGAAGGAGACCGAGGACCCGGGCGAGTTCCTGGAGTCGCTGCGCTTCGACCTCTCCCGCAACGAGGTCTTCGTCTTCACGCCCAAGGGCGACGTCATAGCGCTCCCGGCCGGCGCCACCCCCGTGGACTTCGCCTACGCCGTCCACACCGAGGTCGGCCACCGCACCATCGGCGCGCGCGTCAACGGACGGCTGGTGCCGCTGGAGTCCACCCTGGACAACGGCGACCTGGTGGAGGTCTTCACCTCCAAGTCGCCCGGCGCGGGCCCCTCCCGCGACTGGCTGAGCTTCGTCAAATCGCCGCGGGCCCGCAACAAGATCCGCGCCTGGTTCTCCAAGGAGCGCCGCGAGGAGGCCATCGAGCAGGGCAAGGACGCCATCGTGCGGGCCATGCGCAAGCAGAACCTGCCGATCCAGCGCATCCTCACCGGGGACTCCCTGGTCACCCAGGCGCACGAGATGCGCTACCCCGACATCTCGGCGCTCTACGCGGCCATCGGCGAGGGCCACGTCTCCGCGCAGAACGTCGTCCAGAAGCTGATCCAGGCCATCGGCGGCGAGGAGGCGGCCAACGAGGACATCGCCGAGACCGCCCCGCCCCTGCGCCGGCGCGCCAAGCGGCGTTCCAGCGCCGACCCGGGCGTGGTCGTCAAGGGCGTGGACGACGTGTGGGTCAAGCTGGCCCGGTGCTGCACGCCCGTGCCCGGCGACCCGATCCTCGGCTTCGTCACCCGCGGCAACGGGGTGTCCGTCCACCGCGCCGACTGCGTCAACGTCGACTCGCTCGCGCGCGAGCCGGAGCGCATGCTCGAGGTGGAGTGGGCGCCCACCCAGTCCTCGGTCTTCCTGGTCGCCATCCAGGTCGAGGCGCTGGACCGCTCCCGGCTGCTGTCGGACGTCACCCGCGTGCTGTCCGACCAGCACGTCAACATCCTCTCCGCGGCCGTCCAGACCTCCCGGGACCGGGTGGCCACCTCCCGCTTCACCTTCGAGATGGGCGACCCCAAGCACCTGGGGCACGTGCTGAAGGCGGTGCGCGGCGTGGAGGGCGTCTACGACGTCTACCGCGTCACCTCGGCCCGCAGGTCGTAGGGGCGAGCCGCCCTCGCGGGCGGCGGACACGGGGACGGCCCCGGTACCCATCGGGTACCGGGGCCGTCCCCGTGCCGGTCCTCCGCGGGAGGCTCCGGCCGGTTCAGCCGGTTCAGCCGCTGAACTCCCGCAGGCCCTTGAGAGCCTGGTCCAGCAGCGCCTGACGGCCCTCGAGCTCCCGCTCCAGCTTCTCCGCCTTGGCGGTGTTGCCGGCCGCGCGCGCCTTGTCGATCTGCGAGCGGAGCTTGTCCACCGCGTCCTGGAGCTGGCCGGTCAGCCCCTCCGCCCGGGCCCGTGCCTCGGGGTTGGTGCGGCGCCACTCGGCCTCCTCGGCCTCCTGGATCGCCCGCTCCACCGCGTGCATCCGGCCCTCGATCCCGGCCCGGGCGTCCCGGGGCACGTGGCCGACGGCGTCCCAGCGCTCGTTGATCGCGCGGAAGGCCGCCCGGGCCGCCTTCAGGTCGGTGACCGGCAGGAGCTTCTCCGCCTCGGCGGCCAGCTCCTCCTTGCGGGTCAGGTTCTCCCGCTGCTCGGCGTCCCGCTCGGCGAAGACCTCGCTGCGGGCGGCGAAGAAGACGTCCTGGGCGCCGCGGAAGCGCTGCCACAGCTCGTCCTCGTGCTCGCGCTGGGCCCGGCCGGCGGCCTTCCAGTCCTGCATCAGCTCGCGGTAGCGGGCGGCCGTCGGACCCCAGTCCGTCGAGCCCGACAGGGCCTCGGCCTCGGCGACCAGCTTCTCCTTGCGCCGCCGTGCCTCCTCGCGCTGCGCGTCCAGCGACGCGAAGTGGGCCTTGCGCCGCTTGGAGAAGGCCGAGCGGGCGTGCGAGAAGCGGTGCCACAGCTCGTCGTCGGACTTGCGGTCCAGCCGGGGCAGGCCCTTCCAGGTGTCCACCAGGGCGCGCAGCCGCTCACCGGCGACCCGCCACTGGTCGCTGGCGGCCAGTTCCTCGGCCTCGGCGACCAGCGCCTCCTTGGCCCGGCGCGCCTCCTCGGACTGCCGGGCCCGGGCGGCCTTGCGCTCCTCCCGGCGGGTCTCGATCAGCTCGGTGAGCTGGTCCAGCCGCTTGCCCAGGGCCTCCAGGTCGCCCACCGCGTGCGCCTCGTCGACCTGCTGCCGCAGGTGCCCGACGGCCGCCAGCGCCTCCTTGGCCGACAGGTCGGTGGTCCTCACCCGGCGCTCAAGGAGGTCGATCTCCACGACCAGGCCGTCGTACTTGCGCTCGAAGTAGGCGAGGGCCTCCTCGGGGGAGCCTGCCTGCCACGATCCGACGACCCTCTCGCCGTCGGCGGTACGCACGTAAACGGTCCCCGTCTCATCGACGCGGCCCCACGGGTCGCTGCTCACAGCGCCTCCTCCACATGATGCCGACGGGAGGCGTGCACTCCCTGGCATCGTCCACAGTTGTCATCCGGCCGACAGTTGGATTTGACCGGTCGGACCGGTTTGGCCGGTCGGACCAGGGGTTTTGCCGGGCCGTCGGCGCAGGCACCCTACACAACGCCCAACATAGGCGACCGGTGCCCGCCCTGTCCGCATTCCGGGAGACCGAAATTCGGGTGCGCGGCCGCCGGGTCCGGCCGCCGCGCGGTCGCCGCCCCGGCCGCCCGGACGGTCACTTCTTCCGCACCGTCGCCTTGTCGATCACGACGGTCGCGTTCGGCTTGGTGTTGCCCGTCTGCGGGTCCGGCGTCATACCGGCGTCGGCGATCTTCTTCAGCACGTCCATGCCCTTGGTGATGGTGCCGAAGGGGGTGTAGTCCGGGGGCAGCGGGCTGTCCTCGTAGACGAGGAAGAACTGGCTCCCGCCGCTGTCCCGGTTCTCCTTGGTCTGGGCGTTGTAGCGGTTGGCCATGGCGACCGTGCCCGCCGGATAGGTGCCCTTCTTCACCTTCGGGTCGTCGAGGTTCTCGTCCGGGATCGTGTAGCCGGGCTGCTGGACCTTGCCGTCCGCGGACATGCCGGTTCCGGTGCCGGTCGGGTCGCCGCACTGCAGCACGTAGATGCCCTGGTCGACCAGGCGGTGGCACGGGGAGTGGTCGAGGTAGCCCTCGCCCGCCAGGAACTCGAAGGAGTTCACGGTGCGCGGCGTCTTGGCGGCGTCCATCTCGATCTCGATGTCGCCGCAGGTGGTCTCCAGCTTCATCGTGTAGGTGGCCGAGGTGTCGATCGACATCTTCGGCTCCTTCTTCCAGTGCTTCGTGCTCGCCGCGCCCTTCGCGGGCTTCTCGCAGGGGTCCGGGGCCTTGCTGGTGGGCGGGGCGGAGGGCTCCGCGGCCTTGTCGGCCTTCTTGTCGTCCGCCGCCAGTCCGCCGGCGGCCGCGTAGGCGCCCCCGGCGGCCAGGACCAGGGCCAGGCCGCCCGCGATGCCCGCGTTGCGGATCCGCGTCCTGCGCCTCGCCTCGGTCCGCCTCTGCTGCTGCCGCAGGTACTTCTCGCGGGCGAGCTGCTTGCGCCGCTGCTCATTGCTGACCACGGATCGTCTCCTTCGCGTCCTTCGAGGCGTCTGTTCGAGGCGTGCGCACGCACGTGTGTGCCACGGCTTGGGCCGTACCGTATACGGGATACGGGTTCGCGGCCCCGGTCGCGTCGCCGGTAGGCTCTGTAACCGCTGTCGACGGCCGGTGCGACGGCCGCGGCATCCCTGACGGACGACCTAAGGACGATCGTGCTCATTGCCGGGTTCCCCGCCGGGGCCTGGGGGACCAACTGCTACCTGGTCGCCCCCGCCGCCGGTGAGGAGTGCGTGATCATCGACCCGGGCCACCAGGCCGCCGAGGGCGTCGAGGAGGCCATAGCCAGGCACCGCCTCAAGCCGGTCGCCGTCGTCCTCACCCACGGCCACATCGACCACGTCGCCTCCGTGGTCCCGGTGTGCGGCGCGCACGACGTGCCCGCCTGGATCCACCCGGAGGACCGGGAGATGATGAGCGACCCCGAGAAGTGGCTCGGCCGCTCCATCGGGCAGCCGCTGATGGGCGAGCTCTCGGTGGGGGAGCCCGACGACGTCCGGGAGCTGGCCGACGGCGCCGCGCTGTCCCTCGCCGGCCTGGAGCTGACCGTCTCGCACGCGCCGGGCCATACCAGGGGGTCGGTGACCTTCCGGATGCCCGAGCAGGCCGACGTCCCGCCGGTGCTGTTCTCGGGCGACCTGCTGTTCGCCGGCTCCATCGGACGCACCGACCTGCCCGGCGGCGACCACGCCGAGATCCTGCGGTCGCTGGCACGCGTGTGCCTGCCCCTGGACGACTCGACCGTGGTGCTGTCCGGCCACGGCCCCCAGACCACCATCGGCCGCGAGCGCGCCACCAACCCGTTCCTGCGGGAGGTGGCCGCCGGAGGCCCGTTCGGAACGGACGGCGGCGCCGCCGCCCCGCGACGAGGAATGTGACGACGAAGAAGACGTGAGCACCTTCTCCGCCCCCAGGGGCACCTACGACCTGCTTCCCCCCGAGTCCGCCGACTACCTGGCGGTGCGCGAGGCGATCGCCGCGCCGCTCCGGCGGGCGGGCTACGGCTACATCGAGACGCCCGGCTTCGAGCACGTGGAGCTGTTCGCCCGCGGTGTCGGCGAGTCCACCGACATCGTGACCAAGGAGATGTACACCCTCACCACCAGGGGCGGCAGCCGCCTGGCGCTGCGGCCCGAGGGCACCGCGCCGGTCGTCCGCGCCGTACTGGAGCACAACCTGCACCGCGGCGCGCTGCCGGTGAAGGTCTGGTACTCCGGCTCGCAGTACCGCTACGAGCGCCCCCAGGCCGGCCGTTTCCGGCACTTCTCCCAGGTCGGCGCCGAGGCGCTGGGCGCCGAGGACCCCGCCCTGGACGCCGAGCTGATCGTCCTGGCCGTGGACGCGTACCGCTCGCTGGGCCTGAGGAACTTCCGGCTGCTGCTGAACTCCCTGGGCGACCGCGAGTGCCGCCCGGCCTACCGCGCCGCGCTCCAGGAGTTCCTGCGCGGGCTCGACCTGGACGAGGACACCCGCGCCCGGGTCGAGATCAACCCGCTGCGCGTGCTGGACGACAAGCGCGAGGCCGTGCAGAAGCAGCTCGCCGGCGCCCCGATGATGCCCGACCACCTGTGCCCGGCCTGCCGGGAATACCACGAGCAGGTGCGCGCGTTGCTGACGGCGGCCGGGGTGGAGTTCGAGGACGACGAGAAGCTGGTGCGCGGCCTGGACTACTACACCCGCACCACCTTCGAGTTCGTCCACGACGGGCTCGGCTCGCAGTCGGCGGTCGGCGGCGGCGGCCGTTACGACGGGCTGTCGGAGATGCTCGGCGGCCCCCCGCTGCCGTCGGTGGGCTGGGCGCTGGGCGTGGACCGCACGGTCCTGGCCCTGCGGGCCGAGGGCGTCGGGCTCCCGTCGCCCTCGCGTACGCAGGTCTTCGCCGTCCCGCTGGGCGACGAGGCGCGGCACACGCTGTTCGGCGTGGTCACCGAGCTGCGCCGGCAGGGGGTCGCGACGGACTTCGCGTACGGCGGCCGCGGCCTGAAGAACGCCATGAAGTCGGCCAACCGCTCGGGTGCGGCGTACGCCGTCGTGGCCGGGGAGCGCGACCTGGCGGAGGGCCTCGTCCAGGTCAAGGACCTCGGCAGCGGCGAGCAGGTCCCGGTGCCGCTGGACGGGGTGGTGGAGGAACTGCGACGGAAGCTCGCCTGACTCGTTGTGCGTTGTGCAGAATGAAGGACCCCACCTGAGATGACGGGATGACCCCACCATGACGACGACCACGGCGCCCCGAGACGAAGCAACTCGCACCGACGACGGTGGCGGGCCCGTGCGGGGCCCCGTGGGCGCCGGTCGCGCCTACGCCCTGCTGCTGGTGATCACCGGCCTGGCCGGGGTGCTGGCCTCCTGGGTGATCACGGTCGACAAGTTCAAGCTGCTGGAGTCCAAGATCTCCGGCGAGGCCTTCATCCCCGCGTGCAGCCTGAACCCGGTCGTCTCCTGCGGCGACGTGATGGAGAGCGCCCAGGCCGAGGTGTTCGGCTTCCCGAACCCGGTGCTCGGCCTGGTCACCTACGGCATGATCGTCGCCGTCGGCATGGGCCTGCTGGCGGGAGCGCGCTTCCCCCGCTGGTACTGGCTGACCATGAACGCCGGCATGCTCTTCGGCGTCGGCTTCTGCACCTGGCTGATGTACCAGTCGCTGTACAACATCGGCGCGCTGTGCCTGTGGTGCAACCTGGCCTGGGTCGCCACGCTGCTGATGTTCTGGTACACGACCTTCCGCAACCTCCACAACGGCTTCCTGCCCGCCCCGGCCTGGCTGCGGGAGGGCGTGCGGGAGTTCCACTGGGTGGTCCCGGCCGTCCACGTCGGCGTCATCGGCATGCTGATCCTGACCCGCTGGTGGGACTTCTGGACGAAGTGATCCCGGACCCGGCCGACGGGCCGCTCCGCGCCGGCGCCGGCGCGGAGCGGCCCGTCGGCGTTGTCGGCGGTGTGACTTAGGGTTTCGTTCCGTGGAACCCGATCTGTTCACCGCCGCCGCCGAGGAACGCCAGGAGAAGGACCCCGCGAGTTCCCCCCTGGCGGTCCGGATGCGCCCGCGCACCCTGGACGAGGTCGTCGGCCAGCGGCATCTGCTGCGCCCCGGCTCCCCGCTGCGCCGCCTGGTCGGCGAGGGCGGGAAGGGCCCGGCCGGGCCGTCGTCGGTGATCCTGTGGGGGCCGCCGGGCACCGGCAAGACGACCCTGGCCTACGTCGTCAGCAAGGCCACCGACAAGCGCTTCGTGGAGTTGTCGGCGATCACCGCCGGAGTCAAGGAGGTCCGGGCCGTCATCGACGGCGCGCGGCGTTCGACGGGCGGCTACGGCAAGGACACCGTGCTGTTCCTGGACGAGATCCACCGGTTCAGCAAGGCGCAGCAGGACTCGCTGCTGCCGGCCGTGGAGAACCGCTGGGTCACCCTCGTCGCGGCGACCACGGAGAACCCGTACTTCTCGGTGATCTCCCCGCTGCTCTCCCGCTCCCTGCTGCTCACCCTGGAGCCGCTGACCGACGACGACCTGCGCGGTCTGCTGCGCCGCGCGGTCGCCGACGAGCGCGGGCTGGGCGGCGCGGTGACGCTGGAGGAGGACGCCGAGGGGCACCTGCTGCGGATCGCCGGCGGCGACGCGCGCCGGGCGCTCACCGCGCTGGAGGCGGGCGCGGGCGCGGCCCTGGACAAGGGCGAGCGGGCGATCACCCTGACGACGCTGGAGGAGGCCGTCGACCGGGCGGCGGTGAAGTACGACCGCGACGGCGACCAGCACTACGACGTGGCCAGCGCGCTCATCAAGTCCATCCGGGGCTCGGACGTGGACGCGGCCCTGCACTACCTGGCCCGGATGATCGAGGCGGGGGAGGACCCGCGGTTCATCGCCCGGCGGCTGATGATCTCCGCCAGCGAGGACATCGGCCTGGCCGACCCCACCGCCCTGCAGACCGCCGTGGCCGCGGCCCAGGCGGTGGCGATGATCGGCTTCCCGGAGGCGCGGATCACGCTCGCCCAGGCGACGATCGCCCTCGCCCTCGCCCCGAAGTCCAACGCCGCCTACCTGGCGATCGACGCGGCCCTGGCGGACGTCCGCGCGGGCCTGGCCGGACCCGTGCCGCGCCACCTGCGCGACGGCCACTACGGGGGCGCGCGGAAGATGGGCCACGGCGAGGGCTACCGGTACCCGCACGACCTGCCGGGCGGCATCGCCGCGCAGCAGTACGCCCCGGACGGCGTCCACGGGAAGCGCTACTACGAGCCCACGCGGTACGGCGCGGAGGCCCGGTACGCCGAGGTGGCCGAGCGGGTGCGGGCCAGGCTGCGGGGGGAGGGCCCGCCGCCGGAGAAGCCCTGAGGTCCCGGCGGAGGCCCCGGCGGACCGCCCGGCCGCGCCGCCGGGCGCCTCAGGCCCCGGAGGCCGCCTCGAACAGGGCGTGGATCGCGCGGCGCAGCCCGGAGACGTCCCGCACCGGCCGGGGGAAGTCGAAGCGCGCGTCGAAGCTCCGCCCGTCCGCGTGGAACCGCACCCGCAGCCCGAACCGGTCCAGGGCCACCGGCACCGCTCCCTCCCGGACGCCGCAGGCCCGCTCGCGCTCGCCCAGGAGCGCGCACAGTCCGCGCACCAGGTCGCCGTGGGCCGCGGCGAGGTGCTGGAGGAGTTCGGTCTCGTGGCGGACCAGCGGGTCGGGCGCCGCGGCGGCGAACTCGTCGGGCTCGACGTGCCCCTCGCCCCACAGGTCGTCGATCCACCCCTCGCCGAACTCCAGCCGCAGCGGCGTCCACGCGGCGCCGGGGAACGGCCCCGAGGGGTGCCGCCCGGCCAGCAGCCGGGCGCAGGCCGCGCGCTCGCCGCCGGTCACGGGGGTGAGCCAGCCCGCCACCCGGGCCCGGCCGCGGACGCGGTGGGGCACCGCGACGGGCGCCACGTCGGTGATCTCCATCACGCCGGCCAGGTCGCCGTCCCGGGCGTGCGCGGCGGCCCGGGCGGCCGGGGAGTCGGCCGGAACCAGCAGGAGCACGTCCCCGTCGGGGGTGACGGCGCGGGCCTCGGGCGCGCCCCGCCCCAGGCCGCCCGCGTCCTCCGGGGCCGTACCGGGAATCACCAGGGCGGCCGACGCGTTCGACTCGACGAGGGTACGCATCCGCTCGGCGGCGTCCGGCCGCCGGCTGTCCGGTTCCGCCCCGGGACGCGGCTGACCCCTCCCCGTCGTCCGAGCGCTCCCGGTCCCGTCCGTACGGGCGGGGCCGCGGCGCGAGCGGCCGGCGCCGGGCAGGGGACTCCCAGGTCGAAACATGCGTTCTCCTCCGCTAAGGTTAGGCTCACCTAAATTACACGGAGGTCCGTTCAACGTGAACCAGTCGCGTCCCAAGGTCAAGAAGTCGCGTGCGCTCGGCATCGCGCTGACCCCGAAGGCCGTGAAGTACTTCGAGCAGCGCCCGTACCCGCCGGGCGAGCACGGTCGGGGCCGCAAGCAGAACAGCGACTACAAGGTCCGGCTGCTGGAGAAGCAGCGGCTGCGCGCCCAGTACGACATCAGCGAGCGCCAGATGGCCCGCGCCTACGACCGCGCCCGCAAGGCCGAGGGCAAGACGGGCGAGGCCCTCGTCGTGGAGCTGGAGCGCCGTCTGGACGCGCTCGTCCTGCGCTCGGGGATCGCCCGCACCATCTACCAGGCGCGCCAGATGGTCGTGCACGGCCACATCGAGGTCAACGGCCGCAAGGTCGACAAGCCCTCCTTCCGCGTCCGCCCGGACGACGTGGTGTCCGTCCGCGAGCGCAGCCGCGCCAAGCACCCCTTCCTGGTGGCCCGCGAGGGCGGTTACGCCCCCGACGGCGAGACCCCGCGCTACCTCCAGGTCAACCTCCAGGCGCTGGCCTTCCGCCTGGACCGCGACCCGAACCGCAAGGAGATCCCGGTCGTCTGCGACGAGCAGCTCGTCGTCGAGTACTACGCCCGCTGACCCTCCGCCGCGTCCGCGCCGCCCGCCTCGGCGGCGCCCGGGCCTCCCGGCCCTCGGCCCCCCTTCCGCACCGCGCGGCAGGGGGGCCGCGGCGTTCGCGCACCGGCGCGCGACCGCCCGGACCGCCGGGCCCGGAGGAATGCGGTACGGGTGGGGGCTTCCGGCGCGATAAGGTCGGTACCCGCCGTCGCACCCGTGAGATCGGTGGGTCAGGTCCCCTCACGAGTCACAGGACGCGGCGGCCGACCCCCATACGATCCGAGGGAAGCGGTGCAGCGTGTCCGGTGGAGAGGTGGCCGGCCTCCTGGTGGCCGTCTTCTGGGCGATCCTGGTGTCGTTCCTCGCCGTGGTGCTGGTGAGGCTCGCGCAGACGCTCAGGGCGGCGACCAGGCTGGTGACGGACGTGACGGAACGGGCGGTCCCGCTCCTGACCGAGGCGTCCGCGACCGTCCGCTCCGCACAGAGCCAGCTCAGCCGGGTGGACGCCATCGCCGCGGACGTGCAGGAGGTCACCGCCAACGCCTCGGCGCTCTCCTCCACCGTCTCCACCGCCTTCGGCGGCCCGCTGGTGAAGGTCGCCGCGTTCGGCTACGGCGTACGCCGTGCCCTCGGCCGCAAGAGCGACCCGTCACGGGCCGACCGCACCGTCGTCGTGGGCCGGTCCGTGCCGGCCGCGCGCCGGCCGGGCCGCCGGCGCCGCGACGGAAAGGACTGATCCCACCGTGTTCCGCCGCGCCTTCTGGTTCAGCGCCGGCGCCGCCACCGGCGTCTGGGCCACCGTCAAGGTCAACCGCAAGCTGCGCAGCCTCGCGCCCGACAGCCTCGCCGCGCGAGCGGCGGACCAGGCCGTGGCGGCCGGGCACCGGCTGAAGGACTTCGCGCTCGACGTCCGCGCCGGAATGGCACAGCGGGAGATCGAGTTGAACGACGCGTTGGGACTGACGGCCGCCACGGACCCCGCGTCCCCCGACGCGCTCCGTCCCGGGGCCGCCGACCACGCGGAAGACCGCCGGGGGATCGCCGGACCGGCCCCGCGCCGTCCGGCCCTCGGAGCCACCCACCCGTACGACCGGAATGAGGACCACTGATGGAGTCGGCTGAAATCCGCCGCCGCTGGCTGCGCTTCTTCGAGGAGCGGGGGCACACCGTCGTGCCGTCGGCGTCGCTGATCGCGGACGACCCGACGCTGCTGCTGGTCCCCGCCGGCATGGTGCCCTTCAAGCCGTACTTCCTGGGTGAGGCCACCCCGCCGTACAAGCGCGCCACCAGCGTGCAGAAGTGCGTGCGCACGCCGGACATCGAGGAGGTCGGCAAGACCACCCGGCACGGCACCTTCTTCCAGATGTGCGGCAACTTCTCCTTCGGCGACTACTTCAAGGAGGGCGCCGCCCAGTACGCCTGGGAGCTGCTCACCACGCCCCAGGACAAGGGCGGCTACGGCCTGGAGCCGGAGAAGCTGTGGATCACCGTCTACGAGGAGGACGACGAGGCCGAGCGCATCTGGCGCGACGTCGTCGGCGTCCCCGCCGAGCGGATCCAGCGCCTGGGCAAGAAGGACAACTTCTGGGACATGGGCGTCCCCGGCCCCTGCGGGCCCTGCTCCGAGATCAACTACGACCGCGGCCCGGAGTTCGGCGCCGAGGGCGGCCCCGCCGTCAACGACGAGCGCTACGTGGAGATCTGGAACCTGGTCTTCATGCAGTACGAGCGCGGTCCGGGCCAGGGCAAGGACTACCCGATCCTCGGCGACCTGCCCAGCAAGAACATCGACACCGGCCTCGGTCTGGAGCGCCTGGCGATGATCCTGCAGGGCGTGCGCAACATGTACGAGACCGACACCCTGCGCGCGGTCATCGACAAGGCCACCGAGCTGACCGGCGTGGCCTACGGCGACGCCGAGGACAGCGACGTCTCCCTGCGCGTGGTCGCCGACCACATGCGCACCTCCGTGATGCTCATCGGCGACGGCGTCACCCCCGGCAACGAGGGCCGCGGCTACGTGCTGCGCCGCATCATGCGCCGCGCCATCCGCAACATGCGCATCCTGGGCGCCGACCGGCCCGTCGTCGGCGAGCTGGTGGACGTCGTGATCGGCACGATGGGACAGCAGTACCCCGAGCTGATCACCGACCGGCAGCGCGTCGAGACCGTCGCGCTCGCCGAGGAGGCCGCCTTCCTCAAGACCCTCAAGGCCGGCACCAACATCCTCGACACCGCCGTCACCGAGACCAAGGCCTCCGGCGGAAGCGTCCTGCCCGGCGAGAAGGCCTTCCTGCTCCACGACACCTGGGGCTTCCCCATCGACCTCACCCTGGAGATGGCCGCCGAGCAGGGCCTGTCGGTGGACGAGGAGGGCTTCCGCCGCCTGATGCGGGAGCAGCGGGAGCGCGCCAAGGCCGACGCCAGGGCCAAGAAGACCGGCCACGCCGACCTGAGCTCCTACCGCGAGGTCGCCGACACCGCCGGGACCACGGTCTTCACCGGCTACACCGACACCGAGGGCGAGAGCAGCGTCGTCGGCCTGCTGGTGAACGGCCTGCCGGCGCCCGCCGCCTCCGAGGGCGACGACGTGGAGGTCGTGCTCGACCGCACCCCGTTCTACGCCGAGGGCGGCGGCCAGCAGCCCGACACCGGCCGCATCCGCCTGGAGTCCGGCGCCGTCATCGAGGTCCGCGACGTCCAGCAGCCGGTGCCCGGCGTGACCGTGCACAAGGGCACCGTCCAGGTCGGCGAGGTCACCGTCGGCGCCTCCGCCTACGCCGCCATCGACGTACGCCGCCGCCGGGCCATCGCCCGTGCCCACAGCGCCACCCACCTCACCCACCAGGCGCTGCGCGACGCGCTCGGCCCGACGGCCGCCCAGGCCGGCTCCGAGAACGCCCCCGGCCGCTTCCGCTTCGACTTCGGCTCGCCGACCGCCGTGCCCGGCACGGTCCTCACCGACGTCGAGCAGAAGATCAACGAGGTCCTCGCCCGCGAGCTCGACGTCACCGCCGAGGTCATGAGCATGGACGAGGCCAGGAAGCAGGGCGCCATCGCCGAGTTCGGCGAGAAGTACGGCGACCGGGTGCGCGTGGTGACCATCGGCGACTTCTCCAAGGAGCTGTGCGGCGGCACCCATGTGCACAACACCGCCCAGCTCGGTCTGGTGAAGCTGCTGGGCGAGTCCTCCATCGGCTCCGGCGTGCGCCGCGTGGAGGCCCTGGTCGGCGTGGACGCCTACACCTTCCTCGCCCGTGAGCACACGGTGGTCTCCCAGCTCACCGATCTGCTCAAGGGCCGTCCCGAGGAGCTTCCGGAGAAGATCTCCGGCATGCTCGCCAAGCTCAAGGACGCCGAGAAGGAGATCGAGCGCTTCCGCGCCGAGAAGGTCCTGGCCGCCGCCGCGGGCCTGGCCTCCTCCGCCCGCGACGTGAACGGGATCGCCTTCGTCGGAGGCCGGGTGCCCGACGGCACCACCGCGGACGACCTGCGCAAGCTCGTCCTCGACGTACGCGGCCGCATCCAGGGCGGGCGCCCGGCCGTGGTGGCCCTGTTCACCGTGGCGAACGGCCGCCCGCTGACCGTCATCGCCACCAACGACGCCGCCCGCGACCGCGGCCTGAAGGCCGGCGACCTGGTCCGCGCCGCCGCCAAGGCCCTCGGCGGCGGAGGCGGCGGCAAGCCGGACGTCGCCCAGGGCGGCGGGCAGAACCCGGACGCGATCGACGAGGCCGTCGCCGCCGTCGAGCGCCTGGTGGCCGCCTGATGCGACGCGGCAGGCGGCTCGCCGTCGACGTCGGGGACGCCCGGATCGGGGTCGCCTCCTGCGACCCCGACGGGCTCCTGGCCACGCCCGTGGAGACCGTGCCGGGGCGCGACGTCCCGGCCGCCCGCCGCCGGCTGGCCGCACTCGTGGCGGAGTACGAGCCGCTGGAGGTCGTGGTCGGGCTCCCCCGCTCCCTGAACGGGGGCGAGGGCCCGGCCGCGGCCCGGGTGCGGGCCTTCGCCCGGGAACTGGCCGGGGCCATCGCCCCCGTGGCCGTCCGCCTGGTGGACGAGCGGATGAGCACCGTCACCGCGGCCCAGAGCATGCGCGCCTCGGGCGTGTCGTCGAAGAAGGGCCGCGGTCGCATCGACCAGGCCGCGGCCGTGGTGATCCTGCAGAGCGCCCTGGAGACCGAACGGGTGTCCGGTAAAGCTCCGGGGGAGTGCGTCGAGACGGGGGCCTGATAGCGGTACGGTAACGTTCCGCTTCGGACGGCGCTGTTCGAATCCCAAGCCGTACAGGAGAGACGGGGCTTCGGGCAGTGGCGTCCGTGCGTACCACCACCGGCTGCCGTCCGACGGCTCTAGGGGATCGATGACTGAGTATGGCCGGGGCACCGGCTCCGAACCGTGGCATCCCGACGACCCGCTCTACGGGGACCAGGGATGGAACGGAGCCCGGCACGAGGCCCAGCACGGCGACTGGGACACCTACGGCGGGCAGGGGCAGTACCCCCCTCAGCAGCACCCCCAGCAGCACCAGGGCCACCAGTCCTCCTCCGGCTACGGCGGGCAGGAGTGGGAGACCCAGGGCGGCGGACAGCCGTACGGTCACCAGCAGCGGTACGGCGATCCCTACGGTCACCAGCAGGGCCGGGACGATCCGTACGGTCACCAGCAGGGCCAGGGCGACCCATACGGTCACCAGCAGGACCAAGGCGACCCATATGGAGACCCGTACGGTCATCAGCAGCAGTACGGCGATCCGTACGGTCACCAGCAGGGCCAGGGCGATCCATACGGGCATCAGCAGGGCCAGGATGATCCGTACGGGCACCAGCAGCACGCCGACCCGTACGGCGACCAGCAGCAGTACGCCGGTCACGCCGACCACGCGGACCACACCGGTCGCCCCGGAGCGCAGGACGCCCACGGACGGCACCACGAGCAGGAACCCTCCCACCCCCCGCAGCACCAGCGGCAGGGGCGGCGCCGTGACGAACCGGACCCCGGCCCGGGCCCCGACGAGGAGACCGGCTGGGACCCCGGCCCCGACCAGGGCGAGCACGCCTTCTTCTCGGACGACGGCGACGACGGGCACGCCGACGACGGCGACGACCGGCCCGGCCGCCGGAACAAGGGCAAGGGCAAGGGCGGCAGGAAGGGCAGGAACGGCTTCGCCTGCCTGACGGTCGCCGTCGTCCTGGTGGGCGGCGTCGGCACCGCCGGCTACTTCGTCCACGACTTCTACCAGAGCCACTTCGCCGCGGCGCCGGACTTCTCCGGCCAGGGCAGCGGCGAGACCCAGGTGGAGATCCCCGAGGGCAGCACACTGGCCCAGATGGGGGCGCTCCTGAAGAAGGCGGGAGTGGTCAAGAGCCAGGAGGGGTTCGTCGAGGCGTCCCGGGCCAACCCCCGGGCGGAGAGCATCCAGCCGGGCGTCTACATGCTCCGCAAGGAGATGTCCTCGGCGGCGGCCATCGAGATGATGCTCGACCCCTCCAGCCAGAACGCCCTGATCATCGCGGAAGGCAAGCGCTCCTCGGAGATCTACGCCCTGATCGACGAGAAGCTCGGCCTGGCGGAGGGCACCACGGAGAAGGCCGCCGAGAACACCGATCTCGGCCTGCCGGAGTGGGCGAAGGGCAACCCCGAGGGCTTCCTCTTCCCGGCCAAGTACACCGTGGGCGACAAGACCAAGCCCGAGGACCTGCTCAGGAAGATGGTGGAGCGGGCCGAGAGGGAGTTCGCCAAGATCGACCTGGAGGCCCAGGCGGCGAAGGTCGACAAAACCCCCTACGAGGTCGTCATCATCGCGTCGCTGATCCAGGCGGAGGCCCAGGAGGACGACGAGTTCGGCAAGGTCTCACGGGTCATCTACAACCGCCTCGACCCCGGGAACACGGCCACCAACGGCAGGCTCGAGTTCGACTCGACCATCAACTACGCGATGGGCCGCTCCACCCTGGACGTCTCGCTCGAGGACACCGACCTCGACTCGCCGTACAACACCTACCGGAACAAGGGGCTGCCGCCCGGTCCCATCGACAACCCCGGACACCAGGCGTTCGAGGCGGCCCTCAACCCGACCGAGGGCGGCTGGCTGTACTTCGTGACGGTCAGGCCGGGCGACACCCGTTTCTCCGAGGACATCGAGGAGCACAACCGGCACGTGGAGGAGTTCAACGCCGAGCAGAAGAAGAACAGGGAGAACCAGTGAATCCGACGGGCAGACGCGCGGCGGTCCTCGGCTCGCCCATCGCCCACTCCCTCTCCCCGGTGCTCCACCGGGCGGCCTACCGGGAGCTGGGCCTGGCCGACTGGTCGTACGACCGCTTCGAGGTGGACGAGGACGGCATCGCGCCGTTCCTGGAGAAGCTCGCGGCGAGCGGCGGGGACTGGGCCGGGCTGTCGCTGACGATGCCGCTCAAGCGGGCCGTCATACCCCTGCTGGACGAGATCGGCGACACCGCGGCCTCGGTCGGGGCCGTCAACACCGTGGTCTTCACCGGCGACGGCCGCCGTCTCGGCGACAACACCGACATCCCCGGCATGATCGCCGCCCTGCGCGAGCGCGGCGTGGAGAGCGTCCCGAGCGCTGCCGTGCTGGGAGCCGGGGCCACCGCCTCCTCGGCGCTGGCCGCACTCGCCCGGATCTGCACCGGGGAGGTCACCGCGTACGTCCGCAGCCGGGAGCGGGCCGAGGAGATGCGCGGCTGGGGCGAGCGGCTGGGCGTGGAGGTGGCCACCGCCGACTGGGCGGACGCACCGCGGGCGCTGGCCGCGCCCCTGGTGATCGCCACCACACCCGCGGGCACCACCGACGCCCTCGCCGGGGCCGTGCCCGAGCGGCCCGGCACCCTCTTCGACGTGCTCTACGAGCCCTGGCCGACCCCGCTGGCCGCCGCCTGGGCCGAGCGCGGCGGCCGGGTCGTCGGCGGCCTGGACCTCCTGGTGCACCAGGCCGTCCTCCAGGTCGAGCTGATGACCGGGCGCTCCCCGGCCCCGCTGGCCGCGATGCGCGCGGCGGGCGAGACGGCGCTGGCGGCGCGTACGGCCTGACGTCCGGGCCGCCCGGCCCGGCGCCGGCGGCCCGGACCTGACAGACTGCGCCTGACAAATGAGACAGGTGTCCCGTCTGCTGGACGGACGGCCGGTCCTGCGGTGCGATCGTGAAAGGATCGGAAGCACCTACGGGCCTGGACTACTGAGGAGCACCGTTGAGTAGGTTGCGCTGGCTGACGGCGGGGGAGTCGCATGGTCCCGCACTGGTGGCGACGCTGGAGGGGTTGCCCTATGGGGTGCCGGTCACCACGGGGATGGTGGCGGACGAGCTGGCGCGGCGGCGGCTGGGTTATGGTCGCGGCGCGCGGATGAGGTTCGAGCGGGATGAGGTCACCTTTCTGGG